>NZ_JACHCX010000019.1:154586-164342 GCF_014207295.1 Streptomyces sp. AK010
CCAGGGACGTCAGCGGCAAGCCGCCGGGACGACCCGAGCGACAACCGACCGGGCGCCTCAGCGGCAGATGGCGGGACGGCCCGGCGACAACCGGCCGGGGCTTCACCGGCAAGCCGCCGGGACGACCCGAGCGACGGCCGGCCGGGCGCCTCAGCGGCAGATGGCGGGACGGCCCGGCGACAACCGGCCGGGGCTTCACCGGTAAGCCGCCGGGACGGCCCGAGCGACGGCCGGCCGGGGCGCCTCAGCGGCAGCTGTCCGCCGCCTTGATCATCCGGGCGGCCTCCCCCAGGGCCTCGCGCAGCACCGCCGGATCGGTCGCGAGGTCCGCCTCATCGGGCGGCAGCAGCCAGTCCGAGCCCGCCACGGGAGGCTCGGGCGCCAGGGTCTGTCCGCGCCCGTCGGTCTCCGTGCAGGTGCTGCCAGGCACGTCCCACCCGGCGGCCGTCCCCGGCGGCACCAAGAAGCCCAGGGTGTCACCGCCGTCGTCGTGCAGCACGGGTCCCACCGCGTCCCCTGGTCCGCGCCGCAGGATGTCGACCGCCTCCAGCCCCTGCCGGGCCGGCACCGTCACCACATCGCAGCCGGCCGCCGGTGTACCCGGCGGCGTACGAGGATCGTTGATCCGGCTGGTGTCCATACCGGCCTCCACCACGAAAACCCCTGCTTGGACGAGCGGTCGGGAGTCGGGGGCCTCCCGGTCCGCGAGGTTCAACGCGGCAGGTTGTCAACGGCTACGGCGGAAGTCAGCCGCAAAGGATGGCACTTCATGGCAGATCACGGATGAGATACCCGGTTTGTAGCAAAACCCAGCGTGGTGGCTCCATCACAGCAGGTACGTTCTTGCCCGCCGGACAAGGGGCCACCCAGGCGGACACATCGCGACAAGTCGCCCTGAATCCGGCATGGTTCCACGGTTCGCACGGGAGGACCCGGCCATGGCGTCGTCAACGGTGACCTCGTCTCAACCCCACCGGCCGCCGCGGCCGAACCTCGCCTTCCGGCGACTGCGCGGACAGCGCTCGCCGGCCGAGTTCGCCGCGGTGATCCGCCGGGCCGGGCTCGAGATCGGCGAGCAGGTCAGCTGTGACGCGCGCTACATCGGCCGGGTCGAGGCGGGCGAGATCCGCTGCCCCAACTACGCGTACGAACGGGTGTTCTTGCACATGTACCCGGGCCGCACACTCACCGCCCTGGGGTTCGCGCCCCGCTCGTCGGTACGCGGACGCCGGGCGCGCGACACCGATGACGCGCCCCTGACGGACACCGCGAACCGGGCGAACGCCACGAGTGAGACCAGTGGGGCGTGCGAGCCGTATGAAACGCAGAACCCGTACGACGCGTACCACCCGCACGACACCTACGAGGAGAGCGACGTGCTACGTCGCGCGTTCATGACCGGCGGGGGCGCCACGGTGGCCGCCGCCTCACTGGGGCCTGTCGGCCTCGCCCGCGACGCCTCGGCGGCACAGCGCCCCGTGCACCGCGCCGGGGCGAGCGACGCGGGCGCCCTGGAAGAAGCCGTCCGCCGGATCCGGCTGCTCGACGACCGGCACGGGGCGGACGGCCTCTACCGCCGCGCCGCGGCCCCGCTGCGCGCCGCCTACGCCCTGCTGGACGCCGGGACGACCCGGCAGACCACGGCGGACCGGCTCTACTCCGGCGCCGGTGAACTGGCCATCTCCGTGGGCTGGCTGGCCCACGACTCGGGGCGCTTCGACGACGCCCGTTCGCACTACGCGGAAGCCCTCGCGACCGCCCGGATGAACGGCGACCCGGGCCTTGAGGCGCACGCCTTCTGCAACACGGCGTTCCTCGCGCGCGACGCCGGCCGGCCCCGCGAGGCGGTCCGGGCGGCCCAGGCCGCGCAGCGCGTCGCCCGGCCGGTGGGCTCGGCACGGCTGATGTCGCTGCTCGCGCTGCGCGAGGCGGGCGGCTGGGCCGGACTGGCCGACCGCGTCGGCTGCGAACAGGCACTGGCCCGGGCGCAGGCCTTCTTCGGGCGGGGCCCCTCGGACGCCGACCCCGAGTGGATGAGCTTCTACGGGGAGGCCGAACTGGAGGGCCTGGAGGCGCAGTGCTGGTCCACGCTCGGCGACTGGCCCCGGGCGGCACGGCACGCGCGGCGCGCCGCCGAGCTGCAGGATCCGCACTTCACGCGGAACATCGCCCTCTACACGGCGGAGCTGGCGGACGACCTCGCGCGCGGCGGCCGGCCGGACGAGGCGGCGGTGGCGGGGATGCGGGTGCTGGATCTGCTGCAGGAGGTCCAGTCGTCCCGCGTCCAGACCATGCTGGCGGCGACCGCGCGGGTGCTGCTGCCGCACCGCAGGGCCTCCGGGGTGTCGGCGTTCCTGGAGCGGCACGCCTCGGCGCCGCGGACGGCCTGAGGAACTGTCGCGAACGTCACGCCCGCCGTGCGGCGTCCGGCACATCCTGGGCGAGGTGCCCCAGGTCGTTCCAGCTCTCGATCGCCGGCTCCCCGTAGGCCCAGCCCAGCACGGACAGCGACGTCGGGTTCAGCCGGATCCGGGCCGCGAAGTCGATCGGCAGGCCGAGCCACCGCGCCCCGATGGAGCGCAGGATGTGCCCGTGGGCGAAGACCAGGACGTCGCGGTCCTCGGAGCGGGCCCAGGAGACCACTTCGTCGGCCCGGGCCGTGACCTCGGCGAGCGACTCCCCGCCCGGGACACCGTCGCGCCAGATCAGCCAGCCCGGCCGGACGGCCTGGATGTCCGCGGGGGTCATGCCCTCGTACGACCCGTAGTCCCACTCCAGCAAGGCGTCCCAGGTACGCGCGCGGTCGCCGAAGCCTGCCAGTTCGCAGGTCTCACGCGCGCGTGCCAGCGGGCTGGTGCGCACCTCGACGTCGGCCAGGCCCTCGTACGGGGCCCGGTGCAGGCGCTCGCCGAGCAGCTTCGCGCCTCGCCGGCCTTCCTCCAGGAGCGGCACGTCGGTCCTGCCCGTGTGCTTGCCGGACAGGGACCACTCGGTCTGTCCGTGGCGGGCCAGCAGGATGCGCGCGGGCATGGGTCACCTTTCCGGAAGAACAACGCGAGAAGAACAGCGCAAGGGGAACTCCTCCATCATCGCGCACGCCCCCCGTGGGCAACCCGGGGGGCGATCTCTGCGTCTTTGAGGGCCGGAGGCGCCCCCCGGGCGGGCGCACACACCGTAAGGTGGCACGGCCGAACGGGCTACGCGCGACGACGAAGGGGGAGGACGATCGGATGCAGCACACCGAGACACCGGGCACCGAGGCGGCGGCCCCCGCGCCCAGGCTGCGCTGGTGGACCGAGCTGCCGCTGATCCTGCTGGTGTACGCGTGCTACTCGGCCGGCCGGCTCCTCGCCCGCGGCGACGTCTCCGGCGCCGTCGACAACGGTCTGACGATCCTGCGCTTCGAGAAGGGGCTGTACCTCAACTTCGAGCACCCCCTCAACCGCCTCTTCACCCGCGAGGCCTGGATAGGCATACCCGCCGACTTCTGGTACGCGTCGCTGCACTACCTGGTCACTCCGGCCGTCCTGGTGTGGCTCTTCCGCTCCCGCGCCGCGCGCTACCGCGCCGCGCGGACCTGGCTGATGACGTCCACCCTCATCGGCCTGATCGGCTTCACCCTGCTGCCGACCTGCCCGCCCCGGCTCCTCGACGCGAGCCACGGCTTCGTGGACACGATGGCGCAGTACAGCTCCTACGGCTGGTGGGGCGGTGCGGCGAGCGCACCGCGCGGCATGGGGGACATGACCAACCAGTACGCGGCCATGCCGAGCCTGCACGTGGGCTGGGCCCTGTGGTGTGGCGCGATGCTGTGGCGCTTCGGTGGTTCGCGCATGACGAAGACGGCCGCCGTGGCCTACCCGCTGATCACCACGATCGTGGTCATGGGCACCGCCAACCACTACTTCCTCGACGCGGTCGCGGGCGCGGCCGTCATGGGCGTCGGGCTGCTGCTGGCCCCCGTCGTGATGCGCACCGCGGACCGGGTCAAGGCACAGATCGTGCCGTCGGCCGCACCGGTCACGGCGGACTCCTCGGCCTCGGCTTCCGCCCCCGTCGCGGCGGACTCCTCCGCCGCGGGTTCCTCGATTGTCAGTGCCGGATGCCAGACTTCCGCGGGTGAGCGAATTCCACGGCAGCGCGAGTCGCGGTTCGAAGACGGAGCCGAACCGGGTGCCTCTCCCAAGGACGCGGGGGACGGCGCTCCGGATAGGGGTCTCCCCAGCGCGAGCGCAGTCGAGAGCTTGGGGAAGGCTCGCTGAGCTGCGCGGCCCCGACGTACCCGCGAAGGCGCTGGACGCGCGCGCCCTGGCGGCGCTGGCCGCCAACCCCGGGTGTGCGCGGCGCGCGATCCTCGACGGCGCCGGGGTGAACAAGGCGGCGCTGGCGAGCGCGCTGGGCGCGCCGTCGGCCTTCGGGCAGTCGCAGTTCGCCCTCACCCGGGGCAATGCCTTCGAGGCGAGGGTCAAGGCCGACGGCGGCGCGGAGTTGCTGCGGCTGGTGCACGACAAGCTCGACCGGTCCGCCGAGCCGCCCGCCGACGCGCGCGTGCCCGACCTGACGGCGGCCGGCCCCCGGGGGCGCACGGCCCGTACGGAGCTGGAGCTGCGGGAGGCCGCCGCGCACCCGGGCGCGTGGACGCTGCTCGACCATCCGATGCTCGCGCTGGACGTCGCGGGCTCCCCCGCCTTCCTGGAGCCGGACGCGGTGGTGGTGCATCCGGACGGCAGCTGGACGGTCGTGGAGATCAAGTCCTTCCCCCTGCTGGACGGTTCGGCGGACCCGGCGAAGGTGGGGGCGGCGGCCCGGCAGGCGGCGGTGTACGTGCTGGCGCTGGAGGAGGTCGCGGCCCGTCTCGGCGCGGAGGGGACTCCGGCCCCGCGGGTGCGGCACCGGGTGCTGCTCGTCTGCCCCAGGGACTTCTCCAATCTGCCGGCCGCGTCCGCCGTCGACATCCGCAAGCAGCGGGCGGTGACGGCCCGCCAGCTGGCCCGGCTGACCCGCATCGAGGACATCGCCGACGCGCTCCCCGAGGGCACGTGCTTCTCGCCCGAGCTGCCCTCCGATGAGCTGACGGCGGCCGTGGAGTCGGTCCCGGCGACGTACGTGCCCGAGTGCCTGTCCGCGTGCGAGCTGGCCTTCCACTGCCGGGCCCGGTCCCGCCAGGAGGGCGCGGTGACCTCGCTCGGGCGTCCGCTGCGGGCGGAGCTGGGCGGCCTCACGACGGTCGAGGAGGTCCTCGCGGCCGCGCGCGGCGAGGCGGGCGATCCCGACGACCCGGCCGTGGCGGCCCTGCGGCGGGCCGCCGCCCTGCGCGCCGAGGCACTGGAGGCGGCGTGTCGCTGATCTCCACCCTGGCCCGCCTCGAAGCCGTCAGCACGGGCCGTGCCCAGCCCGCCGCCACCGTCCGGCACCGGCATCTCGGCGACCGCCCGCTGGTGTTCGTGCCGCTGATCACCGCCGGTGAGGCCGGCGCCCCGCTGGGCGCGCTGGTCGGCACCGACCGGGACGCGCCGCGTCTGCTGGCCGTCCCGCAGCCCCGCGACCGCGACCTCAGGTTCGCGTTCCTGGCCGAACTGGCCGACGTCGTGCTGCCGTACGTCGACTCCTACGCCGAGGCCGTGGAGGCCGCCGAGCGCACCGAGACCGACCCGGAGACCGGCAAGCGCGTCAAGGTCGAGGTCGACCTGTGCGCGGACGCGCCGCAGCTGATCGTGCCGAGCCGCGCGGGCATCGACCTGGTGCGGCTGCTCGGGCGTTCGACCCGGTTCCGGCGTACGGCGGAGCAGGATCCGGAGGCCCCCTATCCGGCGCCGCCGCGGGTGCCGCTGCTCGGGCGGTGGCTGACGCACTTCGGGGAGCGGGCCCGGGTGCCCGGCTCCTCGCTGCTGCTGGCGATGACCGACGTCCTGGGCCGGCACTGGGTGACCGGGCAGTCCACCCTGGAGGACCAGCATCTGGGTGCGCTGCTCGCCTGGATCGACCCGCCGCAGGGCGTCACCGGTGCCGAGGCCGCGCTGCGCGCCGAGCTGGAGCGGGACGCGCGGGGGCAGCTGACATGCCCGCCGGCCGGTCCGGCGACCGACCCGGCCTTCGACAACAAGCTGCTCGCCCCGGCCATCGAGCGCTACGACCGGGCCCGCACCGCCCTCGCCGCCGCCGAGGACGGGCTGGAGGCCGACGACCGGCTGGGTGCGCTGAGCGCCGCCGAGCGGGAGATCCGCGACCTGGTGCTCAGCCGCACCAGGCCCACCTGGGACGCGGTCTGGCGGGGGCTGGACCTGCTGCGGGAGCTGCCCGAGGGGGCGCGGGTCGAGGAGCGGTGGACCCGCGACCGCTGGTCGTTCACCGGTCACCGCGACCGGGTGCTGGCCGGGGAGCCTCCGCAGCCGCGCCGCGACGACGCGGTCACCGCGGCCAACAAGCTCGCCACGCGCGAGCGCGAACAGGCCCGGCTGGAGGCGCAGGAGGCCCTCGACGACCCGCTGGTGATGGCGGGACGGCGGCTGTCCGGGGAGGCGTTCGCGGGTGAGGTCACCGATGTCGTGATGGCGTACAGCGAGGGCAAGCGGCCCAGCCCGCGCCCGTTGGTCACGGTGCGCACGGACGACCGGCCGCATCTCGGCGAGCGGACGAAGGTGTACCGGTCGCTGGGCGGGAAGCCCCAGTCGGCCGAGTTCGTCGCGGACGAGGAGGACGGCGCGTACGTCGTCCTGCGGGTCCTCGACAAGATGGGCCGCGGCAAGGAGCCCGAGCCGGGTTCGGTGCCGGAGAAGGGCGACCGGGTCTGCTTCACGCTCTTCGAGCACGAGCAGCGGGGCGGAGCGAAGCTGCCCGACCCGGAGGAGACGCCGTGGACGCACGGCGGGCCGCCCGGCGAGGCGGCTCTGGAGGCCGCCGACCCGGTGACCGAGGAGGATGTGCTGTGACCACGGTGTTCGACCCCTCGGCCGCCGCGGCCCAGGCCACCGACGCGATCCTGCACGACACGCTGCACGGCACCGCGCGCGGTGTCGTGGTGGACTCCCCGCCGGGCGCGGGCAAGTCCACGCTGGTGGTCCGCGCGGCCCTGGAACTGGCCGAGGCCGGTCATCCGCTGATGGTGGTCGCGCAGACCAACGCCCAGGTCGACGACCTGGTCCTGCGGCTCGCCGAGAAGAACCCCGAGCTGCCGGTGGGCCGGCTGCACAGCAGCGACTCCGACCCGTACGACAAGGCGCTCGACGACCTGCCCAGCGTGCGCAAGTCGGCCAAGGCGGGCGACCTGGCCGGGCAGGCCGTGGTGATCTCGACGGCGGCGAAGTGGGCCCATGTGAAGGTCGACGAGCCGTGGCGGCACGCGATCGTCGACGAGGCGTACCAGATGCGCTCGGACGCGCTGCTCGCCGTGGCCGGGCTGTTCGAGCGGGCGCTGTTCGTGGGCGACCCGGGGCAGCTCGACCCGTTCGCGATCGTCGGCAGCGAGCAGTGGGCGGGCCTCACGTACGACCCCTCGGGTTCGGCGGTGACGACCCTGCTGGCGCACAACCCGGACCTGCCGCAGCACCGTCTGCCGGTCTCCTGGCGGCTCCCGGCCTCCGCGGCGCCCCTGGTCTCGGACGCGTTCTACCCGTACACGCCGTTCCACAGCGGCACCGGCCCCGGTGACCGGACCCTGGCCTTCGGCGTGCCGTCGGACGGCTCGGGCCCCGACCGGGTGATCGACGAGGCGGCCGAGTCGGGCTGGGGGCTGCTGGAGCTGCCCGCCCGGCACACCCCGCGCACGGACCCCGAGGCGGTCCTGGCGGTGGCGACGGTCGTACGCCGTCTGCTCGACCGGGCGGGGGCGGCGACCTCGGAACGCTCCCCGGTGCCCTCGCCTCTCACCGCCGACCGGGTCGCCGTCGGCACGGCCCACCGGGACCAGGCGGCAGCGGTCCGCTCGGCGCTGGCCGGCCTCGGCGTCACCGACGTGGTCGTGGACACGGCGAACCGGCTGCAGGGGCGTGAGTACGACGTCACGGTGGTCCTCCACCCCCTCTCCGGCCGCCCCGACGCCACGGCCTTCCACCTGGAGACGGGCCGCCTCTGTGTCCTGGCCTCCCGCCACCGGCACGCCTGCATCGTGGTCTGCCGGGCGGGAGTGACCGACCTGCTGGACGACTATCCGTCCACGGAGCCGGTCCAGCTGGGGACGGTGGTGAAGTTCCCGGACGGCTGGGAGGCCAACCACGCGGTGCTCGCGCACCTGGCGGAACACCGGGTCGCCTGGCGGCCATGACCGGCGCCCCCCGGACTCACCCGTCGACACCTCACCCACCGCCGGCCGGAGGCCGGCACGCCGCCGGAGGCGGCCGATGAACACAGCCCGGACGGCTGGGAGGCCAACCACGCGGTGCTCGCGCACCTGGCGGAACACCGGGTCGCCTGGCGGCCATGATCCAGCCGGAATACCGGGGCGGCGGCGGCGTTGATCCGGCCGGAACACCGGGGCGCCTGGCGGCGATGATCTGGCCGGAACACGGCGTGTCCCGGGAGCCGTGACGAACGCCAGGTGGTGTGGCCGCCGTACCCACTACCGCGATGCCCACTTGCGCGCCCGCGAGACAATGGACGGTGGCCCACTCCACCGGGAGGGCCAGCGCGACGTACGAGGAGGAGAAGACATGGCGGAGCCCACGCCGCGTCGGAACGAATCGCGGCTACGCCCCGCGCCCCTGCTCTTCGAGCCTGCGGAGGCGGCCTCCGACCCTGAGCACTTCTTCGACCTCGAGTCGATCGACGACCCCCGGGCTCTGCTGGCCCGGGCGACGGAGCTGACGCTGGCGTTCCGGGCCGCGGCGGACCGGGCGGTGGAGTTCCAGGCGCTGGCGGCGGCGCAGCTGGCCGATCCGCGCAGGTTCGACCGGCTGACGACCGCGGACATCGCCGAGCGGGCCGAGTGGACCGAGGACTACGCCAAGAAGATGGTCGAGTTCGGGCGGGACCTGATGCGGGGCGACGCCGAAAGCCGAGGGCCCGGCGACTCCGCCTGACACGGCACCGCACGCCCTTTCCCGATCACCTGGCATATGCCAGGCGGGCAAGATACTCCCTCCCACCCCCTCCTGTCCCGATTTCCCGCAACCCTCGGGAGCCGGGCACTCACGGCGGGTACACCTTGATGCCATGAGCAGCGCATGGAACGCCTCCGAAGTCACCCCGGACGGGGCCGCCTGGCTCGCCTCGGCAGGAACGTATCCGCGAAGCACGCTCGCCCTCTGGGAGGAGCGGCCGGACGCCCCGGTCGTGCTGCCCTGCGGGTCGGTCTTCGACGTGGTCAGCGCGCCCGCGATGTTCGGCCGACGGATGCTCGACCGGCTGTGGGACGACGGCCCCGGCTCGGGCCCGGTCGCGCAGTTCCGCGGCCGGATGCTGCTGTTCGCCGCCCCCGGGACGGCTCAGCGGCTCCCCGCGCTGCTGGAGTGGGAGGAGTGGGGTGGCCGGGGCAGCCGGGAAGCCACCCGTACGGACGCCGTACCGCCGCTGCTGTGCCACGGCACCGGCGACGCGGTGACCGTCCCGGCACCGTCGGGGAGCATCTCCCCCGCCGCCCCGGCACCGCCGGAGGGCATCTCCCCCGCCGTCCGGGCGCCATCGGAGAGCGCCTCCCCCGCCGCTTCGCCGCCCGCCGGGACCACCGCCCCCGCCGCCCCGGCACCGCCGGAGGGCATCTCCCCCGCCGTCCGGGCGCCATCGGAGAGCGCCTCCCCCGCCGCTTCGCCGCCCGCCGGGACC
>NZ_JACHCX010000019.1:164441-169921 GCF_014207295.1 Streptomyces sp. AK010
CACCGCCCCCGCCCGTTCCGCTTCGCGCTGGCTCGTCGCGCCGGACACCCGTCAGCCCTGGCTCCCCGGCCCCGAAGTACTGCTCTGGGCGGCCGTCCGGGCGGCCCGCTCGGCGGTGCGGATTTCGATTTTTCCTCCCGCCGACCAGGATGCTAAGGTCTACGACGTCAGCAGGCGCCGCTAGCTCAGTTGGTTAGAGCAGCTGACTCTTAATCAGCGGGTCCGGGGTTCGAGTCCCTGGCGGCGCACTGTGCCGGTGGCGGCTTGTGTTCGCGGACAACGCGAACGCAAGCCGCCACCGTCGTTTGTGCGCGGCTTCGCCGCGCGCGGTGGGGGCTGCGCCACCCACACCCCCGCCTCTCGGCGCTGCACCGCCGCCCTCTCAGTGCGCCACCGCGATCTTCACCGTCCACGCCCCCGAAGCCGTACGCCCCTCCACTTCCACCCGCACCCCCTCCCCCGGCACCGTGAAGCTCTCCCCGATGCCGATGGGCGCGTCCGCGAGGGGCGGGTAGACGGAGTCCTCCCAGCACGCGCCGGTGCGCGGATGGGCGTCGATCACCTCGATGGGCCCACTCCCCGACCGCGCCCCGCCCCGCACCCGGTACACGAGCAACCCCTGCCGGCAGGCGGCCACGTCGTTGCCCACCGGCCCCCGCACCTCCAGGGCGAGCACACTGTCCGGCCCCGTCCGCACCACCGCGAGCTTGGTGCCCCGCCCGAGCCCGAAGGGCTGCGCCCCCGCGGCCCCCGCCGTCGGCAGCCCCGACCCCGCCTCCAGCGGCTCCAGGGTGAGCCGGGCGGCCCCGGCGTCCTGCACGCACCGCACCTGCCGCGGATCCAGCCAGCCCAGCTTCCACTTGTGCCAGGCGAAGAGGTCGGGGGCCAGTCCGAACTGGCTGCCCATCAGGTCCCAGTCGCCGACGTGCGTGTCCCAGTCGCCCTTGCCGTCCGCGGGGCGGTGGTACAGGTCGGGCAGGTCGAACACGTGCCCGGTCTCGTGGGCGAGAACGAGCCGGTCCGGCGGATGCTGTTCGAACACCGTGACGATCCGGCGCAGATCGGTGCCGTCGGCCCGCAGCGGGCTCGTCAGGTTCACCACCTTGGTCGCGTCGGAGTCCACGCCCGGCGCGTCCGGGTCGGCGACGAAGTACACGACGTCGTAGCGCGAGAAGTCCACCCGCGGGTCGGCCACGGAGAGCGCGTCACGCAGGTACGCGGCCCGGTGCCCGGGCTTCCAGTCGCGCTGTATGGCGTACGTGGTGGACGGCTTCGGCATCTGGATCCAGTGCCGCAGCGCGTGCGGGCGCAGGATGAAACGACCGTAGGACGCGCGTTCGAAGAAGCGGGTGGTGGCCGGGAAGTGGTCCGCGGTCAGCTCCTGCGGCGTGGTCAGCGGGTGGGCGTCGGGGAAGGACAGGAAGACCATGACCGCGTCCAGGGACCGGGCCGGGCGCGGATAGGCGGCGTTCCAGGTGTCCAGGCCCTCCGAGTGGTGGGCGTCGGTCCGGGTCAGGGCGCAGGGCGCGGCGGAATCGAGCCCGGCCGCCGAGGGACCGGCACCGAGGGAGGTGGCGGCGAGCGCGGACATGGTGGTGAACACGGCCGCGGTACTGCGCAGTCGGGCGCGCGGAAACGGACGCGGCACGGGTACCTCCGGGTACGGTTCGCGGGACACCGCACCCAGCCTGTGATGATTTGTCGTACTGCGTCCTGTTTGCCTGCACCGGTTGGGTGAAGGGGCCGAAAAATCGCGGAAGCCGAAACCCCCGAGGTACTCACAGAACGTCACAACTGGTCGGGGGCCTGAAGAAGCCGTCCAGGTGCGCGCAGAAACGATCTGACAGAAGGGCCGGTCGGCCGGGAAGACTGGACACCGGCTGGAAGGCCCTGGGGCCAGCCTCTATGATCGGCACACTTTCCTGACCTTTCCTGCACGGACAGAGATCGAATACATGCGGGAGCGAGCGGTGAGCGGAACCTCCGAAGGGCCGGCGCCCGCGGCAGACCTGGACCGGCCGGTCGTCACAGAGAGTGAGATCGACACGTCTCCCCGTACCGAGCCCCCGACCCGGCAGCCCTATCGCTCCGTCTTCACGGCCGCCCCGCTCGCCATGGCCGTCGTCGACCGCGAGGGCACGGTCGTCAGCGCCAACGACGCGCTCGCCACGCTGCTCGGCGGCAGCCCGGACTCACTGGCCGGGTCCGTCGCCGCCGACCTGGTCGACCTCACCTCCGACGCCCGCACCTGGCACGCCTACCGCGAGGTGCTGCGTGGACGGCAGTCCCGGCTGCGCTGCTCGCGCCGGCTCAAGCACCCGGACGGGCACTCGCTGTGGGTGCAGGTCACGGTCGCCCCGCTGCCCGCCGAGGACGGCGTGCTGCTGTCGGTCGCCGACATCAGCGCCCGCCGGGAACTCCAGGCCCGGTTGCGGCACTTGCAGATGCACGACCCGGTGACCCGGCTGCCCAACCGGACCCTGTTCTTCGAGCGGCTGTCGGCCGCGCTGGAGGCGGAGTCGTACAAGCAGAGCGGCACGGGCCGGATCGGGCTGTGCTACCTGGACCTGGACGGTTTCAAGGCCATCAACGACACCCTCGGCCACCGGGTCGGGGACCGGCTGCTGGCCGCCGTCGCCGAGCGCCTGACACGCTGCGCGGACGAGGCCGGCCACGCACGGACCAGCATCCCGCTGGTGGCCCGGCTGGGCGGTGACGAGTTCGCGCTGCTCGTCGAGGACTCCACCGGCACCGAACAGCTGGCCGAGCTGGCCGAGTCGGCGCTGCGGGCGGTCCAGGACCCGTTCGACATCTCCGGCCAGCGGCTGTCGGTCTCGGCGTCGATCGGCGTCGTGGAGCGGCACGCGGCCGGCACCACCCCCACCGCGCTGATGCAGGCCGCCGACACGACGCTGTACTGGGCGAAGGCCGACGGCAAGGCCCGCTGGACGCTGTTCGACCCGGAGCGCAATGCGCACCGCATGACCCGCCAGGCCCTCGCCTCCACGCTCCGGCCGGCCATCGACCGGGGCGAGTTCCGGCTGGAGTACCAGCCGCTGGTCGGCATGGAGGACGACCGGCTGCACGGCGTCGAGGCCCTCATCCGCTGGAACCATCCCCAGTTCGGTGTACTGACGCCGAATCGGTTCATCGGACTGGCGGAGGAGGACGGCTCGATCGTCCCGCTGGGCCGCTGGGTGCTCCGTACCGCGTGCGGGCAGGCCCGTCGGTGGCAGCTGGACCACCCGGACGAGCCGCCGATCTTCGTCAGCGTGAACGTGGCGGTGCGGCAGGTCTGGGACTCGGACCTGGTGGCGGACGTGGCCGAGACCCTGGCCGAGACCGGGCTCGCCCCGCACCTGCTTCAGCTGGAGCTGACCGAGTCGGCCGTGATGGGCTCCGCGGGGCGCCCGCTGCAAACCCTGAAGGCGCTCAGCGACATGGGCGTGCGGATCGCCATCGACGACTTCGGCACCGGCTACTCGAACCTGGCGTACCTGAGCCGGCTGCCGGTGTCGGTGCTGAAGCTGGACGGGTCCTTCGTACGCGGATTCCAGTACGACGACCGGGAGGCGGCCGCCCGCGCCAACCCGGCCGACGAGGTCGTCGTCGAGGCGATGATCCAGCTCGCGCACCGGCTCGGGCTGACCGTCACGGCCGAGTGCGTGGAGACCTCGGCGCAGGCGACGCGGCTGCGGAGCATCGGCTGCGACACCGGACAGGGCTGGCTGTACTCCCGTCCGGTGTCGCCGGACCGCATCTCCGAGCTGCTGGGCACGCCGGACGTTCAGGCGGGCGTCGGCAACCCGTAGGCGCCTGCGATGAGTTCGTAGGAGCGCAGGCGGACGTCCCCGCCGTGCGCGTTGGCCGTGATCATCAGCTCGTCGGCGCCGGTGCGCTTGGCGAGGCCGTCGAGGCCCGAGCGGACCTCGTCGGCGGTGCCGTGGATGACGTTGGCGTTCCAGGAGTCGACGAAGTCGCGCTCCATGGGGCTGAATTCGTAGGCCTCCGCCTCTTCGGGGCTGGGCACGAGGCCGGGGCGGCCGGTGCGCAGCCGGACCATGCTGAGGGCCGCGGCCAGCACCTGCCGGCGGGCCTCCTTCTCCTCGTCGGCGGCGAGCGCGGAGACACCGATGAGGGCGTACGGCTCGTCGAGCACGGCGGAGGGCTGGAAGGACTCCCGGTACAGGTCCAGCGCCGGGACGGTGTTCTGCGCCGAGAAGTGGTGGGCGAAGGCGAACGGCAGCCCGAGGGCACCGGCGAGGCGGGCGCTGAAGCCGGAGGAGCCGAGCAGCCAGAGAGGCGGGCGGTGCGGGGACTGGACGCCGCCGGGGGACGTGGCCTGCACCGGGCCGGGGACCGCGTGGATGCGGCGGTACGGGTGCCCGTCGGGGAAGTCGTCGTCGAGGAAGCGGGTCAGCTCGGCGAGCTGCTGCGGGAAGTCGTCGGCGCCCTCGCCCGGCCGTTCCGTGCGGCGCAGGGCGGCGGCCGTGGCGCCGTCCGTGCCGGGGGCCCGGCCGAGGCCGAGGTCGATCCGGCCCGGGGCCATGGCCTCCAGCGTGCCGAACTGCTCGGCGATCACGAGCGGGGAGTGGTTGGGCAGCATCACACCGCCCGAGCCGAGCCGGATGCGGTCGGTGTGGGCGGCGAGGTGGGCCAGGATCACGGCCGGGGACGAGGAGGCCACGCCCGGCATGGAGTGGTGCTCGGCGACCCAGTACCGGTGGAAGCCGCGGTGTTCCGCGAGGCGGGCCAGGTCGACGCTGGTACGCAGGGCGTCGGAGGCGGTGCGGCCGGCCCCCACGGTGACCAGGTCCAGTACGGAGAGGGGGACCGGGGCGCTGCCCCGTGCCGCGCCGCGTATCTCGTCGCCGCGTATCTCGTCTGCCGCCACGGTGGGGTGCCTCCTGCTGTGTGCCGGTGCTGTCGTCCCGGCTCTAACGGGGGACTGTCTCCGGTTATTCCCGGCCGCTGTGCCCGGGACCGTCAGGCGGCCTGCTCCCAGTCGCTCCGTGCACTGTCCTGCGGGGGTGTGCGGTGCGCCTTCTCGCGGGCTCGCAGGACGGTCCACGCGAGGGCGGCCAGGCAGGTGAACCACCAGGGCAGCGGCCACACGGCACCCCACCAGCGGAGGCGGGGGTGGAGGCAGGCGTCCGCGGCGGCCGAGACCATGGCAGCGGCCAGGCTCCAGCACAGCAGACGCGCGGACAGCTGGACAGCGCTTGCAGAGGATCTGGACGGGCCCGATTCGGCCATCGGAGAGTCCTTCACGGCATGACTGGCTGCGGACGTGGTCAGTGTGCACGCGATGGACAGCAGAAGGGGAACGCGCTTTCGGTCAACCCGCGTGCCGTGTGATGCGGCGGAGTTGAGCATTCCTCAGCACTGAGAGGGCGTTTGATGTAGCCGAATTGCCCTTTAAGTTCTAGTAAGTTCCTCGCCAGGTTGGCGTGGTCTCGTCCGTTATGCGCTTGGCGAGG
>NZ_JACHCX010000020.1:0-123768 GCF_014207295.1 Streptomyces sp. AK010
AGTAGCTCCGCTACGAGGGCTTCCCGGCGCCTTGCGACGCACGGCACCAGACCACGCGCCCTGATCGGACGCTCATAGTGAAAGGACCCCTAAGTCGGTTCGGTGCGCTGGGAAGGGCCGCCGTGTTGGGGCGGCCTCTCTCGAAGCATTGCTTTTCGCAGGTCGTAGCGCTGTGCCGGATGTGCGGGTTCGGTTCAACGTATGCGGATGGCAGGTGTGTGCCGTTCGGTCGAGTCGGTGTAGTCGAGAACTGAATCACTTGGTGTGATTCATATTGCAGTGATTGCGTGCCGGTGAAGATTTTCTTCGGGGGGCCGGTTCGAGCGCGACATCCTCCCCGACACCGTCGCGAGCAGGCCGGTCGTTCGCCACGGTAGGACAGAGCGAGGCCGGTGCAGGAGGATCGGCGTGGACGCGGATGACAAGCCCCGGCTCCTGGCCGGTGAAGCACGGGTCAGGGCCGAGCCGACGACGGTGCGGTCCGGCGGGCAGCGGCGCTCGGAGAACCCCTACCAGCGCGCCAAGTACCTTGAATCCCGAAGGCGCGTCATCGCAGGCAGGAGCATTCCGTTTCGACGTCCGGCGGGACCGGCCAGCCCCCAGGGCGCCCGGCTCTTATGACCCGGGCCCCGCGTCGTGCCACGGGTGGTGCGGCGGTGAGGGTGTGCCCGCCTCGCGGGAGACCTCCCGGGTGATGCGGAGCCAGACGTCTTCGGGGGGCGGGGCCGGCAGGTCCACCGTCTCCGCGGTGCGTGCCGCCGTCACCAGTCGGGTCAGCATGGCGAGTTCCTCGCGGCAGCGGGCGCAGTCGTCGATGTGACGCAGCGCCTCGGCGTCGGCGTCGGTCGGGGTGGCGTTGCTCAGCGCCAGTTCCACCAGGTGCGCGGACTCTACGTGGGCCACTGCGTCCTCCCGACGGGTTCCGCCGTGACGACGAGGTTCGATGCGTAGCCGCCCTGCTCGGGGAGGTACGGCGGCGCGCAGGTGATCAGGATGAGGGCCGGGGGGCCGGAGCGGCGGAACGTCGAAGGGGGCAGGGCTTCCTTCGGCACGGTGAGACGCAAGACGACTCGGTAGGTCACCGGCTCGCCCCCCGCGCGGCGCACCTCGATCCGGTCTCCGCGCCGCATGTCGTACAGCGCCAGGAACTCGCCGAGGGCTCCGGTGTCGGTGTCGACGTGCCCGACGAGGACGGCCGAACCACGGGCACTGCCCGGCGCGGGGCCGTGGCGGTACCAGCCGGCCACGGCCGGGTCGTCGGGGACGGTCATGTCCCCTCGGGCCGTCACGCCCACCAGGCTGATCCGGGCGTCGAGGCCGGTGCGGGGTGCGAGCACGCGCCGGGGCGGTGGCGGATCCTGCCCTGCGCCGGGGGCCGCCGCGCCGGGTCGTGTATCCGGTGCCGGTGTACCGGGGGCCGGGGCCGCCGCCGGCCCGTGGTCCAGCGGCTCTGCCGCGAAGTCGGTCGGAGGTGCGGCCGGGGCCGACGGCGTGGGCGGAAAACCGAGGACGGCTGCCAGAGCGGCAGCCGCCCCCATCGGTCCCGTCAGCCGTCGCGGGCCGTCAGCCACGCCGGTGGGCGAGACGGCGGGCCATCAGCACGCCGGTCACCGCGACCGCTCCGGCCCCGGCGGCGAAAGCCGGCCCCAGGTCGGAGGAGTTCGTCGCGCCGGCGGCACCGCTGCCGCCCGCCGGGACGCCGCGGGGCGACGACGCCATGCCGCTGAACGTCTGCGTCGCCAGGGCCAGGTTCTTGTCGTCGGCGCTGCCCCAGGCGTAGACGACGTTGCTGGTGCCTTCGCCGAGCTTCAGGTCGGCCGGGCCGATCGCCACGGTGTCCGTACCGGCCAGCACCACATCGGTGTTGAGGGTGCCCGCGTCGACCTCGGCGGTGTCCTCCTTCGGGTTGTTCAGGTTGCTGAAGACCGGCTGTCCGCCGGCCCGGACGTCGACGGCGGGCGCGGCGGCGACATGGCGGACCGTCAGACGGGCCTTGCCCGCGTCGACCTGGGAGACGTCGTTGGTGAAGGCCGTCAGTTCCGGTTTGCCGTCGGCCGACAGATGCGCGGCGACCGTGGCGTTCGCGCCCTCCGGCACCTCGATCTTCTTCTCCAGGGCCGGAGTTCCGTCGGGGCCCTGGCCCGCTTCGAAGATCTGGATGTCGTAGGCCCCGGCATCGAGGGACTTGGGGTCCGTCACCGTGCCGGGCTTGAAGTCGCCGATCAGTTCGTCGCCGTTGGCGTACACGTCCACGGTCATGCCGGGGATGCCGTGGAAGACGGACACCATGGCCTTGTCCTCCTGGTCGGCCAGGGCGGGCGCGGAGACGCCGAGGACAAGGGCACAGGCGCCGGCCGAGGCGGCGGCGAGGGCGAGGCGGGTGTGAGAGGTCATGGGAATCATCCCTTCGAACGGAGCCTCCGTACGGTGCGAGTCTCAGTCCTGTTTTCAGGTGTGGGGGCCGCCGCGGATGCGCGTACGGCGTCACCGCTACCGGTCCGCGTCGGGGACCGCGGGCTGCTCGATCACCAGGCGCAGCCGGTGCAGGCCGCGACGGGCGTGGCTCTTGACCGTCCCCAGGGGCATGCCGGTCCGCTCCGCGATCTGCGCCTGGGTCAGGTCCTCGTAGAAGGCCATGCACAGCACCTCCCGCTGGTGCCGCGGCAGCCGGGCCAGGGCGTCGACCAGCAGCACCCGGTCCAGGACGCGGTCCGGTACCGCTTCGTCGGGTCCGGTGGTGTCCGCGGCGCGGCCTGCCGAGTCGATCAGCGTCAGCCGCCGCGTCCTCGCCGCCAGCGCGTCGACGATCTTGCGGCGCGTGATGCCGACCAGCCAGGCGCCGAGCGGGCCCCGTTCGGGACGGAAACCGGCCCGGCCGTGCCAGGCACCGAGAAAGACCTGCTGGGTCACGTCCTCCGCCTCGTACGTGTCACCGAGCAGTCGGGTGGCCATGGTGTGGACGAGCGAGCCCCAGCGCCGGTAGATCGCGGCGAACGCCTCCTCGTCGGCGGCGACGAGGCCACGGGCCAGTTCCTCCTCGTACCGCGTTTCCTCCGCGGGCACGGTGGGCGCGGCGGGCACGGTGGGCGCGGCGGGGGTGGTGAGTCGCGTGTTCGTGATCATGGCCTGGTTCCTCCTGCTCCTCCTGCAATGCGTCGCGCGGGGACGGAAGGCCGTCTGCCGAACCGCACCGGTCGCGCTGTGCGGAGCCGCGACCATGCGCTCGGAGCCAGTGTTCGGCGCACAAACGACGCAACTCAACATGCGTCGTTTGTGCGTCGTACAGTCGGAGGTATGGGTACACACGAACGGGACGGCGAGGACCGCGGACGCGGGGGCGTGCCGCTCGGCGGTGGGCTGACCACCGGCGAGGTGGCCAGGCGGCTGGGAGTCGCGCCCACCACCGTCCGCACCTGGGACCGCCGCTACGGCCTCGGCCCCGACGCCCGCACCGGTGGCCGGCACCGGCGGTGGACGGCGACGGACGTGGCACGGCTGGAGCGGATGTGCGCCCTGACGACGACCGGGATACCGCCCGCCGAGGCGGCGCGCACCGTGCTCGGCGAAGCGACGCAAGAGCGGGAACCGGTTGCGCTGACCGCCTCGGCCGGGCCGACCGCCCCGGCATCACCGGACACGCTCCCGCCCTCGCCCCCGCAGGCGCAGGCCCCGGCCCGCCGGACCTCCGACGCGCCGCCGCTGCCGTCCGCTCGTGCCCGCAGCCGCGCGGGCAGCGGACTGCGCCTCGGTGACGTCCGTCAGGAGTGCAAGGGCATCGCCCGTGCCGCTCTGCGCCTCGACGCCGTCGCGCTGGACGAGCTGCTCGAGGCCGCGATCGTCGAGCACGGGCTGGTCACCGCCTGGACCGAGGTGATCATGCCGACCCTCCAGGCGGTCGGCCGCAAGTGGGAGAGCTCGGGCGAGAGGTACGTCGAGGTCGAGCACTTCCTGTCCTGGCACGTCTCCGGCGCGATCCGGCGTGGTGCCCCGTCCTCGGCCGCCGACCGCCCGGGCGCGACCATCGTGCTCGCCTGTGTGCCGGGGGAGAACCACACGCTGCCCCTGGAGGTGCTGGCCGCCGCGCTGGCCGAACGCGGCCTGCCGGTGCGCATGTTCGGCGGGGCTCTGCCCGTGGAGTCCCTGGTCACGGCCGTACGCAGGACCGGGCCTGCGGCCGTGGGGCTGTGGGCGCAGTCCCGGACCACCGCCAGCCGGCCGCTGGCCCAGCACGTGGCCGCGATGGAGTGGGGGGTGCGGGGCGCCCGCCGCAAGCCGGTGGTCCTGACGATCGGGCCCGGCTGGAGCGGCCGGACCGTCACCGGCCTGCCGCGTCCGACGGGGCTGGCCGAGGCCGTCGCGGTTCTGGAATCGGTCGTGTCGCGCTAGCCACCGGCGGCTGTGTCCGGAAGTCTCGTGGGATGTGCTTCGGCGGGCTGTGTCCGAGAGTCTTGTCTGATGTGCCTCGGCCGGCTGCGTCCGGAAGCCCCGTCGGAAGCCCTCCGGCCGACCGCATCCAACAGTCCCTCCCCATGCGCCCCGGCCGACTGCATCCGAACACGGCCGTCGGCCCGAAGCGGGACGGAAACCAGCACACAGTCGACCGGCCGGGTGGCCGGGAGCGGGGTACGGAGATGAGCGGCGCGTGGTGGGCCCGGTGAGCCAGGGGCCCGTCGGCACGTCGGACGTGGTGGTCGTCGGGGGCGGAGCCGCCGGTCTCAGCCTCGCGCACCGTCTGGTCGAGACCGGCGTGGCGACCGTGACCGTGGTGGAGCCGCCGGACGGTCCCGCGCGCCCCGCGGAGCGGACCTGGTGCTACTGGGACCACGGCGATGGTGACGACGACGCTGCCGGCGGAGGTGACGGCGGTTTCGACGAAGCCGTCACCGGCACCTGGCCCCTGCTGCGGGTGCACGGCCCCGACGGCAGCCCGCTCACCGTCGACCCGGCCCCCTCGCGCTACCGCATGGTGCGGTCCACGGCGTTCGAGCGACTGGTGCACGCCCGGCTGGAGCGTTCGCCCGGCGGGCGGGTCCTTCGGGCCACGGCGGACTCGGTGCGCGACGTACCCGGCGGCGCGGAGGTCCGCTGCACCGCGGCCGACGGCCGCACGCTGACGCTGCGCTCCCGCTACGTGTTCGACTCGCGGCCCCTGCGCGCCCTGCCCCCGGCCCGGACGCGGCTGTTGCAGCACTTCCGCGGCTGGTTCGTGCGCACCCGCACCGACCGGTTCGACCCGGCGGTGGCCGACCTCATGGACTTCCGGGTCCCCCAGCCGGGGCACGGGCTCGCCTTCGGCTACGTATTGCCCCTGGCGCCGGACCGGGCGCTGGTCGAGTACACCGAGTTCTCCCGGACCCCGCTGACCACCGCGGCCTACGAGGCGGCGCTCGGCCACTACGCCCGCGAGGTGCTGCGCCTGGGCGAGTTCACCGTGGACGCGGCCGAGCAGGGCGTCATCCCCATGACCGACGCCCGCTTCCCCCGGCGGGCCGGAGCGGCCGTCTTCCGCATCGGGACGGCGGGCGGTGCGACCCGCCCCGCCACCGGCTACACCTTCGCGGCCGTGCAGCGGCACAGCCGTGCCATCGCCGCCGCTCTGCGGGACGGCCGCTGCAGCGTGCCCGCACCGCACGGGCGCCGGGCGCTCGCCATGGACGCCGTGCTGCTGCGGGCCCTGGACACCGGGCGCATCGACGGCCCCGCGTTCTTCACCGGCCTGTTCCGCCGTACGCCCCCACAGCGCCTGCTGCGCTTCCTCGACGGAGCCACCTCGGTCCGGGAGGAGTGGGGCATCGGACTGCGCACCCCCGTGGGCCCGATGCTGCGCACCGCACTCGAGGTTCCCTTCCTGCCCCGCCGCCCCCACCCCGCCCCAGGAACCGGAGAGAGCCCCCGATGACCCTGCTGCGCGACCGCGACCTGGCCCACGCCTTCGACCACGCGTCCCGCACCTATGACCGCCTCACCGGCCTCAGCCCGGGGTACGGTGCCGACCTGCTGCGCTCGGCGCGCCGGCTGAGGCTCCCCGGGGGCGGGGCCGGACTGCACCTGCTCGACCTGGGCTGCGGCACCGGTGCCTCCACCCGGGCGCTGCTGCGGGCCGCTCCCCGGGCGCGGATCACCGCCGTGGACGCCTCCGCGGGCATGCTGCGCCGGGCGCTGGCCAAGCCGTGGCCCGACAGCGTGCGGTTCCTGCACCTGAGCGCCGAGGAACTCGACGCGGCCGGCGAAGGCCCCTTCGACGCGGTCTTCGCCGCCTATCTGTTCCGCAACGTCTCCGATCCGGACGGAGTCCTCGGCACGGTGCGGACCCTGCTGCGTTCGGGCGGGCGCCTCGCCGTCCACGAGTACAGCCTCGGCGGCTCGCCCGCGCACCGGGCGCTGTGGACGGCCGTGTGCCGGGGAGTGATCATCCCGGCGGGCACGCTCACCGGGGACCGGGCCCTGTACCGGCACCTGTGGCACAGCGTGCTCGCCTTCGACACCGCCGCCGAGTTCACCGGGCGGCTGACGAGGGCCGGGTTCACGAACGCACGGGCCCTGCCCCTCGCCGGGTGGCAC
This sequence comes from Streptomyces sp. AK010, assembly GCF_014207295.1. Lineage (NCBI taxonomy): Bacteria > Bacillati > Actinomycetota > Actinomycetes > Kitasatosporales > Streptomycetaceae > Streptomyces > Streptomyces sp. AK010. The sequence continues at coordinate 6,562 of NZ_JACHCX010000020.1, forward strand.
ACCGGCATCACGCACACGTTCGCGGCCACGGCGGGGGAGGCCGGCCGATGAGCCGCGCGGCGAGCAGCCCGACACCCCCGCGAAGCGCCGCCCGCCGCGGGCGGGACCGCAAGGCCGAAATCCTGATGCCCACGCCCGGCCGGGCCCGGTTCGCGCCCGGGGACGCGCCGTCCGTCGCCGTGGTGGGCGGCGGCATCGCCGGACTCGCCGCGGCCACCGGACTGGCCGAGCGCGGCGCCCGGGTGACCCTCTACGAACGCGAGGACGCCCTCGGCGGTCGCCTCGCCGGGCACCCCACCCGGCTGGCCGACGGCACCGAGGTGACCATGAGCCGCGGCTTCCACGCCTTCTTCCGCCAGTACTACAACCTGCGCGGCCTGCTACGGCGCACCGACCCCGCCCTCAGCCGCCTCACCCCGCTGCCCGACTACCCCCTGCGGCACAGCGGCGGACTGACCGACAGCTTCGCCCGCGTCCCGCGCACCCCGCCCCTCAGCGCCCTCGGCTTCGTCGCTCTCAGCCCCACCTTCGGCCGCCGCGACCTCTCCGCCCTGGACGCGCGGGCGGCACTGCCGCTGACGGACGTGCGCGTGCCCGACGTGTACGCGCGCTTCGACCAGGTCAGCGCGACCGAGTTCCTGGAGCGCATCCGCTTCCCCGAGGCCGCGCACCACCTGGCCTTCGAGGTGTTCTCGCGCAGCTTCTTCGCCGACCCGCGCGAACTGTCCGCCGCCGAACTGATGCTGATGTTCCACATCTACTTCCTCGGCTCCTCGGAAGGGCTGCTCTTCGACGTGCCCGACGAGCCCTTCCCCCAGGCCCTGTGGGAGCCGCTCGGCGACTACCTCCGGCGCCTCGGCGCGACCGTCCGCACCGGCACGGCCGTCCTGGGCGTGGAGCCCGCCGGCACCGGCGGAGCCGAGGTGCGCACCGGCACCGGCACCGACCGGCACGACGCGGTGGTGCTCGCCCTCGACACCGGGGGACTGCGCGGGGTCGTCGCCGCCTCGCCCGGCCTGGGCACCGCCCCCTGGCGCGACGGCATCGCCGCCCTGCGCACCGCACCGCCGTTCCTCGTCTCGCGGCTCTGGCTCGACCGGCCGGTCCACGCCGACCGCCCCGGCTTCCTCGGCACCAGCGGCTACGACGGCCTCGACAACATCAGCGTCCTGGAACGCTACGAGGGCGAGGCCGCCCGCTGGGCCGCGAAGAACACCGGTTCGGTCGTGGAACTGCATGCCTACGCCGTCGGCCCCGCCGCGGACCGGGAGGACGTGCAGGACGCGCTGCTCGGGCAGTTGCGGCGGATCTACCCGGAGACCCGGGAGGCGCGCGTGGTCGACGCCCGGCACGAGTGGCGCTCGGACTGCCCGCTCTTCCCGGTCGGCACCCACCACCGGCGCCCCACCGTGCGGACCCCGCACCCGTGGCTGACGCTGGCCGGCGACGGGCTGCGCTGCGACCTGCCCGTGGCCCTGATGGAACGCGCCGCCACCACCGGCTTCCTGGCGTCCAACGCGTTGCTCGCCGGGTGGGGTGTCCGCGGCCAGGTGCTGTGGACCGTGCCACGGGCGGGCCGCTCCCGGGTGCTGCGGGCACTCGCCGGGCTCGCGGAGCGTCGGGTACGCCGGTGACGCGGGGCCGCCGGACGGGCCCGGGCCGCTCCGCGCAGGCCCGTCCGGCGGGGTCGTGTCAGCCGGGAAACCGCCCGCTGCCGCGCAACTCCCAGCGCCTCTCCGCGTAGGCGAGGTCGTCGCGCCACAGGCGCCCGGCGGTGCGCCGCATCAGGGGGCGCAGCACGGGGGCCGCGGCCCGGGCCAGGGCGAAGCCGCGCCGGTCCGAAGCGGCGACGACCGCCTCGATCACGGCCGTCCGCGGTGGCCGCGCGTCCGCGGCGGTCAGCGGCGTGGCGTGGGTCTCCACCACGGACGTGGCGCCCTCGCCGTCGGTGATGCGCATGACGACGGTGCGCGGCTCCGGCGCGGTGAACTCGGCCCGCACGGGCACCACCAGACGGCCCGCCACCCGGAAGGAGACGTCCACCTCGAAGGCGTCGTCCTGGTCGTCCTCGTCGCCCCGCGGCTCCCTCACGACCGTCAGATCGACGAAGGAGTACGGGTGGAACCAGGAGCCGTGCCACGGGTCGAGCCGGTTGGCCACCACGTCCTGCGGTTCGCACCGCCCGACCGCCGTGTACACGGCGTCCACCCCGCTGCCCGGTGCGGGACGGTCCGGGACCACGGGCCGCTCCGTCGGCTCCTCGCCGCCGACCGCGTCCAGCCGTACCCACACCAGCACCCCGTCGTCGTGGGCGGGGTACGGCTGCCAGCCGGCGAACGCGGAGCCGTCCAGGGCCAGTCCGTGCCAGTGGCACACCAGCGTGCCGCACACCACCCGGCTGTCCCGCAGGGGTGCGCCGAGGTGCGGGCATGCCCCGGGACCGGCCCTCAGGTCGCCCGACCGAGAGCGCCACAGCACCACTTCGACACCGCCGACGGTCCTGCCGCAGGGGCTGCCCGGGCGCACCTCCCGGGAGGCGCCGGCCACGAACCAGTTGCCGGAGGGCCGGGCGGACGCGCGCTTGAGGGTGTCGGCGATCAGCGCCGGACGGGCCGCGCGCCAGGTCGGCGTCTGCTCCGCCCAGCCGGGGCCGCGGCGCCGCCTGAGCGGTGAGGTCCAGCGTGCCCTGTCCGTCCGGTCAGCCACGGCCCGGTCCTTTCCGTTCCAGTGCTGCGCGGTCCGCCGCGGGCGGCGCCTGCCACCGGGCGCGGGCCACCTTGAGGACGCCGGCCGCGGCGGTGGCCGCCCGCCGCCGGCGGGGTACCACCGCCCGGCGGTGCAGCACGGTGTAGTCGTGCCGGGCGATCGCGTCGAGGATGCCGCCGTACAGCGTGAACGCGGTCCTGATGCAGGGGCGCACCCGCGGGTCGAGCATCGCGATGCCCGGTTCCGCGTCCCGGTACACGTCCCTGGTCAGGGCCTCGGCGGCGACGAGTGCCGCCCGGATCCGCGGGTCCCCGCGGCCGCTGCGCCTGCTCCACTCCAGCAGCGGCCGGTCCACGCCGTGGGCGGCGAGCAGGTCGGCGGGCAGGTAGACGCGACCGCGGTCGAGGTCCTCGCCCACGTCCCGCAGGAAGTTGGTCAGCTGGAAGGCGACCCCGAGGGCCGCCGCGTGCGGTGCCGCCTCCTCGCGCGGGACGACGGTGCCGAGCACGGGCAGCATCTGCAGGCCGATCACCGCGGCCGAGCCGTGCATGTAGGCCCGCAGGTCGGCGTAGGTCGGGTAGTCCGTGACGGTCAGGTCGGCGCGCATCGAGGCGAGGAAGTCGCCGAACAGGTCCACCTCGATGCCGTACCGGTCGGCGGTGTCGGCCACGGCCCGGACCACCGGTTCGGTCCCGCCGCCGGTGCGCAGCGCGTGCGTGAGGTCGCCCTCCAGCCGCTTCAGCAGCAGGTCCCGCTCGTGGGGGGTCAGACGCCGGTCCAGGTCGTCGACGATGTCGTCGGCCCAGCGGGCGAAGCCGTACAGCGCGTGCACCGCGGAACGGCGTTCCAGCGGCAGCAGGCGCGTGGCCAGGAAGTAGGTCCGGCCGTGCCGGGCGTTGAGCCGCCGGCACACGCCGTAGTCGGTGCGCAGGCCGGGGTCGGTGATCCCGGCGGCGTCCAGTTCACGACGGGTCATGGGCATCTGCTCCGGTCGGGATGGTCGGGCGGCGGTCCGAGGGCCGGCTCGCCCGGGTGCGGCTCCCGGTGACGCGGGCGGCGGCGAGTTTCCCGCTGATGAGCACGGTCGGCACGCCGACACCGGGTGTGGTCCCGCAGCCGGCGAGCACCACGTTGTCCACGCCGCGGACGAGGTTGCGCGGCCGGAAGGGACCGGTCTGGGCGAAGGTGTGGGAGACGGAGAAGGGGCTGCCCGCCGCGTGGCCCTGGGCCGTCCAGTCGAGGGGGGTCACCAGCTGTTCCCGCTGGATGCTGTCGCCGAACCCGTCGAGGCCGCGGCGTTCCAGCTCGGCGACCAGGGTGTCGCGGTAGCGCGGTCCGAGGTCGCGCCAGGCCGTGGCGGACGGGCCGACGTCGGTGTTGGGGCAGGGTGCCAGGACGTAGTGGAGGTGGTGGTCCGGCGGTGCCAGGGAGGTGTCGTGCGTCGTCGGGCGGGTGATCAGCAGGGACGGGTCGCTCATCAGCGTTCCCGAGCGGGTCAGTTCGTCGAAGGTGCGCTCCCAGGCGCCGCCGAAGGACAGCGTGTGGTGGGCGAGGTGGGGCCAGGTGCGGTCGGTCCCCGCGTGCAGGACCACCGCGGACGGCGAGTGCCGCAGCCGTACCGGACGCCGGGGTGCCCGGCCCAGCAGCCGGTGCGCGGCGGGCAGTTCGCAGGTCAGCACCACCGCGTCGCAGGCGATGCGCTCGCCCGAGGCGAGGTGGACGGCCCGCACCCGGCCCGCCGAGCGTTCCAGCGCGCTCACCTCGGCCGACCAGCGCAGTTCGGCACCGGCCCCGGCGGCCACGTCCGCCATCGCGCGGGGCAGCGCGTGCATGCCGCCCCTGGGGAACCAGACGCCGGCCACGGTGTCCATGTAGGCGATCACCGCGTAGGCCGCGAGCGCCCGGGCCGGTGCCACCCCGGCGTACAGGGCCTGGAAGGAGAAGACGCGGCGCAGGCGGTCGTCGGAGAGGAAGCGGCCGATCGCGCCGTCGAGGCGCCCGAAACCGCCGAGCGCCGCCAGTCGGGCCAGGTCCGGGTGCGCCAGCTGGAACGGCGAGTCGAAGTTGGTGTCGATGAAGCGGCGCATCTGCGCCCGGTACAGCCGCTCCAGCCACTCCCGCAGCCTGCGGTAGCCCGCCGCCTCCGCCGGTCCGGCGAAGCGCCGCACCTCCGCCTCCATGGCGTCGCCGTCGGTGTGCACGTCGAGCGAGGTCCCGTCCGCGAAGCCCGCCCGGTAGGCGGGGTGCAGAGGCAGCAGCTCGACGTGCCGGTCGAGGTTCTCGCCGACGGCCGCGAACGCCTCGTCGGCCAGATGGGGCATCGTCAGCACGGTGGGCCCGGTGTCCGCCAGGTAGTCGCCGAGCCGCAGCCGCCCGGCCCTGCCGCCCGGGCCGTCGTCCCGCTCGACGAGGGTGACCCTGCGGCCCGCGCCCAGCAGATGCAGGGCGCAGGCGAGCCCGGACAGGCCGGCACCCACCACGACGACATGGTCCGTCGGTCCCGTCACCGTCCTCATACGAGCTCCTCCGCCTGCGGCGGGGCGACGCCCGAGGCCCGCTCGACCAGCGCGGCGAACTCCCGCCGTACGCCGGGGGCGGCGCCGGTCGCCTCGAAGTGCCGCAGCCCGGAGGCCGCCAGGTCGGCGATCCTCGCCTCCACCTCGGCCCGGGCACCCGTGCGCTCCAGCGCCGCCCGCATCCGCTCGACGGAGTGCCCGGGACGGGCGCCCGCGTCGGGGGCGAGCACGGCGGCGGCGTCCCGGTCGCCGGTGGTCTCCGCGAGCCGGACGGCGACGGCGAGGAGCGGGGTGAGTTTGCGGGCGCGCAGGTCCTCGTCGGCCGGTTTGCCGGTCAGCGCCGGGTCCCCGAACGCGCCGAGGAGGTCGTCGCGCAGCTGGAAGGCCAGCCCCGCGCACCGGCCGGCGGCCCGCAGCGCGCCCAGGGTGCGGGCGTCGGCACCGGCCAGCGACGCGCCCAGTGCCAGGGGCCGCGCGACCGTGTACCGGGCGCTCTTCAGGACGGCGATGGTCAGCGCCTCCTCGGCGCCGGACGAGCCGCTCGCCTGCGCCCGCAGGTCGCGGTACTGCCCGGCGACCATCTCGGTGCGCATGGCCCGCCACTCCTCGAACAGCCGCGGGCCGTGCGGCGAGGCGAGCGCCGTCTCGGTGAGCAGGTCGTCCGCCCACGCCAGCGCCAGATCACCCGCGAGCACGGCCGCCGACGTCCCGAACGACTCCGGGGCTGCGCCGGTACGGCCGGCCGGGTGGCCGCGGGCCGGCTCGGCGGAGCCGCCCGTGCGGTCGGCCGGGTGGCCGTGGGCGAAGTCCACGTGCATCGCGGGGGCGCCCCGGCGCAGGGGTGACCCGTCCATCACGTCGTCGTGGATGAGGGCGCAGGCCTGGAGCAGTTCGAGGGCGGCCCCCGTGCGCAGGACCGCGCCCGCGTCGCCCGAGCCGCCCGCGGCCCGCCAGCCGCACCACACGAACGCCGTACGCAGCCGCTTGCCACCCCGCCGGACGTACGCGGCGAGGCGGTCGGCCATGTCGGCGGCGAACACCGCGTCGGTGTCGCGGGCCTGCCGCAGCCGCGCCTCCAGCACCCGCTCCAGGACCGCCTCCATGGCGCGGGTGGCCCCGGGAGCGGTGAGCGGGGCGTGGTTCGTCTCCGCCGGTCCGGCCACCATCGGCCGCGGTCCAAGCATGCGCAACCCCTTCTCGCTTCCGGTCCTCCGCACATCAGTGCTTCCCCGGACAGAGGTGTTTCGGTTGCGCCGGATGGCGGGCTCTCCGCTGTGATCCGGGCTTTTGGCTGTGCTCCGGGCTTTTGGCTGTGATCCGGGCTCTCGGCCGTGATCCGGGCTCTCGGCCGTGATCCGGGCTCTCGGCTGTGATCGGGGCTCTTGGCTGTGCTCCGGGCTCTTGGCTGTGCTCCGGGCTCTTGGCCGTGATCCGGGCTCTCGGCCGTGAACCGCGCTCTCAGTCGCGGCCCCGGGCCTGCCGGAAGCGGGCCAGGCCCTCGCCGAGATCGAGGAGCGGCGCCGGATAGCGCAGCCGGGCCCGCTCGTCCTCCGGCAGCCGCCAGGGCTCGTGCACCGCGGCCCCGCCGACGTCGGCCAGTTCGGGCACCCATCGGCGTACGTAGGTGCCGTCCGGGTCGTAGCGCTTGCCCTGAAGGACGGGGTTGAGGACGCGGTGGGGGCGGGTGTCGGTGCCGGTGCCGGCGACCCACTGCCAGTTGAGCTGGTTGTTGACGAGGTCGCCGTCGACGAGGAACCGCAGGAAGTGCCGGGCGCCGATCCGCCAGTCCACGTACAGCGTCTTGGTGAGGAAGCTCGCCACCAGCAGCCGGGCCCGGTTGTGCATCCAGCCCTCGTGGCGCAACTGGCGCATGCCCGCGTCGACCACCGGGTAGCCGGTGCGTCCCTCCCGCCACGCGGCGATCTCCTCGGCGGCGTCCTCCTCGCCCCGCCAACGGTCGCCCCGGGAGCGGTAGTCCCGGACCGACGCCTCGGGCCGGGCCGCGAGGACCTGGTGGTGGAAGTCGCGCCAGCACAGCTGACGGACGAACGCCTCCGCCCCGGCGCCGCCCTTCGCCCTGGCCCGCCGGACCACCTCCACCGGAGACAGCGCCCCGAAGTGCAGGTAGGGCGACAGGCGTGAGGTCGCGTCACCGGCCAGGTCGTCGTGCCCTTCCTCGTACCGGGCCAGGCCGGTGTCCGCCCACCGCGCGAACCTGTCGCGGCCCGCCGACTCGCCGCCGGCCGGGAGGTCCGGCGACACGTCCGCCACCCCCGCGCGGGACTGCGGCTCCTCGCCGCGCACCGCCTCGGGGACGCGCACGGCACGCGGGGCGGGCAGGGGGTCGCGCAGCGGCTCCTCGCACCAGCGGCGCATGTACGGCGTGAAGACGGCGAAGTGGTCCGAGCCCTGGGGGGTCACGGCCCCCGGCGCGACGGCGGTGATCACGCGGTCGTGCACCCGCAGTGCGACACCGTCCGCGTCGAGTCCCTCGCGCAGTCGCTCCTCACGGCGGTGGGCGAAGCCGGTGACTCCCGCGGCCATGTGCACCTGCGTGGCACCGCACGCGGCGGCGACCGCGCGGACCTCCCGGGCGACCGGCCCGGTGCGCACGACCAGCCGCCCACCGCGCCGGCGCAGCGAGGAGTCGAGGTCGGCCAGGCAGTCGGCGAGGAACGCGGCCCGGTTGGGCACGTCGAATCCCACGGCGTGGACGGCGGGGTCGCGGACGAACAGGGGCACCACCTCGTCGGCCGCCTTCAGCGCCGCGTGCAGGGGCGGATGGTCGTGCAGACGCAGGTCCGAGGTGAACAGGACGACCGCGACGGTCATGGCGTCACTCCTGGTGCGGTGGTGCGGATTGCGTTCGTCGCTCCCGGAGGCTTCGCCGCTTGCGGGCCCGTCGGATGCGCGAGGCGCTCCGGCGTCCGCTCGGGCCCTCGGCCGCCGCCCGCGCGATGTTGCGTGCCATGCCCCCGAACACGGCGGAGTGGAAGGGGGCGACGCTCCACCAGTAGGCGTGGCCCAGCAGGCCGCGCGGGTGGAACAGGGCGCGCTGCCGGTAGCGGGTGCGGCCCTCGTCGTCGGTCTCGGCGTACATCTCCAGCCAGGCGAGGCCGGGCAGCCGCATCTCGGCGCGCAGCCGCAGCAGACGACCCGGTTCGATCTCCTCGACCCGCCAGAAGTCCAGCGAGTCGCCGACCCGCAGCCGCTCGGTGTCCCGCCGGCCGCGGCGCAGCCCCACCCCGCCCGCGAACCGGTCCAGCCAGCCCCGGACCGCCCAGGCCAGCGGGGAGGAGTACCAGCCGTTGTCGCCGCCGATGCCCTCGATCACCTTCCACAGCGTGGCCCGGGACGCGTTGACCGGCCGCTGCCGTTCGTCCTGGTAGAGGCTGCCGCCCGCCCAGTCGGGGTCGGTGGGCAGCGGGTCGCTGGGCGCCCCGGGCACCGAGGCGGAGGACCAGCGCGTGGAGACCTGCGCCTCCCGCACCCGGCGCAGCGCCAGGGCCAGCGCCTCGTCGAACGGCAGGGGCCGGCCCGGGGTGTCGGGCACGTACCGGGCGATGTCGTGCTCGTGGCAGACGACCTCGTGCCGCAGCGACTCGGTCAGCGGCCGGGCGAGCGAGGCGGGCACCGGCGTGACCAGGCCGACCCAGTGGCTGGACAGCCGAGGTGTGAGGACCGGGACCGGCACGATGAACCGCCGCCGCAGTCCGGCGACGGCGGCGTAGCGCCGCATCATGTCCCGGTAGGTGAGGACGTCCGGGCCGCCGATGTCGAAGGCCCGGTCGACGTCGTCCGGCATGGTGGCCGACCCGACGAGGTAGCGCAGCACGTCCCGGACGCCGATGGGCTGGGTGCGGGTGTGCACCCAGCTGGGGGTCACCATGACGGGCAGGCGTTCGGTGAGGTAGCGCAGCATCTCGAACGACGCCGAGCCCGAGCCGATGACGACGGCCGCGCGCAGCACGGTCGCGGGCACGGGCGAGTCGAGGAAGATCTGCCCCACTTCGGCCCGGGACCGCAGGTGCGGGGAGAGCTCCTCCTCGGGGACGCCTCGCGGCGTGAGCCCGCCGAGGTAGACGATCCGCCGTACGCCGGCGGCCCGGGCCTGCTCGGCGAAGATCCGGGCGGCGGTGCGGTCGGTGTCCTCGAACCCGGAGCCGGAGCCGAGGGCGTGCACCAGGTAGTAGGCGACGTTCACCCCGCGCATCGCCGAGGCGACGGACTCCGCGTCGGTGACGTCCCCCTGGACGGTCTCGGCGTGCGCCGCCCAGGGGTGGTCGCGGAGCTTGCCGGGGGAGCGGGCGAGGCACCGGACGCGGTGGCCCTCCTGCAGCAGTTCCGGCACCAGGCGTCCGCCGATGTAGCCGGACGCCCCGGTGACCAGGCAATGCAGCCGCTGCCCGTCCGTCGTCATGGTCGTGCCTCCGTTCTCCGACACCGTCGCCGTGCTGTCGGGTCACGGCCGGCCTTGACGCGAACACTTCCCGCCCGGGGCCCTCGGCGGATGCACGACACGGGCGCCGCCGGCGGTTCAGCCGGAGGGAGTACCGGTCCCGCCGCCATCCGGGCTTCGGCGGGCCGGCGTGCTCGGCCACCACGCCCGGGGCCCGATGTCGATCATCAGCGCGGGCACCAGCAGGGAGCGCACCACGAGCGTGTCGAGCAGCACCCCGAAGGCGACGATGAACGCGATCTGCACCAGGAACGCCAGCGGGATCACCATCAGGGCCGCGAACGTCGCGGCGAGCACCACACCCGCCGAGGTGATCACCCCGCCGGTGGTGGTCAGCCCGCGCAGCACCCCCTGCCGGTTACCGTGCACCAGCGCCTCCTCCCGGACCCGCGACATGAGGAAGATGTTGTAGTCGACGCCGAGCGCCACCAGGAAAACGAAGCCGTACAGCGGCACCGAGGCGTCCGTGCCGCTGAACCCGAGCACGTGCTGGAAGACCAGCGCCGACACCCCCAGCGTCGCCAGGAAGTTGAGCCCCACGGTCGCGACCAGGAGCACCGGTACGAGCAGGGAACGCAGCAGCAGCATCAGGATCAGCAGGATGACGGCGAGCACGATCGGCACGATGACCGTCCGGTCCCGGGCGGCGGTCTGCTGGGTGTCGTACTGTTGCGCGGTGTACCCGCCGACCAGCGCGTCGGCCCCGGGGACCGCGTGGACCTCCGCGCGCAGCCGTTCGACCGTCTCCTTGGCCGCGTCGCTGTCCGCCGCGGCCTTCAGGGTGGCGTCGATGCGTACGCGCCCGTCGACGACGAGCGGCTCGCCCGCCCCGGGACGGCCGGAGGCGGAGACGGCGCCGGCGGAGGCCACGCCCTCGGTGCTGCGCGCGGCGGCCGTCACCTCGGCGGTCCGGCCGGCGTCGGCGATGATGACGGCCGGGTTGCCGGACCCGCCGGGGAAGTGCGCGCCGAGCGTCGTCTGCGCGGCCACCGAGGGCGCGTCGTTCACGAAGATCTCGTCGAGCGGCACGCCCTTGGAGGACAGGGAGGGCGAGAAGGCCGCGAAGGCGGCCAGTACGAGCGCCGTCACCGCCCAGGTCCGCCGCGGCCGGCCGTTCACCGTCCTCGCGACCCGGCGCCACACGCCGGTTGCATCCCCGGACTCCTGCGGGGGCTTCGGCCGGGACGGCCAGTAGGCGGTGCGGCCCAGCAGGGCCAGCGCGGCCGGCAGGAAGGTGAGCGTGGCCAGCACGGCGCAGCCGATGCCGATGGCGCCGACCGGCCCGAGGGCGCGGTTGTTGGTGAGGTCGCTCGCGAGCAGGGCCAGCAGTCCGAGCGCGACGGTGGCGGCGCTGGCGGTGATCGCGCCGAACGAGCGGCGTACGGCGGCCACCGCGGCCCCGAAGCGGTCCCCGCGCAGGGCGAGTTCCTCACGGAAGCGCGCGGCCAGCAGCAGGGCGTAGTCGGTGGCGGCGCCGATCACCAGGATCGACAGGATGCCCTGGACCTGTCCGTCGACGCGGACCACGTCCCGGTCGGCCAGTGCGTAGACCACCGCGCAGGCGAGGCCCAGCGCGAAGACCGACCCCAGGATGATCAGGAACGGCAGCAACACGCTCCGGTACACCAGCAGCAGGATCAGCAGCACGGCACCGAGGGCCACGCCGAGCAGCAGTCCGTCGATGCCCGCGAACGCGTCCGACAGATCGGCCTGACTGGCCGCGGGCCCGGCGATCCGCGCCGTGGTGTCCGGCACGGCCCCGGCCGCCTCGCGCACCGCGTCGAGGACGGTGGGCAGTTCGTCGCCCAGGTCGGGCTCCAGCTGGACGACGGCCTGTAGCGCCTCGCGGTCGTCGGAGAGCAGGGCGGGCGACGGGCGGCCCACGACGCCGGGCTTCCCGGCGAGCGCGGCGACGGCCCGGGTGGCCTCGGCCTGCCGGTCCTCGGTGAACCGGGCCCCGTCCGCCGTCCAGACGACGATGGCCGGCACGGTCTCGGCCTGGTCGAAGGCCGCGCGGGCCTCCAGCACCCGGGTGGACTCCGCGCTCCGGGGCAGGAAGGCGGCCTGGTCGTTGGTGGCGACCTCGCCGAGCTTGCCCGCGTAGGGGCCGAGCGTTCCGCCCACGCCCAGCCAGACGAGGAGCAGGACGAGCGGTACGAGCCGGCGGGCCCGACGCTGTGCGGTTCTCATGCGCATCCCAAGCCGTAGGAGGTGAGCCACGGGAGAAGTAGCTCACTCATAAAGTATCTCAATGATTAAGAGATACTAGGCTGGGGGCATGAGCGGCTCCGGTGCACCCACGGCATCTCTTCCGGCGGACGACCCCACCGGGTTGCAGACCTTCGCCGTCTTGTTGCGCCGGATGAACAGCGAGTTCAACCGCATCGCCCAGGAGTTCGCCCAGGATCAGGGCCTGCACCTCACCGACATGCAGGCCCTGATCGCGATCCTCGACGCCGACTCCGACCCGGACGCGGGGGGCGAGCCCATGACACCGGGCCGCCTGCGGGGGCAGCTCAACCTCACGTCCGGAGCGGTGACGGCCTGCCTCGACCGGCTGGAGCGGGCCGGGCACATCCGCCGGGTCCGTGACGCCGGCGACCGCCGCGTGGTGCACCTGCACTACGCCGACACGGCCCGGGGCGTGGCCCGGGACTACTTCCGGCCCCTGGCCCGGAGCACCGAAGCGGCCAGGAGCCGGTTCAGCGCGGATGATCTGGACGTGGTCGTCCGGTTCCTCGCCGAGATGAACGCGGAACTGGCCCTGCTGCGCCGGGGTTCCGCCTGAGGGCTCGTCACACACGGGACGGGGCCGGACTCGTACGAGCCCGGCCCTGCGCTCAGGTCACTCCGGTCCCTGAGGGGCAGGCCGGGCGTACCGGCCTGGTGCCCCCGCTCAACCCGTGGAACCGCTCTCGGGAACCTCAGTCGCGGCCGATGGACACGACGTTGCCGGCCTTGTTGATCACGACCCAGATCTTGCGGGTGGCGTACTTCCACGTGCCTGGCGACTTCCACGCGGCCCCCGGCGCCCGACGGCGGCTTCACGGTGAGGGCGGTGTTCCCGGTGGGTGGGGCGGGCACGCGTCATTCCACCAGGACGTCCGCGACGTGACCGCCCCCGTCCCTCGCGAACGGTGGATCGCTGACCCACCCGGCCACGAGGACCAGCCCGCTGTCACGGTGGACCGTCAGTAACCCGAAGGGACGGTCGAAACAGGCCATTGCCCGGGTCGTCCCGTACGGCGGCTCCTCCGGCGACCGGCCCCGGTGGACCGCGGTGAACGTCGCCACCGCCGCCGCCCCGAACCCCTCGGCGCCGCATGCCAGGATCTCGATCGTCTGCTGCTGTTCGCGGTTCTCCTCGGTGCTGGACCAGGACACCCGGCACGCGCTGCTGGACCTTGCGCAGCCGCTTGAGCTCCTCGCGCTCGGCGCTGGTCAGCTCGCCGGAGGCGCCCTCTCCCCGGTCGGCCTTGGCCCGGCGGTACCAGCCGCGCAGGGACTCGGAGCTGAACCCGAGCTCCCGGGCCACGGCGGTGACCGTCTTGCCCGAGGAATCGACGAGCGCGATCGCGTCCCGCTCGAACTCCTCGGTGTACCGCTTCGTGTACTTGCTTCCCACCTGGTGCTACTTCCTCTGGAACCTCAGGTCCCAGACTCCAGGTGTCCACGATCAAGGGGAAGCTCCACTGCGCACCGACCCCACCACCCTCGACACCGACCAGGTCGTCTTCCTCTCGACGGCCAACGCCCTCGACACGGTGCTTCACGAGGGGCCCGAGAAGAGCCCCGAGGACGACCTCGCCGCCCACCGGGCCTGGGCCGGCCAGGTCCACGACGTGCTCGGCGAGCAGATCGAGGCCCTGCGCGGGCACTCCTGGCCGGCCGGTGCCCGCAAGCCCGTCGCCGACCTGGTCGAGGACATGGAGGGCGCCCGGGAGGAGTGGCGCAGGGCGAGCACCGCACGCGACGTGGACACCTACTTCGCGCACTCAGACAAGGCGTACGGATCCGTGGACGGCCCTGTGACCGTCACGGCGCGCAAGGCCCTCGCGCTGGGGGCGACGCCGCCCGCCTCCGGGGAGGACGAGAGAAGCACCTCCGAAGCGCAGGTGTGACGGCGGCCATAGCGGGGAGAAAGTGCCTGCGTAAAGCCCGCAGGCCCCCTATGTCATCACATCGAGTGATTCCCTGGCCTTTGCTTGCACCGCACAACCTACGGTTGCCACGCTGTTGCTGTCTGTACAACCTGATGGGAGCGGCCAGTGACATTCGGTGAGCAGCCGGCGTACCTGCGCGTCGCGGGTGATCTCCGCAAGAAGATCGTCGACGGTCAGCTGCCACCGCACACCCGCCTCCCCTCCCAGGCCAGAATCCGCCAGGAGTACGGGGTCTCGGACACGGTCGCGCTGGAGGCCCGCAAGGTGCTCATGGCGGAAGGCCTGGTCGAGGGCCGCTCCGGCTCGGGGACGTATGTGCGCGAGCGGCCCGTGCCCCGGCGCATCTCCCGCTCCGGCTACCGCCCGACCGGAGGCGCCACCCCGTTCCGCCAGGAGCAGGCCGACGGCGAGGGCCGCGGCACCTGGGAGTCCAGCAGCGAGCAGTCCGAGGCGAGCGTCGTGGTCGCCGAGCGGCTGGGCATCGAGCCGGGCGAGCGGGTCATGTGCACGCGGTACCTCTACCGCGAGGGCGGCGAGGCGATGATGCTCTCCACGTCCTGGGAACCCCTCACCGTCACGGGGCGTACGCCCGTGATGCTGCCGGAGGAGGGCCCGGTCGGCGGCATGGGCGTCGTCGAGCGCATGCGCGCCATCGACGTGATCGTGGACAACGTCACGGAGGAGGTCGGCGCCCGCCCCGGCCTCGCCGAGGAACTGCTCGTCCTGGGCGGCGTACCGGGTCATGTCGTCCTGGTCATCCAGCGCACGTTCTACGCCTCCGGCCGCCCCGTCGAGACGGCCGACGTGGTCGTTCCGGCCGATCGGTACCGGGTCGCATACCACCTTCCGGTCAAGTAGCGAACGCTCACATCCGCCCCGCGGCGCGCACCCCGCGCGCCCCGCTCACACGGTCGCCGTGCGGATGGTCATGGGCGGGGGCGGCGCGTGCCCCGTGACCCGCCGTCGTTTGCGCAGGTCGGCGCTCGCCTCTGCGGTATGCCCCGGACCGGTTGCGCCGAGGTGCGCCGACGGCGCGTTCGTCGGCGTGCGCCCCTGCGTTCTGGCTGGTTGCGTACCTCTTTGTAAAAAGCCGTGTTCGCTGCGTAAAGGTTAGGCGTAGGCTCGGGCATATGCGCATTGCGGTTTCCTTGGCGGGTGGGGCACGGCACAGGCCGCGGGTGGGAAGTGGAGGGGCGCGATGAACGACAGCACGGTCACTCTTCCCTGGCTCGTGATACGAGAGGACGACAACGGCAACCGCTACCGCGTGGGCCGGTACGCGACCCGGGCCGAGGCCCAGAAGATCGCGGACAGCCTCGACGGTCGCGGCCACAAACAGCTGTACTGGGTCGAGCGGCTCGGTCAGAACGGGTCGGCCGTGGCGCACGACTGAGCGTCGTGAAGGGCGCACGACCGACCATCGTGAGGGGCGCACGACCGACCATCGTGAAAGGCCCCGGGGACCCCGGAAGCCGGCGGGGCTCCCGTAGGCTCCCCGCATGAGTGAGCGGATCGTCGTGGGGGCCGCGCTGGTCGAGGACGGGCGGCTGCTGGCCGCCCGGCGCAGCGCGCCCGTCGAGCTGGCCGGGCGCTGGGAGCTGCCCGGCGGCAAGGTCGAGCCCGGGGAGACGGCCGAGGCGGCGCTCGCGCGGGAGTTGCGCGAGGAGCTCGGCGTCGACGCCGAGGTGGGCGGGCGCGTCCCGGGGGAGTGGCCCCTCAGGGCGCCGTACGTCCTGCATGTGTGGACCGCCCGGCTGCGACCCGGCTCCGCCGCCCCCGAACCCCTCCAGGACCACGACGAACTGCGCTGGCTCGGCCCCGACGAGATCTGGGACGTGCCCTGGCTCGACCAGGACGTCCCGGCCGTACGGCAGGCCCTCGCGCACCTGGGAGCCGCGGAGAACCTCGCCTCGCACGGCCCCGGCTCCGGTGGAGCGCAAGCGCCCGGCGCCTGAAGCCTGCGGCCGGGGGCGTGCGGCCCTCATCGCACTGCCGTAGGGGTGCTTCCTACGCCTTTCGTGCCACAGTGCGCCGCCCCGCGCGGTAATCCACCCCGGATATCGGGTATGTGCCCATTAACCCCATGAAACCGGACATGGGCGGGGCTCCTGCCTGGGAAGTGATCGGCGTGATCGACACCGAAGGTGACTGCGCCGCGTGGAGCTTTCCCGCCGACCCGGGTGCCGTGCGCACCGCCCGCCAGGCCGTGCGTGGCCAACTCCGTCGCTGGGGCCTGGACAGCCTCGCCGACCTCGCCGCCCTGCTCGTGAGTGAGCTGGTCACCAACGCCCTGCGGCACGCCACGGGCCCCATCGGGGTACGCCTGGTACGCCCCTCGGGCCTGGGCGGCGTCCTCCTCGTCGAGGTCTCCGACCCGTTGCCGGACCCGCCCCACGAGCGCCCCGCCCGCCTGGAGGACGAGAGCGGCCGCGGACTGTACCTGGTGGCCTCCTCCTCCCGCCGCTGGGGCACCCGGCCCGGCGCCACGGGCAAGACCGTGTGGTTCGAACTCGCGGTGACGGAGTGAGAATCCGGTGTACGTACGTCTTACCGCTGTAGAGCGAATGGTTCAGGCCAGTGGCGGTTGAGGGCAGACGGGATTCGACGACGTGTCCCCTGGTTAGAAGACTGGAAGTGTTGTCACGGTCCGGACCGAAAACCATCGGGACCGTGCTGTGATCGTGAACACCGTGTTGTGCGGCACCGTAGTGCTGGATACTGCGGGCAGCCGCCCCCGGTGACCGGTGCCGGACGCGGTGAGCTGGAGGGGACGGTTCGCGTGAGCGAGATACCAGCGAAGGCCACGGAGTCCGAGGACCCGTCGGAGGGCGCGAGGGCGAGGGCTGCCGACGGCCTGGCCTCCGCGGTGGGAGGTGCGCTCGCGGCCGACGGGGTGCGGACCGGGGACGCCATGTGGCAGAGCAGTCCCCCCGGATCCATCTACGACTACATCAAGGTAGCGTCCTTCTCCATCGGCCCCGACGGACTGGTCGAGCAGTGGAGCCTGCGTGCCGAGCACCTCTTCGGCATCCCCGCCGACCGCGCCGTCGGTATGGACCCCATCGAGGCGTTCATCGACCCGCGCCACCGCGAGCGCGGCATGCGCAAGATGGCCGAGATCCTCGACGGCCGCGAGTGGACCGGCGTGGTGCCCTTCCGGATGCCGAGGGGCGTCGAGGGGGAGTGCGGCCACGAGGGGCTCGCCGAGGTGTACGTCATGCCGACGCGCACCGAGGAGGGTGAGAAGGCCGCCGTCTGCATCGTCGTCGACGTACGCACCCTGCGCAGCATCGAGACCGACCTCGCCGCCTCGCAGGCCATTTTCAGTCAATCCCCGTTCGGATTCCTGCTGATCGACCCCGATCTGCGGGTCCGCCGCGTCAACCAGCGGTTCGCGTCCATCTTCGGCGGCGCGCCCGACGACCACCGCGGCAGGGGCGTCCACGACTACCTCCAGCGCGGCGAGGCCGAGCGGGTCGCCGCCACGCTGCGCCGGGTGCTGGAGACCGGCAGCTCCATCACCGACATGCACGTCACGGGCTTCGCGCCGGGCTCCGACGAGCGCCGCCACTGGTCCGTCAACCTCTACCGCGTGCACAGCGGTTCGGGCCGCCCCATCGGGGTCGCCTGGCTCGGGATCGACATCACCGCGCGCCGCGCCGCCGCCCGCGAGGCCGCCGCCGCCCGGCGCAACCTCGCCCTGCTGAACGAGGCCGGCGCCCGCATCGGCAACTCCCTGGACCTGGAGACCACGGCCCGTCAGCTCCTCGACGTCGTCGTCCCCGGGTTCTGCGACCTGGCCACGGTCGACCTCTACCAGGGCCTGCTGGCCGGCGACGAGACCCCGCCCGGGCTCGCCGACGGCAGCGCCGAGCTGCGCCGCGTGGCCTTCGCCAGCGCTGTCTCCGATGCGCCCTTCGCCGGCACCGGCGTGCCCGTCGCGGTCGGTGCCGTCCACCACTACCCGTTCAACTCGCCCTGCGCGGACGCCCTGCGCACGGCCCGCCCGCAGACCGTCCCGGGCGAGGACGGCGGGCTCGTGCAGTCCACGCTCGCGGTGCCGATGGTCGCCCACGACACGGTCGTCGGGCTCGCGCAGTTCGCCCGAACGAAGGGCAGCGAGCCGTTCGGCGACCGGGACCGCGACCTCGCCGTGGAACTGGCCGCGCGGGCCGCGGTCTGTATCGACAACGCGCGCCTCTACCGCCGGGAGCACGAACGCGCGTTGATACTGCAACGGTCCCTGCTCCCGCCCGGCGACCCGGAGGCCTCCGGCCTCGACATCGCCTGCCGCTATCTGCCCGGCAACGTCAACACCGGCCGGCCCAGCGAGGTCGGCGGCGACTGGTTCGACGTCATCGAACTGCCCGGGCACCGCACCGCGCTGGTCGTCGGCGACGTCATGGGCCGCGGCCTGCGCGCCGCCGTCGCCATGGGTGAACTCCGTACGGCGGTCCGGACCCTGGCGCAGCTCGACCTCGAACCGGCCGAGGTGCTCTCCCAGTTGGACGAGATCGCCCGCGGCCTCGGCGCCCCCGGGGGTGTCACGCAGGCGACCCGGGCAGCCCGCCGCCCCCGCGAGGCGGACCTCTCGGAGGTGTACCTCGCCACCTGCGTCTACGCCGTCTACGACTCCGTGACCCGACGCTGCACCTTCGCCAACGCGGGCCATCTGCCGCCCGTCCTGGTCGAGCCGGGCGAGGCGGCGCTGATGCTCGACGTGCCGCCGGGCATGCCGCTCGGCGTCGGCGGGGAGCCGTTCGAAGAGGTCGAGGTCGAACTCCCCGAAGGCGCCCTGCTCGCGCTCTACACGGACGGCCTGGTCGAAAGCCGCGACCACCCCCTGGACGAAGGTCTCCAGGCCTTCGTCAGCGCGCTCTCCGACCCCACCCAGCCGCTGGAGGACGTCTGCGACCACGTCCTCAACACCCTCGACACCCATCACGGCGAGGACGACATCGCGCTGCTGATGGCACGTGTACAGGGGCTGCCCACGGAGTCCGTCGGCGACTGGACTTTGCCGCGCGAGCCGCGCAGTGTGGGCCGGGCCCGCGAGTACGCCCGCGCCCAGTTGCTCGCCTGGGACATGGAACCCCTGGTCGACACCACGGAGCTCCTGGTCAGCGAACTGGTCACCAACGCCCTGCGCTACGGCGAGGGCGAGATCCGGCTGCGCCTCCTGCTCGACCGCACCCTGGTCTGCGAGGTCTGGGACTCCGGCCTCGTCCAGCCCCGCCGCCGCCGGGCCCGCGACACCGACGAGGGCGGCCGCGGCCTCCAGCTCGTCGGCCTCCTCAGCGCCGCGTGGGGCTCCCGCCGCACCCCCCGGGGCAAGACGGTGTGGTTCGAACTGCCCCTGCCCGGAGGCGACACGAGCCTGACGGACCCGGCGGAGGCGTTGCTGAGCCTGTTCTGACAGGAGCTGACGACCGCCCGTACGATCGCCCCATGCCCGACATCACGACGCGGCTCCAGGTGGACCAGAACGTCGTCCCCGGTGCCGCCGAGGTCGGCTACTGGACGGCGGAGCGCGCACGGGGCCGGGCGATCGCGCCGCGCGCCCTCCGGGCACTGACCGACTGGACTGCCACGAGCGGCGCGTCACCGAAGGGGCCCTGCGCGCCGTGGCCGAAGCCGCCGCACGCGACCCCCGCGCCGCCGCCGCACGCCGGGAGCTGGAGGAGGAGATCCACGCCCTGGCCGCCGAGGTCCGGCCCCGCGACCACCACACCCTCGTCCACGGCGAGCTCGGGGCCGACCACGTCCTGCTCACGCCCGACGGGCATCCGGCGCTCATCGACATCGAGGGCCTGATGTACTTCGACGTGGAGCACGAACACGTCTTCCTGCGGCTCCGCTTCGGCCCCCACTACGACGCCCTGCGCGCCCCCGGCCTGGACGAGGCACGCCTGCGCCTGTACCGCCTGGCTATGCACATCGGCCTGGTCTCGGGCCCGCTGACCCTGATCGAGGGCGACTTCCCGCACCCGGACCCGATGCGGGAGATCGCGGAACACAACCTCCACCAGACGCTCAGCCTGCTGAGGAGCGCCTCCTGATCTTCGAGCCCAGCCACACCAGCGGGTCGTACTTGCGGTCGGCGGCCCGCTCCTTCAGCGGGATCAGCGCGTTGTCCGTGATCTTGATGCCCTCGGGGCAGACCTCCGTGCAGCACTTGGTGATGTTGCAGTAGCCGAGGCCGTGTTCGTCCTGGGCGGTGGTCTTGCGGTCCAGGCCCGCCTCCGACGCCGCGTCCAGCGGATGCATGTCCAGCTCCGCCACCCGCATCAGGAAACGGGGCCCGGCGAACGCCTGCTTGTTCTCCTCGTGGTCGCGGACCACATGGCAGGTGTCCTGGCACAGGAAGCACTCGATGCACTTGCGGAACTCCTGCGAGCGGTCCACGTCCTCCTGCATCATCCGGTACTCACCGGGACCGACCCCGGCCGGCGGCACGAAGGCAGGGACCTCCCTGGCCTTGGTGTAGTTGAAGCCGACGTCGGTGACCAGGTCGCGGACGACCGGGAACGCCCGCAGCGGCGTCACCGTGACGGTCTCCTCCCGGTCGAAGACCGACATGCGCGTCATGCACATCAGCCGCGGACGGCCGTTGATCTCCGCCGAGCAGGAACCGCACTTGCCCGCCTTGCAGTTCCAGCGCACGGCGAGGTCGGGCGCCTGGGTGGCCTGGAGGCGGTGGATGATGTCGAGCACCACCTCACCGTCGTTGACCTCGATCTCGAAGTCCTCCAGGCCGCCGCCGCCCACGTCCCCGCGCCACACCTTGAAGTGGGCCGTATAGCCGCTCATTCGTGGAGCTCCTCTTCGGCGAGGTACTTGACCAGCTCCTCCTTGTCGAACAGGGCGAGCAGGTCGTCACGGACGGGTTCGGTGGTCTCACGGGTGAGGGCGATCTGGCCGCGGACCGGGTCCGTCGCCGCCAGGCCGCCCGTGGGGTCGGTGAGCGCGCACAGCAGATTGATCCGGCGCCACGTGCGGTCCATCCCCGGGTGGTCCTCACGCGTGTGCCCGCCGCGCGACTCGGTGCGCTCCAGCGCCGCGCGCGCCACGCACTCGCTGACCAGCAGCATGTTCCTGAGGTCCAGGGCGAGGTGCCAGCCGGGGTTGAACTGCCGGTGTCCCTCGACCCCGGCCCGGCGCGCCCGGAGCCGCAGCTCGGCCAGCTTCTGAAGGGCCTGCTCCATCTCCGGCGCCCGGCGGATGATGCCGACCAGGTCGTTCATCGTCTGCTGGAGTTCCTGGTGCAGGGTGTACGGGTTCTCCGGCGGGCCGCCCTTCGGCTCCTCGATCTCCGCCTCGGCCGAGAAGGGCCGCAGCGCCTCCGCCGCCGCCGAGTCGATCTGGACGTCGTCCACCACGGGCCGCGCCCCGGCCGCCCCCGCCGCGTACTCGGCCGCGTGCCAGCCGGCCCGGCGGCCGAAGACCAGCAGGTCGGACAGGGAGTTGCCGCCGAGCCGGTTGGAGCCGTGCATGCCCCCGGCCACCTCACCGGCCGCGTAGAGACCGGGCACCCCGCGCGCCGCCGCCGTGTCGGACTCGACCGCGATCCCGCCCATCACGTAGTGGCAGGTGGGCCCGACCTCCATCGCCTCGGCCGTGATGTCGACGTCCGCCAGCTCCTTGAACTGGTGGTACATCGACGGCAGCCGGCGCTTGATGACCTCGGCGGGCATCCGGGTCGACACGTCGAGGAACACGCCCCCGTGCGGGGAGCCGCGCCCCTCCTTCACCTCGGCGTTGATGGCCCGCGCGACCTCGTCGCGGGGGAGCAGCTCGGGCGGGCGACGGTGGTGGTCCGGGTCGTCGTACCAGCGGTCGCCCTCCTCCTCCGTCTCGGCGTACTTGTCCTTGAACACGTCGGGGATGTAGTCGAACATGAACCGCTTGCCGTCGGAATTGCGCAGCACACCGCCGTCGCCGCGCACCGACTCGGTGACGAGGATGCCCTTCACCGACGGCGGCCAGACCATGCCGGTCGGGTGGAACTGCACGAACTCCATGTTCAGCAGGGGAGCGCCCGCGAGGAGGGCCAGCGCGTGGCCGTCGCCCGTGTACTCCCACGAGTTCGACGTCACTTTGAAGGACTTGCCGATGCCGCCGGTGGCGATCACCACGGCGGGTGCCTCCAGCACGAAGAAGCGGCCCGACTCGCGCTCGTAGGCGAAGACGCCACAGACCTTCCCGCCCGCGGCGGAGCCGCCGTCGGACACCGTCTTGAGCACGCGCGTGACCGTGCACTCCTGGAAGACCTTCAGCCGGGACTCGTAGTCGCCGGTCTCCCTGAAGTCCTCCTGCTGGAGCGCGACGATCTTCTGCTGGAGCGTGCGGATCAGCTCCAGGCCCGTGCGGTCGCCGACGTGCGCGAGGCGCGGGTACTCGTGGCCGCCGAAGTTGCGCTGGGAGATCCGGCCGTCCTTGGTGCGGTCGAACAGCGCCCCCCAGGTCTCCAGCTCCCACACCCGCTGCGGCGCCTCCTGGGCGTGCAGTTCGGCCATCCGCCACTGGTTGAGGAACTTGCCGCCGCGCATGGTGTCGCGGAAGTGCACCTGCCAGGAGTCGTTCTCGTTGGCGTTGGCCATCGCCGCGGCGATGCCGCCCTCGGCCATCACCGTGTGCGCCTTGCCGAAGAGCGACTTGCAGATCACGGCCGTACGGGCGCCTCGCTCACGGGCCTCGATGGCGGCGCGCAGGCCCGCGCCGCCCGCGCCCACCACGACGACGTCCCACTCCTGCCGGTCGACCACGGACATCAGATAAGGCCCCATCCCTCTAGAAGAAGCGCGGATCGTCGAAGGCGCCGGACGCGACCAGGTAGACGTAGAAGTCGGCGAGCGCCACGCTCACCAGCGACGCCCAGGCGAGCTGCATGTGCCGGGCGTTGAGCTTTCCGGCCCACTGCCACATCCGGTAGCGCACGGGGTGCCTGGAGAAGTGCTTGAGCTTGCCGCCGACGATGTGCCGGCAGGAGTGGCAGGAGATCGTGTACGCCCAGATCAGCACGATGTTGACCAGGAACACCAGCGTGCCGAGCCCCATGTGGCCCCAGGCGTAGTTTTCGTCGCGGAAGGCGAGCACGGTGTCGTACGTGAGGATCCCGGCGACGACGAGCGCGGCGTAGAAGAAGTACCGGTGGATGTTCTGCAGGATCAGCGGGAAGCGGGTCTCGCCGCTGTACTTCTTGTGCGGCTCGGCCACCGCGCAGGCCGGCGGGGACGCCCAGAAGCCCCGGTAGTAGGCCTTGCGGTAGTAGTAGCAGGTCAGGCGGAAGCCGAGCGGGAAGATCAGGATGATGATCGCGGGCGAGATGCCCCACCAGCTCCCGAAGATCTCCCAGTTCGGGCCGGCCTTCATCGGCTCGCAGTTCTCCGCCAGACAGGGGGAGTAGAAGGGCGAGACGTAGGGCGCCGCGTAGTAGTGGGCGTCGGCGAAGGCCCGCCACGTCGAGTAGACGATGAAGGCGAGCAGTCCCGCCGCCGTGCCGGCCGGGGCCAGCCACCAGCGGTCGGTGCGCAGATGCGGGGCGGCGATCGCGGCGCGTGTACCACCCCGCACACCGCCGCTCTCAGGTCTGGGTTCGGTGGCAGGGGGTTCCGTACCAGTGGCCACGTGACGACTCCGGTCGGGTTCGGGGGAGGTGCCGGTCGCGCTCGACTCCTCCCCGGGTCAGGGAGCGCGCCGGTCCCGGGCGCCGAGCCCCTCGTCGTCCGAGTCGCTCCACAGGGCGGAGTCGTACGGCGTGTCCGAGATGGTGACCAGCTCGGGGCGGGTCGGCGCGGCCGGTGACGCGGCGGCGTCGCGCAGCAGGGCGACGCTCTCGCGCAGATGGTTGGCGTCGGCCCGGACGCGGCGCATCTCCAGGCCACCGGTGCCGAGCTGCTTCTCCAGGCGTCCCAGCGATCGGAACACTTCGTCGAGACTGCGCTGGACTGACGTCAGTTCGTCGTGAACGGACATGACTTGCCCTCACTTCCGCGGGTCCTTCGTGGCCCAAGGCGGCAACGTTCATGCGCCTGCGAGTGTTGCGCGTCACACCTTGTGCTGTGAAGGGATGTGCATCGATTGGCCGAGGCGTGCGGGTGCACCGTGCGGTGCATTGGGCCGCACGGGTGGCTTCCCGCCCGTGACCGCCGTGTCGCCCTGTGTTGCCGAACCCTTTCCTCTTCAGTGGCCGCATACATCAGATGAACTCCAAATACCGCCAAAAGTGATCATAACGCCCGCGGCTTCCCGGAGGTAGCACAGATGTCCCAGCACGGCGTCGGCCCGCGTGCGGTCACGCGCTCGGTCGCCTTCCTCACCGCGGGAGTGCTCGCGGTGCCCGCGCTCGCCGGATGCGGCTCCGAGGACCCGTCCGGCAAGCCGCTCGCCGGGCAGGACATCCAGCCCGCGCCCCGCGACCGGATCACCGACGGAGGCACCCTGCGCTGGGCCGTCGACTCCGTACCCGACACGCTGAACACGTTCCAGTCGGACGCCGACGCCACCACCACCCGCGTCGCCCAGGCCGTGCTGCCGTCGATGTTCCGCATGGACGCCTCCGGCCGCCCGGAGCGCAACCCCGCCTACCTGGAGTCCGCCAAGGTCGTCGACACCGAGCCCAAGCAGGTCGTCCTGTACAAGCTCAACCAGCAGGCCGTCTGGAGCGACGGCCGGGAGATCGGCGCCGCCGACTTCGCCGCCCAGTGGCGCGCCCTGTCCGGCAAGGACACCGCGTACTGGACCGCCCGCAACGCCGGCTACGACCGCATCCAGAAGATCGAGCGCGGCGACAACGCCCTGGAGGTCCGGGTCACCTTCGGCCGCCCCTACGCGGACTGGCGCTCGCTCTTCTCCCCGCTGTACCCCAAGGACGTCATGGGCACCCCGGACTCCTTCAACGACGGGGCCCGCAAGAAGCTCAAGGTCACCGCCGGGCCCTTCAGGGTGAAGAAGACCGACCGCGAGGACGGGGAGATCACCCTCGCCCGCAACCCGCGCTGGTGGGGTGAGCCGGCCAAGCTCTCCGAGATCGTGCTGCGCACCGTCCCGCGCGACAAGCGGGCTTCCGAGCTGGCCGCCGGCACCCTCGACCTGGCCGAGATCGACCCCGCCGCGGCCCGCCGTATCACCGTCGCCGCCCGCCCGCACGCGTCCGGCAGTCCGCTGATGGGCCCGGGCGCCGACCGGTCCGCCGCGGACTCCCTGGAGTCGTGGGCCGTCGCCAACGGCTCCGACGAGGAGGCCGCCGACGAGGAGACCGTCGCCCGCAAGAAGCTGCGCAAGGCCGCCGTCAGGTACGCCCGGCAGCAGCAGGCCCTCGGCGGCTTCGAGGTCCGCAAGTCCCTGGAGCCGGCCTACACCCAGCTCGCCCTGAACGGCGCCGAGGGCCCGCTCACCGACGAGCGCGTCCGCAGGGCCGTCGCCCGCGCCCTGGACCGCAAGGAACTGGCCCAGGTCGTCCTCAAGCCGCTCGGCCTGCCGTCCGTGCCGGTCGGCAGCCACCTCGCCCTGTCCGGCCAGGCCCACTACGCCGACAACAGCGGCGCCCTCGGCGGCCAGGACACCAAGGAGGCCCAGGCGCTGCTCGCGGACGCCGGGTGGGTGCGCGGCGGCCCGGTCACGGAGCAGAAGAAGAAGGAGAAGGCCGCCGGCCCCGAGGGCGAGAAGTCCGACGACACCGGCGAGGACAACGACGACACCGGCGAGGACAACAAGGCGCACCACGGCCCCGACCCCGCGGGGCACCTCGCCCAGGACGGCACGCAGTACCAGGCCCCGCACCAGGGCGGCGCCCCCGGCGCGTACGCCCCCCGGGGCACCGCCGCCCCGGCGAACCAGGAGGCCGCCCCGCTCGCCAAGAACGGCAAGCCCCTCACGCTCCGCTTCGTGCTCCCCTCCGGCCCCGGCTCCCAGACGCTGCGCACGGTCGCGGACCGCATCTCCCGGATGCTGGAGCACGTCGGCATCGGCACCGAGATCTCCAAGGTCTCCGACGAGTCCTACTTCAAGGACCACATCGCCTCCGGCCAGTACGACCTCGCCCTGTACTCCTGGCCCGCCACGGCCTACCCCGCCACCGACGCCCGCCCCGTCTACGCCAAGCCCGTCCCGGCCGCAGACGGCTCGCTGAACGTCGAGCAGAACTACACCCGCGTCGGCACCGACCAGGTCGACCAGCTCTTCGACGAGGCCGTGGCCACCCTCGACGAGGGCGAGTCCCGCTCCCTGATCCGCAAGGCCGACTCCCGCATCTGGGCCGCGGCCGGCTCGATCCCCCTCTTCCAGCGCCCCCAGCTCCTCGCGGCCCGCAAGAACCTGGTCAACACCGGCGCCTTCGGCTTCGGCACACCGGTCTACGAGGACATGGGCTTCCTGAAGAAGGGCGCGAAGCCCGCGTCGGGCCCGTCGGCGAAGGGCTCGCCCGCCCCGTAGCTCTGGGAACGCTCAAACGCCTTGCCGCTTCCCGCCCGGCGTCCGCACCATGAGATCAGCAACGATCATGGTGTGGGCGCCGGGCGGCGTCCGCGCACGGGGGACGGGAGTCGGCGGATGCGCGGCATGGTGGGGCGGGCCTGCACGGCCGGGGTGGTCATGGGGGTACTGGTGACGGGGCTGACGGCCTGTACGGGAGCGGGTGACGACAGGGACGGCAAGGCCGTGGCCTGCGCGGACGGTGCGTACGCCTGGTCGGGTGTCCGGCGGGAGGAGCGGCTGACCGAGCTGTCCGACCCGATCATGTTCAAGAAGAAGACCAGCACCTACACCTCCCGCCTGAAGCCCCTCGACGACACGGTGTACCGCCCCTCGGTGACCGGTACACCCGACGGCGTCGGCGCGGCAGGGGTGATCAAGGCTCTGGGCAAGCACCTGAAGGTCGAGGAACCGCTCGCGGGCCCGTCCGAGACGGAGATCCCGGAGCAAGGCCACTACTTCGAGGTGGCGACCGGGGGCCTCGAGGGCGCGTACTACTCCTGGGGCTACACCAAGCTGGTCACGGCCGACTTCACGTACACCTGCGGAGACAGCGAGCCCGTCAAGGGGCACGTGCGGACCTGGGAAGGCACCGGCAGTGGCTTCATGCCCTGTTCCGAGCCGCCCGAAGGCGTGGCAGGCCGTGCGGCGGCCGGTGAACTGTGCCCGGCGGACTCCCGTGCCGCGAGGGCGGCGGACTGAGCCGAGCGGTCCCCGAGCGGCCGGGGCGGCCCGCCCCGGCCGCCGGGTGCCCTGCAGGACGCCGTGGAGCCCTCGCCACCTGCGTATATGCCTCCCGGCGCGTCCCAGCGGCAGCGCACCCGTACCATGGGGTGAGGCCGTGGCACGTTCAGCCCGGCAGGGCCCGCGCACCGCAGACGTCCGCGCAGGGCATTCCTCATACTCCGGGAGAACGCCGCAATATGGCCACGCGCCACGACATCCGCAACGTCGCTATCGTCGCCCACGTCGACCACGGCAAGACCACCATCGTCGACGGCATGCTGAAGCAGGCCGGCGCCTTCGCCGCGCACCAGCTCGAAGGCGTCGACGACCGCATGATGGACTCGAACGACCTGGAGCGTGAGAAGGGCATCACGATCCTGGCCAAGAACACGGCGGTGAAGTACCACCCGAAGGACGGGGGGGACGTCATCACCATCAACATCATCGACACCCCCGGTCACGCCGACTTCGGCGGCGAGGTCGAGCGCGGTCTGTCGATGGTCGACGGTGTCGTCCTGCTCGTGGACGCCTCCGAGGGCCCCCTCCCGCAGACCCGCTTCGTGCTGCGCAAGGCGCTCCAGCAGCGGCTGCCCGTCATCCTCTGCATCAACAAGACGGACCGCCCGGACTCCCGGATCGACGAGGTCGTCAACGAGACGTACGACCTCTTCCTCGACCTGGACGCCGACGAGGAGCAGATCGAGTTCCCGATCGTCTACGCCTGCGGCCGCGACGGCATCGCCTCGCTGACCAAGCCGGACAACGGCACGGTCCCCGCCGACTCCACCAGCCTGGAGCCGTTCTTCTCCACGATCCTGGAGCACATCCCGGCCCCGACCTACGACGAGGCCGCCCCGCTCCAGGCGCACGTCACCAACCTGGACGCCGACAACTTCCTCGGCCGTATCGCGCTGCTCCGCGTCGAGCAGGGCGAGCTGCGCAAGGGCCAGACGGTCGCGTGGATGAAGCGCGACGGGTCCGTCAGCAACGTCCGCATCTCCGAGCTGATGATGACCGAGGCGCTCACCCGCAAGCCCGCGGAGATGGCCGGCCCCGGTGACATCTGCGCGGTCGCCGGTATCCCGGACATCATGATCGGTGAGACGCTGGCCGACCCGGAGAACCCGGTCGCGCTGCCGCTGATCACGGTCGACGAGCCCGCGATCTCCATGGTCATCGGCACCAACACCTCCCCGCTGGTCGGCCGTGGCGCCACCGGCAAGGGCGCCGACAACAAGGCGGCCGTCAAGGACCGCAAGGTCACCGCCCGCCAGGTCAAGGACCGCCTCGACCGCGAGCTGATCGGTAACGTCAGCCTCCGCGTGCTCGACACCGAGCGTCCCGACGCCTGGGAGGTGCAGGGCCGCGGTGAGCTGGCGCTGGCCATCCTGGTCGAGCAGATGCGCCGCGAGGGCTTCGAGCTGACCATCGGCAAGCCGCAGGTCGTCACCAAGGAGGTCGACGGCAAGACGTACGAGCCGGTCGAGCGCATGACGATCGACGTGCCCGAGGAGCACATGGGCGCGGTCACGCAGCTCATGGGTGTCCGCAAGGGCCGTATGGACAACATGTCGAACCACGGTTCCGGCTGGGTCCGCATGGAGTTCGTGGTGCCCTCCCGCGGTCTCATCGGGTTCCGGACCGAGTTCCTGACCCAGACCCGCGGCACGGGCATCGGCCACTCCATCCACGAGGGCTTCGAGCCCTGGTTCGGCACCCTGCAGACCCGCAACAACGGTTCGCTGGTCGCCGACCGCTCCGGTGCCGTCACCGCCTTCGCGATGACGAACCTCCAGGAGCGCGGTGTGCTGTTCGTGGACCCGGGCACCGAGGTGTACGAGGGCATGATCGTCGGTGAGAACTCGCGCTCCGACGACATGGACGTGAACATCACCAAGGAGAAGAAGCTCACGAACATGCGGTCCTCCTCGGCCGACTCGTTCGAGGCGATCGTCCCGCCGCGCAAGCTGTCGCTGGAGCAGTCCCTGGAGTTCTGCCGGGACGACGAGTGCGTCGAGGTCACCCCGGAGGCCGTGCGCATCCGCAAGGTGAACCTGGACGCCCGCGAGCGCGCCCGCGCCGCGAGCCGCGCCAAGCACGGCTGACGCACTTCACCAACGGCACCGGGCACCCCGCTCATGCGGGGTGCCCGGTGCCGTTGTGTAAAGGAGGGGGAACGCGAAGGGAAGGGGTAGGGAAAACCCTCGATTTGCCGGTGACAGCCGTCAGGGGCGGTTTTCTCCCACTACCCTGCTCCCGAAGCGCCAGCCTTCCCCGACCCCGGGGAAGGCACAACGGCCTTGCCGCACAGGCTTCTTGAGCGCGCGACAGACTCCGGTGGCACCCTGCACGGGACCCACGGTACGTCGCAAGCGGTTTATCTCACTCTCGCGTCCGGATTGCGGACAGCCGACACCGATAGATGTGTAACAAGTCCGTTTCGCAGGGATCTTTCACCAAACCCTTTGTCCGGATTTTGGAAGATGTAGGCGAGAGCTGTGATCGAACCGAGACCTCGAGAGTGTGGTTCGGTCATGGCGTTTGGCAGATAGTTAGGCGCGTAGAGCTCGGATGTACGGGTCAGTAGCCGGCAGCGGCGCGACTCACGAGCGCGGGGGCACTCGACGAATTCCGGCACCGGCGACGGGCGGGGGCCGTGATGTGTCGTGTGCTCCCTTCGCGGTGAACCAATGACTTCATAGGAGGAACCCATGCGCGGTGCCAAGAGCGCCAAGTGGGTCGCGGGGGCGATAGTCGTCGCCCTGGCCGCCACCGCCTGCGGCGGCGGCGACGACAGTGCCGGCGACGACATGAACAAGGGGAAGGCCGACCCGAACGGCATCGTCACTGCGCAGCTGAGCGAACCGCAGAACCCGCTCCAGCCGGCCAACGCCAAGGAGAGCCAGGGCAGCCGTGTCCTGCGCACGATCTTCGCCGGCCTGGTCGACTACGAGCCCGGCACCGGCAAGCTCGAGTACGTCAACGCCGAGTCGGTCACGCCGAACGACGACTCGTCCGAGTGGACCGTCAAGCTCAAGCCGGGCTGGAAGTTCCACGACGGCACCCCGGTCACCGCGAAGTCCTACGTGGACTCCTGGAACTGGTCCGCCAACATCAAGAACAACCAGACCAACTCCAGCTGGTTCGCGGACATCGTCGGCTTCGAGGACGTGCACCCGGAGAAGGGTGACCCGAAGAGCGACAAGATGTCGGGTCTGAAGGTCGTCGACGACAACACCTTCACGATCAAGCTGACGCAGCCGGTCTCGTACTTCGCGTACAAGCTGGGCTACGACGTGTGGGCTCCGCTGCCCGAGGCCTTCTTCAAGGACCCGAAGGGCTACGGCGAGAAGCCGGTCGGCAACGGCCCCTACAAGTTCGTGTCCTGGGAGCACAACAAGCTCATCAAGGTCCGCAAGTTCGCGGGCTACAAGGGCCCGAACGTCGCCAAGAACGGCGGCATCGACTTCAAGAACTACACGACCGCCGACGCCGCGTACTCGGACCTGCGCTCGGACAACGTGGACTGGATCGAGCAGGTCCCGACCACCGCGCTGACCAACTACAAGACCGACCTCGGCGACCGCGCCATCGACGAGCCGTACTCGGCCGTCCAGTCGATCGTCCCGGCGTTCTACACCAAGCAGTTCAAGGACATCGACCCCAAGGTCATCCAGGGTCTGTCCATGGCGATCGACCGCCAGACGATCACCAAGACCGTCCTCCAGGGCACGCGTACCCCGGCCGACTCCTATGTCGCCCCCGGTGTCCTCGGCTACAAGAAGGGCGCGCTCGGCGACATCGTCAAGTTCGACCCGGCCCAGGCCAAGAAGCTCATCCAGGAGGGTGGCGGCGTCCCGGGCAACAAGATCCAGATCCAGTACAACGCCGACCAGGACCACAAGCCCTGGGTCGACGCGGTCTGCAACTCGATCCGCAAGTCCACCGGCGTCGAGTGCACCGGCGACCCGAAGCCGACCTTCCAGGCCGACCTCGACGCCCGTGACAAGGAGCAGGTCAAGTCCATGTACCGGGGTGGCTGGGTACTCGACTACCCGGTCAACTCGAACTTCATGCGGGACCTGTACGGCTCCACGGCGGCCGGCAACACCAGCGGTTACTCCAACAAGGAGTTCGACGAGCTGAGCTCCGAGGCGGACAAGGCCAGCTCGATCGACGAGACCGTGAAGCTGTACCAGAACGCGGAGCAGCTCCTCGCCAAGGACATGCCGGCGATTCCGCTCTGGTTCTACAAGGTCAACAGCGGTCAGTCCAAGAACATCCTGGGCAAGATCGAGTACGGCCAGGACGGTGACCCGATCTTCGACACCATCCAGGTCAAGCAGAAGTAACCAGACGACCGCAGACCGGTGCCGCCTCTCCCGTACCAGGGGAGCGGCGGCGCCGGTCCGTAGGCACAGGCCTCCACCTCACCCCCCTCACCTGCGGTAGATGAGTGCGCAGGCCTCGCCGACCCCTCACGGCATGGAGGCGCAAGATGGGGCGCTACGCCGCCAGGCGACTGCTCCAGATGATCCCGATCTTCATCGGGACAACTCTGTTGATCTTCCTGATGGTCCACATCCTGCCGGGCGACCCGGTCCGGGCCATCTACGGGGACAAGGCTCCCGATCCCGCACAGATCGCGCAGATCAAGCGCGAGTACGGCTTCGACAAGCCCGTCCTCGAGCAGTACTTCCACTACATGCTGAATCTCCTCAAGGGAGACTTCGGCAGCAACCTCGCCGGACGCCCGGTCGCCGACCTGATGGCCGAAGCCTTCCCGGTGACCCTGCGGCTGACGCTGCTCGCCATCACCATCGAGATCATCATCGGTGTCGGCCTGGGCGCGTGGGCCGGTCTGCGGGCCGGTAAGGCCGCCGACACCGGCGTGCTGGTCTTCACCCTGACGGTGATCTCCATCCCGGTGTTCGTGCTCGGCTTCATCGCCCGGTTCATCTTCGCCGACGAACTCGGCTGGCTGCCACCCAACGTCCAGGACTCCACCAGCTACTCGCAGTTGTTCCTGCCGGCCTTCGTCCTGGCCATGCTGTCCATGGCCTACGTGGCCCGGTTGACGCGGACGACCTTCGCCGAGAACCTGCGCGCCGACTACATGCGCACCGCGCTCGCCAAGGGCCTGCCCCGGCGCCGCATCATCGGTGTCCACCTGCTGCGCAACTCGCTGATCCCCGTCGTCACCTTCGTCGGCACCGACGTCGGCGGCTTCATCGGCGGCGCGGTCATCACCGAGGGCATCTTCAACATCCAGGGTGTCGGCAACCTCCTCTACAGGGCGATCCAGACGAGCGAGGGCTCGACGGTCACGGGTGTGGTGACGGTGCTCGTCCTCGTCATCCTCCTGATCAACCTGCTCATCGACCTGCTGTACGCGGTCCTGGACCCGAGGATCCGGTATGCCTGACGTGACCAAGGCCCAGACCACCGACGCCGCGGCCGTGGACGCCATCGCCCCGCCGGCCGTCGACGCACCCGGCAACGAGCGCACGCAGAAGAGCGAGAAACCCCGCTCCCTGTGGGGCGACGCCTGGTACGACCTGCGCCACCGGCCCATGTTCTGGATCTCCTCGGTGCTGCTGGTCATGCTGCTCGTGATCGCCGCGTTCCCCGGCTGGTTCACCAGCGTCGACCCGCGTGACGGCGACCTCGTCCACCACTACCTGGGCAAGCCGGAGCTGGGGCACTTCTTCCAGCCCGACTGGTTCGGCTACGACCAGCAGGGCCGCTCGATCTACTCGCGTGTCATCCACGGCACTCGTGCCTCGATCCTCGTCGGCGTCTGCGTCACCGCGGCCGTCACGCTGCTCGGCGGTCTGCTCGGCATGCTGGCCGGCTACTTCGGCGGCTGGATCGACTCGGTGATCTCCCGGATCGTCGACATCTTCTTCGGCCTGCCGTTCCTGCTCGGCACCATGGTCGTCCTGAACGCCTTCACCGAGCGCAAGGTTTACGTGGTCATCCTGGCCCTGGCCTTCCTCGGCTGGACCTCGATCGCCCGCGTCATGCGCAGCTCGGTGATCACGGCCAAGCAGGCGGACTACGTGACGGCGGCCCGGGCGCTCGGCGCCGGCACCCCGCGGATCCTGTTCCGCCACGTGATGCCGAACGCCGTCGCGCCGACCATCGTCGTGGCCACGATCGCCCTCGGCGGTTACATCTCGGCCGAGGCGACGCTGTCGTTCCTCGGCCTCGGCCTCAGCGACCCGACGATCTCGTGGGGCATCGACATCTCCGAGGGCAGCAAGGTGATCCGGGACAACCCGCACACGCTGCTGTTCCCGGCGGGCATGCTCAGCCTCACGGTCTTCGCGTTCATCATGCTCGGCGACGCGGTGCGCGACGCCCTTGACCCGAAGCTGCGCTGAGGAGGGCGTACGTGACCACCATCGACAAGACCAGGAACGTCCCCGAGCCGCGCGGCGCGGCCGAGGGTGACGTTCCCCTGCTCGAAGTGCGCGACCTGCACGTCGAGTTCCACACCCGTGACGGTGTGGCCAAGGCCGTCAACGGCGTCAACTACACCGTGAGCTCCGGCGAGACCCTCGCCGTGCTCGGCGAGTCCGGCTCCGGCAAGTCGGTGACCGCCCAGGCCATCATGGGCATCCTCGACATGCCGCCCGGGCGGATCCCCCAGGGGCAGATCCTGTACCGCGGCGAGGACATGCTCACCATGTCCAACGACGCCCGGCGCAAGATCCGCGGCAGGAAGATCGCGATGATCTTCCAGGATGCGCTGTCCGCGCTGAACCCGGTGCTGTCCGTCGGCTACCAGCTCGGCGAGATGTTCCGCGTCCACCAGGGCCTGAGCAAGAAGGACGCCAAGGCCAAGGCCATCGAGCTGATGGACCGCGTGAAGATCCCGGCCGCCAAGGAGCGCGTCGGCGACTACCCGCACCAGTTCTCCGGCGGTATGCGCCAGCGCATCATGATCGCGATGGCGCTCGCCCTGGAGCCGGACCTGATCATCGCCGACGAGCCGACGACGGCTCTCGACGTGACGGTCCAGGCCCAGGTGATGGACCTGCTCGCGGAGCTGCAGCGCGAGTACAACATGGGCCTGATCCTGATCACCCACGACCTCGGCGTGGTCGCCGACGTCGCGGACAAGATCGCCGTGATGTACGCGGGCCGGATCGTGGAGACCGCGCCCGTGCACGAGCTGTACAAGCGGCCCGCGCATCCCTACACCAAGGGTCTGCTCGAGTCGATCCCGCGCCTGGACCAGAAGGGCCAGGACCTGTACGCGATCAAGGGCCTGCCGCCCAACCTGACGCGCATCCCGTCCGGTTGCGCCTTCAACCCGCGGTGCCCGCAGGCACAGGACATCTGCCGTACGGACGTCCCGCTGCTGCACCCGGTCACCGAGCGCGACGGCGGCGAGTTGCCCGGGCGCGGCAGCGCGTGCCACTTCTGGAAGGAGACGATCCATGGCTGAGCTGGACAAGACGGACGAGTCCATGGACGCCACCCCCAGCGTCACCGAGGTCGAGACGATCGAGGCCGCCACCGATGCGGAGGCCGTAGCCGCCATCGAGGCGCCGGTCGAGCGCGGTGAGCCGATCCTGCAGGTGCGCAACCTGGTCAAGCACTTCCCGCTGACCCAGGGCATCCTGTTCAAGCGTCAGATCGGTGCGGTCAAGGCCGTGGACGGGGTCTCCTTCGACCTCTACCAGGGTGAGACGCTCGGCATCGTGGGCGAGTCCGGCTGTGGCAAGTCCACGGTGGCCAAGCTGCTGATGATGCTGGAGAAGGCGACCGCGGGCGAGATCTTCTACAAGGGCCAGGACATCACCAAGCTGTCCGGGCGCGCGCTGAAGGCGGTCCGCCGGAACATCCAGATGGTGTTCCAGGACCCGTACACCTCGCTCAACCCCCGTATGACGGTGGGCGACATCATCGGGGAGACCTTCGAGATCCACCCCGAGGTGGCGCCGAAGGGCGACCGCCGCCGCAAGGTCCAGGACCTCCTGGACGTCGTCGGCCTCAACCCCGAGTACATCAACCGCTACCCGCACCAGTTCTCGGGCGGTCAGCGCCAGCGCATCGGCATCGCCCGCGGCCTGGCCCTCAACCCCGAGATCATCATCTGCGACGAGCCGGTCTCCGCGCTGGACGTGTCCGTCCAGGCGCAGGTCATCAACCTGATGGAGAAGCTGCAGAACGAGTTCAACCTCTCGTATCTCTTCATCGCGCACGACCTGTCGATCGTCCGGCACATCTCGGACCGCGTGGGGGTGATGTACCTCGGCAAGATGGCCGAGATCGGCTCGGACACGGAGATCTACGACCACCCGACGCACCCCTACACCCAGGCGCTGCTGTCGGCCGTCCCGGTCCCCGACCCGTCGTCCCGCGAGGGCCGCGAGCGGATCATCCTCACCGGCGACGTCCCGTCCCCGGCCAACCCGCCCTCGGGCTGCCGCTTCCGCACCCGCTGCTGGAAGGCTGAGGACAAGTGCGCCCAGGAGGTCCCCCTCCTGGCCATCCCCGAGCGCTTCCAGGGCTCGGACACCCCGGCGGCCCACGAGTCGGCCTGCCACTTCGCGGAGGAAAAGGACGTGGTCCACGCGGCCTGACCCGTCGTTCCGACGTCCACACCGGTTCCCGGCATCCCTTCAACGGGGTGCCGGGAACCGGCGTTCGAGGATCCTGGATGCTGCATCACATCGAACTGTGGGTCCCTGACCTGCCGCGGGCGGTCCGCGCATGGGGCTGGCTCCTCGGCCGCCTCGGCTGCGACCCGTACCAGGAGTGGGAGCACGGCCGCAGTTGGCGGCTCGGCCCGACGTACCTGGTCGTCGAGCAGTCGCCGGCGATGAGCGCGGCCGGGCACGACCGTATGCGGCCGGGGCTCAACCACCTCGCGTTCCACGCGGGGCCACCGGTGGAGGTCGACGCTCTGGCCGCCGAGGCTCCCTCGCACGGCTGGAGGCCGCTCTTCGCGGACCGCTACCCGCACGCCGGCGGCCCCGAGCACTACGCGGCCTATCTCTCGAACACCGACGGTTTCGAGGTGGAACTCGTGGCGTCCGAGGCGCACACCCCCGCAAACCCCCGCCAACTGCGTTAACACGCAGGCAACTTCGCCGACCCGGTTCCGATATACGGACGCGTCAGGCTGGTCAGCGTACGGCCGTGCGGGTGCCGTAGACGGGCCGGGGCGCGCCATGTCGCCCCGGCCCGTCGCCGTGTTCAGGCGGTCGTGATGCCCAGGGAGCGCTTCAGGAAGTCGACCTGGAGGAGGAGCAGGTTCTCGGCGACCTGTTCCTGCGGGGTGATGTGGGTGACGCCGGACAGTGGCAGCACCTCGTGGGGGCGGCCGGCGGCGAGCAGGGCCGAGGACAGGCGCAGGGCGTGGGCGACCACGACGTTGTCGTCGGCGAGGCCGTGCACGATCATCAGCGGGCGGTGCGGCTCGGCGGGGGAGGACAGTCCGTCGGGAGTGACCAGGGAGCTCTTCGCGTACGACTCCGGGTGCTCCGCCGGCGTGCCCAGGTAGCGCTCCGTGTAGTGGGTGTCGTACAGGCTCCAGTCGGTCACCGGCGCGCCCGCGATGCCGGCGTGGAAGACGTCCGGGCGGCGCAGCACCGCCAGGCCCGCCAGCCAGCCGCCGAAGGACCAGCCGCGGATCGCGACCCGGGACAGGTCCAGGGGGTGGCGCTTCGCGAGGTCCTCCAGCGCGTCCACCTGGTCCTCCAGCGACAGTGTGAAGTCGTGGTGGATCGCCTTCTCCCAGGCGGGGGAGCGGCCCGGGGTGCCGCGGCCGTCCGCGACCACGACCGCGAAGCCCTGGTCCGCGAACCACTGCGAGGTGAGGTGCGCGTTGTGGGCCGCGACCACCCGCTGGCCGTGCGGGCCGCCGTACGGGTCCATGAGCACCGGCAGCGGAGTGTCACCGTCGTAGTCCCGAGGCATAAGCACGGCGCACGGGACGCGGCGTGCGCCCCCCTCGGTGAGTGTCACGCGGGGGGACATACCGGGATCTTCGGTGTAAGAGGGGACAGTCCTGGTCGGTTTTCCGTCGCGCAGGACCTGCACCAGAGAACCTGGCCGATTCAGCGTCGCCGAGACCAGAACCGTCACCGCCCCGGCCCGCACCGCCGCGTGCACGCCCGGCTCCTGCGACACCCGCTCCACACCCAGCTCGTTCACCCGGTACACATGCACCTGGCCCGTCTCCGCCTCCCCGGCCGCCTCCGCACCCGCGGACGCCGAGACCAGCACGTCGTGCTCGGAGACGTCCAGCACGGCCCGGACATGCAACTGCGCTCCCGTGAGCGGCCGTTCCCCGACCGCCAGGACCCGCGCACCACCCTCGTCCGCGATCCGCACCAGCTGACCGGACGGGCTCCAGCACGGCACCCCGGGGAAAAGATCCAGCCAAGTTCGATCTTCGTCGGCGTGCACCATCCGCGTCGCACCGGTGCCCGGATCCACGGCCAGGATCAGCTGACTGCGCTGGTCGCGCGCCTGTACGAGCAGGAGTGGCGCGCCCGCCGCTGACCAGTGGACATGCGCCAGATACGGGTAGCGCTTCCGGTCCCAGGCGACCTCCGTGCGCGGCCCGTCCAGGCCGATCACGAACAGCCGCACCTCCGCGTTGCCCGTGCCCGCCGCCGGGTACGGCACCCGCTGCGGCTCCCGTTCCGGATGCGCGGGGTCGGCGATCCACCACCGCCGCACCGGCGTGTCGTCCACTCGTGCCATGAGCAGCCGGTCCGACTCCGGAGCCCACCAGAAGCCCCGGGAGCGCCCCATCTCCTCGGCCGCGATGAACTCGGCCAGCCCGTATGAGACATTCTCCGACTCCGGCTCGGCGAGCGCCCGGTCGCCCTCCCCCTCGGCGCCCACCACCCGCAGGGCACCCTGCGCGACGTACGCGACGTGCCGCCCGTCGGGCGACGGACGCGGGTCGATCACCGGTCCGGGCGTGGGCAGTTCACGCGCCGTCCCGGCCCGCAGCTCGGCCGCGAAAAGCCGCCCTGACAAGGCGAAAGAGGCCAGTTCGACCGCTGTGTCGGTGGCGTACCCGACGATGCCGGCCCCGCCCTCACGGCTGCGCTCGCGGCGGGCCCGCTCCTCGGGCGACAGGTCCTCCGAGGCACCGCCCAGCAGGGCGCTCGGGTCGGCGGCGACGCGCTCGGCGCCCTCCTCCGTGTCGAGGACCCAGAGCGAATTCGCCCGGTCCGTACCGGAACCGGAGCGCAAAAACACGACACGTGAACCGTCGGGCGCCACGCTGAACGAACGCGGCGCGCCGAGGGTGAAGCGCTGGGTACGGGCGTGCCGTCGGGGGAAGGAGTGAGGCTCGGTCGTCATGCCCTGACCATATTGGCCATGCGCCCCCTTGTGCGGCCGTGCGCCGACCGATGCGCGCGGAGGGATAGTTATGATCAATGTCGCATAGTGGGTATGAACCTGCTGGCTGCTGTACGGATTTGATGCCCCCATAGTCCGACCCCCCGCGCCCCTGTGGATCTTTGGAGGTGAGCCGCCGTGGCACTCTCGATTTCGGCGGTGGTGCTGCTGGCGATCATCGTCTTCCTGCTGATCAAGAAGTCGGGGCTGAAGGCGGGGCATGCGATCGTCTGCATGCTGCTCGGCTTCTACCTCGCCTCCTCGACCGTCGCTCCCACGATCAACGAGCTGACGACGAACATCGCGGGCATGATCGGCAGCATCAAGTTCTGAGCGTCGTGCCTCCCGGCCGGGGCTTCGGGTGAGACCCGGGATCCGGCCGGGGTGTGTGCCTCGTGCGATTCAGGGCCCGACCGCGTACGGCACGAAGTCGGCCCACGCGGCGGGGGCGAAGGCCAGGCGAGGACCTTCGACGTTCTTCGAGTCACGGACGTGGACGGTGCCGGGCTCGGTGGCGAGCTCCACGCACGAGTCGCCCTCACTGCCGCTGCTGTAACTGCTCTTGAACCACGCCAGGTCGGAGGTGTCCCCCGACCAGGTCTTGCGGATCATGTCTCCCCCAGCAGTTGTTCGATGAAGGCGGTGGACTCACGTGGTGTGAGTGCCTGCGCCCGGATGATGCCATACCGAAGTTCCAGGATACGGAGTTGCCGCAGGTCGGAAACCGGTCGTCCGTTGGCCACCGCGGGTGAACGTCCAATCGCTGATCCGTCCTCGAACTTGAGCACCTCGATGCTGCCGTCCACCCCAGCATGCTCCTGCCGTTCCATCGGCATCACTTGAAGCTCGACGTTACGCATGTTCCCTGCTTTGAGCAGGTGTTCAAGTTGGCCGCGCAGGATCACCCTTCCACCCAGTGGCCGCCGAAGCGTCCACTCCTCCAGGACGAAGCTGATGTCGGGCGCCGGGTTCCGCTCGAAGATCGCCTTCCGGGCTACGCGTGCCGCGATGAAGCGCTCCACCTCCTCCGTCGAGTAGGCGGGGCGTCGTATCGACAGCAGGGCGTGCGCGCACTCCGGAGTCTGCAGCAGGCCGTGAATGTGCAGCGGATCGTAGAGCTGAAGCTCCACCGCCCGAGCTTCCATCTGCGCCAGATCCCGCACCTTCTTGGGGTACCGGACCCTCTTCACGTCCTCCTTCATCGCCGCGATGAGCCCACCGGCGTCCAGCACCTCGTCGGCCGTGTCCAGATACTCGGGCCGGGGGATCCGTTTGCCGCTCTCGATCTTGTAGACGAGGTCCTCGCCGTACCCGACCGCCACCGCGAACTCGCCGGCCCGCAGCCCCGCCGCCTCCCGGCGGAGCCTCAACTGCCGCCCCACCGTGGCCACCACGGCGAGCGCCCAGTCGTCGTCCGGGTCCACCTCCCAGCCCGGCTCGTCGGCCTGTTCCGCCTCGGTCCTGACCCGCACCGCCTCACCGTTCACCGACATGCGCGCTCCTCCGTAGTGCCGCGTCGTACCAGCGCCCTGCCCGTGGGAGCCGCGTCGACAGTCCGGACAGCACCGGACGAGCGTCGGGCTGTAGCTCTGCGTAGCCGGACGATCACGCATCACGGTAGGTCCGGTCGGCCACGCTGAGTGACGTGAATCAGGAAACTGCCCGGACCGGGCCCCAACTCCGGGCTTCACGCCGCCGGAACCCGCACCCTCGCGCTCCGGTGCCGTCGGAGGCTGAAAGACAAAGAACTCCGGGGAAAACACCCCACCAAGCCCCACCCCTCCCGCCCGTGGCCCACGCTCACTCGGGCGGGTGAACATCCCCGAACCGGCTGGATTTCGCGGCCCCCGGGGCCTGAGGCTCAGCGCAACGCACCACCACAACCGCAGACATGCGACGGCCCCCGCCGGGACTGCAATCCCGTGCGAGGGCCTGACCACCGAGGAAGATAGAGGCTTCCCGATGGGTACCCAGAACCCTAGCGCGCCCCCGCGCGCCCAGGCCCGAGTTGCGGGCAACAAGCACCCGAACCGGCGGCCCGGCGCGGCCCGCCGCACCGGCGGGCTTCAGCACGACAACACCCGCCACACCACCCGCTTCACGGTGGTCGGCAACCACCTGGCCCAGCACGAGGAGCTCTCGCTCCTCGCCATCGGGCTCGGCACGCACCTTCAGTCACTGCCGAAGGGCGCCCCGGCCGACATCAAGACCCTCGCCGACCGGTTCCCCGAGGGAGCCACCCGGATCGCCGCCGCCCTGCGCGAACTGGAGGCCCACGGCTACCTGCGCCGCGAACGCGTCCGCACCCCCACCGGCCGCATCGTCACGCGCACGATCTCCTGCAACCAGCCGGCGGCGGCCCGCCACCCCACCGAGGCGACCCGTGGGGTCACGGAGGCCAAGCCTCGGGATGCCTGCGAGGAGCGCGCGTCCCGGGTGAATCGTGAGGCACGAGCACCCCGCAAGCCGCTCCCGGACGTACCGCGACCCTCGTACCCCGCCCCCGCGCTCCTCCAGGCCGCCACCGGCCTCCTCGCGGACCTCCGTCGCCACGATCCCTGCCTGCTCCTCTCCGCCGACGACACGGCCCACCTCGCCCCCGGTGTCGCCGCCTGGCTGGAACGGGACGTCAGCCCCGTCGCCCTGCGCCGCGCCCTGACCGCCGACCTGCCGCCCGAGGGCGTACGACGGCCCGCCGCCTTTCTGGCCCACCGTCTCGCCGCCCTGCTTCCGCCCCCGGCCCCGTTCCGGGCACCGGCCGTCGACCCGCCGCCACCCGTACGACACCCGATGCAGAACTGCGACGGCTGCGACCGCGGGTTCCGCGCTGTCCGTCCCGGCCGCTGCCGCGACTGCCGCTCCGACCTCGAGGAGGCCGCCTAGCATGAAAGTGACGATCCTTGCCCCTGGGCACAGACGACGAGGAGCGAGCGCCATGACCATCGCATCCGGCAACGCGCGGCGGGACGGCTCCCATCTGTACCGGGCCATGAGGGATGTCGTGCAGTCGATGGGCGACACCCTCCCCGGGAAGTTCGAAGTCACCAAGGAAGGGATCGTGCACGACATGATGTCGCCGGGGGGACCGCACGAGGTCACGGCCGCGCACGTCAGCCGCCGTCTGGAGAAGGTCATGCCGGACGAGTTGCTGGCCCACAACGGCACACCCGACGTGGAAGACGTACCCGAGGGCATCATGCGGCACCCGGACGTGATGGTGATCGCCTGGGCCGATCTCGACGTCGAAGGCTCCGTCGACCCCCGTACGGTCGTCGCCGCCATCGAGATCGTCTCCCGGTCCAGCCCGGAGAACGACTGGGTGGGCAAGATGCGCGACTACCCGCTGCTCGGCATCCCGATCTACGTGATCTTCGACCCCCGTACCGGCAGCGGTGCCGTCTTCACCGACATCCACGCCACCCCTGAGGGCCCCCGCTACGCGGTGCGCAAGAACTTCGTCTACGGCGAGGACGTCACCATCGGCGAGTGGACCATCTCTACGAGCGGCCTGCCGCGCTACCAGGACCACGGCGCGGAAGAGGCGGATCAGTGAAGGGCCTGATCCCAAAATCCGAGAGGGCTTCGGTCACCCCCGGCGTCGAGCGCCTGGGCAGGGGTGAACAGCCCCCCGGCGCCTCATAGGGTGGTCCCATGACGGAACTGCCCGACCGGCGTCTGCTGCTGGTGCA
This sequence comes from Streptomyces sp. AK010, assembly GCF_014207295.1. Lineage (NCBI taxonomy): Bacteria > Bacillati > Actinomycetota > Actinomycetes > Kitasatosporales > Streptomycetaceae > Streptomyces > Streptomyces sp. AK010. Next base: position 48,671 of record NZ_JACHCX010000020.1, read on the forward strand.
CGCGCACCCGGACGACGAGTCGATCAACAACGGCGCGACCATGGCCAGGTACGCGGCCGAGGGTGCCCACGTCACCCTGGTCACCTGCACCCTCGGTGAGCGCGGCGAGGTCATCCCGCCCGAACTCGCACACCTGACGGGCGCCGCCCTGGGCCGGCACCGCCGCCGTGAGCTCACCGCCGCCATGGCCGAGCTCGGCGTGACGGACTTCCGCCTGCTCGGCGGCGCCGGCCGCTACAGCGACTCCGGGATGATGGGCCTGCCCGACAACGACGACCCCGGCTGCTTCTGGCAGGCCGACGTCGACGAGGCCGCCGCACACCTCGTCGAGGTGATCCGCGAGGTACGCCCCCAGGTCCTCGTCACCTACGACGACCACGGCGGCTACGGCCACCCCGACCACATCCAGGCCCACCGGGTCGCCATGCGCGCCGCGGAACTGTCCGCCGACGCCGGTGTGCCCATCCCCAAGGTCTACTGGAACCGGGTCCCCCGGCCCGTTGTGGAGGCGTCCTTCGCGCGGCTCCGCGAGGACCTGCCCGGCACGCCCTTCGCCAAGGCCGCCGAGGTCGACGACGTCCCGGGTGTCGTGCCCGAGGAGCGGATCACCACCGTGGTCGACGGCACCGCCCACGCCGCCGCCAAGGCCGCCGCGATGCGCGCCCACGCCACCCAGATCACCGTGGCCGAGCCGTACTTCGTGCTGTCCAACGAACTCGCCCAGCCGATCCTCACCACCGAGTACTACGAACTGGTGCGGGGCGAGCGGGGCTCCGGAGAACCGGAGACGGACCTCTTCGACGGTGTCGGGGAGGCCTCATGAGCGACCGGACGTCGATGCTCGCCCAGCCGATGCGCCCGCCCACCGCCGGACGCGTCGGCGCCTGCCTCGGGTTCTTCGTGCTCGGCGCACTGGTCGGCGTGGCCGGGGCCCTGGTGCAGCCCGGCTGGTTCCCGGGCGGGCTGCTGCTCGCCCTGGCCGGGGAGGCCGGAGCCGTCCTGGGTGCCTCACGCGTCCTGCGCGGCCGGGCCGGGGGCGTCGCGGCCGCCGCGGGATGGATGCTCGCGGTCGTCCTGCTCACCGCCAGCCGCCCCGAGGGCGACTTCCTCTTCGCCGCGGGGAGCGGCTCCTATCTCTTCCTGCTCGGGGGCATCGCCGTGGCTGTGATCTGTGCCACCCTCGCCCCCGGGCGGCAACCGGACGGCGGTCCCGTCCGACTTGCCAAGTGACGTACCACTTCGCCGGGACGTGGCCTGGGGGATCCGGTGTGGGTTTCCCGGCGGTCACGGGATACGGGCGAGAAGTGGCCAGTATGGTGGTGCGCGCCGCCGAGCTGCCCGCGTGAGGTTGTGTCGGGCGGCGGAGCCAACCGGGAGAACCTGCCTTGAGTCGTGAAACTGACACTCCGTCCTCCGGGCCCAACGGGCGCGGTGGAGCCGCCTACCCGTCGGGTACGCCGCCGTACGGGACCCCGACGGTCTCCGACGCGGGTACGGACGCGGGCCGTTCCGCCACGCGGCCGGAGGAACGCAAGACCGAGACCACGCTGACGACCCGGATCCGGATCAACATCCCCGGGTCGCGGCCCATTCCGCCCGTGGTGGTGCGCAAGCCCGTCGCGGAGGCGGAGACCCCGGCCGGCACCGACACGCACGGTGAGGCGTCGACGGCGCCGGGCACCGCCCCGTCCACGTACGCGGGCCCGGGCACGGTCGAGCCCCCCGCCGAGCCCGCACAGCAGGGCGACGACAAGCCGGCCAGCGACTGGTTCGCCCCCCGCAAGTCGGGCGGCGGCAAGGGCGGTCCGGGCAGCGGCTCCACCAACGGGGCCGGGCTGCCGGGCGGTTCGCGTCCGGCGCCGGGCGGCTCCGGCGCGGGCGGTCCCGCTGCCGGTGCGTCCGGCGGTGCGCGGCCGGGTGCCGGGCGGCCCGGAGGCGTGGTCGGTTCCATGGGCGCGCCGGGCGGCTCCCGGTCCGGCGGTACGAACGGTGCCGGGCTCCCGGGCGGCGCGACAGGCGGCCCCGTCGCGCCCGGGCACGGTGGCGGCACCGGCTCCTTCGACGTCACCGAGGCCCTGGCGGCGGGCCCGCTGGGCAACGGCTCGCGTCCCGACCCCGGCGGCGGCGAACCGCGCCGTGACGACCTGCCGTACTTCTCGGAGAGCGACCGCGACGGGCAGAACGGTCAGAGCGGCCCGGCCGGACGGAACAGTCGGAACAGTCGGAACGGTCAGAACGGGCAGGCCGGTTACGGCGGTCAGCCCGGTGGCCCGAGCGCCGCGGACGGCTTCGGCACGCCCGGCCCCGGCTCCCGGGGCCCGGCCGGCCCGACGGGCGGACCGGTCACCGGTAACGGCCCCATGGTGCCGCCGGCCGGCACGGGCTACGACGAGCAGGGCGGTCCCGGAAGGCCGGGCGGCTTCAACGCGCCGGGAGGCCCGGGGGCACCCAGCGGCCCCGGCGGCTTCGACAACGAGCCGGGCGGCCCGGCCGGCCCCGGTGCCTTCAACGCACCCGGCGTCCCCGGTGGCCGTAGCGGCTCTGAAGCCTTCGGCGACCCGGGCAGGCCCGGCGCCCCCGAGGCCTTCAACGACCCGGGCAGGCCCGGCGCCCCCGAGGCCTTCAACGACCCCGGTCGCCCCGGCGGCCCCGGCGGCCCCGGTGCTCCCGGAGCCCCCGGCGCCTACAACGCCCCTGGCCGGCCGGGAGGCCCCGGAGCCATAGGCGGCGGCCCCGGTGGCCCGGGTGCCCAGGGTGGCACCCCCGCTCCCGGCGCCGCAGGCCCCGGCCCCGGCGGCGGCATGAGCGACGACACCGCCATCCTGACCCCGCAGAAGCCGGCCCCCGAACCGCCGGACGGCCAGGGCTACAACCCCCGGCACGACAACGTCTCCGGGCACACGGTCACCAGCGGCATCCCCGTCGTACCGTCCGGCGCCGCTTCGCCGTTCGGCCCGGGCGCGTCCGGTGACGGCCCGGTGCCCCACGCGGCGCCGAAGCTGCCCGAGCCGGTGTCCCCGCCCCCGGCGAGCTCCTCCAAGGCGCCGAAGAAGAAGGGCCGCAACAAGCTCGTGCTGCTGGCCGTCGGCGTGGTCGTCCTCGCCGGTGGCGTCTACGGCGCCGGGCTGCTGATGAACCGCACCGACGTGCCCAAGGGCACCACCGTGCTCGGCGTCGACATCGGCGGCACCACCCGCGACGGCGCGGTCAGGAAGCTCGACGAGGCCTTCGACAAGAACGCCGGCAAGGAGCTGAAGCTGTCGCTGGGCGGCAAGACCGTCGCCCTCGACCCGGACAACGCGGGCCTGCAGTTCGACATGGACGCCACGGCCGACGCGGCGGCCAAGAGCGACTACAACCCGGTCTCCGTGATCGGCTCGCTGTTCGGCAACCACCGCGTCGTCACCCCGGTCATGCCCGTCGACGAGGAGAAACTGCACGCCTCCCTGGAGGCGGCCGCGGGCGGCTCCGGCGCGACGAGCGACGGCACGATCGAGTTCAAGGGCGGCAAGGCCGTCCCCGTGTACGGCAAGACCGGCAAGGGCGTCGACCTCGCCAAGTCGACGACGGCGGTGGAGGAGGCGTACCGCACCCAGGTGGAGACCGGCACGGCCGGCACGGTGAACCTCCCGACCACCACCCGCCGGCCGACGGTCTCGAACGCCGAGGTCGACCGGATGCTCAAGGAGTTCGCGCAGCCGGCGATGTCCGACCTCGTCACCGTTCGCACCGACGCGGCCCACAGCATCGACTTCGGTCCCGTGTCCCTGCCGAAGATCCTCGGCTTCAAGGCCGTGGACGGCAAGCTCGTGGACACGTACGACCTCAAGGCCCTCCAGGCGGCGTACGGCACGACCTTCGAGGGTGTGAAGATCGAGGGCGCGAGCGGCAAGCGCGCCGTTCTGCCGCAGGACGTCGTCTCCGCGCTGCGCAAGGCCCTGCGCGGCAAGACACCGGCGGAGCGCGTCGGGGTCATCGAGACCAAGCCGAACTGACCTCGTAGGCCCGGACGCACGAGCAGCCCCTGCCTCACCGGGCAGGGGCTGCTCTGCGTCGTCATCCGAACGGCATGACATCCGTCATCCGGCACTCCGAGGCGAAAGGCGTCAGTTGAGCATCGCCCTGGCCGCGAAAGCCTCCCCCCGCACCCGCTCGGCCGCGGCCTCGTCCACGGCCTCCACCACCTCCGCGTAGGCCTCCAGCTCCGAGGCCCCGCCCAGGAACTCCCCCCGCTGCACCAGCAACTGCGCCCGCTCGTACCGCAACCGGGCCGGATGCGACGGCAGCAGCAACGACAACTCGACCGCCCACAGCGAGACATCCGACCGCTCCGGACGCGCCACCGCCCACGCCCGCACGTTGTTCAGGATCCGCAGCACCACATCCAGCGGATCCGCCGGCCGCAGCATCGACGGATCGATCCCCGCCCCCGTCGCCCCGGCCACCAGCAACTCCGCGTCCGCCCCCGTCAGCACCCGCCCGCCGTCGAAGGGGTCCGCGAGCACCTGCCCCTCGTCGGGCCCGAACCCGACCACGAAGTGCCCCGGCAGGGCCACCCCGTACACCGGGGCTCCGGCCCGCCGGGCCACCTCCAGCCACACCACCGACAGCAGGATCGGCAGCCCCCTGCGCCGCACCAGCACCTCGTGCAGCAGCGAGGACTCCAGCCGCTGGTAGTCGGCGGGGGTGCCGTGGAAGCCCATGCGCTCACCGAGCAGCTCCCGCAGGGCGAGTGCCCACGCCCGCGGCCCGCCGGGCCGGTACGGCAGCAGCCCGGCCAGCCGGTCCAGCTCGACCTGCGCGGCGTCCAGGCCGGCCTCGTCCAGCTCCCCGTCCGCCTCCGCGCCCACCAGCAGGCACAGCGTCGACAGATCGGGCCGCTCGGACCGGGCCTCTTCGGCGAACCGCCGCCGCAGCTCGGCGGAGCGCTCGGGGGACGGGGGGTGCGGGGGACGCATATCTGGCTCGTGCCCTCTCAGGACGATCGGTTACCTGCCGGTGCCGAGGACGATCGGCTGTCTGCTGGTGCCGCAGGCGTCCGGCTGTCTGCCGGTGGAGCGGACGTCCGGTTGTCTGCCGGTGGCGCGGACGTCCGGCTATCTGCCGGTGCCGCGGACGTCCGGCGCCCGGTAGTGGTGGTAGGCGTGGTGCGCGGCGAAGCCCATCCCGGCGTACAGCGCCCGCGCTGCCGCGTTCTCGGCCTCGACCTGGAGCCACGCGGCCGACGCGCCCTCGTCGAGCGCCTGCCGGGCCAGCGCGGCCATCACAGCCGTGGCAACCCCTCGGCGCCGCAGCGCCGGGTCGACCTCGACGGCGGCGAAGCCGGCCCACCGCCCGTCGACGACACACCGCCCGATGGCGGCGGGATGCGCCTGCGCGCTCTCCCCGGGCACGGTCGCGAACCACACGGAGGGCCCGCTCTCCAGAACGCGGAGCGCCACCTCGCTCACGCCCTTGCGCTGGTACCGGGCCAGCCATCCCTCACCGGCCTGCCGGGACAGCACGACCCCCGCCGGATCACCCCGGTCGGCGATCGGCGCCAGCGGCCCGACCCACAGCTCGGCGGTCACCTCCCGCACCCAGCCCCGCTGCTCCAGCTCGGCGCAGAGCAGCTCCTGCGTGCCCTCGGCGCCCGTCGCGGTCTGGACGTAGGCGGGCAGTCCGCGCTCGCCGTACCACCGCCGCACGGCGTCCAGGGCCTCGTCGAGCGGCATGTCCGGCGCGCCCAGCGGCAGCACCGAGTTGGCCCGCCGCGTGAACCCGGACGCGGCCCGCAGCTCCCACCCGCCGAGCCACTCGCTCTCCACGGGCCGCCAGGCCCGCGCGGCGACCCCGGCCAGCTCCTCGTAGGAGGCGGCGGGACCGCGGCGACGCGCCGGTGCGGCGGGCACGGTCTTGCCCGCGACCAGCGCCGATTCCGCGATACGGACGCTCTCGCCACTCTTGCGTGTGATCAGCAGCACACCGTTGTCCCATGATGTGAGAACACCGACCGTGTCGGTGAACTTCTCACCCGGAGCATCATGTTCGATCAAGCTCCGCACGGAGACCCGTTTGCCCACGTCAGCAGTGGTGATACGGACCTCGAGTCGCCCGGCGGCAGAGATTTCCACAGGTCAGTTCACCCCTCCTGTTCGGATCATGCCCAGGAACGGAGATACTAGAGGCGGGCATCGACGACGCCGCGCTCCCGCGCGCCAGGCGGCGGAGCCTGAGGAGGCCCGCCAGCGCCCTATCGAGGAGGAACGACAGCGTGACCTACGTCATCGCGCAGCCTTGTGTCGACGTCAAGGACAAGGCGTGCATCGAGGAGTGCCCGGTCGACTGCATCTACGAGGGCCAGCGGTCCTTGTACATCCACCCGGACGAATGCGTCGACTGTGGTGCCTGTGAGCCGGTCTGCCCGGTCGAGGCGATCTTCTACGAGGACGACACTCCCGAGGAGTGGAAGGACTACTACAAGGCGAACGTCGAGTTCTTCGACGAGCTCGGTTCGCCCGGCGGAGCCAGCAAGCTGGGGCTGATCGAGCGCGACCACCCCTTCGTCGCCGCGCTGCCGCCGCAGAACCAGTAAGAGCGGCCCGCACTCCGTGCCGCCTCGGTCCCGTACGGCCCGATCAGCCCGCTGATCGCCGTACGGGGCCGAGGCGTTTGCCGTGACCGGCTCGTACGTGCCAGAAAGTGAGCCCGAACCCGTGTCCGCAGTCTCCGACCGCCTCCCCACCTTCCCCTGGGACAAGCTGACCCCGTACAAGGCCACGGCAGCCGCCCATCCGGACGGCATCGTCGACCTGTCCGTCGGCACCCCGGTCGACCCGGTGCCCGAGCTGATCCGGAAAGCACTGGTGGCCGCGGCCGACTCGCCGGGCTATCCGACGGTCTGGGGCACGCCCGAGCTGCGCGACGCGATCACCGGCTGGGTCGAGCGCCGCCTCGACGCCCGGGAGGTCACCCACCGCCACGTGCTGCCGATCGTCGGCTCCAAGGAGCTCGTCGCCTGGCTGCCCACCCAGCTGGGCCTCGGCCCCGGCGACCGGGTGGCCTACCCGCGCCTGGCCTACCCGACGTACGAGGTGGGCGCCCGCCTGGCACGCGCCGACCACGAGGCCTACGACGACCCGACGGAGCTCGACCCCGAGGGCCTGAAGCTCCTCTGGCTGAACTCCCCGTCGAACCCCACGGGCAAGGTCCTCTCCAAGGAGGAGCTGACCCGGATCGTCGCCTGGGCCCGCTCGCACGGCGTCCTGCTCTTCTCCGACGAGTGCTACCTGGAGCTGGGCTGGGAGGCCGACCCGGTCTCGGTGCTGCACCCGGACGTCAACGGCGGCTCGTACGACGGCATCGTCGCCGTCCACTCCCTCTCCAAGCGCTCGAACCTCGCCGGCTACCGCGCGGCCTTCCTGGCCGGTGACCCGGCGGTCCTCGGTCCGCTCCTGGAGATCCGCAAGCACGGCGGCATGATGACGTCGGCTCCGACGCAGGCGGCGGTGATCGCGGCCCTCGGCGACGACGACCACGTGCGCGTCCAGCGCGAGCGCTACGCGTCCCGCCGCGAGCTGCTGCGCGAGGCCCTGGTCACCCACGGCTTCCGCATCGAGCACAGCGAGGCCAGCCTCTACCTGTGGGCCACCCGGGGCGAGTCCTGCTGGGACACGGTGGACCACCTCGCCAAGCGCGGCATCCTCGTGGCCCCCGGCGACTTCTACGGCCCGGCGGGCGCGGAGTTCGTGCGCGTGGCGCTGACGGCCACGGACGAGAGGGTGGCGGCGGCCGTACAGCGGCTGTGACCGCGGCCGAGCACACCGAAGGGGTCCGGGGGAAGCTCCCCGGACCCCTTCGACGTCACAACGCCGTCGCGTCAGCCGACCGGCAGGCTCTTCGCCGGCAGGGAGTCCGCGGACGGCACGCCGCCCTTGGTGAGGGAGTCCGTCGGCAGGCCGCCCTTGGCCGGACCGGCCGTGTCGCCGACGAGCTGCCCGGCGGAGCCCGCCGCGTCACCGGCCGCCTTCTGCGCCACGGGCGTGGTCTTCTTGGCCGTCTTGCCGCCGGTCTTGCCCGCGGCCGGCACCGCCTTCTCGACGGTCTTGCCGCCGGTTTCACCCGCGGATCCGGTGGCCTTCTGCGCCGCGCCGTCGACGGTGTTGCCGACGTTGGCGCCGTCCAGGGCGGTCAGGCCACCGAGGTTCGGGGCGGCGGGCAGCTCGGGGGCCGCGCCGGCGGAGCCGGCCGCACCGACCCCGGCAGCCGCTCCCGCAGCGACGATCAGCGCGGCACGGGCGATACGGCGGGTCAGGGGGAGGGACATGGTGCTCCTTCGACGGGAGAGAACAGTGAGCTTCGTGAAGTGTCCGACCGGGTCCGGCAGTTGATCGACTGGCTGTGGATCACCCCGGCTCGGACGCAGTGACTACCGCTCGAAGCCCGCGAAGGTTGCGGCGCCGCAACGTAAAGAATTGGCAATGCGTCGCATTATCGGCTGCGGATAAAACGGTCAAAGAGGCCTCCGGGGGAAACCCTGCCGAATCCTTCCAGCCCTGTGCTCGCAAGGGATTTCGCGGCTTGACGGGTGAGGGTGCGAAAACCTGGGCACACCGTCGCCGCGGGACCGCCTGGGTAACCCCCTCGGGTGAGCCCCCGTACCCGTGCGCGATCCAGGGGGCTTCTGACGGATCTCCGCGGAGGAAGGAGCGGCGTTCGGTGCGTGTTCTCGGCGTACCGGACGGAAGGTCTCGGAGCGGAGCTACCAGGCCTTTCGTCCGGTGGGGCGAGAGCGCATGCCGGGCGTCGCGACGCCGCGGAGATCCGTCAGAAGCCCCCTAGCCCATCGTGACGACACGGACCGCGTCCGCGTCCCGCTCCGCGCCCGCGGTGCCCTTCGCCGTGGGCTCCCGCCACTGGCTGGCGGTGTTCCCGGCGACCCACTCGCGCCCCGCGTAGGTGACGCGCGCGATGTGCAGCTCGGAGGCGTTGGCCACGGCCCAGTGCGCCAGCTGCCAGCCCCGCTGGTCCAGGCTCCGCCCGGTCGCCGCGCTGGTGTCGGCGGTCACCGGCAGGGTCACGGTCCGCCCGCCGTCCCCGACGCTCGGGGACGGCGCGGGCGTGGACGTCGACGCACCGCCGTTCACCTCGGCACCGGCCGGCTCCAGCACATCCCGCCCGAAGTCCCGCACGAGCGCGGCCCGCACCCCGTCCGGACCCGAGGCCCGGGTCGCGGCAGGGCGGCCCTCGCAGGTCAGCGTGGCCGCCGACTGCCCGGTGAGGGCCGCGGCGAGCAGCGCGGCGTCCGGCTCGTGCTTGGCGTAGGCCTGCGGGAAACCGCTGCGCTGCACGCGCTGCGCGGCGACGGTGAGCGGCAGCCGGGTATAGCCGGGCACCTTGACCAGGTGGTCGTAGAACTCACCGGCCGAGTACGTCGGGTCCATGATCTCCTTCGGCGTTCCCCAGCCCTGCGAGGGCCGCTGCTGGAACAGGCCGAGGGAGTCCCGGTCGCCGTGCTTGATGTTGCGCAGGGCGGATTCCTGAAGCGCGGTCGCCAGCGCGATGGTCACGGCCCGCTCGGGCAGCCCGCGCGCGGTCCCCACGGCGGTGATCGTCGCCGCGTTCACCGCCTGCTCGGGCGTGAACTCGTACGACGCTCCGTCGCCCTTGCCGGAGACCACCTTGCAGCCCGGTCCACCCGAGCCCCCGGTGACGTACTGCACGACGAGGTAACCGGCGACCGCGAGCAGGGCCATGAAGGCGGCTCCGCATCGGAAGAGGCGGCCACGACGCTTGGGAGAGGACGACTCTGGCACGCCGTACAAGGTACTGGAGAGTACGGAGTGGCATGAGCCGGGTGTGGACAGTGAGGCCGCGGCCTGGCGCGTTAGGGTCGACGGCATGGCCGACACCTCGCTTGACCTCACGCTGGACGCCGCGGAGCTCACCGCCCGGCTCGTCGACTTCCGTTCCGAGAGCGGCAGCGAGAAGCCGCTCGCGGACGCGATCGAGACCGCGCTGCGCGCGCTGCCCCACCTGGCGGTCGACCGGTACGGCAACAACGTCGTGGCCCGCACGAGCCTCGGCCGCGCGGAGCGGGTGATCCTGGCCGGCCACATCGACACCGTCCCCGTAGCGGACAACGTCCCCTCCCGGCTCGACGAGGACGGCGTCCTGTGGGGCTGTGGCACCTGCGACATGAAGTCCGGCGTCGCGGTCCAGCTGCGCATCGCGGCCACGGTCCCCGCCCCCAACCGCGACCTGACCTTCGTCTTCTACGACAACGAGGAGGTCGCCGCGGAGCTGAACGGCCTCAAGCACGTCTCCGAGACGCACCCCGAGTGGCTGGAGGGCGACTTCGCGGTGCTCCTGGAGCCGTCGGACGGCCAGGTCGAGGGCGGCTGCCAGGGCACGCTGCGGGTCCTGCTGAAGACCACCGGCGAGCGGGCCCACTCGGCACGCGGCTGGATGGGCTCCAACGCGATCCACGCCGCCGCCCCGATCCTCGCCCGCCTGGCCTCCTACGAACCCCGCCGGCCGGTCATCGACGGCCTGGAGTACCGCGAGGGCCTGAACGCGGTCGGCATCGGCGGGGGAGTGGCCGGCAACGTCATCCCCGACGAGTGCGTCGTCACCGTCAACTTCCGCTACGCGCCCGACCGCACGCCCGAGGAGGCGATCGCCCACGTCCGTGAGGTCTTCGCGGACTGCGGGGTGGAGGAGTTCGAGGTCGTCGACCACAGCGGCGCGGCGATGCCCGGTCTGTCCCATCCGGCGGCCAAGGCGTTCATCGAGGCGGTCGGCGGCACCCCGATGCCGAAGTACGGCTGGACGGACGTCTCCCGCTTCTCGGCGCTCGGCGTTCCGGCGGTCAACTACGGCCCCGGCAATCCCCACTTGGCGCACAAGCGGGACGAGCGCGTGGAGATCGCCAAGATCCTCGCGGGCGAGGAGCGCCTGCGGAACTGGCTGACCGCCTGACCCCACCGGCACGCCATCGGGTTTACGGCGCTTCATCGCGGACATGCTCACGTCCCTCGTTCGTAACCCGCGTAGATCTACGCTGAGGTGGAAAGACAGGCACGACGGAGGGAGCGCACATGGCGACCGGCAACCCCGAGGGGAAGAAGCAGCCGCCGGAGGAAAAGCGCCTGGGCCCGGTCCTCCAGAGGCGGGACCAGGTGCAGGCCGGCACCACCGACCAGCGGCTGCTGGACGAGCGGGCCCCTTCCGACTGGGTCCACACCGACCCCTGGCGCGTGCTGCGCATCCAGTCGGAGTTCATCGAGGGCTTCGGCACGCTCGCCGAACTCCCGCCCGCGATCAGCGTGTTCGGCTCGGCCCGGACGCCGGCGGACTCGCCCGAGTACGAGGCGGGCGTCCGGCTGGGCCAGGGCCTGGTCGACGCGGGCTTCGCCGTCATCACCGGCGGCGGGCCGGGCGCGATGGAGGCGGCCAACAAGGGTGCCCTGGAGGCGAAGGGCATGTCGGTCGGCCTCGGTATCGAGCTGCCGTTCGAGCAGGGCCTGAACCCGTACGTCGACATCGGCCTGAACTTCCGCTACTTCTTCGTGCGGAAGATGATGTTCGTGAAGTACGCGCAGGGCTTCGTCGTCCTGCCCGGCGGCCTCGGCACCCTCGACGAGCTCTTCGAGGCCCTCACGCTGGTCCAGACCCAGAAGGTGACGCGCTTCCCGATCGTCCTCTTCGGCAGCGACTACTGGGGCGGCCTGGTCGACTGGCTCCGCGACACGGTGATCGCCCAGGGCAAGGCGTCGGAGAGGGACCTGCTGCTGTTCCACGTGACGGACGACGTGGACGAGGCGGTGGCGCTGGTGTCGAAGGAGGCGGGCCGCTAGGGCCCGTGGAGAGGCGTAGGCCGTGGGGTCCAGGGGGCGGAGCCCCCTGGTACCTCGGTCAGGCCAGCCCCCGCCGGGCAACGGCAGGACCCCGGTGCCCCGCGATCGTCGCCACCATCTCAAGCACCTGCCGCGTCTCGGCGACCTCGTGCACCCGGTACACCTGCGCCCCCAGCCACGCGGACACCGCCGTCGTCGCCAGCGTCCCCACGACCCGTTCCTTCACGGGCCGGTCCAGCGTCTCCCCGACGAAGTCCTTGTTGGACAGCGACACCAGCACCGGCCACCCCGTGGCGACCATCTCGTCCAGCCGCCGCGTCGCCTCCAGACTGTGCCGCGTGTTCTTCCCGAAGTCATGGCCCGGGTCGATCATGATCGACTCCCGCGGCACGCCCAGTGCGAGCGCCCGCTCGGCCAGCCCGACCGTCACGTCCAGGATGTCCGCCATGACGTCGTCGTACTCGATGCGGTGCGGCCGCGTCCGTGGCTGCGCCCCGCCGGCGTGGGTGCACACCAGCCCCACCCCGTGGCGTGCGGCAACCTCGGCCAGCCCGGGATCGACACCGCCCCACGCGTCGTTCAGCAGATCGGCCCCGGCCTCGCACACGGCCTCGCCGACCTCGGCCCGCCAGGTGTCCACGCTGATGATCACGTCCGGGAACCGCCGCCGTACCTCCGCGACGAACCCGACCGTCCGCCGGGCCTCCTCCTCGGCCGTGACCTCCTCGCCCGGCCCCGCCTTGACCCCGCCGATGTCGATGATCGCGGCGCCCTCGGCCACGGCCTGCTCCACGCGCGCGAGGGCCGGCTCGTCGCGGAAGGTGGCGCCCTGGTCGTAGAAGGAGTCCGGGGTGCGGTTCACGATCGCCATGATCACCGGCTCGTGCGTCCCGAATTCCCGCCTGCCCAGCCTGAGCATCCCCTGTGACCCTTCCTGGTACGTCCCGTCTTCCGCCGCCTGTGACCCTAACGGTCGGACTCGCATGGCACGATCGGAGCCTGACAACATCCGACTCGGTGGACTCCCGGGGAGTCCGATCCATCCGACCGTGGGGGCCCCGCGATGGTTATGTTCCTGTTCCTGGTCGTCGCGCTCGCCGTCGTGGTCGGCGCGGTGACCCTCGCCGTCGTGGGCGGCGGCGACAACGGCCCGCTGCCCGAGGCCGCCCCCGAGCGGCTGCGGGATCCGCTGCCCCCGGACCGCCCGGTCGACCGCGCGGACGTGGAGGCCCTGCGCTTCCCGCTCGCCGCCCGTGGCTACCGCATGGCCGATGTGGACGACGCCCTCGGCCGCCTGGGCGCCGAGCTCGCCGAGCGCGACGCCCGCATCGCCGACCTGGAGTCGGCCCTGGCCGGTGCCCGGTCGGCCGCCGCCCACGGGCCGGTGCACGCCCCCGGGGAGAACCACGTGTCCATGGACAAGCGGCCGGAGGACCGGCCGTGAGCGACGGCACCGCCCTGGCCGGCCCGGACGGCGCGCTGCGCTGCCCCTGGGCCCTGTCCGCCCCGGAGTACGTGGCGTACCACGACGAGGAGTGGGGCCGCCCGGTCCACGGCGACGACGCGCTGTTCGAACGGCTCAGCCTGGAGGCCTTCCAGTCCGGCCTGTCCTGGATCACGATCCTGCGCCGCCGCCCCGGCTTCCGTGCCGCCTTCGCCGACTTCAAGATCGCCTCGGTGGCCGCCTTCACCGACGAGGACCGCGAGCGCCTGCTGGCCGACGCCGGCATCATCCGCAACCGCGCCAAGATCGACGCGACCCTCGCCAACGCGCGTGCGCTGACCGCGTGGGCCCCGGGCGAACTGGACGAGCTGATCTGGTCCCACGCCCCGGACCCGGCCGGCCGCCCGGTCCCGAAGACCCTCGCCGACGTCCCGCCGGTCACCCCCGAGTCGACAGCGCTGTCCAAGGCGCTGAAGAAGCGGGGCCTGCGGTTCGTCGGGCCGACGACGGCGTACGCGCTGATGCAGGCGTGCGGCCTGGTCGACGACCACCTCGAGACCTGCGTGGCCAGGCGCGCCCCCTCAGGGGCGCGGGCCCGTGTCGATTAGCGGCTGCGCCGCGGGGGCGCGACCGGCGGCATAGGTCCCGCGGCTCCCCGACGGCGCTGGAACGCCGAGTTCACCGGCCCAGATACTTCGGCTTCTCCTTGTTGACGAAGGCCTGGACCGCGATCGCGTGGTCCTCGGAGGAGCCCGCCCGGGTCTGGAGCTCGTCCTCCTTCTCCAGGGTCTCCTCCAAGGAGTGCGTCAGCCCGTACGCCACCGACTCCTTCAGCGCGGCCAGCGCCACCGTCGGCCCCTCGGCCAGCGCCCGCGCCACCTTCTCGGCCTCCGCGCGCAGCTCACCGGCGGGCACCAGCCGGTTCGCGACGCCCAGCTCGTACGCCTCCCGCGCGCTGATGCTCCGCGGGAAGAGCAGCAGGTCGGTGGCGCGCCCCGGTCCGACGACCCGCGGCAGGGTCCAGGAGACCCCCGAGTCCGCGGTCAGGGCCACGCCGGCGAACGAGGTGTTGAACGACGCCGTGTCCGCCACGATCCGGTAGTCCGCGGCGAGCGCGAAACCGAAGCCCGCCCCGGCCGCCACGCCGTTCACCGCCGCGACGACCGGCTTCGCCGCCCCGGCCAGCGCCCGCACGATCGGGTTGTAGTGCTCCCGCACCGTGCTCATGGTCTGCCCCGACCCGGTCTCCCGGTCCGCCGCCAGCAGGCCGATGTGCTCCTTGAGGTCCTGCCCGACGCAGAACGCCCGGTCACCGGCGGCGGTCAGCAGCACCGCCCGTACGGCCGGGTCCTTTGCCGCGGACCGTACCGCCTCCCGCAGGGCGACCTTGGCCGCCACGTTCAGCGCGTTCATCGCCTCCGGGCGGTTCAGCGTGATCGTCGCGAGTCCGTCGCTCACCTCGTAGAGCACGGTGTCGGTCATGGCGTATCCCCTCCGAGTCGCGGATCGGGGGCGTACCGGCCGGTACGCCCCCGGGTCTGCAGGACAGCATGACGGAGATCACCGACGGGGAACCGGACCGGACGTGTGACCTGCGTCAAAGAATTCTCGCCCGGATTCGTTCGGCGGACGTGTGTGCGGGGGCGGAGTATCGCAGTCTCATCGCCGAATTGAGTGGTTTTGCTCGCGTGCGTTGCCCAAGCGATGCCTACTGATGTTGGTCATCGGGTCCTGGGATGCGGGATAATGGCTTGGAAGCAATGTGTTCGATGCCGGTGTCGCGTGTCCTGCCACAAGGGCCGCACGTGTGCCCTTCTCAGGGGCCGTCGGCTTTGACGATGAGCTGGGTTTCAGGAAGGGGAACGAGCATGGCGGCCATGAAGCCGCGAACGGGTGATGGCCCGCTCGAGGTGACCAAGGAGGGGCGGGGCATCGTCATGCGCGTTCCGCTCGAAGGCGGCGGTCGGCTCGTCGTCGAGCTGACCCCGGACGAGGCCGACGCGCTCGGCGACGCCCTCAAGAAGGTCGTCGGCTGACGCGCAAGCGACCATACCCTTTCAGTTGCCCCGGCATCACATGTGGTGCCGGGGCGGCTGTTTTCTCCCTGACGGCACTTGCCTGCCCCGGCTCCCGCCCGGCTGACGAGCGATCCGGCTGACGCACGATCTGGCTCACGAGCGATCCGGCTAGCGTTTGACCGCGCACAGCAGCCCGTCGCCCACCGGCAGCAGGGACGGCAGCAGCTCCTGGCTCTCGCGCACCGCGCGCAGCAGCTCCCGCAGCCGCAGCACCTCGGTGGGCTGTGGTCCGGAGTCGACCGTCCGGCCGTTGGCGAAGGCGCCCTCGAAGACGACCAGCCCGCCGGTGCGCAGCAGCCGCAACGATTCGGCGAGGTAGTCCATGACCTCCAGGCGGTCACCGTCGCAGAAGACCAGGTCGTAACCGGCGTCCGCGAGGCGCGGCAGCACGTCCAGGGCGCGGCCCGGGATGAAGCGGGCCCGGTTGCTGGCGAAGCCGGAGGCGCGGAAGGCCTGCCGGGCGAACTGCTGGTGCTCGGGCTCGGGGTCCACGGTCGTCAGGACGCCGTCGGGCCGCATACCGTGCAGGAGGTGGATCCCGGAGACGCCGCAGCCGGTGCCGATCTCCGCGACGGCCTTCGCGTCGACCGACGCGGCCAGCAACCGCAGCGCGGCGCCCGTGCCGGGCGTCACCGAGCGCAGCCCTGCCTCACGGGCGCGGTCCCGGGCCCAGTGCAGCGCTTCGTCCTCGGCGACATAGGCGTCGGCGAACGCCCAGCTCGTCTGCCGGTTGCCGGTAATGACCCTCTCCTGTCCCCGTGAATGCCTGGGCGTGACTGTATCCGTTGGGCACGGGAACCCGCAGATGGGACCGGTCGTTTGAAGGGATGAGCAAGTGGCGCGGGTCGGGACGGGGGGCGGGCGGTGGATCAGATCGGCGAGCAAGTGCCGACGCAGCAGTACGAGGGGTATCCACCCACATCAAATTCTCGTAAAACCGCTTATCCGGTCCTAACGGGCGAGGTGGCTATGGTAGGGGCTCCACTGGACACCACCAGAGCTGACAGGGGAGGTGCGGCTGCGCCTGTGGATCGCGGAGGAGTGCTCCGGCGCTTCCTCGGATCGGCGGGCAGGCCGACATCCGTGAACGACACCGCTGCTGACCACAGTCACGCCGCTGACTTCGCCCAGACCGCGACCTTCACCACCGACGCGGACGGGCAGGCGTGGACTCCGCCCACGTGGGAGGAGATCGTCAGCACGCACAGCGGCCGGGTCTACCGGCTCGCCTACCGCCTGACCGGCAACCAGCACGACGCGGAGGACCTCACGCAGGAGGTCTTCGTCCGCGTCTTCCGCTCCCTGTCGACCTACACACCGGGCACCTTCGAGGGCTGGCTGCACCGCATCACCACGAACCTGTTCCTGGACATGGTCCGCCGCAAGCAGCGCATCCGCTTCGACGCGCTCGGCGAGGACGCGGCCGAGCGCCTGCCCAGCAAGGAGCCCACGCCGCAGCAGGTCTTCAACGACGCTCACTTCGACGCGGACGTCCAGCAGGCCCTCGACACCCTCGCCCCCGAGTTCCGCGCCGCGGTCGTCCTGTGCGACATCGAAGGGCTGTCGTACGAGGAGATCGCCGCGACGCTCGGCGTCAAGCTCGGCACGGTCCGCTCGCGGATCCACCGTGGGCGCTCGCAGCTGCGCAAGGCCCTCGCGCACCGCTCCCCGGAGGCGCGTGCCGAGCGGCGCTCGTTCGTGCCCCGTGTTCCCGCCCTGGGAGGAGGGGGCGCGAGCGCGTGAGCGGATCTCGGCCGAAAGCCTCCGAGGGGCACCTCGCAGAGCAGCATCTGGGAGACCGACTCTCCGCCCTGGTGGACGGAGAGCTCGGTCATGACGCGCGTGAGCGCGTACTGGCGCACGTGGCCACCTGCCCGAAGTGCAAGGCGGAAGTGGACGCACAGCGCCGGCTGAAGAACGTCTTCGCGGAGGCGGCCCCGCCGCCCCCGTCCGAGAGTTTCCTGGCCCGCCTGCAGGGACTACCCGCGGGCGGCGGCCTGGACGGTGATGCCACACCGCCGGGCGGAGGAGGGCTGCCCGGAGGCCTGTCCGGACGGTTCGGATCGTCCGGCGCCTTCGGCGTGAAGCGCGGTGAGCGGTTCGACTTCGGATACGCCCCGTCCCGGCCGCACCTGCCCGTGCTGCCCGCCTCCCCGGGAGACCGGAGCCTCCCCTCCGACTCCGGCGGTCTGCCCTCCGGCCACCGCGGCCTCCCCTCGGGCAGGGGTTTCCGCATCCACGACGTCGGCCGGCCCGACGGCGACCGGTCCTCCTCGCGGCTCCGGTTCGCGTTCGCGGCCGCCGGTGCCGTCTCCCTGGCGGCGATCGCGCTGGGCGGCGTCACCACGGTCACCCCGACCGACACGGAAGCCCGAGGCGGCCAGGGCACGGGGAGCAACGTGACACCGATGCGCACCCAGGGCAGCGGCGCCGCGACCGCGCCCGAATCCCAGCGCCGCCGCACGGCCCCGCTGCTCGGGCAGGTGCACGGCCAGAGCATGCTCGGCCACGCCCCGGTCGCCCCGACCGAGGTGTCCGCCCCGCTGCTGCCCGGGGTGCCGTCCGCCACCCGGCACCAGGCGCTGCACGCGCTGACCGCCCCGGTGATGGCCGGTGCCGCGGTCATGTCCCCGCTGATACGACCGCTCGAAGCGGCGACACCGGCCGCCCTGACCTCGTGGTCGTCGGTCCCCGAGATGGCGGCCCCCCTGTTCGCCGTGCCCCCGCCCGACCCGACCTCGTCCCCCTCTTCCTCCGCCTCCTCGCGCACGGCTCACTGACCGGCCTCTGCGCGGCGGCCCGCGAACCTGATTGAATCCGGGGGTTGTCGCCCGCCGCCGAGGTGCGTGGCCGGGCGCCGATTCGACGAACTGCGGCCACCGCGACGAGCCGTGCCGCGGCTGTGGGGAGAGCATGAACGAGGGGAAGCCCACGAAGGCGAAGTGGTGGAGCCGTCCACGGCCGCAGGACCCCTCGGGGGACCCGGACGGTAGGGGCGGGGAGCAGGAGCCGGTGACGGCCCCGGCGGACCCGACCGACGGTGACGGTGACTTCGAGCTGGCCCGTCCTACGGCTCGGACCGACGAGGACGGCGACTACGAGCTGAGGCGTCCCGAGGCGGTGCCTGCCGCCGCCTCGAGCGCCTCCGGCGAGGCACCTGCGGAGGCCGCCGCCTCGGTCCCCGCCGCCCGGGAGGCCGAACAGGACGTCGCCTCCGCCGCGCCTTCCGCCTCACCCGCCGCGCCGGCCGAGGGAGCTCCGAAGCCGCTGCACGACCCCGACCCGTACAGCACCCCGCCCTACGGCGAACCCGGCCCCTGGGCACCGGCCCCGCCCGTCCAGCACCCGGCGACCGCGGCGACTCCGACGACTCCGGTGCAGGGCGGGGGGATACCGGGGCAACCGACCATGCCGGGCACCCCGGCCCTGTCGGGTACCCCGGCTGTGCCGGGCACTCCGGCCGTGCCGGGCACCCCGGCCCTGTCGGGTACCCCGGCCGTGCCGGGCACTCCGGCCGTGCCGGGTACCCCGGCTGTGTCGGGCACTTCGGCTGTGTCGGGCACTTCGGCTGTGTCGGGCACCCCGGCTGTGCCGGGCACCCCGGCCGTGCCGGGCACCCCGGCCGTGCCGGGCACCCCGGCCGTGCCGGGCACCCCGGCCGTGCCGGGCACCCCGGCCGTACCGGCCGGGTTGGCCGGTACGGCCGGCGCCCCGGGCGCATCAGGCGCCCCCGCGCCCCTGCCGGCCGCTCCGGTCTACGCCGAACCTCCGGCACCCGCCCCTGCCCCCGACCCCTGGCAGCGCTACGACCCCTGGGCGGCTCCCGCCGCCGCAGGGGGACACGGCCCTCTCCAGCAGAACGGCGCCGCCGTGCTCAGCGCGGAGCAGCGGCGCAAGCGCGGCAAGAAGTCCCTGGTGCTCGGAGCCGTGCTGCTCGCGCTCGTGTCCGGGGGCTTCGGCGGCGTCGTGGGGACGTATCTGGAGCGGAACGGGGGTGTGGGGACGGTCGAGCTGCCGCAGGCCGGGAAGGAGGCCGCCGCGCGGGACGCGGACAGTGTGGCCGGGATCGCCGGGCGGGCCCTGCCCAGCGTGGTCACCCTGCATGTCAGCGGCTCCGGCGAGCAGGGCACGGGCACCGGCTTCGTGCTCGACACCCGCGGGCACATCCTCACCAACAACCACGTGGTGCAGCCCGGCGGCTCGGGCGGCGAGATCACCGTGACCTTCAACGGCGGGCAGACCGCCCAGGCCGAGGTCGTCGGCAGGGACAGCGGCTACGACCTCGCCGTCGTGAAGGTGAAGGGTGTCGGCGGACTCACCCCGCTGCCCCTCGGCAACTCGGACAACGTGCAGGTCGGCGACCCGGTCGTGGCCATCGGCGCCCCCTTCGACCTGGCCGGTACGGTCACCTCCGGCATCATCAGCGCCAAGCAGCGGCCCATCACCGCCGGCGGCGAGAAGGGCGACGGCAGCGACGTGTCGTACGTCGACGCGCTGCAGACCGACGCGCCCATCAACCCCGGCAACTCCGGCGGGCCGCTGCTCGACGCCCGGGCCCGGGTCATCGGCATCAACTCGGCCATCCGCTCGGCGGACAGCGGCTCCACGCAGGACGGCAGCCGGTCCGGTTCGATAGGCCTCGGCTTCGCCATACCCATCAACCAGGGCAAACGCGTCGCGGAAGAGCTGATCAACACGGGGAAGGCGACCCACCCGGTCATCGGCATCACCCTGGACATGGACTACTCGGGCGACGGCGCGCGCGTCGCGACCGAGGGCGGCGACGGGGGCGGAGCTCCGGTCGCCCCGGGCGGCCCGGGCGCCGAGGCCGGGATCAAGTCGGGTGACGTCATCACGGAGGTCGACGGCCAACGGGTCCACTCCGGCGAGGAACTGATCGTCAAGACCCGGGCGCACCGCCCCGGCGACCGGCTGGAGCTGACCGTCGAGCGCGGCGGCAAGGAGCGGAAGGTCTCGCTCGTCCTCGGATCGTCCGGTGGCTGACACATGACGCCCGGGACTCGCCAACACGCCTCAACAGGCCCCACAAGGGGCCAACAAGGCAAACAATCGGGAAAGCGCTCCCACCTCCCGCACTCGGAGGTCCCGGGACAGTACCGGTCGGACGGGATCGCCGGGTACCGTGGATCCGGCCCGGACCACGGCGAGACCCGCACCGACCACGAGGGCCGAGGACCGAGGACATCGCTAGGAGCTTCAGGTGTTCAATGACATAGGACCACTCGAGCTGGTGACGCTCATCGTCCTCGCCGTGCTCGTCTTCGGTCCGGACAAGCTCCCCAAGGTCATCCAGGACGTGACCCGCACGATCCGGAAGATCCGTGAGTTCTCGGAGAGCGCCAAGAACGACATCCGGGAGGAACTCGGCCCGGAGTTCAAGGACTTCGAGTTCGAGGACCTCAATCCCAAGACGTTCATCCGCAAGCAGCTGGACAACGAGGACCTGGGGCTCAAGGAGATCCGCAACGGCTTCGACCTGAAGAAGGAGATGGCCGAGGTCACCGACGCCGTCCACAGCCGTGACTCCGACACGTCCGCCGGTTCGTCCGGTGGCCGCATCGACATGACGAAGAAGCCGGAGACGCCCGGCCCGGACGACCGGCCGCCCTTCGACGCGGACGCCACCTGAGCGACACGCCCAGGGGCGTAGGCCCCCGCGCGCGTGACGCGTTTCATACTCCGGTCGGGGCTGTGTACGGCCTGATCCGGGCGCCCGTGCGGCCCACGCGCCGGGCGGTTTCCCTGCTGCTCGCAGCGGTGTGGCTATGCTGCCGAGTTGTTGTGCGGGCCGTGACGAGTACGCCCGATGGGGGGCGGGCCGTTCCGGTCCGACTAGAGCGAGGAGGCGTCCGGGCACATGGAGACGACGAGTCGGGCAGTCGCGCAGACGCCGGCCGCGGAGGGTGGACGACAGGTCCCCTCCGCCCGGCGTACGGTCGACGGCTACCTGCGTGCGCCCTTCCCGTGGTACGGCCTCGACGAGGCCTTCACGGGACCGCGCTGGCTGATGCAGGTCGGCACGACGGCCGACGGGGCCGTGGAACACGGGTCGATCGGGCACGGGGACGAACCCACGGTGCGCAACGAGCACGCGGCCGGGGGCGATCAGGATTCCAAGGAGAAGTTCGCGGTCGTCGTGACCGTGGCGGCGAACCCCTCACGGCGCACGGCGGACGGAACGGGGCTGCTGGAGGCCACGTCGGTGTCCTCGGCGGCGTGGCTCGCGGGGGTGGGGCTGCTGTCCTTCACCTGGCCCGGGCAGATGGACCACACGCTGCGGGACGACTGGCTGGAGCAGCAGACCGAGACGGCGTGGGTGCTGGCGGACGACCTGGAAGGGGACGACTGGTCGACGCTGTCGCTTCCCGTGGACGGGGTGCCGACGGCGTTCCACTACCGGGAGTCCGAGTTCGGGTGGGTGCTGGCCGGGTCGACCTCGTCGGGGGTCCACGTCGGGGCGTACGGCAGGGGCATGAGCGCGTACGGGCTCGGCTTCGCCGTGGTGAAGGACATCGCCTCATACGCGTGATGGCGGGGCGCCGTGAGTTTCGGCGCCCCTTCGCCGTAGGGGGCAGGGTTCGCGGGCGACCGCGGGTGCGCTGTGGTTGTTCGCGCGGTTCCCCGCGCCCCTTCGGGGACCCTGCCCTCAGGGACGTCAGGGCTAGAACTTGTTCCTCGGGGTGATCCCCAGGGACAGACCCGACAGGCCCCGCTGTCGTCCTCCGAGCTTGCCCGCGATCGCGCGCAGGGCCGAGCCCGCCGGGGAGTCCGGGTCGGTCAGGACGACCGGCTTGCCGTCGTCGCCGCCCTCGCGCAGGCGGACGTCGATGGGGATGCTGCCGAGGACCGGGACGTTCGCGCCGGTCGTGCGGGTGAGGCCGTCGGCGACCGTCTGACCGCCGCCCGTGCCGAAGACGTCGACCATCTCGTCGCAGTGCGGGCAGGGCAGGCCGGACATGTTCTCGACCACGCCGACGATCTTCTGGTGGGTCTGGACGGCGATGGAGCCCGCGCGCTCGGCGACCTCGGCCGCCGCCTGCTGCGGGGTCGTCACGACCAGGATCTCGGCGTTCGGAACCAGCTGGGCCACGGAGATCGCGATGTCGCCGGTGCCGGGCGGCAGGTCCAGCAGCAGCACGTCCAGGTCGCCCCAGTAGACGTCCGCGAGGAACTGCTGCAGGGCGCGGTGGAGCATCGGGCCGCGCCAGACGACCGGGGCGTTGCCCGGGGTGAACATGCCGATCGAGATGACCTTCACGCCGTTCGCCGACGGCGGCATGATCATGTTCTCGACCTGGGTGGGACGGCCGTCGGCGCCCAGCATGCGCGGCACGGAATGGCCGTAGATGTCGGCGTCGACGACACCGACCTTGAGGCCGTCGGCCGCCATCGCGGCCGCCAGGTTGACCGTCACCGAGGACTTGCCGACGCCGCCCTTGCCGGAGGCGACCGCGTAGACGCGGGTGAGGCTGCCGGGCTTGGCGAAGGGGACCTCGCGCTCGGTCTGGCCGCCGCGCAGGGCGGACGCCAGCTCCTTGCGCTGCTCGTCGCTCATCACGTCGAGCGTGACGTCGACGCCGGTGACGCCCTCGACCGCGGAGACCGCGTCGGTCACGCGCTGCGTGATCGTCTCCCGCATCGGGCAGCCCGAGACCGTGAGGTACACGGTGACCGCGACCGCCCCGTCCGCGCCGATCTCCACCGACTTGACCATCCCGAGCTCGGTGATGGGCTTGTGGATCTCGGGGTCGTTCACCGTCGCCAGTGCCTCGCGCACCGCGTCTTCCGTAGCCATAGGACGATGGTACGGCGCTGTACCGGTGCGTAGGAAAGCGTCTCAGCGGTCGTCTGCGTCACGTCCCCGTGACCGTTCCGCCGGGAATACGACGGGGTCGTGCCGGTGGCCGTCCATCTCCTTGACCATGTCCTGCAGCTCGGAGCGGATCCAGTCGCGGGTGGCGACCTCGCCCAGGCCGATGCGCAGGGCGGCGATCTCGCGGGTCAGGTACTCGGTGTCCGCGATCGACCGCTCGTTCTGCTTGCGGTCCTGCTCCAGGTTGACCCGGTCGCGGTCGTCCTGCCGGTTCTGCGCGAGCAGGATCAGCGGGGCGGCGTAGGAGGCCTGCAGGGACAGCATCAGGGTCAGGAAGATGAACGGGTACTCGTCGAAGCGCAGGCCTGGCGGCGCGAAGATGTTCCACACCACCCACAGGATGATGACGACCGTCATCCAGACGATGAACCGCCCGGTGCCCAGGAAGCGCGCGATGCGCTCCGACAGCCGCCCGAAGGCCTCCGGGTCGTACTCGGGCAGGAACCGGCGCCGGCGCGGCAGCGGCTGGTCGAGGCGGGTGGTGCGGGGCCGGGAGGCGGCCGTGGCGCCCGTAGGGGTGCGCTCGCGCAGGCTCTCGCGCTCAGGAGCCATCGGTGGCCACCTCCTCGTCCAGGTGGAACTCCGTCTCCCGCCAGTCCTCCGGGAGCATGTGGTCGAGCACGTCGTCCACGGTCACCGCGCCCAGCAGCGCGCCGGCCTCGTCGACGACGGGCGCCGCGACCATGTCGTACGTGGCGAAGAACCCGGCGATGGCCGGCAGCTCCGCCTCGGGGTCGAGCGGCTGCAGATCGCTGTCCAGGATGGAGCTGACCAGGGACGGCG
Source organism: Streptomyces sp. AK010 (assembly GCF_014207295.1). Classification (NCBI taxonomy): domain Bacteria; kingdom Bacillati; phylum Actinomycetota; class Actinomycetes; order Kitasatosporales; family Streptomycetaceae; genus Streptomyces; species Streptomyces sp. AK010. Next base: position 72,707 of record NZ_JACHCX010000020.1, read on the forward strand.
GTGGTTCGCGCAGCAGGCGCTGGAAGTGGACCGTGCCCAGGTACTTGCCGGTCGGTGTGTCGTCCGGGGGCCGGCAGACGTAGACCTGGGCGGCCAGGGCGGGGGAGAGGTCGGCGTTGCGGACGCGGGCGAGGGCGTCGGCGACGGTGGCGTCCGGGCGCAGCACGATCGGCTCGGTGGTCATCAGACCGCCCGCCGTGCGGTCCTCGTACGACATCAGGCGGCGCATGTCCGCCGCGTCGCCGGGCTGCATCAGGCTCAGCAGCCGCTCCTGATCGTCCGTGGGCAGCTCGCCCAGCAGGTCGGCCGCGTCGTCCGGGTCCATGGCCTCCAGGACGTCGGCGGCGCGCTCCTCCTTCAGCTTGCCGAGGATCTCGATCTGGTCGTCCTCCGGCAGCTCCTCCAGCACATCGGCGAGCCGGTCGTCGTCGAGGGCGGCGGCGACCTCGGCCCGGCGCTTGGAGGAGAGGTGGTGCAGGACGTTGGCCAGGTCGGCGGGGCGCAGCTGCTCGAAGGTGGCGAGCAGGCTCTCGGCGCCCTGCCCCTGCTCCTCCAGGGAGAACCCGGTGACGGCGGTCCACTCGACGGTCAGCGCCTCGCCCTTGGCGCGCCGGAAGGCACCGCCCTTCCTGCCCTTGCGGACGAAGACCCGGTCGATCTCCCACTCCCGGCGGGCCGGCAGCTGATGCACCGACAGGTCGAGCACGGTGACGTCCTCACCGGTCTCGGTGAGCGTCACACGCCGGTCCAGCAGCTCCCCGAAGACCAGCCGCTCGGTGGGCCGCTGCTCGAAGCGGCGGACATTGAGCACGCCGGTGGTGATGATCTGGCCGGACTGGATGGCGGTGACCCGGGTCATCGGCAGGAAGATACGCCGGCGGGTGGCGAGTTCGACGACGAGGCCGAGCAGCCTCGGGGGCCGCTGCCCCACCCGCAGCATGACGACCAGATCGCGCACCCGCCCCACCTGGTCGCCGGCTGGGTCGAAGACGGCGACACCTTGGAGGTGCGATACGAAGATCCGGGGGGCGCCCGCTGCCATGGCCGCGGCTCCTTTTCGTGCGGGGTGGTTCGTGGTGGCTGTGTGAGTGGCCTTCTCTGTGTCTGTGTCTTCCGAATTGCCCGCTCGGGTGGGCTTCAGGCTAGCCCGTCCCGATCGGTGACGCGTCGGCGGGCGGTCCGGACGGACTGGCTCCGATCTGCCCGTACGACCCCGGTACCCTGCGGTACGCCGTTCAGGTCTCCCGTCAGAGAGGCAGCCCCACCTGTGACTCCGATTCGCCAGAACCGTGGCCGCGGCGCCGCACTCGCCGGCGCGATGTGCGCGCTGCTCGTGACGGGAACGGTGCTCACCGGCTGCGCGGAGGATCCGAACGAGGGCACCAACGGGGTCGGCAGACTCCCCGCCGCCAAGATCCAGGGCAAGACCCGGTCGGCCGCCGAATCCGCCGGGGCGGTCCGGATGCACGGCAACGTCGTCAGCGGCGGGCGGACCTACGCGCTCGACGTGCGGCTGAAGGACGACGGCGGCGACGGCTCGGTCACCTCCGAGGGCGCGACCTTCAAGCTGCTGCGCATCGGCGAGCAGCTCTACGTCAAGGCGGACGCCGAGTTCTGGACTCACGGCGACGGCAAGGGCGGAAGCGGCACGGGGGACGCGGCGGCGGCCTCCAAGCTCGGCGGCAAGTACGTGAAGGTGCCGCAGGGCGACCCCTCGTACAAGAAGTTCAGCGGGTTCACGGACAAGGGACTCCTCCTCGACAGTCTGCTGACCCTGCACGGGACGCTCGCGACGGACGGCCACGACGAGGAGGCGGGCGTCCGCACCATCCGCGTCACCGGTGACAAGGGCTCCGGCGGCACCCTGGAGGTCTCCCTGGAGGGCAAGCCGTACCCGCTGCGCCTGGAGCGGGCCGGCGGGGCCGGCACCCTCACGTTCTCCGGCTGGGGCGAGGACTTCTCCCTCAGGGAGCCGGAGAGGAACGAGACGGTGGACTACGGCAAGCAGCTCCCGGCGTCGTAGGCCGTCAGCCCCGTTTGCGCTTCTTCAGCAGCAGGCGGGGCAGACCCGCCGGGACCGGTCGGCGGGTGAGTGCCGGGGAGGGCAGGGGCGGCTCGGACAGGGAGTCGTCGGGCAGCGGCGTCGTCACCCCGGTCGGCTCCAGGCGCAGCACGCGGCACTCGCGGGCCCAGCGCCCGGGCATGGCCTCGCCGTCGGGCGCGTTCAGCCGTTTGCCCTTGAGCTCGGCGACCGCCGCGTCCCACGCCTCGGAACCCGGCGCGAGCTCGGCGACCCGCGCCGTCCAGGTGACCAGCCGGCCGCCCTTGTCCTTGCTGCGGACCGTCACCTTCGCCTCGGCGCCGTCGGCCAGCCCCGGCAGCGGCTGCTCGCCCGGCCCGTCGCCGACCAGGCACGCGGCACCCTCGTGCCACACGTGCCACAGCGCACGCGCCGGGCCGTCGGGGCCCTGGACCCAGACGAGGCCGGACTTCTTCGTGGCCTCCTCGACGAGGGCCTGGTCGAGCAGCTCGCTTGTCATGGGGCTCAGCCTAACCAGGCTGCTCACAGCCAGCCGTTCCGCTTCAGGGTGCGGTGGATGCCGAGACAGACGGCGACCGTGAAGCCCAGGATCACCGGGTAGCCGTACCGCCAGTGCAGCTCGGGCATGTGGTCGAAGTTCATGCCGTACACGCCGCACACCATCGTCGGCACGGCGATGATCGCGGCCCAGGAGGTGATCTTCCGCATGTCCTCGTTCTGGGCGACCGACGCCTGCGCGAGGTTGGCCTGGAGGATGGAGTTGAGCAGCTCGTCGAAGCCGAGGACCTGCTCCTGGACGCGGGCCAGGTGGTCGGCGACGTCCCGGAAGTACTTCTGGATGTCGGGGTCGATCAGCCGCATCGGCCGCTCGCTCAGGAGCTGCATGGGCCGCAGCAGGGGCGACACGGCCCGCTTGAACTCCAGCACCTCGCGCTTGAGTTGGTAGATCCGGCCGGCGTCCGAACCCCGCGGCGAGCCCTTGCGCCCCGGGGAGAACACCTCGGTCTCCACCTCGTCGATGTCGTCCTGCACCGCGTCGGCGACGGCGATGTACCCGTCGACGACGTGGTCCGCGATGGCGTGCAGCACGGCCGAGGGGCCCTTGGCGAGCAGCTCGGGGTCGTCCTGGAGGCGGTGCCTGAGGGCGCGCAGGGAGCCCTGCCCGCCGTGCCGGACGGTGATGAAGAAGTCCCGTCCGGTGAAGCACATGACCTCGCCGGACTCGACGACCTCGCTGTTGGCGTCGAGCTGGTCGTGCTCGACGTAGTGGATGGTCTTGAAGACCGTGAAGAGGGAGTCGTCGTAGCGCTCCAGCTTGGGCCGCTGGTGGGCCTGGACGGCGTCCTCCACGGCCAGCGGGTGCAGCCCGAACTCACTGGCGATGCCGGAGAATTCGGCCTCCGTGGGCTCGTGCAGGCCGATCCACACGAACCCCCCGTCGCGGCGCACCAGGCGCACCGCCTCGTGCGGGGTCAGAGCGGTCTCGGTCTCGATGCGGCGGCCGTCCCGGTAGACGGCGCAGTCGACGACGGCCGAGGCGGCCGCGGGGCTGCGGGTGGCGTCGTACGTCCCGCCGTCCTTGCGCAGCGACACACGGGACGGACGGACGACTGCTGCGCGCAGGTCGCGGATCATCGACATGGCGGGCTCCTTCGCGGGCGTGCAACGAACGGCGCCGGCGACGGGTGGAACCACCCGGAATGAGGACGTAGTGACTACGGATGTTTGGCACGTCCACAAAGCGGGGAGCACCGCACCGTCGCGGTGGCCGGTTTCGTTACTGATTCAGCTACTGAGGCAGATCAGGCAAAGCGAAACGAAGCGCTCTTCCGCGGTGAAGCGAGTGCGAGAGGTGGCAGCCAGAGACAGAAGCAGCTACATCGGCGGCGTGAAGAGCGTGGTGCTACTGCACGGTCGACTTCGATCCATTGCAGCCCCACCTCCTCCGGCCGGTCCCTCGTAAGGGAGTTCCTTCGGCGTCGGGGCTTGATCGCGACGCTTCTGCGTGCTGCCCCGAACCACCGGGCAAGAGTAGCAGCCGACGCAACTGTCAAGGTGCTGCTTTGCCCGCTACTGGCGAGTTCTATGCTCGCCGCATGGCAGATGTTCTTCCTCTGGTCGAAGCCCGGTTGCGCACCGCACTGGGCGAACCGGACGCGCGCGCGGCGGTCACCTTCCTCGGCACGGACCGCATCGAGGTGCTGCGCTTCCAGGAGGGCGGCATCGCCCGCTACGCCTCGCTCGGCATGTCCGCGCACCCCATGACGGACCCCACGTCGGTGGTCGCCGACCCGGTCAGGGGCCCGCGCGCCGAGCTGGTCCTCTCGGTCCGTTCCGGGATCGCCGACACCGACAAGGTGCTCCGGCCGCTCGCCGTGCTCGCCGCGTCTCCGCAGGTGGAGGGCCTGGTCGTGGCTCCCGGCGCCTCCCTCGACGTCAGTGAGCCGCTGTGGCCCGGCGCCCCGTTCACCTCGGTCCTGGTCGCCGAGCCGGGCGGCCTGGTGGAGGACCTGGAGCTCGACGAGTCCCTCGACCCGGTGCGCTTCCTGCCGCTGCTGCCGATGACTCCGAACGAGGCCGCCTGGAAGCGGGTGCACGGCGCGCAGGCGCTTCAGGAGCGGTGGCTGAACCAGGGGACGGACCTCCGGGATCCGTCCCGGAAGTCCGTCCCGCTGGAGTGAGCAAGCTCACCAACCCCAGGCTGTGCGGCGTCAGTTGGCGAACACGGTGACACCGTCCTCGGTCGTGTGCCTCGGCTCCAGCTCCTCGGCGGTGGGGGTCCCCCCTGCTCGAGCGGAGTCGAGAGCTTGGAAGAAGGTGAGGGCCTCGCGCCGTACGACGACCACGACCGCGCCCGCGCCCGCGGTGAGCGCCGCCGCCACGAACGGGATGTGGATGTCGGTCCACTCCTCGATCTTCGGCGCGAAGTACGGAGCGGCCGCCGCGGCGAACCAGCGCACGAAGTTGTAGCCCGCGCTCGCCACCGGCCGGGGCGCGTCCGAGACGCCGAGGGCCAGCTCGGTGTAGACGGTGTTGTTCACGCCGATGAAGGCACCGGACAGGATCGTGCAGACGACGGCGGTCGTGTGGGAGCCGTAGCCGAGCACCAGGACGTCGGCCGCGAGCAGGACCAGCGAACCGCCGAGCACCTTCAGCGAACCGAACCGCTTCTGGAGCCGGGGCGCCACGATCACCGAGAAGACGGCGAGCAGTACACCCCAGGCGAAGAACACCGCACCCGACTTGTACGGGGTCATGTTCAGCACGAACGGCGTGAAGGCCAGCACGGTGAAGAACGTGTAGTTGTAGAAGAACGCCGAGACCGCCGCCGAGGCGAGGCCGCCGTGGCCGAGTGCCTTGAGCGGGTCGAGCAGCGAGGTCTTGCGGGCCGGCTTCGGCTGCTCCTTCAGGAACACCGTGATGCACAGGAAGCCGACGGCCATCAGGAACGCCGTGCCGAAGAACGGGTAGCGCCAGCTGGCGTCGCCGAGCAGGGCGCCCAGCAGCGGGCCGCATGCCATGCCGAGGCCGAGGGCCGACTCGTACAGCAGGATCGCCGCGGCGCTGCCGCCGGCCGCCGCGCCGACGATGACCGCGAGGGCCGTCGAGACGAACAGCGCGTTGCCGAGGCCCCATCCGGCCCGGAAGCCCACCAGTTCGCCGACGGATCCGGAGGTGCCCGCGAGCCCGGCGAACACCACGACGAACGCGAGGCCGAGCAGCAGCGTCTTCTTCCCGCCGATCCGGCTGGAGACGAAGCCGGTGACCAGCATCGCGACGGCGGTGATGAGGAAGTACGAGGTGAAGAGCAGGGAGACCTGGCTCGCCGTGGCGTTCAGACCCTGGGCGATGGACGGCAGGATCGGGTCGACGAGCCCGATGCCCATGAAGGCGACGACCGATGCTCCGGCGGTGGCCCACACGGACTTGGGCTGCTTCAGGAGGCCGCCCGCTCCGGCGTCGAAGGGGTCCATTGCTTGCTCCCTTTCCCGAGACGTAGATAGTTGGTATATACACATACTAAGTTAGGCGAGCTAATTAATGCAAGCTACATCTGAAGTGGTCGGTGAACGGTTCCGTCCGGATGGGTGATCGTCCTTGACGCGGCGGGACGGGGGTAGGACCGTGGGGCCCTATGAGGGGCGAACCCAGTTGCCCGAAGTGCGGTGGCCGGGTCAGGGCTCCCGGCCTCTTCTCCGACTCGTGGCAGTGCGATGTGCACGGCACCGTTCATCCGGTGCAGCCCGTGATACCGCCCAGCGTCGACGCCCTCAACGTCGTGGTGCACCGCACCCAGGTGCCGCTGTGGATGCCGTGGCCGTTGCCGGTGGGATGGCTGTTCACGGGAGTGGCCTGCGCGGGGGACGACCGCACGGGCGGCCGTGCGACCGCCGTCGCCTGCACGGGCCCGGGGCCGCTCGGCGGCATGGGCGAACTGATCCTGGTGGCCGAGGAGCTCGGGGTCGGGCTCGGGGCGCGCTACGCGGGCATGGACGGCCCCGACCCGGGGCCGCACATGGACGTCGAGAAGCCGCCCCAGGCCAAGGTGCTGGCCGCCGGGCGTCCCACGCCGCTGTGGCACGTGGCCGGGGCGCCGGACGACCGGGCGGTGTTCGCGGGTGAGGCGCTCGGGATGTGGCTGTGGGCCGTCGTGTGGCCCGAGCAGTCCGGGCTGCTGATGTACGACGAGCTGGTGCTGGCGGATCTCCGGGAGGCGGGAGCGGAGGTGGAGCTGGTGCCTTGTGGGGCGTTGTCGCCGCGCTTGCTCCAGCCGTAGGGCCTGCGGGGTGTAGGGGGCGGGGGTGTAGGGGGCGCTTGCCGCGTTCAGGTATGACATCCGGCGTTGAAAATGCGGTTATCCTTGAGCAGCCCTGTTCGTGCCGTCTGTGTCTGGAGTTCGTGTCGTGCGCATCGATCTGCACACCCACTCCACCGCTTCCGACGGCACGGACTCGCCCGCCGAGCTGGTGCGGAAAGCCGCTGTGACCGGGCTCGACGTCATCGCACTCACCGATCACGACACCACCCGCGGGCATGCCGAGGCGATCGCCGCGCTGCCCGAGGGCGTCACGCTGGTCACCGGTGCCGAGCTCTCCTGCCGGATCGACGGGATCAGCATGCACATGCTGGCCTACCTCTTCGACGCCGAGGAGCCGGCGCTGCTCGCCGAGCGGGAGCTGGTCCGGGACGACCGGGTGCCGCGCGCGCAGGGGATGATCGCCAAGCTCCGGGAGCTGGGCGTGCCGGTGACGTGGGAGCAGGTGGCGCGGATCGCCGGTGAGGGGTCCGTCGGACGCCCGCACGTGGCGAGCGCGCTCGTCGAGCTGGGTGTCGTGCCCACCGTGAACGACGCCTTCACGAAGGACTGGCTCGCCGACGGAGGCCGGGTCTTCGTGGAGAAGCACGAGACCGACCCCTTCGAGGCGATCCGGCTGATCAAGGGAGCCGGCGGGGTCGCGGTGTTCGCGCACCCCGGGGCGAGCAAGCGGGGGCTCACGGTGCCGGAGGCCGCCATCGCCGAGATGGCCGAGGCCGGGCTGGTCGGCCTCGAGGTCGACCACATGGACCACGACGCCGACACCCGGGCGCGGTTGCGGGGGCTGGCCAAGGAGCTCGGGCTCCTCGTGACCGGGTCGTCGGACTACCACGGCAGTCGCAAGACGTGCGTGCTCGGGGAGTACACGACGGATCCCGAGGTCTACGGCGAGATCACCCGGCGGGCCTTCGGGGCGTTCCCCGTGCCGGGGGCCGGCGGGGCTCACTGAGGTTCCTCTCGTCCAGTTCTCTTTTCCAGTTCTCTTTTCAGGCACCCGGCGTCGCCGGTCGTGCCACCCCGTTCCGCCGTACGGAACGCCTGCCCACAGCGGTCGCGGCTCGCCGCTGCCCACCGCGCGTTTCAGCAATCCCGCAAGGCTCACTCATGTTCGACCTCGCCGTCTTCGGCTCCCTGTTCCTGACCCTCTTCGTCATCATGGATCCCCCCGGGATCACACCGATCTTCCTCGCGCTCACCGCCGGCCGGCCCGGCAAGGTGCAGAAGCGGATGGCCTTCCAGGCCGTCTGCGTCGCCGGTGGCGTGATCACTGTGTTCGGGCTCCTCGGGCACCAGATCCTCAACTATCTGCACGTGTCCGTGCCCGCGCTGATGATCGCGGGCGGTCTGCTCCTTCTGCTGATCGCGCTGGATCTGCTCACCGGGAAGACCGACGAGCCGAAGCAGACCAAGGACGTGAACGTCGCCCTCGTACCGCTGGGCATGCCGCTGCTGGCCGGGCCCGGGGCGATCGTGTCGGTCATCCTCGCCGTGCAGAAGGCCCACAGCGTCGCCACGCAGGTGTCCGTGTGGATGGCGATCCTCGCCATCCACGTCGTGCTCTGGATGGTGATGCGCTATTCACTGGTGATCATCCGGATCATCAAGGACGGCGGTGTGGTCCTGGTGACCCGCCTCGCCGGCATGATGCTCTCCGCGATCGCCGTGCAGCAGATCATCAACGGCGTCACTCAGGTGATCCAGGGGAGCTGACGATTCCCGTCAGGGCCGCAGGACGCCGCGGATCTCCCGGGCCACCTGGGGGTGGCCGAGGTACTCCTCGATGTTGTGCGCGCGGTCGCGGCCGTCGGAGACGGCCGGCTGGGTGAGCTTCCCCCACCGTTCGTCCTCCAGGGGGCAGCCGATGGCCACCGCGTCGGTGGGGCACCAGACGTTCACCCAGTCACGCACCCGGGCGGCTGGTGCGGGCCTCGGGTGAGGAGCCGTTCGTTGACGCCGTCCAGGCCGAGCGGGCTGCCCGCGGTGACCAGCAGGACGGGGTCGATGTCGTCCGTAAGACGGGTCAGGAGGTCCATGCCCACGACCGTGCCCAGGCTGTGCGTGACGAGCACCGGCTCGCCGCTGGTCGGCATCGTCTCCATGACAGTCCAGCACCGCCTGCCGCACGGAGCTGTCGCCGAGGTACAGGCCGACGTCCCGCAGGAACGTGGCGATGGTCCACTCGTCCAGGTCGGACCGGGCGGCCAGCCAGCTCATCGGCCGGTGCAGCGCCCCGACCAGGCCGGACCCGAAGCCCTCCGTGGCCGCCGGCCCGTTCTGGGGCATGCCGGCCCGGGCGGCCGCCTCGTGGAGCAGATGCTCGTAGGAACCCGTGGGGGACTGCGCGGCGAACACCTCGGCTGCTGCGGCGGCGCTCACCCGGTCGAGGCCGATGGGCTCCGCCGTGCTCTCCGTGCCGCTCACGAGGTCGTGCAGTCTCGTGCCGTAGAACGGGTACCACACGTCCTCCGGGTCGAGTGTGGGCAAAGCCGCGAGGGTGAGGCCGCGGTTCAGGCCGGCCGTCCAGGAAGGCGGAGTTCGTCGGGGTACTTCTCCTGCTGGTCCCGGCCGTGCAGGAGGACCAGGTGCTGACGGCCGCCGAAAGCCGTACGGGCCCGGAGCCCGACCCTGGGCCGCTGGGTGCCGGTCTCGCTCTCGGCCATGGGGACCGTCACCGGGACCCCTTCTGGATCGCGCCGTGCCCCCTCAGCCAGACGCCCCGACCAGGGACGTCCGCAACAGCGGAGCCCCCGCACGGCCGATGCCGGGCGGGGGCTGCGAGGTGTGGGAGAGCTGCGCGCGTTATGAGGCCGTGGTCTCGGCCGGGCGGATCCAGAGGCGCTGCCCTATGGCGGCCGCCTGCTGAACGATGCGGTTGACGGAGGCGGCGTCCACAACGGTCGAGTCGACTGGTGTGCCGTCGACGTCGTCGAGTCGCATGATTTCGAAGCGCAAGGGCTTCTCCCTTCGTCTGGTCATCCTCCTGAGGAGAACTACTTCGGTGTGCGGCCCACCAGGTCCGTGCCCGGTGTTCCATATGGGTCAACAGGGACGCGGGGGTGAAACATTCCCTACGCTAAGGAAATTTTTCGAACGGCTAATTACTGACTTGTAAGAGTGTCGTTACGGGACCGACCGGGACCAGTTGTGTTCGCAGCGTGACCGCCGGGACAATGGGGGTGATGAACGACGACCTCGCGGCCCTCCACACCCGCATCGACCGCACCAACGAGCTGCTCCAGCGCATGCTCGCCGAGGTGGCGAAGACGCCCTCGACCCACGCGATCTTCGTCGATGCCGGGTATCTGTACGCGGCGGCGGGACGCCTCGTCGCCGGCACGGAGGACCGCCGCGCCTTCGACCTGGACGCCGAAGGCCTGATCGACGCGCTCATCGACCGGGCCCGCACGATCTTCGCGGACAGCCGGCTGCTGCGCGTCTACTGGTACGACGGTGCCCGGCGCCGCATCCACACGGCCGAACAGCAGACCATCGCGGAACTGCCGGACGTCAAGGTGCGCCTCGGCAACCTCAACGCCAACAACCAGCAGAAGGGCGTCGACTCACTCATCCGCTCCGACCTGGAGTCCCTCGCCCGGCACCGCGCCATCAGCGACGCGGCCCTGCTCGGCGGCGACGAGGACCTGGTCTCGGCGGTGGAGGCGGCCCAGGGGTACGGCGCCCGGGTCCACCTCTGGGGCATCGAGGCGCCGGAGGGCCGCAACCAGGCCGAGCCCCTCCTGTGGGAGGTCGACAGCCAGCGCACCCTCGACCTCGACTTCTTCAAGCCGTACGTCTCCCGCCGCACCGCCCCCGGCTACGAGACGACCGCGAACCGGCCCACCCGCGAGGACGTGCGGTTCGTGGGCGCGCAGATCGCGGCGAAGTGGCTGGCGGCACGCGGCCGGGACACGCTGGTGGAGCTGCTGCCCGGGCATCCGTACCTGCCCGGGTCGGTGGACCAGGACCTGCTCGTGGAGGCGGAGGGCCTGCTGCAGTACTCGCTGCGCGGCCAGGCGGATCTCAGACGGGCGCTGCGTGACGGCTTCTGGGAGCATCTGCGGACGCAGTACTAGGCGGGGAGCGGTCCGGAGCGGTCGGGGGCTCCGTCGGGGCTCGGTCTGGAGCGGTCTGGACTTCGTCGGGGCTCGGTCTGGAGCGGTCGGGGGCTCCGTCGGGGCTCGGTCTGGAGCGGTCGGGGGCTAGGTCGGGACTCGATCTAGGGCGGTCGGCCCTCGGTCTGGACGTCGGCCAGGTGACTACATCCGGCCCAGGCCGTCCCAGAAGTCGGCGAGGGCGTGGGCCGTCGCGAGCGGCTGGTCGGCGTTGGGGGAGTGCTCGGCTCCGGTGATGACCGTGCGGTGCGCGTCCAGCCGCCGGGCCATGTCGTCCAGGATCGCCACCGGCCAGGTGTCGTCGTGCGCGCCCGACAGGACGTGGAACGGCAGCGGGATCGCGGCGAGTTCGGCCACGCGGTCCGGCTCGGTGCACAACTGACGTCCGGTCGCCAGGAGTTGGGCAGGGCTGTGGCCCAGCCAGCGGCGGCGAAGCTGGTCCTGGTCGCCGAGGCCGCGGGCGGGCCCGCCGACTTCCTCCGGCGGCCCCATGGCCTGGATGGCCTCCCACACCTCCGCCATCGACAGCACGGCGAGCGCGTCCCGCAGCAGCTTCACGCGCTGCTGCTGGGAGACGGAGATCTCCGCCGGGCCGGACGAGATCAGGGTGAACGAGACGAACGGGGAGTGGTCGAGGAGCACGGCCGCACGGGCGATCTGCCCGCCGAGCGAATGCCCCACCAGGTGCACGGGCCCGCCGAGGGCCGCGGCCTGCGCGAGCACGTCCCGCGCGAGGTCCCCCTGGGCGTAGGCGGACTCGTCCTCCAGCGGGCCGCTCGACTCGTGCTGCCCCCGCCCGTCCACGGCGACGACCCGGTACCCCCGCTGTGCGAGCGGCTCGTGGAGCAGCCTGAAGTCCTCCTTGCTGCCGGTGAATCCGGGCAGCATCAGGACGACTCCCCGCTCCTGCCCGCCCGCTTCCGGCGACGGCGACGACTCGACGACGGCGAACTCGCCGCGTGTGGTGCGCAGGGGGTAGGCACGGGCGCCCGGGGGCGGGGGGAAGGCGGGGTGGCTGGTCACGGGGCGAGGGTAGCGGGTGGGGGTGGGGGTGGCGCGCCTGCCTTGAGCGGGACTCTGCGGGGGTGTTGTGGCTCCGGGTGGGGGCGGTGGGGAGTGGCGTTGTGCAGCCGGGTGGGGATCGGCGGGGAGTGGCGTTGTGCGCGGGGTGGGGTTCGGTGGGGGTCTGGCGCTGTGCCGGGTGACTTGGCGGGGTCGGGCCCTGTGTGCGGGGTGGGGATGAACGGGGGCCGGGACTGTGCGGCGGTGGGATCGGCGGGACTTGCGCTGCGCAGGTGGGGGCCGGCGGGTGCCCGGGATGTGCTCAGGTGATTCGGCGGGGTCGGGCCCCGGGGTCCGGGTGGGGTTCGGTGGGAAGCGGTGCTGCGCGCCGGGTGGGCTTCGGCGGGCTCTGGAGCTGTGCCCAGGTGATCGGCGGGGTCGGGCCTTGCGCCCTGGCCGGGTCGGCGGGGACCGGCGCCGTGCCCCAGGCGACTTGGCGGAGTCGGGCACCGTGCCCAGGCATCTCGGCGGGGTCGGACACCGTGTCTGGGGGAACGCCGACGGCCCGGCTCCCCGTGAGGGGGCCGGGCCGTCGCAGAGGGGTGGGTGGGTCAGTCCTCCGTGGGCTCCGCGGTGGCAGCGGCCTTGCGGGTGCGGCGGGCCTTGGGCTTCGCCTCCGCCGCGTCCTCCGAAACGGCAGCCGTCGCGGCCGTGGCGGCCGTGGCGGCCGTGGTCGCCTTGCGCGTACGGCGCGGCTTGGCGGCGGCCTCCGGCTCCTGATCCGCCTGTGCGGGGATCTCGGCGACGGCAGGGGCGGCCTCGGCGGCCTTGCGGGTGCGGCGGCGCGGCTTGGCCTCCGTGCCCTCAACGGTGTCGACGGCGGCCTCGGCCGCCGCGACCGTCTTCCGCGTCCGGCGCGGCTTGGCCTCCACGGCTTCCGCGTCCGGGACGGCGGCGGCGGCCTTCCGTGTCCGGCGCGGCTTGGCCTCGGCGGCCTCCGGTTCCTGGACCGTTTGTGCGGGGATCTCGGCGACGGCAGGGGCGGCCTCGGCGGCCTTGCGGGTGCGGCGGCGCGGCTTGGCCTCCGTGCCCTCGGCGGTGTCGACGGCGGCCTCCGCCGGGGCGGCGGCGGCCTTCCGGGTGCGACGCGGCTTGGCCTCGGCGGCCTCCGCCGTGTCGACCGCGGTCTCGGCCGCTGCCGTCGCCTTGCGCGTACGCCGGGGCTTCGCCTCGGCCGTCTCGGCGGCGGTGTCCTCCACCGTGGCCGCTGTCTTGCGGGCGCGGCGCGGCTTGGCCTCGGTCGCCTCCGCCGTGTCGACGCCCGCCTCGGCCTTCGCGGCCGTCTTGCGGGCGCGACGCGGCTTCGTCTCCGTCGGCTCCGGCGCGGACTCGGTGGTCCCCTCGGCCGTGTCGACCGCAACTTCGGCTGAGGACGCCGCGGTCTTGCGGGTGCGGCGGCGCGGCTTGGCGGCGGCTGCCTCGGGCAGCGCCGTCTCCGCGGCGGTGGGGGCTTCCGCGACGGCCGGCTCCACGGCCGACGGCGTCACCGGGGACGCCTCGGTCTGCACCGCAGACGTCACCGCGGCCTCGGTCGCCACCGCCGGTGTCTCCGACCGGCGGGTGCGGCGCCGACGGGGCTTCGCAGCCGTCTCCACGGCTTCCGCGGCCGTGCCCTCCGCCGTGGCGACGGCGGTCTCCGCCTGCTCGGACGCGGGGGACTCGACGGCCGCGACCTGAGCCTGCTCGGACTGCGCCCCACCGCGGGTGCGGCGACGGCGACGCGGAGTGCGCGGACCGGTCACGTCGTCCGCCTCGGCGGCACCGCCGGTGGCCGTGGTGCCCTGCGCGGCACTGCCGGTGGACTCCGGCGCCCCGTCCAGCGCGGCACCGCCACGGGTACGGCGGCGGCGACGCGGCGTACGCGCCGACCGCTCGCGGTCCTCCGAACGGGACTCGTCCCGGTCGCTGCGGCCACCCCGGCCGCCGCGCCCGCGCCCGCCCGGCTCGCCCAGGTCCTCCAGCTGCTCCGCGTCCAGCCCGGCGCGCGTGCGCTCCGAGCGCGGCAGGACGCCCTTCGTGCCCTCGGGGATGCCGAGGTCGGAGTAGAGGTGCGGGGAGGTGGAGTACGTCTCCGGCGGGTCGTTGAAGTCCAGCTCCAGCGCCTTGTTGATCAGCTGCCAGCGCGGGATGTCGTCCCAGTCGACCAGAGTGATCGCCGTACCCTTCGCGCCCGCGCGGCCCGTACGGCCGATGCGGTGCAGGTACGTCTTCTCCTCTTCGGGCGACTGGTAGTTGATGACGTGCGTCACGCCCTCGACGTCGATGCCGCGGGCGGCGACGTCGGTGCAGACGAGCACGTCCACCTTGCCGTTGCGGAAGGCCCGCAGCGCCTGCTCACGGGCGCCCTGGCCGAGGTCGCCGTGGACCGCGCCGGAGGCGAAACCGCGCTGCTTCAGCTGGTCCGCGAGATCGGCCGCCGTGCGCTTGGTGCGGCAGAAGACCATGGCCAGCCCCCGGCCATCGGCCTGGAGGATGCGCGCGACCATCTCGGGCTTGTCCATGTTGTGCGCGCGGTAGATGTACTGCTTGGTGTTCGCGACCGTCGCGCCCGCGTCGTCCGGCGACGTGGCACTGATGTGCGTGGGCTGCGACATGTAGCGGCGGGCGAGGCCGATGACCGCGCCCGGCATGGTCGCCGAGAACAGCATGGTCTGACGCCGCACCGGCAGCATGTTGATGATCTTCTCGACGTCGGGCAGGAAGCCCAGGTCGAGCATCTCGTCGGCCTCGTCGAGGACCAGCGACTTGACGTGCTTCAGGTTCAGCTTCTTCTGACCGGCGAGGTCGAGAAGCCTGCCCGGGGTGCCGACGACCACGTCGACGCCCTTTTTGAGGGCCTCGACCTGGGGCTCATAGGCCCGGCCGCCGTAGATGGCGAGGACGCGGACGTTGCGCACCTTGCCCGCGGTCAGCAGGTCGTTGGTGACCTGCGTGCACAGCTCGCGCGTGGGGACGACGACGAGCGCCTGCGGGGCTTCGGTGAGGTCTTCGGGCTCGGCGCGTCCGGCCTCGACGTCGGCGGGGACGGTGACGCGCTCGAGGAGCGGGAGGCCGAAGCCCAGCGTCTTGCCGGTGCCGGTCTTGGCCTGGCCGATGACGTCCTTGCCCGAAAGGGCCACGGGGAGCGTCATCTCCTGGATGGGGAAGGGGGTGATGATGCCGACGGCTTCAAGGGCCTCGGCGGTCTCGGGAAGGATTCCGAGCTCTCGGAACGTAGTCAGGGTGCTGCCTCTTCTGTGTGGGCGGCGCGAGGCGAGCGCGGGGTCGTGTCAGACCGTGCCGGGGACGTCGGCTGCCTACGGGCGGGCCGTAGAGCACGGGACCGCGCCGACGCTCTAGCGCTCGTGCCGCTGAGGGTGTCCCCCTCCGGGTCTCGTACGCACTGTGGCGGACGGCCGGGGAGGGCTGTCGGGTCGGAGCCGATCGGGCCACCGACCGGGCATCCTCATACGTGCGGCCTGTCGAGGTACGTCGACGTACCAGCAGGCGCATTACCACCATACCCCGGATTCGCGCACATGCGATGGCCGATTCGGTCACGTAGTCGTCGTCACAGTGATTGACCAGGACCTTACGCCTCCCGGCGGGCGGGCTATTGTGCGCTTCATGACGAGCTCTGACAAGCCTGAGAACGCCTCGGACACCGCCGCCGTTGAACCCACCTCAGTCGCCGCCCGGGACTGGGCGACGGCCTCCGCCGACCCGCAGTACCGCGCCGCGGTCGTGGACCTGCTCGGTGCGCTCGCGTACGGGGAGCTGGCGGCGTTCGAGCGGCTCGCGGAGGACGCCAAGCTGGCGCCGACGCTGGCGGACAAGGCGGAGCTGGCGAAGATGGCGTCGGCGGAGTTCCACCACTTCGAGAGGCTGCGCGACCGGCTCGCCGAGATCGGGGAGGAGCCGACGCGGGCGATGGAGCCGTTCGTCGCCGCGTACGACGGGTTCCACAAGCAGACGGCCCCCTCGGACTGGCTGGAGGGACTGGTCAAGGCCTACGTCGGCGACTCCATCGCCAGCGACTTCTACCGCGAGGTCGCCGCCCGGCTGGACTCCGACTCCCGCAATCTGGTGCTGGCCGTGCTCGACGACACGGGGCACGGCGGCTTCGCCGTGGAGAAGGTACGGGCCGCGATCGACGCCGATCCGCGCGTCGGCGGGCGGCTCGCGCTGTGGGCGCGGCGGCTGATGGGCGAGGCCCTGTCGCAGTCCCAGCGGGTGGTCGCCGACCGGGACGCGCTGTCGACCATGCTGGTGGGCGGTGTGGCGGACGGCTTCGACCTCGCCGAGGTCGGCAAGATGTTCTCGCGGATCACCGAGGCCCACACCAAGCGGATGGCCGCACTGGGGCTGGCTGCCTAGCCCGCGCCTCCCCCCGTCCGGCCGGTCCGCACTGTCACAAGCGCCACCATCGGCGGCCCGTCACGCGGTCGCCGATCGGCGGCGCAGTCTTCCCGCGGGGCGCAGCAGCAGCGACAGCGAGGCCACGGAGACGATGGCCGCCCCGAGCAGGACGAGCAGCACGTGCCCCGCGTCCAGCGCGCTGTGCATGACGAAGGCCCCGAAGAGGGCACCGGCGACGCCGGTCGACAGGACCATGGGGCGGGCCGGGAGACGGTGCGGCAGGCGTTGGGTCGCCGCCCACGCCAGAGCGAGGCCGAGGATCGCGGAACTCAGCGCTTCCAGGAGCATGTCGGGGTCCCTCCCACATGGCCGGCCTGCCCAAATCGGTCGTAGCCCGTCTTACCCCTGACCTGCGGAATCCAATCCACCCCTGTGGGCGACTTGTGCTCCATCCGTGGAGGAACCGGTGCGCCGCAAGGGGAAGCCGAGGGCTACACGGGAGGGGTGTCCGAGAGAGGGCGGCGCAAACAGGGGAGAGCCGCGCAAACGGGGGCAGCCATGCAGGCGGAGGCGGCCACGCGAACGCGGCAGGCACGCAAACGGAGGCGGCCGTGCGGACGCGGCAGGCACGCAAACGGAGGCGGCCGCGCGGACGCGCCAGACACGTGAACGGGGCGGGTCGGCCGAAGCCGTCCCGCCCCGCTCCACGCATGCGCCTACAGCGCGCCGAAGCCCACCTTGCGCGGGGCCGGCTCACCGATCTCGACGTACGCGAGACGGTCGGCCGGGACGAGGAGCTTGCGGCCGTGCTCGTCCATGAGGCTCAGCAGCTGCGACTTACCGGCCAGCGCCTCGGCGACCACGCGCTCGACCTCCTCGGCAGTCTGACCGCTCTCCAGAACGATCTCGCGGGGCGCGTGCTGCACGCCGATCTTGACCTCCACGGCTATGTCCCTCCGACGGTCAGTGATGTGCGCGACCTTCCGCGCCGTACGCAGCACACATTAGCCCGGTGAGGGGACGTACATGCTCCGCCCGAGCACGCCACGAGCGAACATCGGGCGGGAACAAAGTGCCGTCAGTGCTGCGGCTGGTCCATGCCGTGCAGCGGGAAGCCCGCGATGCCGCGCCACGCCAGCGAGGTGAGCAGCTGCACGGCCTGGTCGCGGGGCACGCTGCGGTCGCTGTGCAGCCAGGACCGCGCCACCACCTGGGCGAGGCCGCCCATGCCCGAGGCGAGCAGCATCGACTCCGCGCGCGACAGGCCGGTGTCCTCGGCGATGACGTCGCAGATCGCCTCCGCGCACTCGTTCGTGACCTTGTCGACGCGCTCGCGCACGGCGGGCTCGTTGGTCAGGTCCGACTCGAAGACCAGGCGGAACGCGCCGCCGTCGTCCTCGACGTAGGCGAAGTAGGCGTCCATCGTCGCCCGGACGCGCTGCTTGTTGTCGGTCGTCGACGCGAGCGCGTTCCGTACGGACTGGATGAGCGATTCGCAGTGCTGGTCCAGCAGCGCGAGATAGAGGTCGAGCTTGCCCGGGAAGTGCTGGTAGAGCACCGGCTTGCTGACGCCCGCGCGCTCCGCGATGTCGTCCATCGCGGCCGCGTGGTAGCCCTGGGCCACGAACACCTCCTGGGCGGCGCCCAGGAGCTGGTTGCGTCGGGCACGGCGCGGCAGGCGTGTGCCCCGCGGGCGAACCGCCTCTGTCTGCTCGATGGCTGTCACGCCGCCTCCCATAGTCGTCCACGTGCGGATCTGGCCGCGTCGCCATCGTACTTTTCGGTAACCGTGGTGTGCGCGGTGAGAGCGCAGAATTTCACGGACCGGACGGTTACGAAAGCGGTTGCGAAAGTTTCAAACAGGGTCAGAGCGGGCAAAATTCTGCCTCTTTCCCGTTCGGTGGAGCTGTTCGTCGCCCGTCGGCGGCGAACCTCACCGGTAGTCGTCCTCGTCGAGCGAGACGATCCGGGCCTGCTCCGCCAGATCGGCCTCGTTGGCGCGGTCCGGGTCGACGCCGGTCAGCGGGTCGTCGCGGTCCGGCGCGAGATCCGCCTGCTGCTCGGCCGCGTCGACTTCGGGGGCCTCGACGTCGATTTCCTGCGCCTCGGGCGCGTCCTCGACCTCGAACGTCTCCGGGTCGGTGGGGTCTACGGCCATGCTGGGCTCCCTTCCTACGAACGTCCCTGGGAATGCAGGGGCCACACGCGGGTGCCCTCCCTATGAGCCTAGGAGACACCCGATCCGGACGCTATGCGATCCGCGTCCGGGACGTGACGCAGTGCTCATCCCGTTGACTGCTACCCATGCGCGCCCGGGTGCCTCCCTTTCCGGCACCTCAACTGGCCGGTTCCTGTGACGGCGAACACAGGCGAACGCATGAGTCGCTGCGTGATCGTCTCGTAACATTGCCGCATGTCTTCGACCGAGCTGCCGTTCGTGCCGCCCGCCAATGTGCTGCCGAAGGTGGGGACCGTCCGGGTCGCGGAGGGCGAGCGCCTGCGGTCGGTCGAGCTGCCCGGGGTCACCCTGACGGTCCGGTCGAGACCACCCGCGCGCGAGGATCTGCCGCCCGCGCTGTACGTGCACGGGCTGGGTGGTTCCTCGCAGAACTGGTCGGCACTGATGGCGCTGCTGGACGGTGAAGTCGACGGCGAGGCCCTCGATCTGCCGGGCTTCGGCGACTCCCCGCCACCGGACGACGGCAACTACTCCGTCACGGGGCACGCGCGCGCGGTCATCCGTTACCTCGACGCCTCCGGCCGCGGCCCCGTGCACCTGTTCGGGAACTCGCTCGGCGGCGCCGTCACCACCCGTGTCGCCGCGGCTCGGCCCGATCTGGTCCGTACGCTCACGCTTGTGTCGCCCGCTCTGCCGGAAATCCGAGTGCAGCGCGCCGCCGTGCCCACGGGGCTGCTGGCGGTGCCGGGCGTCGCCCTGCTCTTCACGCGGCTCACCCGGGAGTGGACGGCGGAGCAGCGGGTCCGCGGCGTGATGGCGCTGTGTTACGGGGACCCCGGGCGGGTGACGCCGGAAGGATTCCGCAACGCCGTGCAGGAGATGGAGCGGCGGCTGCGGCTGCCGTACTTCTGGGACGCGATGGCGCGCTCCGCGCGCGGGATCGTCAACGCCTACACGCTGGGCGGCCAGCAGGGGCTGTGGCGCCAGGCCGAACGAGTTCTCGCGCCGACCCTCCTCGTCTACGGCGGCCGTGACCAGCTCGTCGGCTTCCGCATGGCCCAGAAGGCGGCCCGCGCCTTCCGTGACTCCCGGCTGGTGACGTTGCCCGATGCGGGCCATGTGGCGATGATGGAG
The DNA here is from genome assembly GCF_014207295.1 of Streptomyces sp. AK010. Classification (NCBI taxonomy): domain Bacteria; kingdom Bacillati; phylum Actinomycetota; class Actinomycetes; order Kitasatosporales; family Streptomycetaceae; genus Streptomyces; species Streptomyces sp. AK010. Next base: position 92,389 of record NZ_JACHCX010000020.1, read on the forward strand.
TATCCCGAGACCGTGGCGATGGCGTTTCGTGAACTCCTGGAAGCTGCGGGAGAGCTGGGCGCGCAGCGTGCGAGGCGGGCCGGCCGGGCGGGAGCCGGGGGCGACGCCGTCGACAGAGCAGGCACCGACGAGAGCATGGGGGGCTGAGGCGCGACGTGGGACGCCACAGCCGCCGCGGACCGGTCGCCAAGGGCGACAGCGCGGACACAACAGCAGTACGGGACGGCCGGACCGGGTCCGCGCAGGGGCAGAGGCCGGGCCAGGGCCAGGCGCCGGACGCCGGCCGGGGAGTCCGGACCGCGCCGCCCGGCGCACCGCAGGGCCAGGGCGGCTGGCCGCCGCCGGGCCAGCGCCGGATGCCGGGGCCGCGGCCCGCACCGACGGACGGCACGCGGCCCCAGGGCACGCCGCCGCCCGGCATGCCGCGTCTGCCCGACGGCTGGCACCCGGACGGCACACCGGCCCAGGGCCTCCCGCGCCTGCCCGACGGCACACCGGTGCGGGGGGTACCCCGCCTTGCCGACGGCACGCCGGCGCGGGGCGTTCCGCGCATGCCGGACGGGACCCCGGCACGCGGTGTGCCGAGGCTGCCTGACGGGACTCCGGCGCAGGGCGTTCCCCGGATGGCCGACGGGACTCCGGCGCAGGGCGTTCCCCAGTTCCGGGAGGGGACTCCGCCACGCGGCGTTCCGAGGCCTGCCGACGGCACGTCGGCGCGGGGCGTTCCGCGCATGCCGGACGGGACTCCGGCACGCGGTGTGCCGAGGCTGCCTGACGGGACTCCGGCGCAGGGCGTTCCCCGGATGGCCGACGGGACTCCGGCGCAGGGCGTTCCCCAGTTCCGGGACGGGACTCCGCCACGCGGCGTTCCGAGGTTCCCGGACGGGACTCCCGCGCAGGGCGTTCCCCAGTTCCGGGACGGGACTCCGCCACGCGGCGTTCCGAGGTTCCCGGACGGGACTCCCGCGCAGGGCGTTCCCCAATACCCGGACGGGACTCCCGCCCACGGGACGCCCCGGGTCGCCGGGGGCGCCCCGCCGCGCGGTGTGCCGAGGCTGCCCGACGGGACTCCCGCGCACGGCGTTCCGCAAGCGCGTGGCGGGCATCCCGAGCAGCGTGAAGCCGGGGGTGGCTGGGGCGAGTTGAGGGGGAAGGGCGGGGGGCCCGCCGGTGTCGGTGTTCCCATACCGCGGCAGCGCCGGGCCTCCGTGCCCGGGCCGCGACAGGACTACCTCGACGCCTTCCACGAGGAGGACGACGTCTTCGCGCCCCGTACGCCCGCCTCCGCGCACGCCGCGGACGCCTACGCCTCCGTCACGGACTGGACCGTCGGCACCCCGGCCGACTCCGGGTCCGGTGGTCACGACGACGCGGGGCCCACCGGCACGCCCGTCGCGGGCAGGGGCGGCAAGGGCCGCGCCTTCACCGGCATCGCGGCCGCCGCCGTCACCACGGTGCTGGCCGTCATCGTCGCCGGCCAGGTCGCCGACGGCCCCGGCGGCGCCGGCGTGCAGTCGCAGTCCGCCCCCGACCGGGCCCGCGACGTCCGGGACGGTGCGTCCCGCGCGGACGGCCGGGCGCCCGCCCCCGAGGCCGCCCCGCTGACGTACGACGAGAAGATGGGCCGGATCTACCCGCTCGGCGCCAAGCTCAAGGGCTCCGGGAAGTTCGACGCCGTTCCGGGCATCGTCAAGGCACCCGGCGCCGGGCAGAAGTTCACCTACCGCGTGGACGTGGAGCAGGGGCTCGGACTGGACGGCGAGCTGTTCGCCGAGGCCGTGCAGAAGACGCTCAACGACCAGCGCAGCTGGGCCCACAACGGCGCGCGGACCTTCGAGCGCATCCACTCCGGCGAGCCCGACTTCGTGATCACGCTCGCCAGCCCCGGCACGACCGCCGACTGGTGCGCCAAGTCGGGTCTGGACACCACCGAGGACAACGTCTCCTGCGACTCGGCCGCGACCGAGCGCGTGATGATCAACGCCTACCGGTGGGCGCAGGGCTCGGAGACCTACGGCGATGCCAAGATCCACGCCTACCGGCAGATGCTGATCAACCACGAGGTCGGCCACCGCCTCGGCTACGGCCACGTCACCTGCGACAAGGACGGCGACCTCGCGCCGGTCATGCAGCAGCAGACCAAGTTCCTCGACCACGACGGCATCCACTGCCGCGCCAACGCCTGGCCTTATCCCGGGAGTTGACAGGCATCACAGCCGGTGTGGCGCGGCTCGCGTTGACATGCTCGGAAAGTTCATTCATATTTCTGGGCATGTCGCCCCGTCACGTCTCCGTTCGCGCCGCCATCGAGCTGGCGCTCATCGGCGTGACCCCGCTCTGCGTGGCCGACATTCACTGTTGCTGACGCCCGCCCCCGGCGCGCGTCGCTGACTCTTCCCCCGTGACTCGGTCACGGCCCTTTCGACGACCCGGCGCCGGGCAGAGGTCCGTCTTCTTTCGTCTCACCCTTCGTCATTTCGTCTCGCGATCCGAGATCTGTGATCCGTAGTCCGTGATCCGTGATTCCGAGGCGCCTTTCCGAGAGGTCGTCATTCCGATGCGCCAACCGTCCGTCAGAGCGCGCCGCGTGGCCGCGGCATCCGTCAGCCTGGTCCTGGCAGCGGGTGCCGCCGCCTGCGGGCCGAAGGACACCGATGCCAAGGGCGCCGGCGGCGACTCCACGCCCCACAAGGGCGGCACCCTCACGGTCCTGAACGCCGATCCCCAGCAGGACTTCGACCCGGCTCGCCTCTACACCTCCGGCGGCGGCAACGTCCCGTCCCTGGTCTTCCGCACCCTCACCACCCGCAACCGCGAGAACGGTGCCGCCGGTGCGAAGGTCGTCCCCGACCTCGCCACCGACACCGGGCGTCCCGACAAGGACGCGACCGAGTGGACGTACACCCTGAAGAAGGGCCTGAAGTACGAGGACGGGAGCGCGATCACCTCGGCCGACATCAAGTACGGCATCGAGCGCTCCTTCGCCCCCGAGCTGTCGGGCGGCGCCCCCTACCTGCGGGACTGGCTGACCGGGGCGGCCGGCTACCAGGGCCCGTACAAGGACAAGAAGGGCCTCGACGCGATCGAGACGCCGGACGAGCGGACCATCGTCTTCCATCTGGACAAGCCCGAGGGCGAGTTCCCCTACCTCGCCACGCAGACGCAGTTCACCCCCGTCCCGAAGAGCAAGGACACCGGCACGAAGTACGAGGAGCACCCGGTCTCCTCCGGGCCGTACAAGGTCGTGCGCAACGAGAACGACGGTGAGCGGCTGGTCCTGGAGCGCAACCCGCACTGGTCCGCCGCGACCGACGCCGAGCGCAAGGCCTACCCGGACAAGATCGACGTACGGTCCGGGCTCGACTCGTCCGTGATCAACCAGCGCCTGTCCGCGTCCCAGGGAGCGGACGCCGCCGCCGTCACCACGGACACCAACCTCGGCCCGGCCGAACTGGCCAAGGTCACCGGTGACAAGGACCTCGCCTCGCGCGTCGGCACCGGGCACTTCGGCTACACCAACTACATCGCGTTCAACCCGAAGACCAAGCCGTTCGACGACCCCAAGGTGCGGCAGGCGATCTCGTACGCCATCGACCGGTCGTCCGTGGTGAACGCCGCGGGCGGTTCCGCCCTGGCCGAGCCCGCCACCACCTTCCTGCCCGACCAGAAGTCCTTCGGCTACACGCCGTACGACCTCTTCCCGGCGGGCAAGGCCGGCGACCCGGCCAAGGCCAAGGCGCTGCTGAAGGAGGCCGGGTACGCGAAGGGCCTCACGGTCACGCTGACGCACTCCAACGCCAAGGACTTCGAGACCAGCCCCGAGATCGCGACCGCCATCCAGGACGCCCTCAAGAAGGCCGGCATCACCGTCAAGCTCCAGGGCCTGGAGGAGAACGACTACTCCGACAAGATCCACAACGTGAAGACCGAGCCCGGCTTCTTCCTCGCCCACTGGGGTGCCGACTGGCCCTCCGGCGGTCCGTTCCTCGCCCCGATCTTCGACGGCCGGCAGATCGTCAAGGACGGCGCGAACTTCAACACGGGCCTGCTGAACGACAAGTCGGTCAACACCGAGATCGACGCGATCAACAAGCTGACCGATCTCGACCAGGCCGCCCAGCGGTGGGGCGCACTGGACAAGAAGATCGGCGAGAAGGCCCTGACCGTCCCGCTGTTCCACCCCGTCTACAAGCGCCTGTACGGCGAGGACGTCAAGAACATCGTGATCAGCGACTGGACCGGTGTGCTGGACATCTCGCAGGTCGCGGTGAAGTGACGCCGTGAGCGAGGCACTTCTCGCCGCCGAGGCGGCCGTGACGGATCCTGCCGTCCCGGCCGCCTCGGGGGCCCGTCAGTTCTGGCGGCGGCTGCGCACGCAGCGCGCCGCCCTCGTCGCGGCCGCAGTCGTCGCGCTGCTCGTCCTGGTCGCTCTCGCCGCGCCGCTGCTCACCGCCGTCGAGGGCCAGGACCCGACCACCTACCACCCGTCCCTCGTGGACTCCGCGCGCGGCGGCGTGCCCATCGGATCCCTCGGCGGAGCGGGCGCCGACCACTGGTTCGGCGTCGAACCGCAGACCGGCCGGGACCTGTTCGCGCGGCTGGTGTACGGCGCGCGCGTGTCGCTGGGCGTCGCCCTGGCCGCGACCGTCGTGCAGGTCGCCATCGGGATCACCCTGGGTGTCGCGGCCGCGCTCGGCAGGCGATGGGTCGATCAACTGTTGAGCCGGTTCACGGACATCATCGTCGCCATGCCGCTGATGATCATGTCGCTGGCGCTGCTCGCGGTCGTGCCGTCGAGCTTCCCGCGGCCCGTGCTCGTCGCGCTCGTCATCGGCCTGATCGGCTGGGGCAACATCGCCCGGATCGTGCGCGCGCAGACCCTCACCCTCAAGGAGCTCGACCACGTCTCCGCGGCCCGGCTCAGCGGCTGGGGCACCTGGAGCATCGCCCGCCGCGAACTGCTGCCCGGAATCGCCGCACCCGTCATCACCTACGCCGCGCTGCTCGTCCCGACGAACATCACCGTCGAGGCCGCGCTCTCCTTCCTCGGCGTGGGCGTGAAACCGCCGACACCCTCCTGGGGACAGATGCTCACCGCCGCCGACGTCTGGTACCAGGCCGCCCCGCAGTACCTGCTGCTGCCCGCAGGCGCCCTGTTCGTCACGGTGCTCGCCCTCACCGTCCTCGGCGACGGCGTCCGCACCGCCCTCGACCCGCGCGCCGCCTCCCGGCTGCGCATCGGCACGGGCCGCAGGCGGGAGCCGAAGGCGGCCGAGGGAGGCACGGCATGAACGGGTTCACCGGCTTCGTCCTGCGCCGCACCGTCGCCGCCGTGGCCACCCTGCTCGCCATCTCGGTGATCGTCTACGTCGTCTTCTACGCCACCCCCGGCAACGTCGCCCAGATCACCTGCGGCCCGCGCTGCTCACCGGAACAGGTGCACCAGGTGGCCCGGCAACTGAACCTGGACGACCCGCTGTTCGTGCGCTACGGGCACTTCCTCCAGGGCCTCGTCGCCGGCCAGGGCTACTCGACGGGCACGTCCGTACAGCACTGCTCCGCGCCCTGCCTCGGCCTGTCGTACCAGAGCGACCAGCAGGTCACGCAGCTGATCTGGGCGAAGCTCCCGGTCAGTCTGTCCCTGGTGGCCGGCGCGATGGTGCTCTGGCTGATCCTCGGGGTCGGCACGGGCGTGCTCTCCGCCTGGCGGCGCGGCCGGTTCTCCGAGCGGGTGCTGACCGGCCTCACCCTCGCCGGCACGGCCACTCCGGTCTTCGTCATCGGCCTGGTCCTGATGATCGTCGTCTGCGGTGAACTGCGGCTGCTGCCCTTCCCGCAGTACGTCGCCCTCACCGAGGACCCCGAGCAGTGGGCGTGGAACCTGCTGCTGCCCTGGCTGTCGCTCGCCCTCATCGAAGCCGCCGCGTTCGCCCGGCTGACCCGGGCCTCGATGCTGGAGACCCTGGCCGAGGACCACATCCGCACGTTCCGCGCCTACGGCGTCGGCGAACGGTCGATCGTCGGACGGCACGCACTGCGCGGGGCGTTCGCCCCGGTCATCGCGCTGAACGCCAACAACGTCGGATCGGCCATCGGCGGCGCGGTGCTCACCGAGACCCTGTTCGGCCTGCCCGGCATCGGACAGGAACTCGTCCATGCCGTCAACGTCGTCGACCTGCCGGTCGTGGTCGGCATGGTCCTGGTCATCGGATTCTTCGTGGTCCTCGCCAACGCCGTCGCGGACGTCCTGTACGCGGTGGCCGACCGACGGGTGGTGCTGACATGAGCCTGGTCGAGGTGACCGGTCTCCGTGTGGAGTTCGGCGCGCTGCGCGCCGTCGACGGACTTTCCTTCCGCCTGGAGGAGGGCGCCGCCCTGGCCCTGGTCGGCGAGTCCGGTTCCGGCAAGTCGACCGTGGCGTCCGCGCTGCTCGGCCTGCACCGCGGCACGGGCGCGCGGGTCGAGGGCTCGGTCGAGGTGGCCGGCACCGATGTGCAGCGTGCCTCCGACGAGGAGTTGCGGCGGCTGCGCGGCGGGCGGGCCGCCATGGTGTTCCAGGATCCGCTGTCCTCCCTCGACCCGTACTACGCGATCGGCGACCAGATCGCCGAGGTGTACCGCGTGCACGCGCGGGCGTCCCGGCGGGCGGCACGCGCGCGTGCCGTGGACGTCCTGGACCGGGTGGGCATCCCGGACGCGGCCCGGCGGTCCCGGTCCCGTCCGCACGAGTTCAGCGGCGGCATGCGCCAGCGCGCCCTGATCGCCATGGCGCTCGCGTGCGAGCCCCGGCTGCTGATCGCCGACGAGCCGACCACCGCCCTCGACGTGACGGTCCAGGCCCAGGTCCTCGACCTGCTGCACACCCTGCGCGAGGAGACCGGCATGGGCCTGCTGCTCGTCACGCACGACGTGGGCGTCGCCGCCGAGAGCGTCGACGAGGTGCTGGTGATGCGGCACGGCACGGCGGTCGAGCACGGCCCGGTCGCCGACGTGCTGGGCGCACCGGCCGAGCCGTACACCCGGGAGCTGCTGGCCGCGGTCCCGCGGCTGGACGCGCCGCGTAAGGCCTCGACGGACCCTGCGGAGGTCGTCTTGGAGGCGACCGGCCTGCGGCGCGGGTTCGGGCGCGGGAAACGGGCGGTCACGGCCGTGGACGACGTGTCGCTGACCCTGCGCCGCGGCGAGACCCTCGGCATCGTCGGCGAGAGCGGCAGCGGCAAGACGACCCTCGGGCGCATGCTCGTCGGACTGCTGGAGCCGACGGCCGGATCGCTGGGCTTCGAAGGCCGCCCGCACACCGGGGTGAACCCGGCGGTGCAGATGGTCTTCCAGGACCCCGTCTCCTCCCTCAACCCCCGCCGCAGCGTGGGCGAGTCCATCGCCGACCCGCTGCGCGCCCGAGGTGAACGGCAGGAGGGGCGCATCCGGGAGCGAGTGGAGGAACTGCTGGAGCGCGTAGGGCTCGAAGCGGGGCACTACGACCGCTACCCCCATGAGTTCAGCGGCGGGCAGCGTCAGCGCGTCGGCATCGCCCGTGCCCTCGCGGCCGACCCGCGCGTCATCGTCTGCGACGAGCCGGTCTCGGCCCTCGACGTCACCACCCAGGCGTATGTGGTCGCCCTGCTGGGGGAGTTGCAGCGGGAACTCGGGCTCGCGCTGGTCTTCGTCGCGCACGACCTGGCCGTCGTCCGCCAGGTCAGCGACCGGGTCGCCGTGATGCGGCGCGGCCGGATCGTCGAGGAAGGGCCCGTCGAGGAGGTGTACGAGTCGCCGCGCGACCCCTATACCAGGCAGTTGCTCGCCGCGGTACCGGCGCTGGACCCGCAGGCCGCGGCGCGACGGCGGGTGCGGCGACGGGAGTTGGCGGCGGCATGACGCGGGGTGCGGCGACGGGAGTCGGCGGCGGCATGACGCGGGGTGCGGCGACGGGAGCCGGCGGCGGCATGACGCGGGGTGCGGCGCCGGGAGCCGGCCGCGGAGAGACGCAGCGGAGGCGGGACCCGTCCGCGGTATGACGATCCGTGTCCGCTTGGTCTCCTAGCGCGACAGAACGCGACCCGCGCAGGAAAGTTACGACCGTTCACCCCTTTTGGTGGTGCGATGGACAACCGTCCGTCGCACCACCGCCTTGTCCGCATACCTTCGTCCCGCTGCGAGCCGCCGGGCAACGGCGGCTCCCCATACGGGAGATCGGGGGTGCACTCGTGCGCATCGGACTGCTTACGGAGGGTGGCTATCCGTATGTGAGCGGTGACGCCAGGCTCTGGTGCGACCGGCTGGTGCACGGACTCGCCCAGCACGAGTTCGACGTCTACGCGCTCAGCCGCAGCGAGCACCAGGAGGACGAGGGCTGGATCCCGCTGCCACCGAACGTCCGCCGGGTGCGCACCGCCCCGCTGTGGATGGCCGAGGACGACGAGGTGGTGCTCGGGCGCCGTGCACGCCGGCGGTTCACCGAGCACTTCGGGGAACTGGCCGCCGTGCTGTGCGGGGTCCCCGAGGGCGCCTCGGGTGCGGTCAGGAGCCTCTCCGAAGGAGCGTCGGCCTCCGAGGCGGACCGTTTCGCCAACGCTCTGTACGGCCTCGCCGAACTCGCCCGCGACGAGGGCGGGCTGGCGGGAGCCCTCCGCTCGGAGGCCGCCGTAAGCACCCTGGAACGCGCCTGTCGCGCGCCCGGCGCCCATCGCGCCGCGCGCGAGGCGCGCGTACCGGATCTGCTCGCCGTCGCCGCCCATCTGGAACGCGCCCTGCGCCCCCTCTCCCTCGACTGGTACGAGGACGACGGGCTCGGCGCGGTCGACCTCTGCCACGCCGCGTCCGGCGGCACGGCCGTCCTGCCCGGCCTGCTGGCCCGCCACTTCACCGGCGTACCCCTGATGGTCACCGAGTACGGCGTGCGCCTGCGGACGCACTACCTCACCACCCCGGACGCCCCACCCGCCGTACGGTCCCTGCTGGCCGCCTTCCAGGGCCGGCTCGCGGCCGAGGCCTACGGGCGGGCCGAGGTCGTCACCGCCGGCAACACCCACACCCGCCGCTGGCAGGAGCGCTGCGGCGCCCACCGCGAGAAGCTCCGCACGGTCTATCCCGGCATGGACGCCCGGCCCTTCGCCGAGGTGGGCGAGTCCCCGGACTGCGCGGACCCGGACGCGCTCGTCTGGGTCGGCCGCGTCGAGCCCGCCAAGGACCTGGTCTCGCTGCTGCACGCCTTCGCGGAGGTCCGCAAGCGGCAGCCGAAGACGCGCCTGCGCATCGTCGGCGCCCCCGCCGGCCCCGAGGGCGCGGCCTACCTCGGACACTGCAGGACGCTGGCCGCCCAGCTCTTCCCCGACGAAGCCGCGGGCCCACACACCGCCGGCGACAACCCGGTGTCCTTCGAGGAGATCGGCGGCCCCGACCTCCCGGCCGCCGCCCACGCCTACGCCTCGGGTGCCGTGACCGTCCTCTCCAGCGTCGTCGAGGGCTTCCCCGTCGGCCTCGCCGAGGCCATGCTCTGCGGGCGTGCGACGGTGTCGACGGACGTCGGCGCGGTCGTGGAGGTCATCGGCGGCACCGGGCTCGTCGTACCGCCGCGCAATCCGCGGGCGCTCGCCGAGGCGTGCGTGGCGCTGCTGCGTGACCCCGAGCGCCGTGCGCGCCTGGGGGCCGCCGCTCGCGCCCGGGCCCTCGAACTGTTCACGGTCGAGCAGAACATCGAGGCATTTCACGGCATTTACCTGGAGATCGTCTCGCGTGCGCCCGTCCGCCGGGTCGTCCTCGACGGATCGGGAGAGCCGCTGCCGTTCTCGGTTCCCGCCGAGGCGCACGTCGCCGTCCGCTGGACCACCGCGTCACCCCGCCTCGCCGCCCGCGGCGGCCCCGGCTGGGCGGCGGGCAGGCCCGTACGCGCCACCACTCCCGTCCCCGCCCCGGAGGGAGCGCGATGAGCGGCCTGGGAGAACTGGACCGACCGGGAACCCCGACCGACTCCGCCCGTGACCGCACGAGGTCCGGGAAGCCGCGGTCTGCCGTTGACGGCGCAGGGTCTGGGAAGCCGGAGTGTGCATTCGACGGCACGGGGTCCGGGAAGCCGGAGCCTGCCTTTGACGGCACGGGGTCCGGGAAGCCGGAGCCTGCCTTTGACGGCACGGGGTCCGGGAAGCCGGAGCCTGCCTGTGACGGCACAGGGCCTGGGAGGCCGGAGTCGGCCGCCGACCGCGTCGCCTCCACCCCGCGGCGCGGCGCCGTCGATCCGGTGAAGGCGCTGATGCACCGTCACCGGGGGCTCTGCGAGCGCGCGGTGGACCCCCTCGAGATCGCCGCCGGGCTGGAGGCGCACGGCATCACCGACCGGACCGCCGCCCGCTTCCGGCACCGGGACGTCTTCTCCCTCGCCGAGGAGATGTACGCGCGTGTCTCCCGGGACGGAGACACCCCCCTGCCCGCCCCGCCCGCCGCGCCCCGCGTGCGCGCCGACTGGGTTCTGCTGACCCTCCTGCCCGGGGCGCTGTGCGCCGCCGCCATCGCCGCCCTGCACCTCACCCATGGGCAGTCGCGCCTGTTCGCGGCGGCAGCCGGGGCCCTCGCCGTGGCCCTGGCCCTCCACGCGGCCCTGCGCCGAGGGCCCCTGAGCAGGACCGACACGGACCGGCCCGGGCCGCGGCCCGGCGCGGCCTCCGGCAGGACCACCCCGTGGACCTTGTGGCTCGTCGCCTACTCCCTCCTGGGCAATGGCCTGCTCGACAACGCACTCGCCGGAGGCCCCGACACTCTGCCCACCGGCACGGCCGACGGCCCCTGGCCCCTCACCGCAGCCCCGGCCCTGGCCCTCGCCCTGGCCTGCGCACCCGCCGCCTGGGCCGCGCACCTCCTCACCGCCCGAGCACGCCGCAAACTCGCGGCCAGCCGCGGCCTGGAGGACTTCGCCGCCGCCGTACGCCCCCTCCTGCTCGGCGTGTTCGCCCTGTACCTGGGTGCCCTGGCAGCCTTGCTCACCCTCAGCGGCGCGGCCCTCGGCGAGCCCGCGGCCTACGCCCAGGTCCTCGCCCTGGGCGCCCTCCTCTTCCTGGCCCGCCTCCTCACCACGCACGGCTTCACCTACGCCCCCGCCGTGGTTCTGACCGCGGCGGCCACGGTCGAGGCGGCCGCCCTCGCCACGGTCTTCGCCTCCCGCCTCCCCGGTGTCGGCTTCCTGGCCACCCCCGTCGACACCCTCGTCACCACCTGGGGTGCCGGCAGCGTCCCCACCCTCACCTGCGCAGCTGCGGCGCTGGCCCTCCTGGTCCACACGACCCGCAAGCTCACCCGGGCCTCGGCCCACGCACCGCCGGAGCCCGCGCGGTGAGCGCCGCGGACACCGGCCCCACCGCCGCAGGCAGCACCCGTCCCGCCCCTTCCTTTCCGCCTCGAGGAGAACCCGCATGATCACCCACCCAGGAACCCCGGCGACATGGGGAGCCGTGCGATGAGAGTCCTGCTGATCGGAGCCAACGGCTACATCGGGCGCTTCGTCGCCGACCGCCTGCTCGCCGACCCGGCCGTGCAGCTCACCGCCCTCGGCCGCGGTGACGACGCCGACGTCCGCTTCGACCTCGCCTCCGGCAGCCCCGGCGCCCTCACCCGCTTCCTCGACGCGGTCCACCCGGGCGTCGTCGTCAACTGCGCGGGCGCCACCCGCGGCGGCGCCCGCGAGCTCACCCGCCACAACACCGTCGCCGTCGCCACCGTCTGCGAGGCCCTGCGGCGCAGCGGCTGCGGGGCCCGGCTGGTGCAGATCGGCTGCAGCGCGGAGTACGGCCCGAGCCAGCCCGGCTCCTCCACCGCCGAGGACGCGGTGCCCCGGCCCGGCGGCCCGTACGGCGTCAGCAAGCTCGCCGCCACCGAACTGGTCCTCGGCTCCGGCCTGGACGCCGTCGTCCTGCGGGTCTTCTCCCCGGCCGGACCCGGCACCCCCGCCGGCTCCCCGCTGGGCCGTCTCGCCGAGGCCATGCGCCGGGCCATGCAGTCCGGGGACGGCGAGCTGAAACTCGGCGGCCTCGGCGCGCAGCGCGACTTCGTCGACGTCCGCGACGTGGCCCGCGCCGTCCACGCCGCCTCGCTCTCCGCAGCGCAAGGCGTCATCAACATCGGCTCCGGCCGCGCCGTGCGCCTGCGCGACGCCGCCGCCGTCCTCGCCCGCGTCGCCGGATACGGCGGCGCCCTACACGAGCTCGACGGACCGCCCGGCGCCCTGCGCACGGTCATCGGCCACCCCCGCCCCGACGCGGACCACGCGCCCCCCGTCGCGTACCCGTACCCCGACGGCTGCGGCAGCTGGCTGCAGGCCGACGTGCGCACCGCTCGCGACCGGCTCGGCTGGCGTCCCCGGATCGGCCTGGAGGAGTCCCTCGCCGACATCTGGATGGAGGCGGCATGCCGCATCTGACCAGATCCCGGCAGCGCACCCCGGACACGGAACTGCGCCCCGGCGTCGGCGTCCCCGGCTATGCGCACCCCCTTCTCGCCCCCACCGAGTGGGGTGAGCTGACCCGCCCCGGCACCCCGCTGCACTGGGTGGTCCTCAACGTGGCCGACGGCCCTGGCGCCCGCCCCGACCCGCACTGCCTGGAGGCGGCCGGCCGGCTGCGCAACGCGGGCATCCGCGTCCTCGGCCACCTCGACACCCGGTACGGCACCCGCAACTTCGGCGAGCTGATCTCGGACGCCCACCGGTTCGTCGACTGGTACCAGGTCGACGGTTTCCTCCTGGAGCGCTGCCCGGCGGACCACGCCGGGCTGGCCGAGGTCCGCCGCACGGTCGCCACGCTGCGGGTGATCCGTGACGCTGCCCACATCGTCCTCGGTCACGGCATCCACCCGCACCCCGGCTACGTCGAACTCGCCGACCAACTGGTCACCTTCTCCGGACCCTGGAGCGACTACCGCTGGTCGCAGGTGGCCGAGTGGACCGCCGGCCACGCGCCCGAGCGCTTCTGCCACTTCGTCCACGGCGTCCCCCGCACGCACCTGGCCGAGGCGCTGCGCATCGCCCGCTGGCAGGGCGCCGCGACGGTCTGGATCACCGACCACATGGATCGCGGCGGCAGCACCGATCCCTGGGAGGTCATGCCCGGCTACTGGGACGAATTCGTCTCGCGTATCGGAACAGGTGTCTCGGAATGAAAAAGGGCATGGCACTGTTACGGGGAGAACAACCGTAGTGATTGACCGACCAACGGAGTCCCCGTGTCGCTGCCACCCCTGGTCGAGCCGGCTTCCGAGCTCACCGTAGACGAGGTCCGCAGGTACTCCCGCCACCTGATCATCCCCGACGTGGGGATGGACGGGCAGAAGCGGCTGAAGAACGCCAAGGTGCTGTGTGTGGGCGCCGGCGGCCTGGGCTCGCCGGCGCTGATGTACCTGGCTGCCGCGGGCGTCGGCACGCTCGGCATCGTGGAGTTCGACGAGGTCGACGAGTCGAACCTGCAGCGCCAGATCATCCACAGCCAGGCCGACATCGGCCGTCCGAAGGCCGAGTCCGCCCGCGACAGCGTCAAGGGCATCAACCCGTACGTGAACGTGATCCTTCACGAGGAGCGGCTCGAGGCCGACAACGTGATGGACATCTTCAGCCAGTACGACCTGATCGTCGACGGTACGGACAACTTCGCGACCCGCTACCTGGTCAACGACGCCTGCGTGCTGCTGAACAAGCCGTACGTCTGGGGCTCGATCTACCGCTTCGACGGCCAGGCGTCCGTCTTCTGGTCCGAGCACGGTCCCTGCTACCGCTGCCTCTACCCGGAGCCCCCGCCCCCCGGCATGGTCCCCTCCTGTGCCGAGGGCGGCGTCCTGGGCGTGCTCTGCGCGTCCATCGGCTCCATCCAGGTCAACGAGGCCATCAAGCTCCTCGCCGGCATCGGCGACCCGCTGGTGGGCCGGCTGATGATCTACGACGCCCTGGAGATGCAGTACCGCCAGGTCAAGGTCCGCAAGGACCCGAACTGCGCGGTCTGCGGCGAGAACCCGACCGTCACCGAGCTCATCGACTACGAGGCCTTCTGCGGCGTCGTCTCCGAAGAGGCCCAGGCGGCGGCTGCCGACTCCACGATCACTCCCAAGCAGCTCAAGGAGTGGATCGACGACGGCGAGAGCATCGACATCATCGACGTCCGCGAGCCGAACGAGTACGAGATCGTCTCCATCCCGGGCGCCCGGCTGATCCCCAAGAACGAGTTCCTCATGGGCACCGCCCTGGAGAGCCTCCCGCAGGACAAGAAGATCGTCCTGCATTGCAAGACGGGTGTCCGCAGTGCGGAAGTCCTCGCGGTCCTGAAGTCCGCGGGCTTCTCGGACGCGGTGCACGTCGGCGGTGGCGTGATCGGCTGGGTCAACCAGATCGAGCCGTCCAAGCCGGTGTACTGAGCCATACCGGTGTAGCGAGCCATACGGGTGCAGTGGGCCGAGCCGGTCCACTGAGCCGTGTCCGGCCTCCCTCTCCCCGCGGCGGGGGCTTCGCGCGCCACGAGTGCGCGAAGCCCCCGCCGTCGTCATGAGCAGACCTTGCCGTCCTTCGGCACCGAGCCGTCCAGCAGGTACGCGTCCACCGTGGAGTCCACACACTCGCTCCCACTGCCGTAGGCGCCGTGCCCCTCGCCCCGCCAGGTGAGCAGCACCCCGACGCCCTTGCCCAGCTCGCCGGCCATCCTCCGCGCGCCCTCGTACGGCGTGGCCGGGTCGCCGGTGTTGCCGACGACCAGGACCGGTGCCGCGTCGGGGGCGCTCACCTCCGGGTTGTCGTGCTGTCCGGGCACCGGCCAGTCGTGGCACCAGCCGGCCGTGTCCCAGCCGAGGAACGTCCCGAAGACCGGGGAGATCCGCTCGAATTGCGGCAGCAGCTTCTTCGTGTCGGCCACCGTCGGCCGCTGCCTGTCGTCCAGGCACGATATGACCCGCTGGGAGTGGGTCGTCGTGCCGTAGCGCCCCGATGGGTCGCGTTCGTTGTAGCGGTCGGCGAGGACCAGCAACTCCGAGCCGTCGCCTGCCTCCGCCGCCTTCAGGGCGCTCGTCAGGGTCGGCCAGCTGTCCTTGCTGTACAGCGGCAGGATGATGCCGGTGACCGCGAGGGTCTGGGTCAGCTTCCGCCCCGGCGCCCCGGTCGCCAGGGGGCGGGCGTCGATGCGCTGGAGCAGGTCCGCGATCTTGCGTGTGCCGTCCTCGGGGTCCTGGCCCGTGGACCTGAGATAGCCGTTCAGCGCGCGCTGGAAGCCCCTGGCCTGGTTCTGGGCGTGGCCCACGGTGTCGGCGGTGGGGTCGACGACCGCGTCCAGCGTCACGCGTCCCACCTTCTTCGGGAAGAGGTGGGCATAGGTGCCGCCCAGTTCGGTGCCGTAGGAGATGCCGAAGTAGTTCATCCTGTCGTCGCCGAGGACCTCTCGGATGCGGTCCATGTCGCGGGCCGAGTCGGCGGTCGAGACGTGGGCCATCAGCTTCCCGGCGTCCTTCTGGCAGCCCTTGCCGAAGTCGGCGGCGTCCTCGACGTACGCCTTCTCCTCGGCGGGGGTGTCCGGTGTGACGTCCACCGACTCGGCGGACTGGATCTCCTTGTCGCCGCGGCAGCGCACGCCCTCGCTGGCGCCCACGCCGCGCGGGTCCCAGCTCACCAGGTCATACCGTTCGCGGAGCGAGGAGACGGCCGGGGCGTACGACGGCATCATGGACACGCCCGAGGCGCCCGGGCCGCCGAAGTTGAACAGCAGCGAACCGAGGCGGTCGCCGCCGCGGGCCTTGGCGCGGATCAGCCCGAGGCCGATCGTCTCGCCGTCCGGCTTCGACCAGTCCAGCGGCACCTTCACCGTCGCGCACTGCCATTCACTGCTCGGCGCGGGGCCGTCGGCGGTCGCCTTGCAACGGCCCCAGGAGAGCCCGCTCCTGTCGTCGTCGGACGAACCGCCGCTGCAGCCGGCGGCCAGCAGGGCCGAGGCGGCCGCCAGAGCGGTCCACCGAACCAAGCGCGTCATTGCCCATCCCCCCTCGCAGGCCGTCCGCTCCGTGCCGCGGATGGCGGTCAGGCCATGGTAGGCAGATCCCGCGCCGACCGTTTCGACCTGTGGATAACGTTCTGACCTGCGAGTTCGTCGGTACCGTTCACGTGTCAGGAGCAGACGGTCCCCGCCGGCGGCACCTTTCCGTCCAGCAGATAGCCGTCCACCGCCCCCTGCACGCACTTGTTCTTGCTGTCGTAGGCGCCATGCCCCTGGCCCCGGTACGTCAGCTCGACGCCGACGCCCTTGCCCAGCGCGTTCACCATGGCCCGCGCGCCCTCGTACGGCGTGGCCGGGTCGCCGGTGTTGCCGACGACCAGGATGGGCGCCGAGCCCGGAGCGCTGACGTCCGGGTGGTCGGCGGCCCCCGGCACGGCCCAGTCGGTGCAGCTGAGCATGGACCACGCCAGGTAATCCCCGAACAGGTCGGACGCGGCCCGGAACTCGGGCAGCTTCCGCTCGACGTAGGCGGAGTCGTAGCGGGGTTTGTCGTCGGCGCAGTTGATGGCGACGTTGGCGGGGGTGATGTTGCTGTACTCGCCGTTCTCGCTGCGCCCGTTCATCGAGTCGGCCAGCGACAGCAGAATCCTGCCGTCGCCGTCGTACGCCTGCTCCAGGCCCTCGGTGAGGTACTCCCAGAAGTCCTTCGAGTACAGCGCCTGCGCGATGCCGCTGGTCGCCGCGGTCTGGGTCAGCTGGCGCGGGAAGATCCCCATGATCGGAGTGCGGTCGAGTTCGTCGAGCAGTCTGGCGATACGGTCCTTCACGTCCTGCGCGCTGTCGCCGATCGGGCACTCCTCGGCCTGCGACACGCAGTCCTCGGCGAAGTTGTCGAGTGCGAGCTGGAAGCCCCTGGCCTGCCCCAGCGACCCCTGTTCGGGGTCCTGCGTGGGGTCGACGACGGCGTCGAACAGGGCTCGGCCGACCCGCTTCGGGAAGAGGTGGGCGTAGACGCCGCCCAGCTCGGTGCCGTAGGAGATGCCGAAGTAGTACAGCTTGTCGTCGCCGAGTACCTGGCGCATCAGGTCCAGGTCGCGGGCCGCGTCGGTCGTGCGCACGTGCGGCAGGATCTGCTCCGAGTTGTCCTCGCAGGCGTTGTTGAACTCCTTGGTGTTGTCCACGAGCTGGGTGCGTTCGGCGGCGTCGTCGGGGGTGGCGTCCTGCTGGAAGTAGGCGTCGAGCTGCTGGTCGTTCTCGCAGCGCACGGGGTCGCTGCGGCCGACCCCGCGCGGGTCGAAGCTGACCAGGTCGTAGCGGGTGCGCAGCTTCTCGTAGCCCTCCGCGAAGGCGGGCAGCGAGGTGACGCCCGAGCCGCCGGGGCCGCCGAAGTTGAAGATGAGCGAGCCGATGCGGGCGTTCTCCGCTCCGGTCGTCCTGACCCGGATCAGCTCCAGGCCGATCGTGTCGCCCTTCGGGTCGTCCCAGTCGAGCGGGGCCTTCATGGTCGCGCACTGCCACTCGCCGTCGTCCGGCAGGGGAGAGGGCGAGGTGCCTCCGCCCTGGGCCGCGTCCGGGGCCGGGCAGGCCTTCCAGCTCAAGTCCTGCCGCGTGAGGTCCTCGTCCTTGGCGTCGTCGCCGCAACCCGCCAGCACGGTGGACAGCAGCACGGCGGAGGCGGTCAGGGCGGCGGCGCGCAGCCGGAGGAGCGATGGCATGGTTCCATCCTGCGGCGGCGGCGAACGGGGCGCGCGGGACGCGTGCCGTATGAGGTAGGAGGGGCCGGAGAGGCTCTGCTCCCCGCCCGGTCGTCTCAGAGGGCCTGCTTGCGCGAGAGATGGTTGAAGGCCAGCCAGCCCGGCAGCACCGGCAGCCACAGCGTCAGCAGGCGGAACAGCAGGACCGCCGGCGCCGCGACCTCCTTCGGCAGCCCGACGGCGATCAGACCGACCGTCAGGGTCGCCTCGACCGCGCCCACACCGCCCGGCGTCGGCGCCGCGGACCCCAGGGCGTTGCCCGCGAGGAAGACGACGGCGACGCTGGCGATGCTGATCGACGTGGACTCGTCGCCGAACGCGCGGATCGACGCGTCCAGGCACATGACGAAGCACGCGGTCAGCAGCAGCATGCCGCCGATGCCGGTGACCAGCTTCTGCGGCCGCTGGAGCACGTCCAGCATGCGCGGCACGACACCCGCGAACAGCGACCGCACGCGCGTGACGACGAACTTGCGCAGGAACGGCACCGACGTCACCACGAGCACCAGCACGGCCACCGTGAGCAGCCCGGCGATGACCGTCCGGGAGGGCGACAGGGACGGCGTCTTCTCGGTGCCGGTCAGATAGCCGAAGGACAGCAGCATCAGGATGTGGCAGCCGAGCCCGAACAACTGCGAGGCGCCGACACTCGCCACCGCGAGCCCCGGCCGCACTCCGGCGCGCTGCAGGAAGCGCGTGTTCAGGGCGACCCCGCCCACCGCCGCCGGCGCGACGATCTTCACGAACGACCCGGCGACCTGCGCCGCCACGGTCCGCACGAACGGCACCCGCTCGGGCACGAACCCCAGCAACGCCATCGCCGCCGCGACGTAGCTGCACATCGAGAACAGCACGGCCGCGGCGACCCAGCCCCACTCGGCGTTGGCGATGAGCGGCCCGAACTCGATGTGCGTGAGCTGCGTCAGCAGGAAGTACGCGCCGATCGCACCGGCGATGAAACTGATCAGCGTGCGCGGCCGCACCCGCTCCAGCCGGGCCGGCTCGACGGGCGCCTGCGGCCTGATCCGCAGCACCGCGTGCCGGATCTGCGTGAGCAGGTCCTCCTCGCGCGCCTCCTCCAGGGCCTCGTCGATCGCCCGCTTCTCGGCCCGCTGCTCCGCCCGTACGGCCTTCTTGTCGGGCTTCTCCAGGACGACGGTCGATTCGTTCGCGTTCTCTTCCAGGCGGGCCTGCTTGGCCTGCCGGGACGCCTCCAGGACCGCCTCGCGTTCGCGCTGTGCCCGCTCGCGGGCCAGTTTGCGCAGCGTCGCGCGCGTGGAGCGGCTGAGTGCGATGGGCTGGAGCATCGGCAGGCAGTCCGCCACCGCGTCGGGTCCGAGCACCCCCACCGCCGAGGCCACCGTGCGCTCGGCGCCGACCCGCAGGCCGAGGGTCACCAGCAGTTGGGAGGTGTCCATGCGCAGCAGCAGATCGCCGGCCGCGATCTCGCCGACGCGCAGGTCGGTGAGGATCACCTTGCCGGAACGATCCACCAGAATCGCGTCGCCCACCAGCCTGCGATGCGCGATGCGCCGCGACTGCAGGGCCTTCACCTGGCGCCAGGTGTCGCGCAGCAGTCCGTCGGTGATCTCCTCGTCCGGCAGCGAGTCGAGGGTGCGCCCCCCGCTGTGCTCGTAGACGAGTATCACGGCGTCGGGGCCGAGCTCGGAGGTGGCGATCAGCTTGGGCGCGTTGGCCCCGGCCGCGATGGCCGCGTACGCCAGCAGCGCCTCCTGCTCCAGGGCCTGGCGCAGCGACTGCAGGCTGCTGCGGGTGGCGAAGCCGCGCAGGGTCAGATTGCGCCAGGCGCGGTAGAAGAAGCCCTGGGCCTGCTGCTCCCGGTCGACCACCGTCACGTCCAGCGGCGGGCCGTCCTCCAGCGTGACGAAGTAACGGCGGCCCCGGTCCCCGGTGTCCGGGTTGTCCGAGGTGTCCTCGCGGGACGCGCTGACCGGGCGGAACCCGACGGTCCGCAGGCCCGCCATCAGCGTCTGCCCGGTGGGCCGGACGTTGGGCGAGCCGACCGCGTACAGGGTCCCGTAGGCCACGGTCCAGCCGATCAGCACGGTCAGGATGATCGAGAACGGGGTGGTGTACCCGGTGACGAGCATCGAGAAGGCGTCGAGGAGCAGCACGACCCACAGCACCGCGCGCCATCTCGGTCTGCGCGACATGCCGACGGCCGTCATGTAGGCGATGACCGGGGCCAGATATCCGTGCACGGGATCGGTCAGCGCGTGGATGTCGCCGGGGGAGGGCTGGGTGAGCGCCTCCTGGATCGAATCGGGGGCGGCCCGGGCCACCCACAGGTCCGTGGCGAGGGTCACACCGTGCGCGAGGACCGCCGCGAGCACGCCGTCGGCGATGCGCAGCCCGTCCCGCTTGATCAGCCGCTCGATGGCGAAGGCGACCGGTACCAGCAGGATCGCGATGCTGGAGGCCAGCCCCGCGATCTTGATGAGGAGGTCGGGTGCCTGCCCGGTGCCCTTGTTGATGTCCTGTTCGAGGCCCGAGGTGGTGCCGTGCGCGAAGGCGGCGACCCCGATCAGGACCGCGACCGCGAGCACACCCACCAGCAGGCGCATCAGGTCGGACGGGCGGTGCACGCGCGCGGGGAGCAGCGGTTCGTCGCCCTCCACCTCGTCGATGTGGGCGACGTCGGGCTCCTCGGCGGCCGCCCTGGACTTCTTCGCGGCCCCCTTCGGACCGTCGTGCTCAGTGCCCGGGCGCGACGAAGCGTCAGAGGTGCCCTCCGTGTCCCCGGGGTGCGCACCCTGCTGCTTCATCGTCTCTTCTTGGTCTCGTATCACCGATCACCGCCCGCACGATGGTGGCATGCCGCACCGGCACAGGGGGCAATCAGGGTGCACATGCGGGGGCGGACAGTCTGCCCGATGTGCCCCTGCCGGGTGACGGAAACGCTCCGGAGCACGCCCGGCCCGTTGTCGGTGGGGTGGGGCAGGATGGGGCGGATGAGTGAGCAGAGCCCCGAGGGGGGCCGGTACGAGGACGGGCCCGCGCAAGCGCTGCCCGAGTACGCCGAGCAGGTCCTCGACGTCGCCGCACTGATTCCGCCGGGTCGTGTCATGACCTACGGGGACGTCGCCGAGTGGCTGGAGCAGGGGGGCCCGCGGCAGGTGGGCCGTGTGATGGCGCTCTACGGGGGAGCCGCTCCCTGGTGGCGGGTCGTCCGCGCGGACGGCGTCCTGCTGCCCGGCCACGAACTGCGGGCGCTCGGCCACTACCGGGCGGAGGGCACGCCCCTGAAGGTGGCGGGCCGTGCCGCCGAGGCCCACCTGCCACGCATCGACATGAGACGGGCGCGGTGGGACGGCGGCGATCGCGCGGAGGGTCACACCTGACAGCTTCCGCCATCGGACGGTCTGTCGTGTGACCCGTGATCCGTACGGGGGAATCGGGGCACACCGGGGGCATGACGTACGTTCGTGAGGCGAGGGGCATGAGTGCCACGAGTGCCGAGAGTGGCCGGCGGGAAGAAGGGGAAGCCCTGCTTCCGCCTCACCCGTCGGCGTAGCGTCGGCTGCGCGTGCCCCCGTCACCCCGCGGTCACCGCCCGCCACCCGCGGTGGCCCGCCAACCAGCACTTCCACCAGAACCGGCGAACCACGTGAGCTCCTCTTCCTTCACCAGCGGCCTGTCGCACCCCCGGGTGCGGCGGGGGAACCGTGGCGCTTACCGACTGGTACGTACCCCTCCCGCCCAGGTGGACCCCCCTCTTCTGGACGCCTCGCAGCGCTCCGTGGTTGACCACACGCGGGGCCCGCTGCTCGTCCTCGCAGGTCCGGGCACCGGCAAGACCACCACGCTCGTCGAGTCCGTGGCCGAACGCGTCGCCCGGGGCGTGGATCCCGAGCGCATCCTGGTCCTCACGTTCAGCCGCAAGGCCGCCGTCGAGCTGCGCGACCGCATGGCCCGGCGGGCGGGCGCGGCCCGCGCACCCCAGGCGACCACCTTCCACTCGTTCTGCTACGCCCTGGTCCGCGCCCACCAGGACAACGACCTGTTCGTCGAACCGCTGCGCCTGCTGTCCGGTCCCGAGCAGGACGTCTCGGTACGGGAACTGCTCGCGGGCCAGGTCGATCTGGAACGGCTCGGACTCGCCCATGTGCGCTGGCCGGACGAACTGCGCGCCTGCCTGACCACCCGCGGCTTCGCCGACGAGGTCCGCGCGGTCCTCGCCCGCAGCCGTGAACTGGGCCTCGGCCCCGACGCCCTGGACGCCTTCGCCCGCCGCACGGGACGGCCCGACTGGCGCGCCGCGGCCGCCTTCCTGGCCGAGTACCTCGACGTGCTCGACCTGCAGGGCGTGATCGACTACGCGGAACTCGTCCACCGCGCGGTGCTCCTCGCCCGCCGCCCCGAGGTCGCGGCGTGGCTCGCCGCCCGGTACGACGCCGTCTATGTCGACGAGTACCAGGACACGGATCCCGCTCAGGTACGACTGCTGGACGCCCTGGCCGGCGGTGGCCGCACGCTCGTGGCCTTCGGCGATCCCGACCAGTCGATCTACGCGTTCCGCGGCGCCGACGTCAACGGCATCCTGGACTTCCCGCACGCCTTCCCCCGCGCGGACGGCCGCCCGGCCCCCGTCTCCGTGCTGCGCACGTCCCGCCGCTCCGGCGCCGGCCTGTTGGCCGCCACCCGGCTGCTCACCCAGCGCATGCCGCTGACCCGCCTGCCCGCCGAGAAGGTGCGCGCCCACCGCGAACTCGCTCCCGTACGGGACGGCGGCCGCGTCGAGGCGTACACCTACCCGACGTCCGGGACGGAGCTGGACAACATCGCCGACATCCTCCGCAGGGCCCACCTGGAGGACGGCGTTCCCTGGAGCGACATGGCCGTCCTCGTGCGCGCCGGCTCCCGCACCATCCCGACGGTCCGCCGCGCCCTCACGGCGGCGGGCGTCCCCGTGGACGTCGACGGTGACGACGTGCCCCTGCGGCACGAACCGGCGGTGGCGCCGCTGCTGACGGCACTGCGGGCGGTGGCCGCGGCGGAGGTGGGATCTCCCGAGCCGCGGGAGTCCGAGGTCGCGGGGTCCTCCTCTGAGGCCGTTCGGTTTGGGGAGTCCGAGGTCGCGGAGCCCTCCTCTGACGTTCGGCCGGGAGAATCCGAGGGCCCGGAGGACGTTCGGCCTGGGGTGTCCGAGGCCACAGGGCTCTCCTCCGAGGACGCTCCCGCCGCGCCGCAGGACGCCTGCTGGCTCGACACCGAAACCGCCCTCACCCTCCTGACCTCGCCCCTCGCGAGCATGGACGCCGCCGACCTGCGCCGCCTCGGCCGCGCCCTGCGCGACGAGGAGAGGGCCGCCGGCAACCCGCTGCCGCCGCCCTCCGACGTGCTGCTCGCCCAGGCGCTCGCCGAGCCGGAGCGCCTCGCCGTGCACGACCCCACGTACGCGCGTGGCGCCCAGCGCCTCGGCGCGCTGCTGCGCAAGGCCCGCGAACGCCTCGCCGGCGGCGGCACCGCCGAGGAGGCGCTGTGGGACCTGTGGGAAGGCACGCCATGGCCCACGCGCCTGGAACGGGCAGCCCGCCGGGGCGGCGCCGCCGGGCGCAACGCGGACCGCGATCTGGACGCCGTCTGCGCCCTGTTCGCCACCGCCGCCCGCGCCGAGGAACGCACCGGAGGCCGGGGCACCCTGAACTTCCTGGCGGAGATCGACGCCGAGGACATCGCCGCCGACACCCTCACCAGGCGAGCCGTACGCCCCGCCGCCGTCCGCCTGATGACAGCGCACCGCTCCAAGGGACTGGAGTGGCGCCTCGTGGTCGTCGCGGGCGTCCAGGAGGGTCTGTGGCCGGACCTGCGTCGCCGCGGCTCCCTCCTGGAGGCCGACCGCATCGGCCGCGACGGACTCGCCGAACCCCTCACCCCCGGCGCGCTGCTCGCCGAGGAGCGCCGCCTCTTCTACGTGGCCGCCACACGCGCGCGTGAACGCCTCGTCGTCACCGCGGTCAAGGCCCCCGCGGACGACGGCGACCAGCCCTCGCGCTTCCTGACCGAACTCGGCGTCGAACCCAAGGACGTCACCGGACGCCCCCGCCGACCGCTGTCCGTCGCCGCGCTCGTCGCCGAACTGCGCGCCACCACGGTCGACCCGCGCGTCTCCGACGCCCTCCGGGAGGCCGCCGCCAGCCGCCTGGCGCGGCTCGCCGCCCTCGCCGACGAGGACGGCCGCCCCCTGGTGCCGTCCGCGCACCCCTACCGCTGGTGGGGCATGTTCGAGCCGACCGAGTCCAAGGTGCCGCTGCGCGACCGCGACCAGCCCGTGGTGCTCTCCGGCAGCGCCCTCGACCAACTGGCCAACACCTGCGCCCTCCAGTGGTTCCTCGGCCGTGAGGTGAAGGCCGACGCGCCCGCGACCGTCGCCCAGGGCTTCGGCAACGTGGTGCACGTCCTCGCCGACGAGGTCGCCTCCGGGCACACCCCGGCCGATCTCACCGTCCTCATGGAACGCCTCGACTCCGTGTGGAACGCGCTGGCCTTCGACGCGCCGTGGAAGTCGGCCCAGGAGAAGGACAACGCGCGCGTGGCGCTCGAACGGTTCCTGCAGTGGCACGTGACGAACCGCACCGGGCGGACCCCGGTGGCCAGCGAGCACGACTTCGACGTCATCCTCGAAGCGGGCGACTACCAGGTGCGCATCCGCGGCCAGATGGACCGGGTCGAGGCGGACGGCGACGGCCGCGCCTATGTGGTCGACTTCAAGACCGGCAAGCAGGCGCCCAGTTCCAAGGAGGTGGAGCGCCACCCACAGCTCGCCGTCTACCAGCTGGCCGTCCGCGAGGGCGCCGTCGACGAGGCCTTCGACGGCGTACGCCCCGAGCCGGGCGGCGCCGAACTCGTCCACCTCCGGCAGGGGGCGGCCAAACGCGACGGCGGCGAGAGCCTGCCCAAGGTGCAGGCCCAGGAGCCGCTGGAGGGGGAGTGGGTCGGCGACCTGCTCGCCACCGCCGCAGGCAAGGTCCTCGACGAGAGGTTCACGCCCACCGCCGGGCAGCACTGCACGCACTGCGCGTTCCGAGCCTCGTGCAGCGCGCGGCAGGAGGGACGTCACGTCGTGGAGTGAGCTGCCAGCAGTCTCGGAGCCAGCAGCCGCGGCGGGGACAGTCGTGGAGTGAGGTATCGCACCACGTGTGCTGAC
Organism: Streptomyces sp. AK010; assembly: GCF_014207295.1. Classification (NCBI taxonomy): domain Bacteria; kingdom Bacillati; phylum Actinomycetota; class Actinomycetes; order Kitasatosporales; family Streptomycetaceae; genus Streptomyces; species Streptomyces sp. AK010. The sequence goes on from NZ_JACHCX010000020.1 coordinate 117,252, forward strand.
CTGCGCTTCTTCTTCCTCCGGAGGCCGGACCGGTCACCGCTGTCAGTGGCCGCCGCTAGCCTTTCGATGTGCCCGCCCGTATCTCCGATCCCGAACAGCTCAAGGAGCTCCTCGGCATCCCGTTCACCCCGGAGCAGACGGCCTGCATCACCGCGCCGCCCGCCCCGCAGGTGATCGTGGCCGGAGCCGGCTCGGGCAAGACGACGGTGATGGCGGCACGCGTGGTGTGGCTGGTCGGCACCGGCCAGGTCGCCCCCGAGCAGGTGCTCGGCCTCACCTTCACCAACAAGGCCGCAGCCGAACTCGCCGAGCGCGTCCGCAAGGCGCTGGTCAAGGCCGGCGTCACCGACCCGGACGCCATCGACCCGGACAACCCGCCGGGCGAGCCGGTGATCTCCACCTACCACGCCTTCGCGGGCCGCCTGCTGACCGACCACGGCCTGCGCATCGGTCTTGAGCCGACGTCCCGGCTGCTCGCCGACGCCACCCGCTTCCAGCTCGCCGCGCGTGTCCTGCGCGAGGCCCCCGGGCCCTACCCGGCCCTGACCCGTTCCTTCCCGGACCTCGTCGGCGACCTCCTCGCCCTCGACTCCGAACTCTCCGAGCACCTCGTGCGCCCGGAGGCACTGCGCGCCTACGACGCCGAACTGCTGCTGACCCTGCGAGGCGCCAAGCTCAGCAACGCCGACCTGCGCAAGGTCCCCGACGCCGCGGCCGCCCGGCGCGAACTCGCCGAGCTGGTCACCCGCTACCGGATCGCCAAGCGCGAGCGGGACCTGCTCGACTTCGGCGACCAGATCGCCCTGTCGGCCCGGCTCGCCGGGACCCCCGAAGTGGGCCAGGTCCTGCGCGACGAGTTCCGCGTGGTCCTGCTCGACGAGTACCAGGACACGTCGGTCGCCCAACGCGTCCTCCTGGCCGGCCTGTTCGGCGAGGGCACCGGCCACCCTGTCACCGCCGTCGGCGACCCCTGCCAGGCGATCTACGGCTGGCGCGGCGCCTCCGTCGCCAACCTCGACGACTTCCCCGAACACTTCGCCCAGGCCGACGGCCGGCCCGCGACCCGCCAGGCCCTCAGCGAGAACCGCCGCAGCGGCGGCCGCCTCCTGGACCTCGCCAACGGTCTGGCGGAGCCCCTGCGCGCCCTCCACGCGGGAGTGGAGGCTCTCCGCCCGGCCTCCGGCGCCGAACGCGACGGAATGGTCCGCTGCGCTCTGCTGCCCACCCACGCCGAGGAGATCGACTGGGCCGCCGACTCCGTGGCGCACCTCGTCCGGACCGGAACCGCGCCCGGCGAGATCGCCGTTCTGTGCCGCACCGCGACCGACTTCGCCGAGATCCAGGGCGCCCTGGTCGCACGGGACATCCCGGTCGAGGTCGTCGGCCTGTCCGGGCTGCTGCACCTGCCCGAGATCGCCGATCTCGTCGCCGTCTGCGAGGTCCTCCAGGACCCCGGCGCCAACGCCGCCCTGGTGCGCCTGCTCACCGGCCCGCGCTGGCGCATCGGCCCGCGCGACCTCGCCCTCCTGGGGCGGCGCGCCCGGCTCCTCGTGGCCCACGCGCGCGTGGCGGACGACGACGACCAGGACCGCCGCCTCGCCGAAGCCGTCGAAGGGGTCGACCCGTCCGAGGTGATCTCCCTCGCGGACGCCCTCGACACCTTCCTGGAAACACCTCTGGACGGCCGCGGGGACGACGACGGACTGCCGTTCTCGCCCGACGCGCGCGTGCGCTTCGCCCGGCTGGCCACCGAACTGCGCGAGCTGCGCCGCTCCCTGGCCGACCCGCTGATGGACGTCCTGCACCGCGTCCTCGCCGTCACCGGCCTGGAGGTGGAGCTGTCGGCGTCCCCGCACGCCCTGGCCGCCCGCCGCCGCGAGACCCTCTCCAACTTCCTGGACGTCGCCGCCTCCTTCGCCGCCGGCGACAACGAGGCGTCCCTGCTCGCCTTCCTCGGTTTCCTGCGCACCGCAGCCCAGTACGAGAAGGGCCTCGACAACGCCCTCCCCGGCGGTGAGAACACCGTCAAGGTGCTCACCGCCCACAAGTCCAAGGGCCTGGAGTGGGACGTCGTGGTCGTGCCCGGCCTGGTCGCCGGCACCTTCCCCAGCAGCCAGGGCCGCGAGAAGTGGACTTCCCAGGGCAAGGTCCTGCCGCACGTGCTGCGCGGCGACGCCGACACCCTGCCCGACGTGACGTCCTGGGACGCCAAGGGCCTGAAGGCCTTCCACGAGGCCATGAAGGACCACCAGCACACCGAGGAACTCCGCCTGGGCTACGTCACCTTCACCCGCCCCCGCTCCCTCCTCCTGGGCTCCGGCCACTGGTGGGGACCCACTCAGAAGAAGCGCCGCGGGCCTTCCGCGTTCCTCCAGGCCCTCTACGAGCACTGCGAAGCCGGGTACGGCGAGATCGAGGCCTGGGCGGAGGAGCCCGCCGAGGACGAGGAGAACCCGGCCCTGCACCGGGCGACGGCCGACCAGGTGTGGCCCCTGCCCCTGGACGCGGCGGCCCTGGCCCGCCGCCGCGCCGCCGCCGAGACCGTCCTGGCCCACCTGCAGGACCTCGCGTCCGAGGAGGCCGGGCACCCCCCGGCCGCGCACGACCCGGACGCCCTCGACGACCCGGAGTGGCCGCCGCCCCCCGGGGATGACGGGCCTCCCTACGACGAACCGGACCCGTTCGACTTCGACCACGACCCCTTCCACGACGACGCCCTCGACGCGTCAGCGCCCGAAGAAGTCGCATCGGTCCCCGAGGAAGACGCCCCCGACGGAGATGCCTTCACGGACGCAGAGAGGCCGACGGACGGGCACGCACGGTCGGCCGCGGATGGGCACGCACGGTCGGCTGTGGGTGGGCACGCACGGTCGGCTGTGGATGGGCACGCACGGTCGGCTGTGGATGGGCACGCACGGTCGGCTGTGGATGGGCACGCACGGTCGGCCGCGGACGGGCACGCACGGTCGGCTGTGGATGGGCACGCACGGCCAGCGACGGACGGAGACACACGGTCGGCGGCGGACCGCCCCACGGTCCCCCACCAGGCGGGCCCACCGGAACCCCAGGGCCCACAGCGCCACCCCAGGCCGCACCTCACCCCGGAGGAAGCCCGCACCATCGCCTCCTGGGACCGCGACCTCGACGCCCTCACCGGCGAGCTCCTGCGCGCCCGCGACAGCGTCACCGAGGTCCCCCTGCCCACGTCCCTCACGGCCTCCCAGCTGCTGCTCCTGGCCGCCGACCCGGACGGCCTCGCCCAGGAGCTGGCCCGCCCCATGCCCCGGCCGCCCCAGCCGGCCGCCCGCCGCGGCACCCGCTTCCACGCCTGGGTCGAGGCCCGTTTCGAAGAGCTGACGCTGCCCATGCTGGAGCCGGAGGAGCTGCCCGGCGGCGAAGCGGAGATCTCTGACGAACGGGACCTGGAGGCCCTCAAGGAGGCCTTCGAGCAGACCGAGTACGCGCACCGCACGCCCTACCGGGTGGAGGCCCCCTTTCAGCTCGCCCTCGCCGGCCGCGTCGTACGGGGCCGCATCGACGCCGTCTACAAGGTGGGCGACGGTGAGGGCGCGACCTACGAGATCGTCGACTGGAAGACCAACCGCGCACGCACCGCGGACCCGCTCCAGCTCGCCGTCTACCGCATCGCGTGGGCCGAGCAGCAGGGCGTCCCCCCCGAGTCCGTCACGGCCGCGTTCCTGTACGTACGCAGCGGCGAGATCGTCCGCCCCGAAGGCCTGCCGGACCGCGCCGCACTGGAGCGGCTGCTGAGCGAGGAGCCGCCCGGTGAGGAACCGCACTCCGAGGACGTCGGTGCGGGCCGATAGGCTCGTGACCATGAGCCAGACCCCGGACAGCGTCGTCCGTACGTACATCCAGCAGCACCGCGCCGCCTTCCTCGACGACCTCACCGAGTGGCTGCGCATCCCGTCGGTGTCCGCCCAGCCGGACCACGCGCCCGACGTACGACACAGCGCCGACTGGCTCGCCGCCAAGCTGAAGGAGACCGGCTTCCCGACGGCCGAGGTCTGGCAGACCCCGGGTGGGCCCGCCGTCTTCGCCGAATGGCCCTGTGACGACCCGCAGGCGCCCACGGTCCTGGTCTACGGCCACCACGACGTGCAGCCCGCCGCCCGCGAGGACGGCTGGGACAGCGAGCCCTTCGAGCCGGTCGTGCGCGGGAACCGCCTCTACGCGCGCGGGGCGGCCGATGACAAGGGCCAGGTGTTCTTCCACACCCTCGGCGTCCGCGCCCACCTCGCCGCCACCGGCCGCAACACCCCGGCCGTGCACCTCAAGCTGATCGTCGAGGGCGAGGAGGAGTCCGGCTCCCCGCACTTCCGTGCCCTGGTCGAGCAGCACGCCGAGCGGCTCACCGCCGACGCCGTGATCGTCTCCGACACCGGCATGTGGTCCGAGGACACCCCCACGGTCTGCACCGGCATGCGCGGCCTCGCCGAGTGCGAGATACGCCTGCACGGACCCGACCAGGACGTCCACTCCGGGTCCTTCGGCGGCGCGGTGCCCAACCCGGCGACGGCCGCCGCCTGCCTGGTCGCCGCCCTGCACGACGAGCACGCCCGCGTGGCGGTCCCCGGCTTCTACGACGGCGTGGTCGAACTCACCGACCGCGAGCGCGAACTCCTCGCCGAACTGCCCTTCGACGAGCAGCAGTGGCTGCGCACGGCCAAGTCGTACGCCGCCCAGGGGGAGGCCGGCTACACGACCCTGGAGCGGATCTGGGCCCGCCCCACCGCGGAGGTCAACGGCATCGGCGGCGGCTACCAGGGCCCCGGCAGCAAGACGATCATCCCCGCCTCCGCCCTGGTGAAGCTGTCCTTCCGCCTGGTGGCGGGCCAGGACCCCGGCCATGTGGAGAAGGCCGTCCGCGCCTGGGCCGAGCAGCAGGTGTCGCTGGGGATCCGCTGCGACATCACGTTCAGCGGCGCCACGCGCCCGTGCCTGACGCCGCTGGACCACCCGGCTCTGGAATCGGTCACCCGCGCCATGGGCCGGGCTTTCGAGAAGCCGGTCCGCTTCACGCGCGAGGGCGGCTCCGGACCTGCGGCGGACCTCCAGGACGTCCTCGGCGCCCCGGTGCTGTTCCTGGGCATCTCCGTCCCCTCGGACGGCTGGCACGCCCCGAACGAGAAAGTCGAACTCGACCTCCTCCTCAAGGGCGTCGAGACCACCGCGTACCTGTGGGGTGACCTCGCCGAGAACTGGCGCCACGCACCCTGAGCCCACCGTTCCGTCCGGGCCGGGCACACGCGCGGGGCACACTGGAGGCGCCGCCCCGCACCGCCCGAGCCCGCCGGACACGGTCGCCTCCCGCCGCACGTCCCACTGAACCGCCCGCCGAACCCGACCGTTCCACCGGGGAGTTGGAAGCACCCGTGACCACCTGGACCGACCCCAACGCCGACCGCCCCATCTCGCTCACCGCCCCGAGCGGCATCGACCGGGCCGCTCACCACCGGCTCGACGAGGCCTGGCTCGCGGCGGCGTGGAGCCACCCGACGACGCGCTGCTTCGTCGTCTCCGGCGGACAGGTCCTCATCGACGAGACGGCGGACGGGCGCACCGAACTCGTCATGACCCCGTCCTTCGAGGCCCCTCTCACCGAGGCACACCGCTACTTCCTCGGCAACGACGAGGACGGCGTCAGCTACTTCGCCCTGCAGAAGGACTCCCTGCCCGGGCGCATGGACCAGTCCGCGCGCCCGGCGGGTCTGCGCGAGGCGGGCGCGCTGCTGTCTTCCCGCGACGTGGGCCTGATGGTGCACGCGGTGGGCCTGGAGAACTGGCAGCGAACGCATCGCTTCTGCTCGCGCTGCGGCGAGCGCACCGTCATCGCCGCCGCCGGCCACATCCGCCGCTGCCCGGCCTGCGGCGCGGAGCACTACCCGCGCACGGACCCCGCCGTGATCATGGCCGTGACCGACGAGGACGACCGCGTCCTGCTCGGCCGCCAGGTCCACTGGCCCGAGGGCCGCTTCTCGACGCTGGCAGGATTCGTCGAACCCGGTGAGTCGATCGAGCAGTCGGTGCGCCGCGAGGTCCTCGAGGAGGTCGGCATCAGCGTCGGCCAGGTCGAGTACGTCGCCAGTCAGCCCTGGCCCTTCCCGTCCAGCCTCATGCTGGGCTTCATGGCCCGCGCCACGTCGACCGAGATCGAGGTCGACGGTGACGAGATCCACGAGGCCCGCTGGTTCTCCCGCGAGGAGCTGCGCGCCGCCTTCGAGTCCGGCGAGGTGCTCCCGCCCTACGGCATCTCGATCGCGGCCCGCCTGATCGAGCTCTGGTACGGCAAGCCACTCCCGACGCGGAGCGCCGCCTGACGCCGCAGCCGGTGACCGACCCGTACTGAACCACAACGTCCATCACCATCCGGCCGTGGGGGGGGGGGGGGGGGGGGGGGGGGGCGCCCCCCGGGGGGGGGGGGGGGGGGCGGGGGGGGGGGCCCCCCCGGGCCCCGGCGCGCCCCCCCCCGCCTCACCCCTATCCGGCGCCGCCT
>NZ_JACHCX010000020.1:123773-152672 GCF_014207295.1 Streptomyces sp. AK010
CACCCGCCCCCGCCCCCCCCCCCCCCCCCCCCCACCCCCCCCCCCCCCCCCCCCGCCCCCGGGCGCCCCCCCGCGCCCCCCCCCCCCCCCCCCACGGCCCTGGACGCGGGCTGCGGCGACGGGCTGCTCGCCCGCAAGCCGGCGGAACGGTCGGCATCCCTCACGGGCGTCGACCGCTCCGCGGAGATGATCGAACGTGCTCGCGGGCACGCGCGCGTGCCCGGCAACGTCACCTGCCTGGAGGCCGACTACCTCGCCGACGGGGCGCTGCCGGAGAGTGCGTTCGACTTCGTCAGCGCGGTCGCCGTGGTGCACCACACGCCGCTGGCGGAGGCGGTCACCCGCCTCACCCGGCTCACCGCACCCGGCCGTCGTCTGGTGATCGTCGGCATGGCCGCCAACCGGACGCCTCTGGACTGGCTCATCAGGGCGTGCGGCGTGCCCGCGAGCCTGCTGCACGCCCGCCGGAACGGCGGCAAGCACGGTCCCGTCGGCATGCCCATGGAAGACGTGCACCTGCCCTGGGCGGAGATCCGGCGGGTGCTCCACCGACTCCTGCCCGGCTGCACCGTCCGCCGCACCCTGCTGTGGCGCTACGTCATGGTGTGGGACCGACCACGAGAAGGCGGCCCCTGAGCTGCCTCAGGAGCCGCCTTCCCCGCACGAGCACGCGACGACTAGACGCCGATCTTCTGCTTCACCTGAGCCAGCGACGGGTTGGTGAGCGTCGAGCCGTCCGGGAACAGGACGGTGGGCACCGTCTGGTTTCCGCCGTTCGCCTTCTCCACGAACGCGGCGGACTCCGGGTCCTGCTCGATGTTGATCTCGGTGTACGCGATGCCCTCGCGGTCCATCTGGCTCTTCAGCCGGCGGCAGTAGCCGCACCACGTGGTGCTGTACATCGTCACAGTGCCCAGCATGTGTCTCGTGCTCCTTCGTTGGCTCGGGGCGGGTGGTCGCAGTGACAGAACGTATGTGAAAGGTCCACCATTCCCGTGCCCGGGTCCGGCCCGACGTGACGCCTGCCGCATTGGTACGACTATCAGTGCCCGCCTGTGGACAACCTGCGCGGCCGTCTCGCGCGACCTGGCAGCATGGCCGTGTGACAGCAGCAACGCACTCCACCCTGTTCCCGCAGGTACCGGACTCCGCCGACGCGGTGCTCGAAGGGCTCGACCCCGAGCAGCGCGAGGTGGCGACGGCTCTGCACGGTCCGGTGTGCGTCCTGGCGGGCGCGGGCACGGGCAAGACCCGGGCGATCACCCACCGCATCGCCTACGGGGTGCGCGCCGGTATCCTGCACCCCTCCAGCGTCCTCGCCGTCACCTTCACCAATCGCGCAGCCGGAGAGATGCGCGGCCGGTTGCGCCAGCTCGGCGCCGCGGGCGTCCAGGCCCGCACGTTCCACTCGGCCGCCCTGCGTCAGCTCCAGTACTTCTGGCCGAAAGCGATCGGCGGCTTCATGCCCCGGCTCGTCGATCGCAAGATCCAGCTCGTCGCCGACGCGGCCGCCGCCTGCCGCATCCGTCTCGACCGGGGCGAGCTGCGGGACGTCACCGCCGAGATCGAATGGTCCAAGGTCACCCAGACCGTCCCCGCCGACTACGCGCCCGCCGCGGCCAAGGCCGGCCGCGAGTCGCCCCGCGACCCCGCCGAGATCGCCCAGCTCTACGCCGCCTACGAGGACGTCAAGCGCGAGCGGTCCGTCATCGACTTCGAGGACGTGCTGCTGCTGACCGTGGCCGTCCTGCAGGACCGGCACGACATCGCCGAGCAGATCCGCGCCCAGTACCAGCACTTCGTGGTCGACGAGTACCAGGACGTCAGCCCTCTCCAGCAGCGTCTGCTCGAACTGTGGCTGGGCGAGCGCGACAGCCTGTGCGTGGTCGGGGACGCCAGCCAGACGATCTACTCCTTCACGGGGGCGACCCCGGACCACCTGCTCGACTTCCGCACCCGCCACCCGGGTGCCACGGTCGTCAAACTGGTCCGCGACTACCGCTCCACCCCCCAGGTCGTCCACCTCGCCAACGGCCTGCTCGCCCAGGCCCGGGGCCGGGCCGCAGACCACCGCCTGGAGCTCGTCTCCCAGCGCCCCGCGGGGCCCGAGCCCGTCTACGCCGAGTACACCGACGAGCCCGCCGAGGCGGAAGGCGCGGCCCGCCGGATCCGCGAGCTCATCGACTCGGGGGTCCCGGCCTCCGAGATCGCGATCCTCTTCCGTACGAACGCGCAGTCCGAGACCTACGAGCAGGCCCTGGCCGACGCCGGAGTGCCCTACCAGCTGCGCGGCGCCGAGCGGTTCTTCGACCGCCCGGAGGTGCGCAAGGCGGGCATTGCCCTGCGCGGCGCGGCCCGCTTCGGCGGCAACGACTCCCTCCTCGACGACGTCGTCGACCTCCCCTCCCAGGTGCGTGCCGTGCTGTCGGGAGAGGGCTGGACGACGCAGCCGCCGGCCGGCTCCGGCGCCGTGCGAGAGCGCTGGGAGTCCCTGGCCGCCCTGGTGAACCTCGCCCAGGACTTCGCCGCCGCCAAACCGGGCGCCACCCTGGCCGACCTCGTCGCCGAACTCGACGAACGGGCGAACGCCCAGCACGCCCCCACCGTGCAGGGCGTGACCCTCGCCTCCCTGCACTCGGCCAAGGGCCTGGAGTGGGATGTCGTCTTCCTGGTCGGTGTGGCCGAGGGCATGATGCCGATCACCTACGCCAAGACCGACGAACAGATCGAGGAGGAGCGCCGCCTCCTCTATGTCGGTGTGACCCGCGCGCGCGAACACCTCCGCTTCTCCTGGGCGCTTTCCCGCTCACCCGGGGGCCGCCCCAACCGCCGCCCCAGCCGCTTCCTCGACGGACTGCGCCCCGGCTCGACGCCCACCACGGGCCGCACCACCGCGGGCGGAGCAGGCGGAATCGAGCGCGGAATCCCCGGAACCAGGGAGTCCGCCCCGAGGCGGGCCCAGCGAGTTCCCGCCCGCTGCCGAGTCTGCGGCCGCACGCTGACCGACCCGGGCGAGATGAAACTGATGCGCTGCGACGACTGCCCCTCCGACATGAACGAGGGCCTGTACGAGCGGCTGCGCGAGTGGCGCGCCGACCAGGCACGCAGCAGCGGCCAGCCCGCCTTCTGCGTGTTCACGGACCGCACCCTGATGGCGATCGCCGAGTCCGCTCCCGACGACGAGCGCGAGCTCGCCCGCATCCCGGGCGTCGGGATGCGCAAGCTCACCCGCTACGGGGCCGACGTGCTGGCCATCTGCGCAGGCCAGTCCCTCGCTGAGAGCACAGATCAGGACTGACACGAACTCGTCGAAAAAATAGTTTGCGCATGCCCCAGCAATCCCCATAGGTTCTTAGGCACGAGAGCAGCGGCCTTCTCGGAGGCCCTGATTCCGTGTTGTACTTGCATATCCGCAGGACTGGTTCGTCCAGTCCCCCGAGACGCCGAGAGGAGGCGAGTCCAGTGATCAGCATCAACACCAGCTCCGTCAGCATCGTGAAAATGACCGATCGCTCGGCCGTCTCCGCGTGCATGCTCGGCGTTTCGAACCTGGGCACCGGTCTGTCCGGCATTCGTGCCGTCCGTCCGGCGTCCTCCTCCGTTGCTCCCGCGGGCCTTCCCGTCCGCGAGCGCAATGAGCGACCGACCAAGGCACTGGAAGCGGCAGTAGAGGCACAGGCACAGGCCTATGCCTTTACGGCAACCGGTGCCGGATTCCGGAAGCAGACGACGCAGCACCACCAGATGTGGGCCTTCCGTGGGCCAGAACCCTGGAGTCATCCAGCCTGATCGCAGATCAGGCCGGCGCCTTCAGGGCCGCGGAACCCCATCCGGGATCCGCGGCCCTTCTGTTTGTCCCTGACCAGGGATGACGGACCGAAGGAGCCTCGGGACAAGAAAAGAACCCGGTACCACCACCCCCCGGTCAACAGGCCGGAACGAACAGACGAGGAAGACGAACCGTGCAACTCGAAGCGCACGCCCCGTCCGTACCGCCTTCCGACACGATCCCCAAGCCCGGCTCCACGGAGGACCCCACCTTGACCCCGCTCACCGCGCTCACCGCGCTCGACGACGCCATCGAGAACCTCGGCGTACCCGTCCCGTGCCGGTCCTACGACCCGGAGGTCTTCTTCGCCGAGTCGCCCGCGGACGTCGAGTACGCCAAGTCCCTCTGCCGTACCTGCCCGCTGGTCGAGGCCTGCCTCGCCGGCGCCAAGGAGCGGCGTGAGCCCTGGGGCGTCTGGGGTGGCGAGCTGTTCGTCCAGGGGGTCGTCGTCGCCCGGAAGCGGCCCCGTGGTCGCCCGCGGAAGAACCCGGTCACGGCATGAACACCGCAGGCACGATCGACCGCCCTCTCACGCACGACCCCCAGAAGCAGGCCCCGATGAAGCCGTCCACTTACGAGCCCGCAGGCTCCGCGAACCAAGACTTCACCATCAGCGGCGCGAAGGACTCGCGTCAGAACAGGACCCGTGAGATGCAACTCATCCCAGAAGCCATGGCTCGCGCGCATATGCGCGAGCGACTGCAGGAGGCGGAGCGGGATCGACAGGCCGTGCGCCTGATGGCCGCCCGCCGGATGCAGCGCAGGGCGGAGCGCGCTTCACTGCGTGCCCGCCGGGCGCTCGCCATGGCGGTCATGCAGTAACCTGCCGCACCTGACGTGAGGACAGCCCGGCCCATGAGCCCGGGCTGCCGCCGCCGAACTCTCACCACGGGGGCCGGTCCGTACCCAACGGACCGGCCCCCGTGGCGCGTTGTACGGGAGGGCGCGCGGCGTCCATCGAGCCCGAGGCGTCCTGGCCTTCGCGCCGGGCTGTGCGCCGCTGAACCCGGGGGCGTTGTGTCCACCCTGTCGCCCGGTGCGGAGTTATCGTCGCCAGGTGACGAGTCCTTCAGGAGGCAGTGACGACGGCTCCGCCGCGCAGCCGCGGCGCCTTGTCTGTGCCTGCTGCGGCACCTCGGCCGACGCCCTGACCGACGGTTTGCCGCTCACCTGGACCTACTCCGTGGAGGACGGCGCCCGCCGCCACTACTGCCAAATCTGCTCCCGGGAGAACCTCAGGTCCATCGAGGGGCGCCTGGACTCGGACTGGTGGTGACGCCCCCGGCCCGGACTCACGCCTCCGCCGCTTCTTCACCGTCCGCCGGGTCCTCCGGGACGAACCCCGGCAGCCACTCCTCGAGCTCCTCGCGCAGCCGCACTGTCGCTCCGAGCTGACACAGCACCCCGATCGTGCTCAATGTCACCCGGTGGATCAGCAGATAGGACGGGGGCAGGTTGAGCTGCTTGCCGAGCTGGTAGGCGGGTGAGCGGGGGTCGGCGACCCGGGCCGCCTGGCTGCGCATCCATCCCCGGGTGAACGTGAACTCCTCCACCTGAGCTGGCTCGATGATCGGCAGCAGGTAGTCCATGACGGCGTCCGGGTCCAGCTCTATCGTCTCCTTGACGAACCCTTCCACGCGCAGCAGCTCGTAGACTGCCTCGGCCTCCCCGTCGAGGGTCATCCGCAGGGACTCGCCGATGGTGGCGGGCAGGCCGCCGGGGAGCCGGTCGACCGTGCCGAAGTCCAGGACGCCGAGACGCCAGTCGTCCTCGCCCTCCGGGCCCCCGGGCAGGAGCCGGAAGTTGCCCGGGTGGGGGTCGGCGTGCAGCAGCCCCGTGCGGGCGGGGCCGGAGAAAAGGAAGCGGGCCAGGAGCTGTCCGGCACGGTCGCGCTGCTCCTGGGTGCCGTCCGAGATGATCTCCGACATCGGGATGCCGTCGATCCACTCGGTGACCAGGACCTGGTCGGACTGGTGGACCACCTGCGGCACGAGCACGTCCGGGTCGTCCGTGAACTCCTCCGCGTGGGCCTGCTGGGCCTGGGCCTCCAGACCGTAGTCCAGCTCCTCCGAGACGCGGTCCTTCAGCTCCGCGATCAGCGGCTTGATGTCCATGCCGGGGATCAGCGGACCGAGCAGCCGCGAGAAGCGGCTCAGCTGGTTCAGATCCGACAGCAGCGCTTCACCGGCGCCCGGGTACTGCACCTTGACCGCGACCTCGCGGCCGTCGTGCCACACCCCCCTATGGACCTGGCCGATCGAGGCCGCCGCCGCGGGCTTGTCCTCGAACTCCAGGAACAGCTCGTGCCAGCCCTCGCCGAGCCGCTCCTCCAGCACCGCGTGCACGGTACGGGTCGGCATGGGCGGCGCGGCCTCCTGGAGCTTGGTCAGCGCGGCCCGGTAGGGGCCGGCCACCTCCTCGGGGAGCGCGGACTCGAAGACGGACAGGGCCTGGCCGAACTTCATCGCCCCGCCCTTGAGCTCGCCGAGCACCTTGAACAGCTGCTCAGCCGTGCGCTGTTGGAGTTCACGGCCGACGAGCTCGGCGGACTCACCGACGATCCGCTTTCCGAATCCCCAGGTCGCCCGCCCGGCGATGCCGAGCGGGAGCGCGGCGAGCTTGGCGGTCCGGGTAACCGCCTTCCGGGGAAGATCAGACATGCGCCCTCCAAGTCCCAGCCGGCCGCTCCGCCTCTGCCTCACGGCACTGCTCCGACGGCCGTTGCACCGCCATTGTCTCGTGCGACGTCCCGTCCTCCGAGAGGTGCTCCCCTTTTCCTCTCTCCACCGCCGCGCACGGGCATTCCGGATGCGCCCGGATCGACCGCGCATGCCAGCGGAGCCCGGGGACGGAGACCTCCCAGCGTGATCCGGCAGTGGAGGGGACTTGGCCGTCCAGGAAGGCGAGTGCGTGAGCGGCCGCCAGGCCGGCCACGGTCGTGGCCAGCGTCAGATCGCAGGCCCTGACCTGCCGCTGCCTGCCGGAGCGCCACTGGGCGACCAGGCGCGGCCAGGCCGGGTCCCGGTCGGTTCGGCCCTCCTGCAGACACCCCGCGCAGCTCGTCTCCCCGGGCAGCACGAGAGGGCCGGCCACGCCGGTGCCCTCCACGACACCGGCGTACAGATGGGGTGTCCCGGAAGCCATCAGCGGCTCGGCGGCGGCCGGGTCCGGCGCGTGCACGGCGACATCGTCCCGCGGGGCGATGATCACCAGCGAGAATCCCGGGTCTCCCGCCCCCGGGGACGCCTGAGCCGTCGCGCGGCGCCGCGGCCGGTCCGGGGCCGCCCGGCGCACGGCACGGCGGGCCGACTCGTCCCTGCGGTCGCCGACGGACTCCGCGGGAAGCCCGCCCGGCGCGACGTCCCACGGCTCCACACGGCCACCGTCGAGCACGGCCACCTCGCCCACGCCCGCCCCGGCCAGGAGCGAGGCCAGCACGGCACCCACCCGGCCCGCGCCCCGCACCTGCACGCGCTGCGAGCACCGGGCCGCCAGCTGACCGATCGCGTCCCCGGGGGCCGAGGTCGTCAGGGCCAGGGAGGCCAGGTCGGGGCGCAGCCGGTCGAGAACCTCCTTCTTCTTCCGCAGGGCGTCGGCCGCCGGCCCGCCGCCCCGGGCGTCGTCCAGCAGCCCGGCTCGGGCGAGCCCTCGCACCAGCCCGTCGACATGACCGTCGGGCAGGTCCATGCGGCGTCCCTCCTCGCGCAGGAGCTCCAGCCCCCGCGTGCCGTTCAGCAGGTCGAGGAAGCTGCCCGTCGCCAGGTCCATCGGGCCGAGAGTCATCGCATGCGCCGGTGTCATCCCGAACTGCACGGTGTTGAGGTCGCGCCAGCCGCGCCTGAGCGCGGGTTTCACCATCGGATGCATGACAGGCCCCCGTATGCCGTAGATCGTCCCCGTATGTCGGCAGAGCGAAGACGCAGGCCCGGGCAGGTCACGCCGAGGCCGAACCCGAGGGTGCCCCTGTCCGGGCCCGACCCGGACACGGGCACGCCCGGCGCAGGCCGAACCCGAGCGCGGAAACGGTCCCCTGGTCCCGGACCGACCCCGCCATCGCTTCGCCGACGGGATCCAGCATGCCCAACCCCGCCGCCGAGCGCCGAAAGTTGTCCACAGGCGTGGGTATTCGTCGTACAAATCCGGCGGCCGGTGGGGGTGGCGGCACCGAACCGTCCCGGAGTCGGGACTTCCCCGTGTGCAGCGGGTAACGTCGGGGCGTGCCCGCCGACCCACTGCACCGCGCCGGAACGCCACACCGCAGCACGACGAGCCAGCCGCCGAGCGGCTCCGGGGCGAGCGCGATCGAGGTCCGCAGGAGCGCCCGCCGACGCAGAACGGTCTCCGCGTACCGCGAGGGCGATCGCACCGTGGTGCTCATCCCCGCCCGCATGTCCGAGGCGGAGGAGCAGCGCTGGGTGAACGTCATGCTCGACAAGCTGGCCGCCCAGGAGAGCAAGCGGGCGCTCGGCGACGCCGAGCTGGCCGAGCGGGCGCGGCGCCTGTCGGAGCAGTACTTCGGCGGACGGGCCCGGCCCGTGTCGGTGCGCTGGGTGACCAACCAGAACACGCGCTGGGGATCATGCACCCCCGCCGAGGGCAGCATCCGCCTCTCGCACCGCCTCCAGGGCATGCCCGAGTACGTCGTCGACTACGTCCTCCTCCACGAACTCGCCCATCTGCTCGTCCCCGGACACGGACCACGCTTCTGGGAACTCCTCACGGCCTATCCGCGCACCGAGCGGGCCCGGGGATACCTCGAAGGCGTGGTCGCCGCCGAGCGGTTGCCCCACGTGCCCGGCGCGCGGGGAGAGAGCCCCGCGGTGTGACCGGCCGCTTTCCGCGAGCGAACAGCCGATACGGCCGAGCGGCCGTTCTGTACCGGCTCTGTACCGACCTCGTCCGGTGTCCGAGTTTGCCGTTAGCCTGACGCGACGCAATCACGTTCTGGATGGGGGACGGTCGTTACGCATGGCCAGGGAATTCCAACGCGGCCACAAGGCCAGGATCAGTGACCTCACCGCGGGCACGGATCTGTACGTAGGTGTACAGATCGCCGGCCCCGGACTGAGCTTCGACATCAGCTGCTTCGGCCTCGACGCCGATGAACGGCTCTCGGACGACCGGTACTTCGTCTTCTTCAACCAGCCGAAGTCCCCCGAGGAGTCCATTCAGCTCCTGGGCGCCCAGGCGGGTGACACAGAGTCCTTCCGCGTGACGCTCGACCGGATCCCGTCGCAGATCCAGAAGCTGTCCTTCACGGCGACGATCGACGGCGCCGGCCAGATGTCGCAGATCGCCTCCGGCTACATCCGCATCGTCGCGGGCGGCGAGGAGGTGGCGCGCTACTCCTTCAACGGCTCGGAGTTCTCCACCGAACGGGCCGTGATGCTGGGCGACTTCTATCTGAAGGACGTCTGGAGGTTCGCCGCCGTCGGGCAGGGCTTCGACGGCGGTCTGGACGCGCTGCTGAAGAACTTCGGCGGTGAGGTGGCCGAGGAGGAGACGCCCGCGCCCGCCCCGCAGCAGCGGCAGGCCGGCGCAGCCCCGGGCTTCGCCCCGCCCGCGTTCGGCGTTCCCGGCACGCCGGAACCCGCCCCGGCCCCGGCCCCGGCGGCGCCTCCGGCGCCCGCACCCCAGCCGGCCGCCCAGGGCTTCGCGCCCCCGCCCGGCTCCACCCCGCCTCCAGCCCCGGCGCCCGCTCCCCAGGTGCACGCCGCCCCGACCATCAGCGCGCCCTTGCACGCACCGCCGGGTGGCTCGCAGGTGCCGCCTCCGGCCCCGGCGCCCGCGCCGTACGGCCAGCCGGGCCAGCAGCCGCCGCAGTACGGCCAGGTCCCCGGTCAGACCGCGCCGCCGCCTCCTGGCTACGGCCAGCCCCAGGCACCTCATGCGCCGCAAGCGCCCCAAGCCCCGGCCCCGCCCCCCGGCTACGGCCAGCCCACCCCGCCCCCCGGCTACGGACAGCAGCAGCCGCCGTTCGGGCAGGCCCCCTACGGAGCCCCGCAGGGTACCCCTCAAGGTGCTCCCCAGGGCCCCGGTGTGTCCGGCGCGCTCCAGCAGTTCAAGGAGACGCCCACGGGGCAGCGCTGGACGCAGCAGAACAAGAAGCTCGTCCGCGTCGACCTCGGCATCGGCGGACAGCCGGTGCTGGCCCGACAGGGCAGCATGGTGCTCTACCAGGGCAAGGTCGACTTCAGCTACAAGGGCGCCGGGTTCGCCGGCCGGATCGTGGGCAACGCGACCGGCCAGGAGATGCAGCTGATGCGCTGCACGGGCCAGGGACAGGTGTTCCTCGCCGAGAACTCGACCATGCTGCACCCTCTCGAGCTCCAGGGCGACGCCGTCTGCGTCTCCGCCGAGAATGTCCTCGCGTTCGACGAGAGCCTCACCTACGAGGTCCGCCGCATCGAGGGCCACGGCATCCCCGGCGGCGCACTGTTCACCATGCAGTTCCAGGGCACCGGCACCATCGTCGTGAAGACGCACGGCACTCCCGTGGTGCTGCCCGTCACGCCGACCACGTTCGCCGACTGCAACGCCGTGGTCGCCTGGTCGGCCGCCGCCCAGGTCGTCGTGTCCAGCCAGGTGCGGATGCGCCGCAACGCCTACCCCGGTGACACGGGGGAGAGCGTGAACCTGCAGTTCCGGGGAGCGCCCGGCAACTTCATCGTCGTCCAGCCGTACGAGGTCTGAGGGAGCCCGTCATGACACAGCAGCTCGCGGGCCACGCCCCCGCACCCGTCACCGCCCGCATGGAGAACCACGGCAACCACATGCTGAAGGTCGCCATGCAGACCGGAAACGACCTCCTCGCGCGCGTGGGGTCGATGGTCGCCTACGAAGGGTTCGTCCAGTACGAGCCGAACCCGCCGGCCGTGCGCCAGATCGCCAAGGACTGGATGACCGGCGAGGGCGCGCCCCTGATGAAGTGCTCCGGCGACGGCCTGCTCTACCTCGCCGACTACGGGGCGAACGTCGTCGTGATCAACCTCAACGGCGACGGCATCTCCGTCAACGCCACCAACCTGCTCGCCTTCGACGCCCACCTCACGTGGGGCGTGGAGCGGGTCAAGGGCCTGGCGAAGTTCGCCGGGCAGGGCCTGTGGAACACCAAGATCTCGGGGCAGGGCTGGGTCGCGCTGACCTCCCGGGGCAAGCCCATCGTCGTCGACTGCGGAGGCGGCGAGGACGAGACCTACGTCGACCCCGACGCGCTCGTCGCCTGGTCCCCGAACCTCAAGGTGAAGGGCAAGCGCAGTTTCCGGGCCCAGTCGCTGATCGGCCGCGGCAGCGGCGAGGCCTACCAGATGGCCTTCTCCGGTCAGGGCATCGTCGTCGTCCAGCCCAGCGAGGACAGCACCGACCGCCTCCGGGTCCGGGGCTGAGGGGGAGCCACACGCCATGCAGAGCCCGATTTTCGCCTACAACGAGCAACAGACCCAGGAACGCTGGAGCCTGCAGAACAAGCAGATGCTGCGCGTCGCCCTGGAGGGCCACGACGACATCCTGGCCCGCAAGGGCACGATGGTCGCCTACCAGGGTCTCGTCGAGTTCGACGCCGAGCTCCAGAGCAACCAGCAGTCACGCGTGCGTGCGCAGACCGGAGAGGGCCTGGACCTGATGCGCTGCCACGGGCAGGGCACGGTCTACCTCGCCAACCTCAAGCAGCACGTCCACGTCATGGAGGTGGACCAGGACGGCCTCACCGTAGACAGCAGCTACGTGCTGGCGATGGACTCCTCCCTGCACCACGAGGTCATCGCCGTGGACAGCCTGTACGGCATCTCCGGCTCCGGGAAGTACCAGCTCAACATCACCGGCCGGGGGAAGGTCGCCCTGATGACATCCGGTATGCCGCTTGCGCTGCAGGTGACGCCCGACAAGTACGTCAACTGCGACGCCGACGCGATCGTCGCCTGGTCGACGAGCCTGCGGGTGCAGATGCAGGCGCAGACGCACTCCTCCGGGGTGTGGCGGCGGCGCGGCAGCACCGGCGAGGGCTGGGAGCTGAGCTTCATGGGCACCGGCTTCGCGCTCGTCCAGCCCAGCGAGCTGCTGCCGCCGCAGGGCGCCCAGACCGGCTCCGGACTCGCCGCGCAGTACGGCATGGGCCAGCAGGGAGCGCGCGGGCAGAACCAGGGCAACGTCTGGAGCTGAGCGCTCTGCGCTCTGTGGGTTCGGCCCAGGGGTCGGAGGGGGTGCGGTATCGCTCCGTCCGCGGGCCGTCCGTGGCTGGTCGCGCAGTTCCCCGCGCCCCTGAAGGGGCGCACCCGCCTTCACAATGACATGTAAGGGGCGGCCGCTACAGCGGCCGCCCCTTACATGTAACTCACGTCGTGATCCTCACGCGGGTCGCCGCCAGCAACTGCACGACCGACTCGTCCGCCACCCCGGCCACCTCGTCGTACCCGAACCAGCGCACGTCGAGCGACTCGTCACTGATCGCGTGCGCGGCGTCCGGGGGCGCAACGACCGCGTACTGGACGTCGAAGTGGCAGTGGCACGGCGGCGGGATCGGGTGCCGGTCCAGGCGCACCGGACCGCCGGGCAGCAGGGAGAGACCCAGGACGCCGGACTCCTCCGTCGCCTCACGCAGGGCCGCGTCCGCCAGACAGGCATCGCCGGGCTCGCAGTGGCCGCCCATCTGCAGCCACATCCGCAGCTTCCTGTGCAGGGTCAGCAGCACCCGGCCGCCCTCCGGGTCGATCACCAGGGCGCTCGCCGTGATGTGACCCGCGTGGCAGGCCTTCCACAGGCCGTCCGGGTGCTCCGCCAGGTGGTCCAGATAGGCCTGGCGCAGCTCCGCCTGGTCCTCGTACCCCTTCAGTACGAGGACCGCGTCGTCGTACAGGCTCACCCGGCGTCGTCGCCCTTGCTCCCGCCCTCGTCCTTCTTCTTCAGGTCGGGCTTGTCCGCCGCCTCGCCGAGCATCTTGTCCAGCTCGGAGAAGTCGATCTGCTCGCGGTGCACGAAGCCGTCCGGGTCGTCCAGGTCGGTCGCCGTCGGCAGCATGTCCGGGTGGTGCCACAGGGCGTCCCGGCCGTCGACACCGCGCGCGTCCGTGAGCGAGGCCCACAGACGGGAGGCGTCCCGCAGACGGCGCGGGCGCAGCTCCAGGCCGATCAGCGTGGCGAACGTCTGCTCGGCAGGACCGCCCGAGGCGCGGCGGCGGCGCAGCGTCTCGCGCAGGGCGTCGGCGGATGCCAGGCGGGGCTTCGCCGCGGCGTGGACCACCGCGTCCACCCAGCCCTCCACGAGCGCCAGAGCCGTCTCCAGACGGGCCAGGGCGGCCTTCTGCTCGGGTGTGTCCTCCGGCTGGAACATGCCCTGCTGGAGGGCTTCCTGCAGCTGCTCCGGGTTCTGCGGGTCGAACTGGCCGACCACGTCCTCGAGCTTGGCCGTGTCGACCTTGATCCCGCGGGCGTAGCCGTCGACCGCGCCGAACAGATGCGAGCGCAGCCACGGCACGTGGGCGAAGAGGCGCTGGTGGGCGGCCTCGCGCAGGGCGAGATACAGCCGCACCTCCTCCTGGGGAACGCTCAGGTCCTTGCCGAACGTCTCGATGTTCACCGGCAGCAGCGCGGCCTTGCCGGCCGGGCCGAGCGGAAGACCGATGTCGGACGAGCCGACGACCTCACCGGCGAGCACGCCGACGGCCTGCCCGATCTGCGTGCCGAACATGGCACCGCCCATCGAGCGCATCATGCCGATCAGCGGGCCGGCCATGGCCTGCATCTCTTCCGGCAGGACGTCGCCCATGGCGGTGCCGACGCGCTCGGCGACCGGGTCGACGAGCTCCTTCCAGGCGGGCAGGGTCGCCTCGACCCACTCCGCGCGGCTCCAGGCCACCGCGGAGGCGGCGCCGGAGGGCAGCGACGTGGCATCGTCGAGCCACAGGTCGGCCAGGCGGACGGCTTCCTCGACGCCCTTGCGGTCGGCGGGGCCGACGCTGGCGTCCTTGGTGCCGTCAGGACTGCCCTGGGAGACCGTCTGGCGGGCGATCTGCTTGGCCATGTCCCAGTTCACGGGGCCGCCCTCGTAGGAGAGCATCTGGCCCAGCTGCTGGAACGCGGCGCCCAGGTCGGTGGGGTTCAGCGACCCGAACATGGCTGCGAACGGATTGTCCGCACCGGGGCCGCCGGGGCCACCGGGGCCCGAGCCGAAGCCTCCGGCTCCGGGCAGGCCGCCAAATCCGAACGGGTTGGCCGGTCCCTGACCACCACCGCTCTGCTGGTCCTTCTTCTTGCCCTCGTCGCCGTCGTCCGGCTCCTCCGGCGGAAGGCCGAATCCGAATGGGGTGTCACTCACGGGATTCCTCGGCTGGTAGGGCCGCCGGTTCTTTCCGGCGGCACGGCTGCCCGACAACACCACCCAGCGTAGACACCTGGGGCGGATCGGGCCTCGGTGCTTCGCCGACTGACGGCCTGCGGCAGGATGGATGCCACCTGGTACGCACGCGTCGGACGCGCTCGTACTGAAGACAACCGCTGGAGACGCCCGGTGAGTTCCCCAGATCCGCAGGTTCGCGCAGCGCGAAACCAGTCAACCAGTTCCGCGCGTCCCGCGGCGCGCGGCCCCGTCGTCGCGGTGACCGGCGCCGCGTACGGCGTAGGAGCCCTGCTCACGGAGCGGCTCGCCGCATCCGACGAGGTCAAGCAGGTCCTCGCCGTCGACGAGCGGCGCGGCGAGTGCGCGGCGGCCCAGTGGCACGTCCTGGACGTACGGGATCCGGCCATCGCGGACAAGCTGCGCGGGGCCGACGTGGTGGTGCACCTGGCGCTGGATCTCGATCTCGAGACCGACGCGGCCGCCCGAACGGCCTACAACGTACGGGGGACGCAGACCGTCCTGACGGCTGCCGCGGCGGCCGGGGTGCACCGGGTCGTGCTCTGCACCTCGGCGATGGTCTACGGGGCGCTGCCCGACAACGAGCTGCCGCTGTCCGAGGACGCCGAGCTGCGCGCCACGGCGGAGGCGACCGGCGTCGGCGACCTGCTGGAGATCGAACGGCTGGCGCGCCGGGCGCCCCGGGCGCACCCGGGGCTCAACGTCACCGTGGTGCGGCCCGCCGTACTGGTGGGCGGAGGCACGGACACCGCGCTGACCAGGTACTTCGAGTCTCCCCGCCTGCTCGTCGTCGCCGGGTCGCGGCCCGCGTGGCAGTTCTGCCACGTCGAGGACCTGTGCAGCGCGCTGGAGTACGCCGTCCTGGAGAAGGTCGACGGGGAACTGACCGTCGGGTGTGACGGCTGGCTGGAGCAGGAGGAGGTCGAGGAGCTCAGCGGGATCCGGCGCATGGAGCTGCCGTCGGCGGTGGCTCTGGGGGCGGCGGCCCGCCTGCACCGGATCGGGCTCACGCCGTCCCCGGCCGGGGACCTGGCGTACACGATGTACCCCTGGGTGGTGAGCGGCAGCCGGCTGCACGACGCCGGGTGGCGGCCGCAGTACACCAACGAGGAGGTGCTGGCGGAACTCCTGGAGGAGGTGTCGGGCAGGCACACGGTCGCCGGACGGCGGCTGGGCCGCAAGGACGCCACGGCCGCGGGTGCCGCGGGTGCGACGGTGGCGCTGCTGGGCGCGGCGGCGGTGGTGCGGCGGGCGCGGAAGGCCCGACGGCGGATCTGAGGGACACACAGCCGGGGCCGGAGAGGGATGCCCCTGTAGGAGACTCCAAACGCGTACGCGCGCGTGCCGGCCGATGACTCCATTCCGCGCTGTCGGTCGCGTGCGGCACGATGGACCCATGACAACCACGAACGATCACCCCGGTGAGCAGGCCGCGCAGGATCCGATCAAGCTGATCGGGATCCGGGACTCGGCCCTCTCCCTGGACGAGGTGTTCCGGGCCGTCGGGGACGACGCGGCCGGGGGCACCGCGCTCTTCGTGGGAACCGTGCGCAACCACGACGGGGGTGCCGACGTCGACGAGCTGGGGTATTCGTGCCACCCCAGCGCCGAGGCCGAGATGCGGCGGATCGCCGAGAAGGTCGCCGCCGGGTTCCCGGTGCGGGCCCTGGCGGCCGTGCATCGCGTGGGGGACCTCCGGGTCGGGGATCTCGCCGTGGTCGTCGCCGTCTCCTGCCCGCATCGCGGAGAGGCCTTCGAGGCCTGCCGGAAGCTGATCGACGACCTCAAGCACGAGGTGCCGATCTGGAAGCACCAGAAGTTCTCCGACGGCACCGAGGAGTGGGTCGGCGCCTGCTGATCTCGAGGGCCGTCTTCCGGTTGCGTAACCGCACCCCCGGCGTGAGCGTTGTCACTGCGGATGGTTAATCTGCTGATCAGTCAGTTGCGGACGCTCAAAGGGGTTGGAGGTCGGCATGGCGGCTCTCGCCTGGTTGCTGATTCCGCTTGTGGCTGCCATCGGCGCGGGGCTCTGGGGCAGTTGGGCCAACCGGACCCGCAAGGTCCGTAACGACGGCCCGGAGCTCACCGGCTACGCCCGCTTCCGGGAGGCCATGGAGAAGCCCCGGCCCGGTGCCTGACGGGCCAGGAAACAGCAGGTCACAAGCGTGATGGAGCTCAGGGTCGCCCCCGAAGGGCGGCCCTGACGGTGCGCTGACAGGACCGTCCCGTAGTGTCGTGTCATGCCACGCCGCACCGCGACGATGCTCGCCTCCACCCTGATGCTGATCGCGCTCCTGTGCGCGGGAGTGTTCATCCCCGTGCCCTACGCGGAGATGTCCCCGGGGCCGACGGTGAACACGCTGGGCGATCACGACGGTGAGCCGGTGCTGCAGATCGCGGACAGGAAGACGTACGCGACCAGTGGCCACCTGAACATGACCACGGTCCGGGTCACGAGCGCCGACTACCGGATGAACCTGGTCGAGGCCGTCTACGGCTGGCTCGCGCACGACAACAAGGTCGTGCCGCACGAGACGCTCTACCCGGACGGCAAGACCGAGGAGCAGTCCACCCAGGAGAACGCCGAGGAGTTCAGCCAGTCCCAGGAGAGCGCCAAGGTCGCCGCCCTGAAGCAACTGGACGTTCCGGTGAAGTCCTGGGTGATCGTCTCGACGGTCGTCAAGGGGTCCCCGGCGGAGGGCAAGCTGCACGCGGGGGACGTGATCAAGGCTGTCGACGGTACGGTGGTGAAGGAGCCGGCCGACGTCGCGAAGCTCGTCACGAAGCACAAGCCGGGCCAGGAGGTCCGCTTCACGATCGTGCCGGCCAAGGAGCAGGCCGCCGCGGAGAAGGAGAAGCGGACGCCGACCAAGACGCAGGACATCACGGTGACCACCACGACGTCCGACGACGCCGGTGAGAAGCGGGCCATCGTGGGGATCTCCGCGGGGACCGACCACACGTTCCCGTTCACCATCGACATCAAGCTCGCCGACGTCGGCGGACCGAGCGCCGGGCTGATGTTCGCGCTCGGCATCTACGACAAGCTCACCCCGGGCAGTCTGACCGGCGGCAGGTTCGTGGCCGGCACCGGCACGATCGACGACGCCGGCAAGGTCGGGCCGATCGGCGGCATCGAGATGAAGACCGTGGGCGCGCGGGCCAAGGGCGCGCAGTACTTCCTGACACCCGCCGACAACTGCGCGGCCGCCGCCATGGACACCCCCGACGGCCTCACCCTGGTCAAGGTGGGCACCATCAAGGACGCCCTCGGCGCTCTCAAGGACATCCGCAGCGGCGACACCGCGGATCTGCCGACGTGCGGTAAGTAGGCCGGGACCAAGGCACCAAGGCGTCAGAGGGCCGGAGGGCCGGAGGGCCGAGGGGACCAGGGGTCCGGAAGGCCGGACCCCACCGTCGTCAGGGGCTACTCCTCGAACGTCGCCGCCAGCGCCTCCGCCAGGCCCGGGACCAGGTCGGAACCGGTCAGGACCTCGGTGGGGGAGTCCTTCTCGCGCAGCCGCAGGGCCGACTCGCGCGTGCCGTCGCGCTGGACCCCGACCGTCATGCGGACCTCCTGGCGGTCCGGGTGGTCCGCCACCCACTTCGTGAGCGCGGCCTCGCTCAGACCCTTCGGAACCTGGGCCTCCGCGGACGGCGGCAGCATCAGGCGCTCCACGGCGAGGGCGCAGCCGACCACCGCGTCGGGCCAGGCGATGGTGGCGAGGAACTCGTCGAGCGGCTTGCCCGTTGGAACCTCATCCTGCTCGATCGGGGTGAGGCCGGAGTTCTCCGGCTCGTCCCCCAGGCCGAGCCGGTCCGCGAGCGAGGGCTGTTCGGCCCTCAGCCGCGCGGTGTCGACGAGGGCGAAAAGGCGGGCTGGCTGGTCCCAACCGAGGCCGGAGACGTACTCGTCGATCTCGAGAACGGCACGGGTGAGCGGGTTCGCAGCCATGGGAGTGTTGGACATGGTCACAATCCTCTCTCGTTCCTGACCGGAATCGGGAACCGAGTAAACGGTGAGTAAGTTGCATAGGTGGGGGCCCACGATCACGGGGGCCACGCACGGTCCGTGAAAACGCGGGCCTGACGAATCAACAGCGAACTTCGAGGTGCGCACCTTGGCTTTCCAGATGCCGGACCGCGGCGGAGGCCCTTCGGGGCCGCGGATCAGAGTGGGCCGCCCGTCCCGGCGTGTCCGGACCCTGCTCATGACGCTGGGCGTCCTGGCCGTTCTCGGCATGGCGTTCACCATGTTCGCGGGCTTTTGGACGGACTGGCTCTGGTACCGCTCGGTGAACTACTCCTCGGTCTTCACCACCACCCTGTGGACCAAGATCGGGCTCTTCTTCGTCTTCGGCGTGCTCATGGCCCTCGCCGTCGGCTTCAACATCTGGCTGGCGCACCGGCTGCGGCCGCCGCTGAGCGCCATGTCGATGGAGCAGCAGAACCTCGACCGCTACCGGATGGGCATCGCCCCCTACAAGAAGTGGCTGCTGTTCGGGATCACCGCCCTGGTGGGCCTGATCGCCGGAGCCTCCGCCTCCGGCCAGTGGCGCACATGGCTGACGTGGGTCAACGGCGTGCCCTTCGGCCAGAAGGACCCCCAGTTCAAGCTGGACGTCTCCTTCTACGCCTTCGACCTGCCCTGGTACCGGTTCCTGCTCGGCTTCGGCTTCGCCGCCGCGATCCTGTCCGTGATCGCCGCCGCGCTCACGCACTACCTGTACGGCGGCCTGCGCGTCACCAGCCCCGGCGCCCGCGCCACGGCCGCAGCCACCGGGCACCTGTCGGTGCTCATCGGCATCTTCGTGGCCCTCAAGGCGGTCGCGTACTGGCTCGACCGCTACGGACTCGCGGTGAAGTCCAGCGATTTCAGAGCGACCGACAACTGGACGGGCCTGAGGTACGTCGACGCCAACGCCTACCTGCCGGCGAAGACCATCCTGTTCTGCATCGCCGTCATCTGCGCACTGCTGTTCTTCGCCACCATCTGGCGGCGCACCTGGCAGCTGCCCGTGATCGGCTTCGGCCTGATGGTGCTCTCCGCGATCCTCATCGGCGGCCTCTACCCGGCCATCGTGCAGAAGTTCCAGGTCCAGCCGAACGAGCAGGCCAAGGAAGCGCCGTACGTCGAGAAGAACCTCGAGGCCACGCGCCAGGCGTACGGCATCGACGGCACGAAGGTCACCGACTACTCGGGCACGAGCAAGACCGAGGACAAGTCGACCCTGCGCGACGACGTCCCCTCCACGGCGAGCATCCGGATCATGGACCCGAACATCGTCTCGCCGACGTTCCAGCAGCTCCAGCAGATCAGGAACTACTACGCGTTCCCGGACAACCTGGACGTGGACCGTTACGCCAAGGACGGCAAGGACCAGGACACGGTCATCGGTCTGCGTGAGCTGAACCTCGCGGGCATCCCGAAGAAGAACTGGATCAACAACCACTTCCGTTACACCCACGGATACGGAGTGGTCGCCGCCGAGGGCACCAGCGCCGACGCTCAGGGCCGGCCGAACTTCACGGAGTCCGACCTCCCGTCCGAGGGCGACCTCGGCACGTACGAGCAGCGGGTCTACTACGGCGAGAAGACCACCACGTACTCGATCGTCGGCGGTCCCCAGAAGGAGATCGACTACTCCGACGACAACGGCGAGAAGACCACCAGCTACAAGGGCGACAGCGGGGTCAACCTCTCCAACCCGGTCAACCGGGCCGCGTACGCGGTGGCGTTCGGCGAGCCGCAGATCCTGTACTCCGGTGCCATCGGCGACGGTTCGCGGATTCTGTACAACCGCACGCCCAAGGAGCGCGTCGAGGCGGTCGCCCCCTGGCTGACCATCGACGGCGACGCCTACCCGGCGGTGGTGAACCACCGGATCCAGTGGATCGTCGACGCGTACACGACGACCAACGGATACCCGTACTCCTCGCGTACGACCCTCGGTGACACGACGGCCGACTCGCTGACCGCCGCCAACGACAACCGCGCGGTGGTGGCCCAGCAGAACCAGGTCAACTACATCCGCAACTCGGTGAAGGCGACCGTCGACGCGTACACCGGCGAGGTCAAGCTCTACCAGTGGGACACCAAGGACCCGGTCCTGAAGACCTGGATGAAGGCCTTCCCGAACACGGTGGAGCCCAAGAGCGACATCTCCAAGGACCTGATGGACCACCTGCGCTACCCGCAGGACCTGTTCAAGGTCCAGCGGGAGCTGCTCACCCGCTACCACGTGAAGGACGCCACGACGTTCCTCAGCGGCAGCGAGGTGTGGCAGGTGCCGGACGACCCGACGAACCGGTCGGGCAGTGCGGTGCCGCCGTACTACCTGAGCATGAAGATGCCCGACCAGAAGGCGCAGGCCTTCTCGCTGACGACGACCCTCACGCCCAACGGCCGCGACAACCTCAGTGCGTTCATGGCGGTCGACGCCGAGGCGGGCACCAGTGACTACGGCAAGATCAGAATCCTGAAACTGCCGACGAACACCACGGTCAACGGACCCAAGCAGGTCCAGAGCCAGTTCAACTCGCAAGAGGACATCGCCGAGTCCATCAGGCTCCTGAGAGGCGGCGACTCCGAAGTCGAGTACGGCAACCTCCTGACGGTGCCGCTCGACGGCGGACTGCTGTACGTGGAGCCGGTCTACGTACGCGGTGGCGGACTGAAGTACCCGCTGCTGCGCAAGGTGCTGGTCACCTACGGAGGCCAGACCGCCTTCGAGAACACCCTCGACGAGGCCCTCAACAAGGTCTTCGGAGCGGACGGCCCGACCACCGAGCCACCGGACGAGGGCGATACGACGACACCACCGCCGACATCCGACAACCCGACGGTCCAACAGGCCCTGGAGGACGCCCAGAAGGCGTTCGACGCGGGCCAGGAGGCCCTGAAGAAGAACGACTGGGAGGCGTACGGCAAGGCGCAGAACGACCTCGAGGACGCCCTGCGGCGGGCCGAGGACGCGCAGTCCGAGGCGAGCCGCACGGGCGGCGCCGGGGGCGGCGAGAGCGCGCCCGGCGACAAGCCGAGCGGCAGCCCCAGCCCGAAGCCGAGCAGCTAGGGCCCTGGCCTGGTCAAATGCCCACCCCGCGCCGTGATACGGTTGTGAACACAACGGCGCGGGGTGGAGCAGCTCGGTAGCTCGCTGGGCTCATAACCCAGAGGTCGCAGGTTCAAATCCTGTCCCCGCTACTGAAGTCGTGACGTCCGAGTGACGCAGCGACACCGAAGGCCCGGATTCCACACAGGAATCCGGGCCTTCGTGATGTGTGAACGCATGTGCTGGCGCAGGCTGTGGTCGCGCCACCGGGGGGAGTTGGCCGATCTGTGTTTGACTTGTCTCTCTGTGGGCATGTCGACAAAACGCTGAAGTGACCTCACTGGCTGCGGTATACCAGGTGTACCCAGGTTGCGGGTGGTGCGACGATGGACGTTATGGGGGACAAGGCAACTCTGTTCGAGACAGGGCGTTTTGTGCAGCCTTCCAGCCGGGAGGACACCGAGACCCCGGACGAGACCGGGGAGATCGCCGACGAGGCGGCCGAGGAGCTGCGTCAGCGGCTGGCCGCCGAGGCCGGCGACGTCGAAGCGATGAGTGTCCTCGGGGCCATGCTGCTGCGCCGTGGCGATCTCGACGGTGCCGAGCCTCATCTGCGTGCCGCCACCGCCGCGGGCGACCGGGCGGCGGCCAACAACCTGGGAGTCCTCCTTCACCAGCGGGGGTACGCCGACGAGGCCGCCGGATGGTGGCGGATCGCCGCCGTCGCCGGATCCACGGCGGCCGCGCACGCCCTCGGCCGGCACCACCGCGAGCGCGGCGACGAGCCCGCCGCCGAGTACTGGCTGCGCCAGTCAGCCGAGCAGGGGCACACCCTGGGCGCCTATGCGCTCGCCGACCTGCTGGAGCACCGCGGGGACGCCGCGGCCGAGCGGTGGATGCGGGTCGCGGCCGAGCGCGGCCACCGGGAGGCGGCGTACCGGCTGGCGCGGTCGCTGGACCGCAAGGCGACGAGGGAAGCCGACGGTGACAACGGTGTCCAGGCGCCCGAGGGGGCCGAGCAGTGGTACCGCCAGGCCGCCGCGCGCGGCCATCGGCGGGCCGCCCTGCACCTCGGGACGATCCTGGAGCGGCGCGGCGAGCTCAAGGAGGCCGGACGCTGGTACCTGACGTCCGCCAAGGACGGCGAGGCGCGGGCCGCCTGCGCGCTCGGCTTCCTGCTGCGCGACGCGGGTGACACCGAGAACGCCGCCGTGTGGTGGCTGCGGGCCGCCCAGGACGGCGACGGCAACGCCGCGAACGCACTGGGCGCGCTGCACGCCGAGCGGGGCGAGACCCAGACCGCCGAGCGGTGGTACCGCGCCGCGATGGACGCGGGCGACGTGAACGGCGCGTACAACCTCGGCCTGCTCTGCGCCGAGCAGGGGCGCACCCCGCAGGCCGAGCAGTGGTACCGGCGCGCGGCCTACGCCGGGCACCGGGAGGCCGCGAACGCGCTGGCGATCCTGCTGCTGCGGGGCGGCGACGAGACGGGCGCGGAGCCGTGGTTCTCCAAGGCCGCGGAGGCGGGGAGTGTGGACGCCGCCTTCAACCTCGGCATCCTGCATGCCGGGCGGGGCGAGGAGCAGGCCGCGCTGCGCTGGTACGAGCGGGCCGCTGCCGCCGGGCACACCGAGGCGGCGCTCCAGGTCGGCATGGCGAGGCTGCGGGACGGCGACGAGCAGGAGGCCGAGCGGCATCTGCGGTGTGCGGCCGGGGGCGGGAGCGCCGAGGCCGCGTACCGTCTGGCGACCGTGCTCGACGCGCGGCGACCGCCGGAGCCCGCGCACGAGCTCGGGGAGCCGGTGCACCGGCGGAGCGAGTGCGAGGAGTGGTACGAGCGGGCGGCCTCCCAGGGGCATCGGCGGGCCCAGGTGCGGGTCGGCATGCTGGCGGCGGCCCGGGGCGACGTCGTCGAGGCGGCTCGGTGGTACCGGGAGGCGGCCGAGGCCGGGTCCCGCAACGGCGCGTTCAATCTCGGGCTGCTGCTGGCCCGGGAGGGGAGCGAGCCCGAGGCGGCGGTCTGGTGGACGCGCGCAGCCGACGCGGGGCACGGGCGGGCGGCGTTGCGGCTGGCCCTGGTCTACGCGCGTCGGGGTGAGCTGGCGGAGGGCCAGCGGTGGGCCGACCGGGCCGTGTCGCTGGGGCCGGCGTCCGTCACCGAGCGGGCGGAGCGGCTGCGGGACGCGCTGCGGCAGGAGCTGTCCGCGTGAGCTGTTGTGGGTGGGGCTGGAAGGGGCCAGGGTGCAGCCGGGCCATGGATTTGCATCCGCCCTCCGCGGTGACGTAACGTTGCATTCAACGACGCGGGGTGGAGCAGCTCGGTAGCTCGCTGGGCTCATAACCCAGAGGTCGCAGGTTCAAATCCTGTCCCCGCTACTGAAGGCCGAGGGCCGGAATCCGAAAGGGTTCCGGCCCTCGGTGTTTGCGGCGGCGTCATACAGCATGGCAGCAGAGAGCCCCGGCACCCATCAGTGCCGGGGCTCTCGCGCGTTCGTGGGGGCTAGGCGGCCGCGCAGTTCGGGCAGACGCCGCGGTAGGTCACCTCGACGTCCGAGACCGTGAAGCCGAAGCGCTCGGTGTCGGGGAGGTCCGCCAGCGGGTTGCCCACCGGGTGGACGTCCCGGATCGCGCCGCACTGGGCGCAGACCAGGTGGTGGTGCGGCTGGTGGGCGTTCGGGTCGTACCGCTTGGCGCGCTGGTCGGTGGAGACCTCCAGCACCTCGCCGAGGGTCACGAGCTCACCCAGCGTGTTGTACACGGTCGCCCGGGAGATCTCGGGCAGCTTGGCGACGGCCCGGGCATGGACCTCGTCGGCCGTCAGATGGACGTGTTCGCCGTCGAGGACCTCGGCCACGACGCGCCGCTGCGCGGTCATTCGCCATCCGCGTCCGCGCAGGCGTTCCAGAAGGTCACTCATGGCCACCAGCCTAACAGCTAAGGGGACCAGGTCCCGAACAGGTGTGAGTTTAGAGTCTCACTTGCTTTAGATATTGTCTATTGTAGGATCGAGAACGGCTTTGGCCGGCGGACAGGACTGGTCAGGAATGGTGCAGGAGGCGCACGTGACGCAGGAACCGCTTACGACGGAGGCCGGGGCTCCGGTCGCCGACAACCAGAACAGCGAGACCGCGGGCGTCGGTGGCCCGGTGCTCGTCCAGGACCAGCTGCTGCTGGAGAAGCTGGCCCACTTCAACCGTGAGCGCATCCCGGAGCGTGTCGTCCACGCCCGCGGCGCGGGTGCGTACGGCACCTTCACGGTGACCGCCGACGTCACCCCGTACACGCGGGCCGCCTTCCTCTCCGGGATCGGCAAGCAGACCGAGGTCTTCCTGCGCTTCTCGACGGTGGCGGGCAATCTGGGGGCGGCGGACGCGGTCCGCGACCCGCGCGGCTTCGCGCTGAAGTTCTACACCGAGGAGGGCAACTACGACCTCGTCGGCAACAACACCCCGGTGTTCTTCATCAAGGACGCCATCAAGTTCCCGGACTTCATCCACACCCAGAAGCGCGACCCCTACACGGGCTCCACGGAGGCGGACAACGTCTGGGACTTCTGGAGCCTGTCACCCGAGTCCACGCACCAGGTGACCTGGCTGTTCGGTGATCGGGGCATCCCCGCCTCGTACCGCCACATGGACGGCTTCGGCTCGCACACCTTCCAGTGGAGCAACGAGGCCGGCGAGGCCTTCTGGGTGAAGTACCACTTCAAGACCGACCAGGGCATCGAGAACCTGACGGCCGAGGCGGCGGCCCGGCTCGCCGGTGAGGACCCCGACTCCCACCAGCGTGACCTTCGCCAGGCCATCGAGCGCGGCGAGTACCCGACCTGGACCGTCGGCGTGCAGATCATGCCGGTGGCCGAGGCGGCGACCTACCGCTTCAACCCGTTCGACCTGACCAAGGTCTGGCCGCACGCGGACTACCCGGTCGTCGAGATCGGCAAGCTGGAGCTCAACCGCAACCCGGAGAACGTCTTCGCCGAGGTCGAGCAGTCGATCTTCAGCCCCGCCCACTTCGTGCCGGGCATCGGCCCCTCCCCGGACAAGATGCTCCAGGGCCGCCTCTTCGCCTACGGCGACGCCCACCGCTACCGAGTCGGCATCAACGCCGACCACCTGCCGGTGAACCGGCCGCACGCCACCGTGGCCCGGACCAACTCCCGGGACGGGTACCTCTACGACGGCCGGCACGCGGGTGCGAAGAACTACGAGCCGAACAGCTTCGGCGGCCCGTTCCAGACGGACCGTCCGCTGTGGTCCGCCACGGCCGTGAGCGGCGCGACGGGCAACCACCCGGCTCCGGTGCACGTCGAGGACGACGACTTCGTGCAGGCGGGCAATCTCTACCGTCTGATGAGCGAGGACGAGAAGGAGCGCCTGGTCGCCAACCTGGCCGGCTTCATCGCCAAGGTCTCGCGCGACGACATCGTCGAGCGGGCGATCGACAACTTCCGTCGGGCCGACGGAGACTACGGCAAGCGGCTGGAGGTCGCGGTCCAGGCCCTGCGCGGCTGAACTCCAGCGCTGGACCGCTTGCGGTGGCGGACGGGCCGGGCCCTCTTCGGAGGCCCGGCCCGTCCGCGTGGTTACGCCGGAACCCGCTGTCGTGCCGGTGCCCAGCAGCGGATGATGTCGCGGACCGAGACGATGCCGGCGGGTTCGCCGTCGTCCAGCACGATGAGGTGCCGGAAGCCGCCGTGCGCCATGGCGGCCGCGGCCTCCTCCAGGGTCCAGGCCGGGGTGGCGAACACGACGTCGTTGGTGGTGTGGGCGTGGGTGCGTTCCGTGTCCGGGTCCTGCCCCAGGCCCACGGAGTTGAGGATGTCGCGTTCGGTGAGGATGCCGATGCCGGCGTCGGGGTCGTGGACGACGGCCGCCCCGACCTTGCGCGCGGACATCAGCGCTGCGGCCTGGCGCAGGGTGTGGGTCGGGCCGATGGTGAGGACGACAGTGCTCATGGCGTCACGGACGAGCATGGATGGAGCCACCTCCTGGGAGTCTCCC
This sequence comes from Streptomyces sp. AK010, assembly GCF_014207295.1. NCBI lineage: Bacteria > Bacillati > Actinomycetota > Actinomycetes > Kitasatosporales > Streptomycetaceae > Streptomyces > Streptomyces sp. AK010. The sequence continues at coordinate 150,005 of NZ_JACHCX010000020.1, forward strand.
CGCCGTTCGTTCAGAATTTCACAAATTCACAAGTGGGGGACTCTCAGGGTGGCAGGTAAAGGGAGGGTCAACAAGGGGGCGCTCGGTAACAACGGGGGGCTCAGTAGCGCTGGTTGAGGTATCCCAGCAGCTCGTCGTGGAGCAGGCCGTTCGACGCGGCCGCGTTGCCGCTGTGGGGGCCCGGGCGGGCGTCGAGGCCGGTGAAGGTGCCGCCCGCCTCGGTGACGACGATGGCGGTGGCGGCCATGTCCCACAGGGACAGTTCCGGCTCGGCGCACATGTCGACGGCGCCTTCCGCGACCATCATGTACGGCCAGAAGTCGCCGTACGCCCGTGTGCGCCACACCTCGCGGGTCAGGTCGAGGAAGCCGTCCAGGCGGCCCTGCTCCTCCCAGCCGCTCAGCGAGGAGTACGAGAAGGAGGCGTCGGAGAGCTTGGAGACGCGGGAGACCTGCAGCCGGGAGGCCTTGGTGAGGCTGCGGCCGGAGAACGCGCCATGGCCCTTCGCGGCCCACCAGCGACGGCCGAGGGCGGGGGCGGACACGACGCCGACGACGGGCTGGAAGCCGCCCTCGCCGGCCTCCATCAGCGAGATGAGCGTGGCCCAGACGGGAACGCCGCGCACGTAGTTCTTGGTGCCGTCGATCGGGTCGATCACCCACCGGCGGGGGCCTGTGCCCTCGACGCCGTACTCCTCGCCGAGGATCGCGTCTCTGGGGCGGGCGCGCCCGAGGTGGCCGCGGATGAGTTCCTCCGCGGCCTTGTCCGCCTCGCTCACCGGGGTCATGTCCGGTTTGGTCTCGACCTTGAGGTCGAGGGCCTTGAACCGGTCCATCGTCGCGGCGTCGGCGGCGTCGGCGAGGACGTGGGCGAGACGCAGGTCGTCGAGGTAGTCGGGCATGCAACGAACCTATCTGCCGAGGTGGCGGTGGGGCTACCGGGGGTTTGCGGGGGAGTCGGAAGCGGTCTCGGGCTTGGTGTGGAGGATGTCGCGTGCCTGTTCCGCGGCGCGGGCGGAGGTCTCGGAGACGAAGTCGAGGAAACGGGCGATGTTCTCGAGGCGTGCGGCGGCCGGGGTGCCGGGGCCGAGGATGCCGACGCCCTGCCGTGCGGTGTCGACGACCCTGGCGATGGCCTGTGCGCTGGCCATCATCGACCGGTACCAGATGTCGTCGTCGACGACGTAGCGCTCGCGGCGGCCCTGGTCGGCCTCCCGGCGGACGAAGCCCTGGCTGTCGAGGTACGCGACCGCCTTGGACACCGAAGCCGGGCTGACCTGGAGGCGCTGGGCCAGTTCGGAGGCCGTGAGGCTGCCCGAGTCGGTCATGCAGAGGCAGGCCATCACGCGCGACATCATCTTCGGCATGCCCGACCCCATCAGGACGGTCGTGAACGTCTCCTCGTACTCGCGTACGGCCTCGGTGTCCCGTCCGTCGGGCTGCGGGAGCGCCTTCGGGTCCCGTGGTGCGGCCTGTTTGCGGCGGGTGCGGCGTTCCGTGGCGCGATGGGCCAGGTCGGCGCGGTAGGCCGTGGGGCCGCCGTTGCGCATGACCTCGCGGGTGACCGTCGAGGTCGGGCGGTCCAGGCGTCGGGCGATCTCCGCGTAGGCGAGGCCGTCGGCGAGTCCCAGTGCGATCTGCTGGCGCTCCTGCTGAGTGAGTCTGCCTCCCGGCATCGCGGCCTCCTTCGTGGTGCGTGATGTCCGCACGATAGCGTTCATCTTCATTTCATTGCAACGGGGTGAGTGGTGTTGTTGCGTTAGGCGGCAGGATCGTTGCAATGAATTCTTGGCTCTGAGCTGTTCTTATGTGATTTGTGTGCAACGGAGTTGTTGCCATCTTCGTGAATGCAACGTAGCTTTTCCATCGTTGGAAACAACGGAACGAAGCCGGACCAAGGAGAGCAACGATGCAGAGGTTCGACAGCCCCGCCCCCGTCTCGGCCGTCCTGGACATCCCCGCCGGACACATCCGCCTTATCGCCGCCGACCGGATCGACACCACCGTCGAGGTGCTGCCCGCGGACCCCGCCAAGAGCCGCGACGTCAAGGCGGCGCAGCAGATCGAGGTCGCCCACCACGACGGCGTCCTGCGGATCGAGGCCCCCGCGGCGAAGAACCGGATCCTCGGCCACTCCGGATCCGTCGAGGTCACCGTCCGGCTGCCCGCGGGCTCCCGCGTCCAGGCCAAGGGCGCCGCCACCGACCTGCGCGGCGTCGGACGGCTCGGCGACATCGTCTTCGACGCGGCCGAGGGCACGGTCAAGCTCGACGAGACCGGCAGCGCCCGCCTCACCCTGCTCGCCGGCGACATCACCGTCGGCCGCCTCGGAGGCCCCGCCGAGATCAGCACCCAGAAGGGTGGCCTCCGCATCGCCGAGGCCGTGTCCGGAGCCGTCGCGCTGCGCACCGGGCAGGGCGACATCACCGTCGCCGCCGCCCACGGCGTCTCCGCCGCCCTCGACGCCGGCACCGGCCACGGCCGGATCCACAACACCCTCAAGAACGCCGACGGCGGCGCCGGCCTGACCCTCCACGCGACCACCGCCCAGGGCGACATCACCGCCCGCAGCCTCTAGTAGATCGTCGCGGCTAAGTGTCGTTCTGGTTGCTGGAGTTGGGCAGAATCTCCCTGTCGCTTCCTTTCGGCCGTCAGGGGTGCTGTGTCTT
>NZ_JACHCX010000021.1:0-136130 GCF_014207295.1 Streptomyces sp. AK010
ACGGACGAACCACGCCCATCTCTCCCGCCGCCAACCGGAGTTCATGCCCACCCAGCCCGAACTAAACGATCACGTTCGGAAAGCGGATGGCGTCTGAGGCCAGGGGGAGCCTCCAGTTCGGACAGCGGGAGCGGGGTTTGAAGGCTCGCCCAGAACGCGGCCGACTTCCTACGCGATGCGAGCGGGCGGTCTGTCGAGTGGCGCGCTGGTGGGCCACTGGCCGACGGGGTAAGGCTGCGCGAGCGCGGAGTTGGGGGCGCGCTGCCGGCGGATGGCTCGCTCGCTCATCGTCCAGTGGAGCTGTTCGAGCCTGAAGACACACCGTTGGCAGGCGAAGAGGGGAAAGGCCCTGTCTGCCACAGCGATGTCGCCGATCTCTGCTACCGGAACGCCGGTCTGTTCGCACCTGAAGCAGCTCCCGTTCTGCCAGTCGAAACGGCCCCACAATTCGTCCGGCGTCAAACTCATGGCGGCCCGCCTTCTGGGAGGTGCGGCCTAGGGTGACCGCCGACGATGGGCAGAAAGGTGACGGGACGGGCGTGCCACACGAAGAAGTGCGGTTCTGCCGTGAGCGGCAGCGTGAAGTCCGCTCCCTGCTCCAGGGCGGAGGCGGCATCACGCCATCCCAGGTCGCGCCGGTCCACGAGAGGGTCGATGAACGCCGGTTCGACGGCCGAGGCGATGATGCGGATCTGGATTCGGGCCCATCGGACGGCTGAGGCGGGGGTCTGCTGTGCGGCGGAGCTGATGCGCCGGCCGTCGGCGTGACGCCACTCGCACCAGAAGCCTGGTTTGGGCGCACAGTCGGCACGCGCACGCGCGGGCGAACGGCGCAGCAGCATGGGGTGATCAGGCCGCATGGCCGTTCTCCTCCGCGTACACCCACAGCAGACGGCGGGTCAGGCTGGCCACGTCACGCATAAAGAAGAACGCGCTGAAGGCCGGTGACTCCTTCGTGGGCCGCTCGGACAGCTTCAGCAGGCTGTACGCCTGTCTGAACAGGTCCCTGACTTCGGGGTCCTCGTCGGCGCCCAGCTCCTCACCGAGAAGCAGGTTCAGCTGACCGACGATGGCCGCCGTCCTGGTGTTGATGTCCTCGCGGGTGGAGGTACTCAGCTCCATCCTCAGGGCGGCGTCGGTGCTGGCCGCGATCAGCTCCGTGTTGATGGGGAGGCTGTCGACGGCTGGAGCCTTGTGCTTGTCGGTCACGGTGGCCACCACGTATCTCCCCTCGGTGCCGCAACCTGGGCGGCTGCCCCGGTTGCTCGGGTTCGCAGACGAACGTAGAGCGGCCGTCACTCAAGTCCCAAGAAAATTGCGTGAGTTTGCAGCAAGCCGATTGACGGCCTCGAACGCCTCCTCGACCATCGTCGTGTCGTGCAAACCCGAGCAAGGCAGCAGACAGGAGAACGACCATGAAGCTACGGTTCCTTGGTAAGAACTCCACGGTCGGCGACTGCCCGACCCTGTACGCCACAGACCGGGACACCTACCTCGTCCAGGGCTGGAAGATCTTCGCGAACGACCTGTTGATGCAACTCGAAATCTCCGAGGGGGAGACGGTGGTGGAGGTGCCCACGGAGCTGTTCGAGCACCTCACGAAAGACGGCCTGTCGGCCGGGGAGATCAGGCGCCTCGAAGACCCGATCATGATCCTGACACCGGGGGGTACGTTCGTCGTCCAGGGCCGCGAGGTGACCGACCCCGAGGCCCTGGCCCAGATGGAGATTCCGGACTACGAGACCGTGGTCGAGGTCCCCAAGGCCGCGATCATCGCCCTACTGGAGGAACCGCGTGAAGCTGATCTCCAGCGCCGAGCGCAACCAGCTCTTTGAGAGCTTTGCGCAGGACGCATTCCATCTGGAGCTGCGGGACGACTACTCCGTCCCCGACGAGGACAGCCCGTTCACGAACTGGCTGCGCGGTGAGACCGTCGACTACTCCTACATGGAACCGTGGACGCAGCTCATGCGGCGCGTCACCGGGGAAGGGAAAACCGTCCGACGCGTCCGCGTGGTCACGGAGCCGCACACTCCCTACATCCAGTGGGAGCACGCCACCACCGCCCTCAACGAAGAGGCCGGCGAAGAGATCCGCTGGCTGCCCCGACACCGCTTGCCTGACGGCGTCACCTTCCCGTTGGGAGGCAACGACTGGTGGCTGTACGACGACCGCCTTCTCGCCGTAGGCCACTTCGACACCGACGGCAGAGTGCTCGGATCGGAGATCGTCCAGGATCCGGCAACCGTAGCCGAGTGCGTGCGCTTGCGGGACCTGCTGTGGGCCGCCGCCACTCCCCACCCCGAGTACAAGCCCTGACCGACCCGTGACCACGCAAGTAGAAGAGGCACTGCAAGCGCTCGGTGCCCGGCTGCGCGGCTTCCGCAAGGACGCCGGCTTCACCAGCGGCCGGGCATTCGCGCGTGCCACCTCGTGGCAGGAGTCGAAGGTCTCCCGCATCGAGAACGGCAGACAGCGCCCCAGCGAGGACGACATCCGCGTTTGGTGCGAGATGACCGGCCAGGGCGACCAACTGGGGGACCTGGTCGCGATCGTCCGCCACGTCGACGAGCTGTGGCTCGAGTGGCGCCGACAACTCCAGACCGGCGTCGAGAAGCGGCAGCGCCAAGCCATTCCGGTGTACGCCAGAACCAAGGTCTTCCGCATCTGGCACCCCACGGTCGTCTGGGGAACCCTCCAGACCTCCGAGTACGCCGCCGAGGTCTTCCAACAGGGCGTCAGCTACTACGAGATCCCCAACGACGCCGAGGCGGCCGTGGCGAAGCGACTGGAGCGGCAGCAGTACCTGTACCAAGGGGATCGCATCTTCAACGTCCTGCTCGGCGAACAGGCCCTGTACACCAACTTCGGCGGCCCGGAAGTGATGAGAGGGCAGCTTGACCGCCTCCTGGCCGTGATGAGGCTCCCCCGCCTCAGCCTGGGCATCGTCCCCAGGTCGGCGCCAACCTCCATATGGCCGGGCAACGCGTTCTCGATGTTCGATGACCGGCTCGTCCTAGTCGAGACCTACTCAGCGGAGCTCTCCGTCACGCAGCCGCGAGAGATCGAGCTGTACACCAAGGCGTTCGCCCTCTTGAAACAGTCAGCGGTCTACGGCACCGCCGTCCGAGACCTCATCTCCACAGCGATCCAACACTTCGATCAGATGCCGAACGACTAGGAGAGCGCACCATGCAGCCCACGACCCCGAACTGGCGTACCAGCTCCTACACAGAGACGCAGAACTGCGTCGAAGTGGCCGACAACGACCGTGAGCACGTGCTTGTTCGGGACACGAAGGCGCGCGGTTGGGGAATGCTGACCGTCCAGCGAAGCAGCTGGGCGGCATTTGTCGAGTACGCCACGAAGGCGTAGCGCCGGATCGGGTGGGGCCCGGCCACAGCTTCTCAGTGCAGAGCCCCCACCCAACTTCGCGGCGTTGTCTGTTCCGTTTCGGAACGGCCTCTATGTTCCGTCACGGAACAGCCTTGGTGTTCCGAATCGGAACGGTCTTGATGGGACGACGGCGGCCAAGTTCGCCGGGGGCAGACAGGAAAGATCCCGAAGGGGCTGGTGGGCTGGGGGCAGGGCATGTCAACGTAAAACACCCTGCTGGAAAGCCCATCCCCGAGCCCACGGAGGCGCCTCTGCACCCGGACCATCCCAGCGACCTACCTCATCCCGACTCTCCAGCCCCGGTGTACTGGGTCACTCCGCGGCACCTGGCCGGTGACGACGGCGTACTCGCCGAGCGGATCGGCGACACCCTCGCCAGCCTCGGCTGGAGCATGTGGCCCACAGCGCGCCACACCCTGCTGCATGTGAGCCCGGATGGGCTGCGCGGCGCCGAATGGATCCTCGCCAGCTACCCGTTCGAGCTCGGTGGCCTGCCCGTCGCTTGGCAGCTGAGCGCACGCCCGCACGGGGCTTCCGCGATGGCGGAGTGGAACGCGTACTTCACCGCTGGCGTTCCGTACGAGGCGCTCGTCGACCTTCTTGTCGCGCTCGACGCCCGTGAGGCGCCAGAGGCTGGCTTCGAAAGACCGGACACAGTGCTCCGCGCGCTCAGCGACCAGGGCTGGATTCGTGACGTGGACCGTCCACGCACCACTGCCATGGACCCCGGGTGTGCCTCCTGCGTCTCCCTGGAGATGCTGCCGCCGTTCATCCAGGACGCCGATCCGCGCCCTGATCTGATGGGCTGGCAGGCGTGGGCCGAACCAGTTCTCGGCGCCCCGTATTTGTGGTGCGCCAGCTTCAGCGCCAGCGTTCCGCATGACCTGGTCGCCGCGTTCGCCTCCTCGCTGGCCTCGCCGGTCCCAGTGCCCGCCGCACTCTCCCCGAGAGCGTGGAGGGCCGGCTCACCGTGGTCCGCCGCAGCTGACGACCCCATGCCCCCGGAGGGCTGTGGTCCTGCTCTGTGGCGGCTGCACCTGCGCAGTGGATCGTCCCTGGCAGACCTCGCACGGGAGATCAACCCCGTCGTGCGGGGATGGATCAACTACTACGGCCGGTTCTATCCGTCCGCGTTGGTCCCGAGCCTGAAGGGCATCGATCACTATCTGATGCGATGGGCCATGCAGAAGTACAAGCGGCTCCGGCGACGCCGAAGCCGGGCATGGCAGGGCCTGGAGAAGACAGCCAGGCTCTACCCGGGGCTCTTCGCCCACTGGAAACTGCTCCGACCTCGATCGACCGGATGATGGGAGCCGTGTGAATCGAGAGGTTCACGCACGGTTCTGAGAGAGCCGGGAGGTGAAATCCCTCCCGGCTACTCGCTAGGCTGTATCACGAGCGCTGGGAGGTGGAGTCCGCCTACTTCGCGCTCAAGAAATCCATGCTCGGCCGCCGCGTGCTACGGGCCCGCACCCTGCCCGGCATCGCGCAGGAAATATACGCACTCCTGACCGTCTACCAGGTGATCAGGATCGCCATCGCCGACGCCACCGGCACCGTCCCGGAAACCGACCCGGACCGGGCCAGCTTCAGCATCGCCTTGCAGGCTGCCCGCGACCAGGTCATCCAGGCCGCAGGCGTGATCGCCGACACCACCATCGACCTCGCGGGCGCCATCGGCCGGGCAGTCCTGGACAACCTCATGCCCGCCCGCCGACTACGCGTCAGCCCCCGCGCCGTGAAACGGCCACTGTCCCGCTACGCCTACAAGAGCCTGCGCGTCGACCGACGCACCTACAAGGCCACCATCAGCATCGACATCCTCTTGACAGGACCCAACAGCCCATAACTTCACGGCCTTGCCCTATAGGCACCGCGGGCGCCGAGAACACTGACTGGTGCTCCGCGTATGACAAGTTCCCACCCCCGTGATTCCTGGCGGCCGGCCACGACGATCAGCGGCGGACACAGAGCGGCATCGTCCTCGGACACAGGAAGCATCGCCATACCGCAAACCCACGCAAGACGTGCACGGAGGCGCCTGGGTCGAACATTGACCGAAACGCCTCCGTGCAGCGGGGTTACCTGCGGTGTCCCTGCGGTGCGCCGCCTTGACCGGGAAGCCGAGTGGCGCCCGGAGACGGGGCCGTTGTGCTGTGGCGCGCGGGCCGAGTAGGAGGTGGTTCGACCGCGTTGGTGGGCAGGTCGGCGATGCGGCGCAGGCGCCAGACGAGGACATCGCTGACGGACCCGGCGGTGTCCAGTTCGCGGTGGGCGACGGCTTCGGTCAGCAGCTCCTGTGGGTTGTGGCCAGCTTGGTAGGCGTGGGTGAGTGTGGCGGCCAGAGCGGGCCATCCCGGTTCGCTGACTGCCGCCTCGGCGATCTCGGGCACGGTGGCGTGGAGGAGGGCGGCGGCCCAGTCGCGTACGGGCTGGAGCAGGCGCAGGCCCTGGGCGTGCAGGCGGGCCATGGGCTCCTCGGCGGCGGCAGCGTAGGCGGCGCGCAGGTGGGCGGCGGCCTGGCGGGCGGCCTCGGCCTGCTGGGCGTGGTGACGCTGGGCGTGCCAGTGAGCGGCGGCGGTGGCGAGGAAGAACAGGGTGTCGATCAGCATCGCCGTGGTCGCGCCGTCCTCCCCTCGACCCAGCGCCGGGCCGCTGTAGCGGAGGTCGCGGGCGGCTCGGCGCATGGCCTGGGCATGCCGGTACTCGGCACGGGTGTGGGAGCGGGTGGCCCGCTCGAACGCCCAGGCCGCGTCACGGAGTTGTTGGCGAGTGTGTGCTGCGCTGGTCTGGGCGAGGGTGTCCAAGATCTCGCCGGTGGCGGCGATGCGGGCCGCCGCGGCACCGTCGCCGTCCTGGTCGAAGGTGACCAGGGCAGTCCAGGCGGCGCGGGTGGCCGAGCGCCGGGCGGCGGCCGGCGCCGATACAGCTGTGCGCGTGTGGGCGGTCGGCCGACGTGTGGCCGCTTCCTGCTCGTCCTGGTGGACGTCGTGGGTGGTGGGGAAGCGCCTGCGGATGCGGGGCAGGGAGAGGTCGGGGGCGAGCGTGGAGCCGGCGTAGTAGATGGGCTCGCCGTCGTCGTTCACGTCGCCGGGCAGGGCTACCTTGTAGCCGAGCAGGTCCCCGGACGGCGCGACGCGCTGGTGGATCAGGAGCCCGGCGGCCTGAAGCCGGGCGAAGAACTCCGCCTCGCTCGAGGCGCCGGCCACCGCTTGGCGGACGGTCTCGTGCAGCTCATCGCGCGCGGGGCGCTCGCGGCCCTGGCGTTTCGCCTTGTGGCGTTCGGCGCTGGTGGGGCGCTTGGCGGCGGTGCCGTCCCCGGTCGGGACGCGGCGCAGGTTGTAGTCGGCTTCGATGCGGCGGCATTCGGCCTGGGCGCGGCGGGCCTCGTTGTGCAGGCGGGGCCGGCGGCCGTCGTCGCGGACGAGGGTGGCGATGATGTGGATGTGGTCGTCGGCGTGTCGGACGGCGGCCCAACGGCATGCCTGATCGTCGCCGTCGGGGGCGATGCCGGTGGCGGCGACCATTCGGCGGGCGATCGCGGCCCAGTCCTCGTCGGACAGGACCGGGTCCTCGGGGGCAGCCCGCACGGACAGGTGCCAGACGTGGTTCTTGGGGCGTCGGCTGGTGGGCAGGGCGTTGACGGGCTGGTCGAGCAGGCGCTGAAGCTGCTCGTAGGTGGCCTTCGGGTCGCGGCCGGGGTCGGGGGTGAGGGGGTCGAATGCGGCGACGAGGTGCGGGTCGATGTGCTCCTCGTGGGTGCCGGGCCCGTAGAGGTAGTTGATGAGGCCGATCGTCGTGCTGCCGCGTTCGTGGATGCTGGGGATCACTCAGCGGCACCGCCGTCGCGGTGGGCGAGCAGTGCATCGGCGGCGTCCGCCATACGTAGGGCGGCGCTTTGGACGGCCTCGGCCGCAGCGTTCAGGTGGGGTGCGTCGGCGCCTGAGTTGAGGGCCTTGGCGACCTGGTTGAAGAGGCCGTGGATGCGGCCCAGGTGGCGGCGGGCGGCGAACAGCTCGTTGATGACTTCCCGTTCGGTGGCGATCTCGGCGGCAGTGCGAGTCAGGTCACGAGCGGCCTTGTCCGCGGCGTAGGCGAGGAAGGCGGCGATGGTCATGTCGCAGTGGGCGGCTGCGTCGGTCAGGCGCTTGAACTCGTCTTCGTTCATGCGGCAGCTGGGCTGCTTCAAGCGCTTGCGCTCTTTTGGCTGACGCGCACGCTGACGTTTCTTCGCGAGGGATTCGCCCTGCTTCCCTCCTGGCTGCGGTCCGCCCTCGGTCGCAGCCTGACGGTCCGGTGCCCCCTGGCACCGGTCCGTTCCCGCCACCTCTGGGGCGGGAAGCCCGGGAGCATTGCTTCCGGTACAACTTGCTGGCGCTGAGGTGGGGGTGTTGATCTCCTTTTGGGTGTCGTGGAGTTCGTGGTGCGAGTCGTGCATCGAGCGGTCTTCCTTGGGGCTTGGGTGTAGGGGCGGTCTCACTGCGGGTGGCTGGCGGGCCCGGTTCGTAGGTCGGCCTTGATGCTGCGGACGACTTCTCCGGCGGTGTCGCTGGCAACGCTGTAGCCGGCCTCGCGTACGGCGCTCTCCAGCAGGTCACGGGAGAGACGTCCGGTGTCGCGGTGGAGGCGATGGGCGTACTCGGTGAGGAGGTCCCGTGTCGCCCCCGGCTTGTGGCCCGAGCGGTTCGACTCCGCCCGCGCGGCCTTGCCCGGATCGACGTCCGGTGGGTTCTCGCCCGGTTTCGGTTCTGAGCTGGTGGGGGTGCGGGCGGGCTGGTGCGGGCGGTTTTCGGGCTGAGCGCGGGCTGCCCGGTGGGCGGCGTTATCGCCCGCGACCTTTGAAGGCGGGCTGCCCGGGATCTCTGCCCGATTTGCCGTGGTGGCCCGCAGGCTGGCGATCGTGGATCCGCCCGCAAGCCCTGCGGCGGGGTGGGGCCAGCGGGCGGGCAGCGGGACGGTGGCCAGGGCGAGGGCCTGTTGGCGGGTGGCGAGCTTGCGCAGCAGCAGCTCGTCCTGCCGCTCGTCGCGGTCGACGTCGGCCTGCTCCAGTGCTTGGTGCAGGCGGCGGGTGAGGCGCTGGCCTCGCCGCTTGACGCGTTTCTCGGGCTTCATGGCCTCGGCCCGGAGGATCAGGGTGACTGCGCGGTCGAGGGCGCGCTCGCGGATGATCCGGGCGGCGTCCGCGTCCCGGTCGGCAATACTCAGGCGGGCGAGTAGGCGTTCGCGTGCCTGTCGGGCGAGGACGGCGGTCAGGCTGCGGGAGGCGGAGTGCGGGCTGCGGTTGCGCAGTTCGATGCCCATGGCCAGGTGCCAGAGCATGGCCGCCAGGACCGGGCCGACGAAGGCACGCACGGTTCCGCCGACCAGCCCGGACTCGGCGTAGGCGGGCACGATCTGCACGCCGGTGATCACCCAGGTGAGGGTGCCGGGCAGGCCGGGCGCCTGCTTCGGGCCGTTGAGGTTCGCCCGGGCCATCAGCGCGGTGGAGAACAAGGCGAGCTCGGCGACGGCGAACATCGCGGCGCGCTCGATGGTGCCACTCATGTCGAGGTAGTCGGCGGCGAAGCGCCAGCTGGTGTCCGCGCTGTAGGCGGTGCAGCCGATCGCGGCGACAGCGGCAACCGGGATCGCGGCGGTTCGAGGTCGCTGTCCGGTGCCGGGCTTGCGGGCGCGCTGCCACCGCCATCCAGCGGTCAGGGCGAGGGCGACGAGCAGCAGTACGGCGGCGGCGGGTGAAGTGATCCAGTGCGCCAGGGACGCTGCCGGAGTCTCTCCGGCGCTTGTGGGCATGATGTTGCCAGGTGTCATGCAGGGGCTCTCCTAGGGCTCGCGCGTGCGAGGGCATGCCTGTGCGCGGGCGGGGTGAGGTGCGGGGAAGGGAAGGGGGAGACGCGGGCTGCCGTCAGGCGGCGGGCGCGGTGCGGCGTCGGTCAGGGCCGGTGAGGATGACTCGTTCGGTCATCTCGGCTAGGCGGGAGGCGACGCGGTCGCCGAGCGCCGTGCGCAACTCGGCGGTGGGGAGGTTGGTGGTGACGAGGGTGGGGAGCATGTGCTCGTACCGGTGGTTGATCAGCCGGTAGGTGATCTCCTCGGTCCACTCGCTGGTCTTGGCCGCGCCGAGGTCGTCCAGGAGCAGCAGCGGGCAGCGGGCCAGCGTCTGCAGTTCCCGTTCGCCGTCGTGACCGGCACGGGGTCGGAGACGTGCGTGGAGGTCGGCGCTGGTGGTCGCTTCCCAGCGGAGGCGGACGCCCCGGGTGAGGAGAGCGCGTACGGCGCCGTATCCCTGGTGGGTCTTGCCTGTGCCGGTGGGGCCGGCGATCAGCAGCGACGGGCCCTCCGCGATGCCCGGTCCGCCGGGTCCGGGGCGACCTGCTCCGGCGATGTGGTCGGCCCAGGCGGTGATCTGCGGCTGGTCGGCCAGGGCACGGCGGTAGCGGGCGGGGATCCGGGCGTCCGCGAGTTCCAGTGCCGTGACGGGCTCGGGCGGCGGTTCCTCGGCTGTGACGCTGGGGTCGATACCGCGGGTGGCCAGGATCGTGTTGAGCCGGTTGGCGAGCGGACCGACCTGGCGCGGCTCTCGGGCAAGGGTGGCGGTCAGAGGTCACCTCCGTAGGCGGCGTCGATGTCGCTGGGGTTCGTCCACGGCGTGTGGCCGACCGTCACGGGCGCGGCGTTCATGGCCTCGTGGACGAGACTCGGCAAGGTGCTGGGATGCAGGCCCTTGGCCCGGTGGCGTTCGAGTCCGGCCCGGATGTGGGCGGGGGCGATGCCTTCGGCGAGCATCTTGCGCACTTCCCGGCCGAGATGGTCCAGGACGCCGACTGGTGGACGGTGGGCGCAGGCGGCGACGTACTCGGCGATCAGCTGCTGGGCCGAGACGGTGTCGGGTGTGTGGGCGCTCGCGCCCCCCGAAGGGGTACTTCCTAGGTCCATGATCCTAGGTCCTAGATCCGTACCGTGAGGCTTCACCGAGGGCTCCGGGCGGCCTCCGTGAGCCCGCATGGAGGGCTCCGTGAACCCGTCCTGACCTGCGGATTCGTTATCGGTGCCAGGATTCGGTGCGGGCTCGCGCATCTCGCGTGCGTTTGCACGGAGGGCTGCGTGAGGTGGCAGTGAGGGCTCCGTGAAGCCGACCCCCGTGGGGCTTGGCGTGGCTCCTGTCGGGGCGTTGTGGTGGGGGCAGGCGGGGAGGCGGCTCTTGCTGGGCCGGTTGATCTTCTGGTGCTGATGCCAGGTGACGATGTGCAGGTACCGCTTGTCGTCCGGCCCCGTGTAGCGGCAGATCAGCCCGGCGTCGGCGAGCTGGGCGAGGTCCGTCTCGACGTCCGAGGGCCCGTGCTCGGGGCGCAGGACCCACAGCTGTCCGGCGATGATCGCGGCGTGGTCGCGGTGGCGGCCCTGGTCGTCGGCCTGGGTGAGCAGGCCGAGGAAGGTGCGCTCGGCGGTCAGGGAGACGGCGGCCAGGGACTCGGAGACGAAGGCTTCGGGCTTGATGGTGCGGATTCGTGCCAAGAGGGGCGGTTCCTCACTCGGTTGCAGGTGGGCAGGAGCCCACGGCTCACCGTCGATGGGCGGTACAGGCGTCAGGGGGGGGGGAGTTGGCCGGCCGGCGGCGTGGGGCGCGCTGATGGCCGCTCGCGCTTTCCGGGGGTGTCGTCAACATAGCCACACCCGGGCCGCGCAAGTCCAGCCCAATCCCGCGACATCTCTCACGGCAGAAAGGCTGCCGAAAAGCAGGCGGTAGAAGGCGGTCCCAAAACTGTAGGGCACGATCGCCGGTTGCCGAAATAATGCCCCGTCAGATGAAGCCAGAAGCATCACATTGGGAAGCCATCGACGTGTCACCGGCCGGGAATCTACAACATAAAACTCCATGTCAGAGCAGCCGCGAGAGTGTCGATCGGCATGTGGGTCCTCGACTCTTCCGGCCCCGGGAAACCGCTCCGCAGCGAACCACGCGAGCGCAACATAGACCACGATCGCCGGTTATCCAAACCGGCGATTCTATGGATAGTTGTGGTGTCAATCGAGGCTGATCCCGCCCACGGATTTACGCCGCTATCGACTGGCAGCTCCCCAGTCCGCCTGCCTTTCGCACCGATCCGGCGCAAACGCAGGACAGCCCAGCCCCCTGCCCAAGGAACACCGCTTGACGTCTCCGCCCCGCCGCCCCACCGACAAACTCACGGTCGACGAGTTCTGCGACGACCTCCGCATCTCCCGCTCCACCTTCTACGACTGGCGCAAGAAGGGCACAGCCCCGCGCTGCATACGCATCCCCAACGGCGCTTTGCGCATCCGACGCAGTGACTACGAGAACTGGCTGACCGACTGCGAGGACCACGCTTGAGCAACCGGTCCTACAAAGTCCGCTTCTACGACACGGAGATCTACAGGGGAAAGCGCAAGACCAGTTACACCGTCCGGTGGTCCGTCAACGGAAGGCGCCACGGCCAGAGTTATGCCACGAGCGCGCTCGCCGAATCCTTCCGCGCAACCCTGCGCGTAGCCGCGAACAACGGCGAACCGTTCGACATGGACACCGGCCTGCCGGTCTCACACGCCACGTCGGCTGCCGAGGTCACCTGCTACGAATTCGCCCTCCAGTACGTCGACATGAAGTGGCCGCGCATCTCGGCCAACAACCGCAAGAACACCGCCAAGGCCCTCACCAAGGTCACCCTCGCATTGCTCCGCACCGAACTCCCCGACCGCTTCGACCCGATCGACGTACGCCGGGCCCTGCGCGAGTACGCCTTCAACAAGCTCCGACGCGACGAAGCGCCGCCCGAAGTCCGCACCGTCCTGTCGTGGATAGCCCGCAACTCCCTGCCCATGACGGCCTGGGAGGACACCAAACGCGTCGACGCCGTCCTGCACGCGCTCGACACACTTCTGGACGGCAGCCCGGCCGCCGCCAGCTCCGTCAAACGCGAGCAGCGGATCCTCAACGTGGCGATGAAGTACGCCGTCCGGCAGAAGATCCTCACCGCCAACCCGCTCCCGAAGGGCAAGGAGGAAGGCGCCGCCCCCAAGGTGGCCGAGGCCGTCGACAAGCGGTCGCTGCTCAACCCGGGTCAGGTCGCCCGCCTCCTGGCCTGGATCGCCGACCGCCCCCGCACCGGCCACCGCCTCCACGCCTTCTTCGCCACCCTCTACTACGCCGGTCTGCGGCCGGAGGAGGCCGTAGCCCTCCGCGTCAGCGCCACCACACTGCCCGCCGAGAGCTGGGGCGAGCTGCTCGTCCACACCGCCGAGCCCGAGGTCGGCAGCCAGTGGACCGACGACGGCCGCGTCCACGAAACTCGCGACCTCAAGGGCCGCGCCGAGGGCGACACCCGCCCCGTCCCCGCCCACCCGGCACTCGTCGCTATCCTCCGCGACCTGATCAAAAGGGACGGCCTCCAGCCGGGCGACCTCCTCTTCCCCGGCGAGAAGGGCGGGCTGCTGGCCGGATCGGTCTTCCGCCGCGCCTGGAGCAAGGCCCGCAAGGCAGTCCTGCCGGAGCACGAGTACGAGTCACCTGTGGGCAAGCGTGTCTACGACCTGCGCCACACCTGCCTGACCACCTGGCTCAACCACGGCATCCCACCCGCCCAGGTCGCCGAGTGGGCCGGCAACAGCGTCCCTGTCCTGCTCGCCACCTACGCCCGCTGCATCACGGGCCAGCTCGCCGAGCTCCAGCAGCGCATCGAAGGCCCCCAGCGGCTGCCCGCCGGGCCGTCCCCGAGCATGCCGGTTCCCACGCCTCGGTCTACGCCCACATCGCGTCGCCGGGCCTGACCCAGACCGAGGGGGCGCGCGGACCTATGCTTCCGGCACTGGCGTTCAGTCGGCGATATCGACGCCGTATCCGCGTGCGAGGGCGTCGAGGCCGTGGTCGTAGCCCTGCCCGACGGCTCGAAGGCGCCACACCGGGCCCCTGCGGTAGATCTCCGCGAGCAGCATGGTGCGTTCGGTGGTGGCGGCGTCCAGGGTGGCCCGGGCGAGCGGTGCCCCGCTGCTGCCAGGGGCGGCACCGATCTGGATCGCACCGACCGTCCCGAAGGTGGCGGCGCCGTCGATGGCGGCAGCGACGACGACCTTGCGCGTGGCGGGCGACAGGGAGGCCAGGCTGAGGGCGATGGTCTGTTCGGCAGGGCCGCCGGTGAGCAGTCGCACGCTTCCGGCGGGGCTCTCGGGAGCGCCGTAGAAGATGAAGTCCTCGTCGAAGGTGACCTGTTCGTCCTCGTCGAGGAGGAAGGCGACGACGTCGATCTCGTAGCCGGACTGCGGGGCCCAGCCGGCGGTGACGTACCACTCCGGCGCGGGTCTGCCGTGCGGCATCGGCAGGTCGATGACGCCCCCTCTCGGCATCACATACGGCTCCTGGGTCCGGAGCGCCGCTGCGGCCGGTGCGGTGGCGGTCGGAGTGGTGAGCCAGTGGAGGTCGTGCACGGGGAGTTCGAGGGCGGTGATGCGGCTCATGCGCCGGTCGCCCTGTCCCCCCTCCAGGAGTACGACGTCGGTGACACTGGCGGACAGGTTGACCGCCGCGGACCCGCCCAGCTCGACGACGCGGGTACGGGCCGCCGCTGCATCGGCATGGACACCACCGAGCACCAGCACGCGACGCCCTGCCAGAGGCTTGTCCAACGTGCCGACGCAGGGCACCGGCCGACGCGGAGCGGGTACCCCCGCACCGGGTGCGGCCGTGGGGAGGGCTGCGGCTTCCCGGACAGGTACGGCAGAGGTCGTGGTGGGCGCCAACTCCACGGGTCCGACGACGGGTTCTGCTTCCGGCTCGGCCACCGATGCGACAGCGACGGCCGTCGCCTCATGTGCTGTCCCCGGCCGTACGTCGGCCAGCAACCGCAGGAAGGTGTGCTCATCGATGACCGGCACGCCTTCGGCGACTGCGCGTCGGGCCTTCGCCGAACCGGACGCCGGTTCATTGGTGACCAGCACGCTGGTGTGCCGGCTGACGGAAGTCATCATGTTCAGCCCCGCGGCGACCGCCCGCCCGACCAGCTCCGCGCGGGCATGGGCGGTCTCACCCGTGATCGCGACCTTCATCCCCTGCCGGAGAGGCCCGCCGGGAGTCAGCCGTCCCGGATTGCGGTAGGCGCAGGGAGTCTTCGGCGGCTTCGGCGTGAACTGCGACTCTGCCCGGGGCGGGCAGGTCACCAGCGGCAAGGGCAGATCGAGCCGCGCCGCCTCGTGCAGCGACGCCCGCAGGATCCCGGCCAGCACACGGGTGTCGTCCAGCGCATCGTGCGCCCGCTGCTGGGGGATGCCGTAATGGGCGGCGAGGGTGCCGAGCTTCATGTCGTCCGTCGGCGGATCCACCTGGCGATTCAGAGCCAGGGTGCACAACCGCTGGGACACCGGCAGCCACATCCGCGCACGGGCGAACTCGTAGGCCAGGAAGTCGTAGTCGAACTGGGCGTTGTGGGCGACCAGGACCCGGTCCTGAAGCATCGCTCCGATCCGCCCGGCGACCTGATCGAAGCTCGGTGCACCCTGTAACCGCTCGCCGGTCAGCCCGTGCACCTCCACCGGTCCCGGATCGCAGCCCGGATTGAGCAGCGTCGAGAACTCCCCGGTCTGCTCGCCGTCCGGACCGATCGTGATCACCGCGACGGACAGCACGCGATCTCGCCGGGCTATGAGGCCCGACGTCTCCACATCGACCAGGGCCCAGTCGTGTGCGTAGTCGCCCATGTCGGGCACATCGAAGGAGGTGGAGACGAGACTCATGGCGGCAAGGATGATCTGACATCCAGCGCTCCTTCAACCTGTATGCAGATTTACCCCCATCTATTCAGTTGTGGCGACGTGGTCGTCCCGCGGCGACTGCAGAGAGACCGCGCCGAAACTTCGGGGAGTTTTCGGGAAGAACACCCGCCAAGGACCGGACGAAATCGTCTCCAGCCGGACACCCGCCGACTCCGCCCGAGGGTGCACCCGTACCCGCGAAGCGGCTCCGCCGAGCCCGATAAATGGCCTCTGACCAGCAAAAACGCCCTCCCGATGGGAGGGCGGAGACTGTGCGCCCCCGGCAGGACTCGAACCTGCGGCCAAGCGCTTAGAAGGCGCCTGCTCTATCCACTGAGCTACGGGGGCCGGGTGTGGTGGCCTCTGTCCTGGTGCCCTGGTGTGGGCCGATCCGTGACGTCGCCGGGGACAAGGATAGGGCTCCCGCGTCCGTGTCCCTATTGCTTCGCCTCCGTGGCTCGATGTGGAGGTTCAGTGAAGCGGTCCTGATAATCGCAGGCAGGTACGAATCGTGCACCGCTTTTGGCGTCACAGGCATCGGGTGTTGTGCACTCGTTATGCCTGGAGTGTGCCCTTGTCCCAGTCGCCCCTTCCATCCCTTGTGTTCTGTCGGCGCGCAGACATGCTCATATGCTTCAGAATTCCCCTAAAATTGGGCATTCTTCACATGTGGTGACCTTGGACGTACGGCCTCAGCTGCTCGACGCACTCTCCGCCCTGCGCGACCGTGTCGCCGCCGCACGCTTCCCGCTGCCCCTGGCGGGGGCCCCACGCGCGCGTGCCAACCGCGACGAACTCCTCGCGCAGCTCGACGACTACTTGGTGCCCCGGTTGCGGGAGCCCGAAGCGCCGCTTCTGGCCGTCGTGGGCGGGTCGACCGGAGCCGGTAAATCGACGCTCGTGAACTCACTCGTGGGACGGCGGGTCAGCGAGGCGGGCGTGCTGCGGCCGACGACACGCACCCCCGTGCTGGTCTGCCATCCGGAGGACCACCACTGGTTCAGCGGGATGCGGGTGCTGCCCGATCTCACCCGTGTGTGGGTGCCCCAGCAGGACTCCACCGACGACCTGCTGCTCCCCGGCGAGAACCCCGCGCGCGTGCTGCGCGTCGAGACCGCCGAGACCATCCCGCCCGGCCTCGCCCTCCTCGACGCGCCCGACATCGACTCCCTGGTCGCCGACAACCGCGTCCTGGCCGCTGAACTCATCTGCGCGGCCGACATCTGGGTGATGGTCACCACCGCAGCCCGCTACGCCGACGCCGTCCCCTGGCACATGCTGCGCACCGCCAAGGAGTACGACGTCACCCTCGTGACGGTCCTCGACCGCGTGCCCCACCAGGTCGTCAACGAGGTGTCACGGCAGTACGGGGCCCTGCTCACCAAGGCCGGGCTCGGCGAGGTACCGCGCTTCACCGTGCCCGAACTGCCCGAGTCCGCCTGGGGCGGCGGCCTCCTGCCGGCCTCCGCCGTCGCCCAGTTGCGCACCTGGCTGATCCACCAGGCCCAGGACCCCGCGGCCCGGCAGCACGTCCTCGCCCGTACGGCGTACGGCGTCCTCGACTCCCTCAAGTCCCGCATGCCCGCGCTGGCCGGTGCCGCCGCCGCGCAGTACGCCGCCGCTCTACGGCTCACCTCCGCCGTCGAAGGGGCGTACGACAGCGAGCACGCGCGCGTGCGGGGCCGGTTGCAGAGCGGGGCCGTCCTCGCCGGCGACGCGCTCAAGCGGTGGCGCGCCTTCCCCTTGGACTGCACCGCCGCCGGACTCCTCGACGCCCTCGTGGAGAGCCTCAGCGCGCTGCTGCTGTGCGCCGTCACCGCCGCCGACGAGCGTGTCGACGACGCCTGGCGGCGCGAACCGGCGTCCGCCGCCCCGGAACTCGCCGCACGCGAGACCGGCGCGGACAGCGCCGAGCACCGCATCGGACTCGCCGTACGGCGGTGGCGGCGGGAGCTCGAGGAGCACGCCGAGGACGAGGTCCGCGAACTCGACCGCAACCTCGCACCCGACCCCGAAGTGGTCGCCGCCCTGGTCGCCACCTCCCTGCTGGGCGGCCGCCGGGGCCGGATGGCCGGAGAGGGGCTCGCCGAGCGGATCGGCGCCCATGGCGCCCTGCGGCTGCGCGACCGGGCCGGGCGGCTGCTCACCGAGCACGTGGCCCGCGTCCTGCACGCCGAGCGCGAGCGCCGGCTCGCCCCGCTCGACGCCCTCGACGTCCACCCCGAACCCCAGGCCGAACTCATCGCCGCGCTGTCCGTACTGCAGAAGGAGAGGTGACCGGTGACCGCCGTCACTGACCAGGACCCCACCGAGCACACCGATCAGCCGGACGACGACGCCCGTAAGCCAGACGCCCGTAGAACGGACGCCCGTAAGTCAGACGCTCGTCAGCCGGACACCCGTGCGTCAGACGCCCCTCAGTCAGCCCTCCGCAAGGCGCGTCGGGCATTCGCGCGCACCACGGGCGCCCGCGAGGCGGACGCGCAGAAGCCGGACGTCCGCGACATGGGCACGGGGACCACCGCCGGCACCGGCGTCGGCACCTCCCGCGGCGCCTCGGACGGCGAGCGCACGCCGCGCACCGATCCGGCCGAGACGGCCTGGGACGACGGACTCATCGCACGCCGGGCCAACGAGACCGCCGGGGGAGACCGGTTCCCCATGACGGACAACCGCTCCGCCGCCCCGCAGACGATCACCCCCCTGGTGTACGACGGGGCGCTGCGCTCCCGGCTCGAGGCCCTGCGCGAACTCGTCGGACTCTCCCGCACCCGGCTCGACAGCCGGACGCTGTCGGAGGCCGGCCGGGTGCTCGACGAGGCGTCGGCGCGGCGCAGGCTCTCCGGGCAACACACCGTCGTCGCCATCGCGGGCGCCACCGGCAGTGGCAAGTCACAGCTGTTCAACGCGCTCGCCGGGGTGACCATCTCGGAGACGGGCGTACGCCGTCCCACCACCGCCGCGCCCATCGCGTGCAGCTGGAGCGACGGGGCCGCCGGCCTCATCGAGCGGCTCGGCATCCCGCCCCGGCTGCGCCGCCGGCCGCTGCCGACCGGGGACGGCGAATCGCCGCTGCGCGGACTCGTCCTCATCGACCTGCCCGACCACGACTCCGCGGCCGTACAGCACCGCCGGCACGTGGACCGCATCCTGGCGCTCGTCGACGCCGTCATCTGGGTCGTCGACCCGGAGAAGTACGCCGACGCCGTCCTCCACGAGCGCTATCTGCGGCCGATGGCGGCACACGCCGAGGTCATGTTCGTCGTCCTCAACCAGATCGACCGGCTGCCCGGCGAGGCCGCCGAGCAGGTCCTCGACGATCTGCGGCGACTCCTCGACGAGGACGGCATCGCCCTAGGCGAGTACGGCGAACCGGGCACGACCGTGCTCGCGCTGTCCGCGCTCAGCGGCGACGGCGTCGGCGAACTGCGCGAGGCGCTCGGCCAGTTCGTCTCCGAACGCGGGGCGCCGAACCGCCGCATCTCGGCCGACGTGGACATCGCCGCGGCCCGCCTCTGGCCCGTCTACGCCACCCAGCGCCGGACCGGCCTCAGCGAACAGGCCCGGGAGGAGTTCTCCGACCGCCTCGCGGACGCGGTGGGCGCCACGGCGGCGGGTGAGGCGGCCGAACACGCGTGGCTGCGCAACGCCAACCGCGCCTGCGGTACGCCCTGGCTGCGACTGTGGCGCTGGTACCAGGACCGCGGCGAGCCCACCACGGGCCGGCTCCCCGGACGTACGCAGTCCGATGAGGAGGCGACGGCCCGTCAGCGGGTCGAACAGGCGGTACGGACCGTGGCCGACCGGGCGTCCACCGGGCTGCCGGCGCCCTGGGCGCAGGCGGTGCGCGAGGCGGCCGCCCGCGGCTCTCAGGGGCTGCCGGAGGCGCTGGACGAGCTGACCGCGGGCGCGGGCGTGCCGACGGGGCGGCCGCCGCGCCCGGGATGGTGGCCGGTCGCCGTCCTCGTCCAGGCGTCCATGACGATCCTGCAGTTCCTGGGCGGGCTGTGGCTGCTGGGGCAGATCATCGGGGTCGTGGCACCGAACCTGGGGGTGCCGGTGCTGCTGATGGTGATCGGCATCGTCGGCGGCCCGCTCATCGAGTGGAGCTGCCGGATGGCCGCCCGCGGCCCGGCCCGGCGCTACGGCCTGGAGGCGGAACGCCGATTGCGGGAGGCGGCGGCCGGATGCGGCAGGGCCCGGGTCCTGGACCCGGTGGCGGCGGAGCTGCTGCGGTACCGGGAGGTCCGGGAGCAGTACGGGAGGGTGGTGGGGACGGGGCGCTGACGGGCGTGCTGGCCGGGGGTGGGGCGGGGCGGGCTGGTGCGTTGACGGTACGGCCATCCCGGGGCGAGGCGCGGCGCTGACGCTACGCCCACCCGGGGGCATCACCCCTGCGGGTGGCGGCGTTGTCCACAGGCGTTCGGTGATCCACAGCGCTCAGCGGGCCCGGCCCGGCGGCGGCAGTCTGGCAGACACAGCCGTACGGGACGGGCCCGTACGCGTGTCGGTCCGGCGCGGGTGCCGTGGTCCGGGCGAGGGAGGGTTCGCGATGAACGAGACGATGGTCTGCGCGGTCGGCAGGGTGGCGACGCAGCCGGTGTACCGGGAGGTGGCGTCCGGCCCGTCGGCGAGGTTCAGGATGGCGGTGACCGCGCGCTACTGGGACCGCGAGAAGAACACGTGGACGGACGGGCACACCAACTTCTTCACGGTGTGGGCCAACCGTCAGCTGGCCACGAACACGGCGGCGTCGCTGACGGTCGGCGAGCCCGTGATCGTGCAGGGCAGGCTGAAGGTGCGGACCGATGTGCGCGAGGGGCAGAGCTGGACGTCGGCGGACATCGACGCGGTGGCGATCGGCCACGACATGGCATGGGGCACCTCGGCCTTCAGGCGGGCGGGCAGGGCGGAGACGGCGCCCTCGCCGACGCAACCGGAGCCCAACTGGGAGACACCGCCGGAGAGTTCCGCAGAGCAGGGGGACACCCGCGTGCAACACCCGCCGGAGGCAGCGATGCTGACGTGACGTCACTCACCGGACCGTCTGCCCGAACTGCGGCTTATCGACGAGTGCGCGCCGAACCACCAGGGGTTGATTTGTCGATACGCCCTGCTCACCAGGGATCTTGGCGATAACGATTCCGATTCGGATCACTCGTCCGACCGTCCGACCGGCGGGCGGGCTCCCCCACGTCCCTAGGATGCCGGACATGGTTCTCGGGACTCTTGTGTCCTGTGAGTCCTCTGATTCTGCTGGTGGGACCGTCCCCCCACGTCAACGGTCCCGCTCGAAGGGGAATTTGGTGTTTGCTTCGTTCTCTGAGCTGTTCGTACGCAGGCGAGGGGCGACCCGCCTCGCTACCGCGACCGTCCTCACCGGCCTCGTCGCCGCGGCCGGTGCCGGCCCGGCCGCCGCCGACGGGACGACGCAGAGTCAGGGCGGCGCGGCCGCGACGATAGGCGGCCTCAAGACGTACGGCGCGGCCGTCATACACGCCGGCACCGGCGACCAGGAGATCTCGGCGGGCCTGTTCGAGATGTCCGTCGACGGCGGCGGCATGCTCCAGACGTACTGCGTCGACCTCCACAACCCCACGCAACGGGACGCCAGGTACCACGAGACGTCCTGGAGCGGCACGTCCCTGGGCGCCAACAAGGACGCCGGCAAGATCCGCTGGATCCTGCAGAACTCCTACCCGCAGGTCAACGACCTCGCGACGCTCGCGCGCAAGGCGGGCGTGCGCGGAGCGCTGACCGAGCAGGACGCCGCGGCCGGCACGCAGGTGGCGATCTGGCGCTACTCGGACGACATCGCCGTCGACGCCCTCGACCCGCAGGCCGAGCAGCTCGCCGACTACCTGGAGAGGCACGCCGGCAATCTGCCCGAGCCCCGTGCCTCCCTCACCTTGGAACCCTCCGCGGTCTCCGGGCGGCCGGGGGAGCGGATCGGACCGGTGACGGTGCGCACCAACGCGGGCAGCGCGACGGTCACCCCGCCCGCGGACGCCGCGACGAGCGGAGTGCGGGTCGTCGACAAGCAGGGCAAGGCCATCACCCCCACGCCCGACGGCGGGCAGGTGTTCTTCGACGTTCCCGCGGACGCGGCAGCCGGTACGGCGGAACTGACCGTGCAGGCCTCGACCACCGTGCCGGTCGGCCGGGCCTTCGCCTCCGAGAGCCGCAGCCAGACGCAGATCCTGGCCGGTTCGAGCGAGTCGACGGTGTCCGCGACGGCCGGGGCGACCTGGGCGAAGCAGGGCCCGATCCCGGCGCTGTCGGCGGCGAAGAACTGCGCCGAGGGCGGCGTCGACATCATCGCCTCCAACAAGGGCGACCAGCCGTTCACCTTCGAACTGGCCGGCCTGGAGCACACCATCGCCGCGGGCGAGTCCCGCACGGTGACGGTCCCGATCCAGGAGGACCAGGCCTACGACTTCACAATTCACGGCCCGGGCGGCCTGGAGAAGCGCTTCACCGGCGTGCTGGACTGCCAGACCCGCGGCAGCGACACCGGCACCACCACCCAGACCCTCAGCGAACCGAGCCCGGCGACGGTGGGCGGCACGGCCCCGGACACCAACCTCGCCGAAACGGGCGGCTCCGGCATCACCCCCCTGATCGCGGGCGTCGCCATCGGCCTGGTCCTGATCGGCGGGACGACTCTGGTCGTGCTGCGGCGCAGGGAGGCGACGGCGGGGGAGTGACGGCGGCGCACGGCCGGGCGCTGGTCAATCACGTCAGCTGACAGCGGCCGCCGCTCTGCCGTCGGCCCATTCGACCAGGGGCCGGGTTCACAGTGCAGGCTCCGAGCCCCCCGGCCGGTCTCGGTGGCGGAGATCAAAAGCGGCGACGCCAAAGGTCTCCGTGTGGCACGATCCGCCGCGTGGAGTGGGTGACTCTCGTGGGTACGGCTCTGGGGGTGGTGCTCGGTGTCGGGGCGACGCTGGCCGGTGAGCATCTGCGTTGGCGACGTACTGTCAGGGACAGCAGGCTGCAGGACCGCCGGACCATGTATGCGGACTGCCTGGTCGCTCTTCGCGGAGCGCACGAGGCGATGCGGCTGGTCGCCGACGAGAACCACATGGATCCCCAGACGAGGGCGGCCAAGATCCGGCAGGCGTTACAGGCCGCCTCCGCGTGCGATGAGGCGCGAGAGCGGCTGGTGCTGACGCCGACCGCCGACCTAACGCAAGCCATGGACGGCTCGTACCACTCGCTGCGCGACATTCGCGAGGCGCTCGCGTCGGGGTGCACGATCGCGTCCGAGGAGTACCAGGCCGCCAGGCAGATCCACGGAGACGCGACCCGGGCAGCGCGCGTGGTCCTCCGCGCGGACCTGGCCGCCCTGGAGGCCTGACCGGTCGCCGTACAGCGGCTCAGGCAACCGACTGTGACTGCCGGGTCCCAGCCACCACCAAGAACCCCCAGGTCAGCCGCCCCCGCCCATACGCGTTTCCGCCCAGGGGTGGCGGTACGGCAAGATGGGGTGTATCTGCCCACTGCCAGTTTCAAGCTGCCGGACGGTTTCTCTTGGCTGAGTTCATTTACACCATGCGCAAGGCGCGCAAAGCGCACGGCGACAAGGTGATCCTCGACGACGTGACGACCAGCTTCCTGCCGGGGGCGAAGATCGGCGTCGTCGGCCCGAACGGCGCCGGCAAGTCGACGATCCTGAAGATCATGGCCGGCATCGAGCAGCCGTCCAACGGTGACGCCTTCCTCACGCCCGGTTACACGGTCGGCATCCTGCTGCAGGAGCCCCCGCTGACCGAGGACAAGACCGTCCTGGAGAACGTCCAGGAGGGTGTCTCCGGGATCAAGGGCAAGCTCGACCGGTTCAACGAGATCGCCGAGCAGATGGCGACCGACTACACCGACGAGCTCATGGAGGAGATGGGCAAGCTCCAGGAGGACCTCGACCACGCCAACGCGTGGGACCTGGACGCCCAGCTGGAGCAGGCCATGGACGCCCTGGGCTGCCCGCCCGGCGACTGGCCCGTCACCAACCTGTCCGGTGGTGAGCGCCGCCGCGTCGCGCTGTGCAAGCTGCTGCTGGAGCAGCCCGACCTGCTGCTGCTCGACGAGCCCACCAACCACCTCGACGCCGAGTCGGTGAACTGGCTGGAGCAGCACCTCGCCAAGTACCCCGGCACCGTCGTAGCGGTCACCCACGACCGGTACTTCCTCGACAACGTCGCCCAGTGGATCTGCGAGGTCGACCGCGGTCGCCTCTACCCCTACGAGGGCAACTACTCCAAGTACCTCGAGACCAAGGCCGCCCGCCTCAAGGTCGAGGGCCAGAAGGACGCCAAGCGGCAGAAGCGGCTCAAGGAAGAGCTGGAGTGGGTGCGGTCCAACGCCAAGGGGCGGCAGGCCAAGTCCAAGGCGCGTCTGGCCCGCTACGAGGAGATGGCCGCCGAGGCCGACAAGATGCGGAAGCTGGACTTCGAGGAGATCCAGATCCCGCCGGGCCCGCGCCTGGGCAACGTCGTCGTCGAGGTCAACAACCTCAGCAAGGGCTTCGGCGACAAGCTGCTCATCGACGACCTCAGCTTCACGCTGCCGCGCAACGGCATCGTCGGCATCATCGGCCCGAACGGCGCCGGCAAGACCACCCTGTTCAAGATGATCCAGGGCATCGAGGAGCCGGACTCCGGCGCCATCAAGGTCGGCGACACGGTCAAGATCTCCTACGTCGACCAGAGCCGCGAGAACATCGACCCCAAGAAGTCCCTGTGGGCCGTGGTCAGCGATGAGCTCGACTACATCAACGTCGGCCAGGTCGAGATGCCGTCCCGGGCCTACGTGTCGGCCTTCGGGTTCAAGGGTCCGGACCAGCAGAAGCCGGCGGGCGTGCTCTCCGGCGGTGAGCGCAACCGTCTGAACCTCGCGCTCACCCTCAAGCAGGGCGGCAACCTGCTGCTCCTCGACGAGCCGACCAACGACCTCGACGTCGAGACCCTCTCCAGCCTGGAGAACGCGCTGCTGGAGTTCCCGGGTGCGGCCGTGGTCGTCTCCCACGACCGGTGGTTCCTGGACCGAGTGGCCACGCACATCCTCGCCTACGAGGGCGAGTCCAAGTGGTTCTGGTTCGAGGGCAACTTCGAGTCGTACGAGAAGAACAAGATCGAGCGGCTCGGTCCGGACGCCGCTCGTCCGCACCGCGCCACCTACAAGAAGCTGACCCGGGGCTGATCGATCTTGCGGCACATCTACCGCTGCCCGCTGCGCTGGGCGGACATGGACGCGTACGGCCACGTCAACAACGTGGTGTTCCTCCGCTACCTGGAGGAAGCCCGTATCGACTTCCTGTTCCGCCCGGAGAGGGACTTCAAGCAGGGGTCCGTGGTGGCACGCCATGAGATCGACTACAAGCGGCAGCTCGTCCACCGGCACCACCCGGTGGACATCGAGCTGTGGGTCACCGAGATCAGGGCCGCGTCCTTCACCCTCACCTACGAGGTGAAGGACGACGACCAGGTCTACGTGCGGGCCTCGACGGTGATCGTGCCGTTCGACTTCGAGGCGCAGCGCCCGCGCCGGATCACCGCGGAGGAGCGGGAGTTCCTCCGCGCGTACATGGATGACGCCGAGGAGGAGGCCGTCGCCGCATGACGGTGCTCCACCTCGCCGACGAGGGGGAGGCGGCGGATCTCGCGGCCTTCCTCTCCCGGCTGCTCCACTACGACCGTGGCGCCGCGGTGCGTCTGCAGGCGGCGGGCACCGCACTGGCCGTCTTCGGCCGGCCTCCGTCCTTCGAGGTGCTCGCCGTGCGGGCGGTGCGGCTGGCGAAGCCGTACGAGAAGGGGCTGGAGGTCACGCTGGACGTGACCGTGTCCGCCGGTGAGTTCCTGGAGACGGTGGACGAGAAGGCCGGCACGGCGCTCGTGCCGAGCGCGGTGACCGGGCCGCCGTGGGCGGGGGTGCTGCCGCCCCGCGGGAACTGGCGCTCCGAGCCGGGGCTTCCCGCGCCGGATGCCCTGCGGTCCCTGGTCGCGGCCGTCGTCGCCGAGTTCCGGTCCCGTACACAGGAGTTGCCCGCCGAGCTGCGGACCCGCGCCGAGCTGGACCGGATCGGCGCGGACATCTGGTCCCGCACGGTCGGGGACACCCGGCTGCCCGTCCGGGCCGTGCACGCGGCGCAGTCCCTGGGCTTCCTGCGGCCCGGGGTGCCGCTGGGGCTGCTCTCGTCTGGCGCGTGGCTGAGGCTGCGCACGCCGTACGGGTCCATCGCCGTACGACGTGCCGGGCTCGGGGCGCTGGACGTCAGCGTCCGCTGACCTGGCCCTCGACGGCCGTCAGCCCTCGGTGTTGACCATCGAGGCCGCCGCGTACGTCAGGTACTTCCACAGCGTGTGCTCGTGCTCCTCGGACAGGCCGAGTTCGTCGACGGCGACCCGCATGTGCTTCAGCCACGCGTCGTGCGCCGCGCGGTCGACCGCGAAGGGCGCGTGCCGCATCCGCAGCCGCGGGTGGCCGCGGTTGTCGCTGTACGTCGTGGGGCCGCCCCAGTACTGGATGAGGAACAGCGTGAAGCGCTCCTCGGCCGGGCCCAGGTCCTCCTCGGGGTACATGGGCCGCAGCAGCGGGTCCTCGGCGACTCCCTCGTAGAAACGGTGGACGAGCCGACGGAAGGTCTCCTCCCCGCCGACCTGCTCGTAGAAGGTCTGCTCCTGAAGCGTGCCGCGCCGAATCTCATTCACGCGATCCATGGTCTCAGACGCCCCGGCATAGGACTCAAGCCCTAGGACCCTGCCCCTCCTGTGAGGTCCCTCCCCCTACTGTGGAGACATGGGCGGTTACGCACCCGGCAGGGAGCTCGACGGTCTCGCCGCCGCCGCGCGGGCGGCGCTGGTGCGGCGGATCGAGGCGAGCGGAGCCCTGGACGCCGATCCGGGCTGGCGGGAGGCCTTCGCGACGGTCCCGCGGCACCTCTTCGTGCCGTACTACTACGTCGGTGTCGCCGGCGGCTACGAACGCCGCTGGGGCGAGAGCGCCGCCCCCGAGGCGCGGGAGCGGTGGATGCGGGGCGCCTACGAGGACACCCCGCTGGCCACCCGGCTGCGCGACGGCGAGCTGCTGTCCTCCAGCAGCCAGCCGTCCCTGATGGCGGACATGCTGACCGCGCTGGGCGTCGCCGACGGCCACACGGTCCTGGAGATCGGCGCCGGCACCGGCTACAACGCGGCGCTGCTGGCCCACCGATTGGGCGACGACAAGGTCACCACCGTCGATCTCGACCCGGAGATCACCGAGGCGGCCCGGCGGCACCTGGCCGCGGCCGGTTACCACCCGGTGGTCGTGACGGGCGACGGTGCCCGGGGCGTGCCGGGGCGCGCGCCGTTCGACCGGATCATCGCCACCTGCGCGCTGGGCGGCGTCCCGCGCGCCTGGGTCGCCCAGACCCGCCCGGGCGGCCGGATCCTCATGCCGCTCGCCACCGGCCTGATCGTGCTCACGGTGACCGGCGCCGGACAGGCCGAGGGGCGGTTCCTGCACACGCCCGCCTACTTCGTGCCGCTGCGCGGCGCGGGCCGGCCCGGCGGCGAGCCGGTCCAGCTGGGCGGGGTGCCGCACCGGGCCCGGGAGGACGACCTGTTCCGCTTCCTGCTGGCCCTGACCCGCGGCAGCCTCGACCCGCAGGAGGCGCACGCGCTCTGGGAGCAGGAGGGCAGGCCGCAGCGCGAGCGCTACGGCATCACCGTCAGCGAGGAGAGGGAATGGGCCTGGCTCGACGACCCGGAGGGGCCGTACGCCTGGCCCCTCCCGTCGTGAACGGCCTGCCGGCGCGGCGGCTCAGCCGCGGCGGATCGTGATCGTCGTCCAGGCGCCCACGTGCACCCGGTCGCCGTCCTGCAGCGGTACGGGGACGAACGGCTGGATCGGTTCCTCCGAGCCGTTGACCGTCGTGCCGTTCGTCGAGTTCTGGTCGACGACCGCCCAGCTGCCGTCCGGCTGCTGGACCAGCACCGCGTGCTGGTGCGAGACGCCCGGGTCCTCCGGCGGCGTCGACAGGTCGATGTCGGGGGTGTCGCCGGTGGAGTGCCGACGGCGGCCGATGGTCAGCTGGTTGCCGGTGAGCGTGCGCTGCTGCTCGGGCGAGTACGCGGGCAGGTTCAGACCCGCGGCCTCGGGGCCGGAGCGGTGCATCATCGCCATGAAGTAGTCGCGGTCCGGGCCGATGGTCGCGGTCCACGTGGCGGGTCCCTGCGGCGCCTGGGGCTGCTGGGGGAAGCCACCGGGGCCGGGCGGGGCCTGGGTCGCGCCGGGCGGCGGGTAGCCGTAGCCGCCCTGACCGGAGGCGGGACCGGGGCCGCCGGGGCCACCGTGGCCGCCAGGGCCCGACGTCGGCGGGGAGATCATCCAGTCGTCGTCACCGCCGCCGAAGGACGGACCGCCCTGCTGCGGGGGCCGCTGGGTCTCCTGCGGGAAGCCGGGCGGGGCCGGCGGGCCGGACTGGTGGAAGGCCTGCGGAGCACCGGGACCACCGGGGCCGCCGGGTCCGGGCGGGGGCGGGACCGGCCGGGAAGGGTCGGCACCGAAGTTGCCAGGGCCGCCGGGACCACCGGGGCCGGGAGGGCCGCCGAAGCCGCCCGGGCCACCGGGACCACCGGGGCCGGGCGAGGTCGGGGCAGGGCCGGGCTGCGGATAGCCGTAGCCGCCGCCCTGCGGGCCACCGGGGCCGGGGCCACCGGGGCCACCCGGGCCGGGGCGGCCCGACGGGTCGCCGCCGAACGGCGGGATCGGCTCGGCCGGGCGGTTCATCTGTGACGGACGGGACCCCTGGTACTCGTAGGAGTCACCGCCGCCGTACGACGGGCCGGGGGGCGGGCCGCCCTGCTGGCCCGGTGGCTGGAAACGCACGCCCGGGCCGGGCGGCGGGGCCGCGGGGGTGTACGACGTCGCCGTGTTCGTCAGGAAGTTCCACCGGCACTCCTCGCAGAACGGCGCGCCGCCCTCACGCGGCGTACGGCACTGCGGGCAGAGCTCCGGCTCGGCGTTCGGCACGGCGGACAGATGCGGCGGGCGTCCGCCGGGCTGGCCACCGGGGCCCTGCGGGCCGCCCTGGCCGGCGGGGGGCGGGAAGCCGTAGCCGCCGGGCGGCGGGGGAGGAGGCGGAGGCACGGCACCCGCCATGCGGTGACCGCAGACCTCGCACCAGTCGTCGGAACCCGACTGGTGTCCGTTCGGGCAGGTCGGCATGTCGGCGCGTCCCTCCTTCGATCTCTTCCAGGTCACTTCTTGACGCGAACGGTCTTGGTGGAGCGGGTTTCGAGCGTCATCTCGTCAGCCTCCGCGACCTTCGCCTTCAGTCGCACAGTACCGGTCGCGGCGTCGACCACGTCCACCACCTTCGCAAGCAGTTTCGCAGTATCGGCGTTCCCGGAGGCACTCGCGAGCTGAACGGCCCGGCCCAGTTTGGCCGTTGCTCCATCCATATCGCCCGACTTGCGAAGATCCAGCCCCTGTTGGATGACTTGTGCCAGTTCGGCCTGCCCGGTGTAGTGGGCGACCTGAGGGTTGATCGACGTCGAGGCGACCATGTCGTCCGTCCACACGGCCCGCACCAGGCCCTGCGCGCCGAGGTTCTGGGCGCTGCCGTCAGGCTGCGGAATGACCAGGGAGATCCGGGCCGCCAGCATCTCCTGCCCGATGTGCGCCACCGGGACCTCGACGCAGACGTGGTAGTCACGGGACTCGTCTCCCCAGGAACCAAGGGGATAGTCGCCCGCGCGCGGGCCCGCCTCGGTGCGCCGGCCGGTCAGCTCCTCGACCGTCGGCGCGACCTGCTTGACGAACTTCACGGTGGTGTCGACCGGGGTCCACAGCCGCAGGGAGACGTCAGCGACCTCCTTGCCCATCGCCGTCTCCATCATCTGCGTGAAGTCGGCGGCGAGCGCGGCCGGATCGGCGACGATGTCGGCGGTGCCGAGCAGGGCCGAGGCGACCCCTGTGACTTCTTTCACTTCCCAGTCGGTGCCCACGCCGCGCGCGTCACACGTGAAACGCCCGGCACACGCGTCGAGCGCGGCCTTCAGGTCCTGGGGCGACTCGTGCTCGTTGCGGCCGTCGGTGAGCAGGATGCCGTGCCGGATCGCGACGTCCGCGGAGGAGAGCAGGCGGTCGGCGAGTCTCAGCCAGGTGCCGATGGCCGTGCCGCCGCCGGCGCTCAGCGAGCGCAGCGCCTGCTTGGCCTGCTCGCGGGTGGTGGCGTCGGCGACCGCGACGCGCCCGCCGCCCGGGTAGACCTCCTTCGCCACGTGCGTCCCGCCGATCACCGCGAAGTGCACGCCGTCGCGCAGGGTGTCGATCGCCGCGGCCGTCGCATCGCGGGCGTTGCGCATCTTGGTCGGCGGGTAGTCCATCGACCCCGAGCAGTCGACCATGATCGCCACGGCCGCCGACGGGCCCTGGCCGGGCGAGTAGAGGTGGGGCGCCGCGACCGCGCTGCCGATCGTGCCGCCGCCGGTCGCCGTCACCGTGACGATGGCGTTGACCTCGCCGACGCCCTCCGGCAGGTACTCGTTCTGGTAGACGTCCACCGAGAACTGGGGCACGTTCGACTTCGAGAAATTGGCCATGCCTGCTTCGATCCCCCTCCAAAGCCCCCGCCGCGGCGGGGTGATGACGGTAGGCGGACCGGTCCCCTCCGGTCCGCCGAGGCGTCCCCGTACGTGGCCTCAGGCCGATCCTGCCCCCTGGGGCACGGCCGGGAACGGCACGAGCGCCACTGTTACGTTGTCGTGGCCCCCGCCGTCCAGCGCGTGGCCGAGGAGCACCCGGGCGCTGTGCAGGGGGTGCACGGCGGCGTCGAGGGGGACGACCCGCGCCATCTCCTCCGCCGCCTCCGCGTAGTTCCACAGGCCGTCGGTGCAGACGACCACCACGCCGGGCCGGTCCGGCTTGAACGCGGCGGTGTGCGGTTCCAGTTCGTAGGCGTCCGCGCCGAGCCAGCCGGTGATCGCGTGGGCGCGCTCGTCGGCGTAGGCCTCGGCCTCGTTCATCAGGCCCGCGGCGACCATCTGCGCGGCCCAGGAGTCGTCCTCGGTGAGCCGGGCGGGGGGAGCGCCGCGGTCGACCGGGATCCAGTAGGCGCGGCTGTCGCCGACCCAGCCGACGATCAGCAGGCCCGACGTCACCACGGCGCCGACGATGGTGCACGCGGGGGCGTTCTGGTGGGGGGCCTGCTCGCGGGCCGTTTCGGGTTCCGCGGCGAGCGAGTTGACGGCGCGTGAGGCGGCGAGGATCGCGTCGTGCATCGCCTGCTGCGGGTGCGTGCCGCGCGGCAGGGCCGCCAGCAGCGTCTCGCCGGCCGCCTTGGACGCCGCGGCGGAGGCGTCGTCGGGGCGGGTCGCCGAGGAGACGCCGTCGCAGACGATCGCGACGGAGGCGGGGGAGCCGTCGGGCAGCGCGGTGGTGCCGATGGCGAACGCGTCCTCGTTGCGGTGGTGGCGCAGACCGCGGTCGCTGACCGCGGCCACCGGGCCGGACTCCTGCTCCATGTGGTCCCGTTCGCGCGGCTGGGCGTGGCCGCAGTTCTCGCAGTAGCCGTCGTCGTCCACGCGGCCGGCCCGGCAGGCGACGCAAACCTTGCCGCCGGCGCCCGCGGCCTGCGCCGCCGGCTCGGCGGACACCCGTGGGTCCGGTGCCTGGAGGAGGTACTCGTCGGGCTGTGTCTGGTAGATCTCCGGCGACGCGGCGGGCCCGTCGGGCTGCGGCGGCCGGTCGAACCGCACGCCCGCGGCCGGCGGGGCGCTCGGCGGCGGGGGTGTCCGAGGCGGCAGCGCGGAGCCGCCCGAGTCGGTGCCCGGCAGGTCCGCCGGCAGGTGCACCGCCTCCGGGGCACCCGAGCCGTCGGGCCCGGGGGCGGGCCAGGCCGCTCCGGCGGGTGGCGCCGGCGGGGGCTCGGGGTACGCACCGGCCGGAGCGCCCTGGGCGGGCACCGAGCCGTTCATGGCGATGGTCGGGTTGTCCTGAGGCCGTGCCGGCACGGCGGACAGGTCGTATCCGCACGCGCCGCAGAAACGGTCACCCGACTCGAGGGGTTCCTCGCAGCTCGGGCAGGCGGACAACTGGGGCATCTGCGACATCAACTACACCCACGTCCGGGGGCGGTAACGATTGGCACGTTCCACCAGGTCGATCCTCTCCTCGCCGCCCCGCGCCAGCCGGGCCAGCATGCGGTACGAGCGTTCCAGACCGAAACGCAGGCCCCGCTCGTCCAGGCCACTGCCGAGCAGTGTCCGTCCCCCGGCGGCGGGAGGGGCGCAACCCTGGCCCCCGGAGAGTACCCAGTCGAGCGCGCAACCGAGGACTTCGGCCGACAACTGCTCCCGTCGCGCCGGATCCAGACCGTACGCCTCCAGCGCCTCGACCTGCGCCGCGGCGGCCGTCAGATCCTCCAGGAACGGCGCGTCGGAGGCGCTCGCCGTGCGCTGCCGCAGCCGCGCCCGGACCGCCGCCACCCGCGCGGCCGTGTAGTGGATCGAGGACTCCGGGACCGACTCCAGCGTCCGTACGGCACCGCGCCGGTCC
Organism: Streptomyces sp. AK010; assembly: GCF_014207295.1. Taxonomy (NCBI): domain Bacteria; kingdom Bacillati; phylum Actinomycetota; class Actinomycetes; order Kitasatosporales; family Streptomycetaceae; genus Streptomyces; species Streptomyces sp. AK010. Next base: position 31,693 of record NZ_JACHCX010000021.1, read on the forward strand.
CCGGTCGCCAGCTGGACGCGGGCCAGGCCGAACGCGGCGCTCACATAGCTCGGGTCGGTCGACCACACCAGCCGGTAGTACTCGGCGGCGTTGTCCAGCTGCCCCAGCACCTCCGCGCACAGGCCGAGCGCCAGCTTGGGCGCGATCTCGCCCGGGAAGGCGTCGTAGATCGCGTCGAAGGCGAGCGCGGCGCCCTCGTCGTCGCCGGTCACCAGTGCGGCCACGCCCCGGTACCAGACCACCCGCCAGTCATCGGGCCGCTCACCCTCCAGCGCGACCAGCGCCTGCAGCGCGGCGGCCGGTTCACCGGTCTCCAGCCAGGCCCGGATCTGCCGCAGCCGCGTCTCGATCGACGGGGCGGGGGCGGCTGCCAGGGCCCCGAGCAGTTCCACGGGGGCGGAGGTCATCAGGCCCGCCAGGAAACCGGCGTTGGGGTCGGTCGGGTCGACGCGCGGGACGGGCAGGGCGAAGGCGGCGGCGGGGGTGTCGACGGGCTTGACGAGGCTCCGCGGGGTCTCGGGCCGCTGCTGCGGCAGGGCGGCGGGAGCGCCCGCGCCGGCCCGGGCACGCACCACCCGCGCTCCCAGGCGGGACACTTCGCCGTCCAGTCTGGGGAACAACTCCGTGTCCGTGACCCGCAGTTCCGGTCCGAACAGTGTGGACAGGGCGGGACGGGCGCGGCCCGTCTGCAGGGAGACGACCTCCCGCAGGACGCCCGTCAGCTGCTCCGTCATCTCCTGCGCGGAGGCGAACCGGCGCGCCGGGTCGGGATCCGTGGCCCGGACCAGGAGCCGGTAGAACGACTCGTACTGCCGGAACACCTCGATGTGGTCCGGGTCGGGCAGGGAGTCCACGTAGACGTTCGTGTAGCCCTGGAAGTCGAAGGTCATGACGGCGAGGGTGCGGGCGACGGTGTAGAGGTCGCTCGCCACCGACGGGCCCACCTCGGCCACCTCGGGGGCCTGGTAGCCGACCGTGCCGTAGATGGCCGACTCCTCGTCGTCCATCCTGCGCACCGCGCCCATGTCGATCAGCTTGAGCTGGTCCTCGGTCTGGATCGCGTTGTCGACCTTGAAGTCGCAGTACAGCAGGTTCCGGCTGTGCAGGTGCCCGAGCGCCTCCAGCGCCTCGATGCCGTACGCGCAGGCCTGCTCCACCGGCAGCGGGTCGCGCCTGCCCTGGGCGGTGCGGCGGGCGTTGGCGATCTCCTTGAGGGACTTGCCGCCGACGTACTCCATGACGATGTAGCCGTCGAGCGAACCCGTGCGCTGGTCCAGGTGCTCCACGAAGTTGTAGATCCGCACGATGTTGGCGTGCTCGATCTCCGCGAGGAAGCGCCGCTCGGAGATCGCCGCCGCCATCGCGTCCTGGTCGCCCGTGTCCAGCAGGCCCTTGAGGACCACCCAGCGGTCCGAGACCGCCCGGTCGACGGCGAGGTAGATCCAGCCCAGCCCGCCGTGCGCCAGACAGCCGACCACCTCGTACTGGCCGTGCACCACGTCCCCGGCCTGCAGCTTCGGCACGAAGGAGTACGGATGGCCGCACTTGGTGCAGAAGCCCTCCGTACGGCCCGGCCGGTCACCGCGCGCCCGGCCCACCTGGGCGCCGCAGTCGGAACGCGAGCAGAACCGCTTCCGCTCGGGCACCTCGGGGTGGTCCAGGACCATCTCGCGCGGGTCGGGCCGCGGGATCGGCGGCACCTGCACCAGACCGGCGCCCAGCCGGCCCCGGGACCCGGAACCGGCGGTCGAGCCGGAGCTGCGCACCGACACCGAGCGGCCCGTCGACTTGCCCGACAGCGACCGCGACAGGCGCCCCGACACCGACCGCCGGGACTTCGACGACTGGGACGACGTCCGTGAACTGCGGCCGCTGGAGCGGGAACTGCCGCTGCCGGCGGACCCGCGGGAGCCGCCCCTGCCCCCGGCGGTGATGCCGGTGGGAGGCGAACCGACCTCGCCGTCCGCGGCGACGACCGGGGCCAGACCGCAGGTGTCGCAGTACAGTTCGCCGCCGCCCACGTCCTCGTACGTGCCCTCGCACGTCGGGCGCTGGCAGCTGCGCGGAGCCCCGCCCGCCGGCTCGTGCGGTGCCTGACTCATGGACTTCCCCTCGTCGCTCACGCGCCCGGCCCCCTCCGGTCGTCCTCGGGCACACCCTGCCCCGGCACCCGGGGGCCGCCGAACAGCTCCGCCGCCGCGTGCTGGTAGCGCAGCACCGCCTGCTCGGCGGCGCGCAGGTCGCAGGGCGCGCTCCACAGCATGCGGCGCGCCTTCTCGTACCGCTCCACCAGCAGCGCGTCCTCGGCGAAGCCGTGCCGGGCGACCTTCGCCTTGTACGCGTCGAGACGGCCGCGCAGCTCGGCGCGGACCGCCAGCGGGGCGGTGACCGCCGTCAACGACTCACGGGCGCGCAGCAGTTCGTCCTCGGCCTTCTGCTCCAGCGACTCCAGCAGCGGGGACAGCCGGTGCCACTGCGCCTGCCTGCGGTACTCGGCCGCCGCCGCCAGCTGCTCCTGGAGCACGGTCGGCGGCCCGCCGACGACCGGCACCTCCGTCGCCGCGATCTTCGCGAGGACCTCGCCGCGTGCCGTGCGTGCCTCGGCGAGCGTGCGGTCCGCGCGGCTGAGGATGTCCCGCAGCTTCACGATCCGCTTCTCGGCGTCCTGCCGCACGGTCAGGACGGCGTCGATCTCCCGGCGGACCTCCTCCAGGGCGCGCGCCTCGCGGTCGTACACCGTCGTGTCCGGCCGGCCGCCGCCCGGCGCCGAACTGCCCTCATGGGCCTGCCAGAACGCCAGCGGGTCCGAGATCACCTGCTCGCGCAGCTTCGTCAGTATCCGCGTGATGCGCTCCAGGTCGTCGCCCGCCGGGTGCTCGCCGGGGCGCACGCCCACCGAGTGCGCGAGCCGCCGGGTGCGCTGGAGTTCCGCCGCGAGCAGGTCGATCCGGGCCGGCAGGGCCGACCAGACCGCGTCCGCGGCGACCACCATGTCCAGGCTCGTCGCGTACAGCTCGTTCATCCGGTCGACGAGCGTACGGAGCGAGTAGCGCTCGCTGAGCTTCGTCGGACTGCCGTGCAGGGTGGGGGCGTTGGCCGTCGCCGAGGCGCTGCCCGCGACGGTCACCGAGTCGCCGTTCAGCAGCTCCGTCAGCTCCACCAGGTCCTCGCGGCTGGACCAGCGGCGGCGCGAGCGGATGTCGCGGGCGGAGCGCAGCGCGTCGGTGTACGCGTCGAAGTACGTCCACAGCAGCGTGATCGACGCCTCCGTGGACGTCCAGCGCTCCCGGGTGACGCCGGTGAGCTCGGCGCCCTCCAGGAGTCTGCGGCCCGCGTGGTCCTGCAGGGCGAGGAGCGAGGTCTCGATCGCCTCGTGCTCCGCGCCGAGCCGCGCCAGCGCACGGTCCACCTCGTCCCGGTCCATCACCGGCCCGGTGGATCCCGTGACGCCCATCGATCACCTCTCGCTGCGGTCGTGTGTCGTGTGTCGTCTGTCGTCTTCTGATGCGGGGGTTCGCGGGTTCGGCAGGGTGTCAGGTGGTGCGGAGGTACTGCGGTGCCGGTGGTTCCGACTTCTTCGCATCCTTGCCCAGGGTTGCCGACAGCCATTTCTCGTACGACGCCTGCCAGCCGTTCGCGGTGTCCTTGCGGTAGTCCACCAGGATCCGGTTGACCCGGCGCACCAGATCGTCCGCGTCCTTCTTCATCGCCACGCCGTAGTACTCGGCAGTGAAGGCGTCGCCCTTGAGCTGGACCGTCGGGTCCTGTGCCGCCTGGCTCGCCGCGAGGGCGCCGTCGGTGACCACGGCGTCGACCTCGCCGAGCTGGAGCCTCACCAGGCAGTCGAGTTGGTTCGGGACGGTGGTGGAGATGTCCGTGCTCGCGGGGAGCCTGCCGTCCTTCCGGTCCGCCTCCAGCGCGGCGAACGCCGTGGAACCGGCAGCCGTGCAGATCCTGCGGTCCGCGAGCGTGTCGTCGTAGCCCTCGACGGGGGAGGACTTCGGGGCCAGGACCTGCTGGCCCGTCTTGAAGTAGGGCGCGGAGAAGGCGACGTCGTCGATGCGGTCGCAGTTGATCGTCATCGTGCGGACGACCATGTCGACGCGGCCGTCCTCGATCGCCGGGATGCGCTGGTCGGTGGGGATCGCCTTGAACTGGACGGCGTCCGGGTCGCCGAGAATGTCCTTCGCGATGCGGTGGACCAGGTCGATGTCGAAGCCCTCGAGCTCCGCGGTCTTGCCGCTGTTGGGGTTGCGGTAGCCCCAGCGGTAGCTGTTCTGGTCGACGCCGACGACCAGCTTGCGCTTCTCGCCCGTCCGGTTCTTGATCGCGCGGATGGTGTCGCCGTCGGCCGAGGAAGGGGACAGCGTCTGCTTCTCGGGGGCCTCGCAGTCCTCTTCCGCCTCGGTCCCGGCGGTGTGGGTGGTCGCGGTGGTGTTCTGGGCGGTCGTGGTGAGCGGCGGCAGGCAGAGGGCCACCAGCGCCACCAGGGCGCAGACGACTGCCATCGCGGTCACTCCGCCCCAGCCCCTGAGCGCGTCTCGCACGGTCGTTCCTCCCTTCGCCCCTGCCCCGTTCATCGGTACTCCGACAGCCTGCGGCCGATGCCCACGACCGCGCCCGCGGCGCCCAGCACCGCGAGTACGGCCACGCCCGCCGCCATGCCCGTCAGCGCGTCGCGGCCGTCGCCCGCCGCGCGCTTGAACTCCGTCTCCTCGTGCGCGAGTGCCGTGCGCAGGTTCTCGTCGACGCTGTCGAAGCACTCGCCGGTCGCGCCCTTCGCGCCGATGACCCTGTCCAGCGCCTGCTGGTAGTTGCCGTTCTCGTCCTGCTCGCGGGCCGCGGTGTGGCGCTTCTTCCACTCCGTCATGTTGCCCACGGCGGCGGTGACGGGGCGTTCGCCCAAGGTGTCGTCGGCGAGCTTCTCCGCTGCCGCCAGCTTCACGGCGAGGGCCTTGATGTCCCTGCCGAAGTCGTAGTCGTAGGCGTCGTAGGTCCTGTCGCCGACCTTCTTCGTCTCGGAGCCGCGGGCCACCAGGGTGAGGTTCTCGTTGCCCCTGGCCTTGAGGGAGGCGATGCGCGCGTCGTGCAGGACGTTCAGGGAGCGGACGCCGTGGTCGTAGGAGTCGGTCAGGCCCGCGCGGGCGAGGGTGTGGCCGACGACCAGCCAGAGGAGGACGACCGTGGCCGTGGCCGTGGCGGCCACCAGGCCGTGGTTCAGGACCCTGTTCGTCCGCCGGTAGTTGCGGTGCTGGGCCCAGGCGAGGGCCGCCAGGGCGGCGACGCCGAGGGCGATGGCCGCCCAGGGGTAGGGCGTGGCGTCCGCGTAGTCCGCGCTGAGGCGCTGGTTCTCCTTGGTGTAGAGGTCCTCCGCCGCCGGGAGCATCTGGTGCTGCATCTTCTCGTTGGCGTAGCGGAGGTACGCGCCGCCGACGGGGAAGCCCTGGCGGTTGTACGTACGGGCGCGCTCCACCAGGCCCTTGTACTCCGGCAGGAGCTTGTTGAGCTTGGCGATCGTCGCCGTGGACGGGGAGTCCGGTTCGGCGTTGGCGGCGGCGTTGACGAGCTTCCCGGCGGCCGTGCGGATGTCCCGCTCGTAGCGGTCGCGGGTGGTGGCCGACTCCTGGCCGCCGGCCAGGAAGCCGCTGGAGGCGGCGGTGTTGGCGTCCGCGAGGGAGCGGTAGATGTCGGCGGCGTCCGAGCTGAGGGGCTGGCTGCGGGTGAGGACGTCGTCGGCGGCGGCCGCGCGGCCGGTCATCTGCCAGGCGGTGACGGCGCCGAAGGCGACGACGATGAGGGCCAGCAGGGCGCCGATGATGCGGAGGCGGCCGGGTTCCGTCGTGGCCGCGGAGCGCAGCTGGTCGAGGCCCTCGGCGAAGGCGGTGCGGCGGGGGGTCGTGGAGGGGGGTGCGGCGGGGGCCGGGGCGGTGCCGGGGGGACCGGAGGGGGGCGCCGGCTGGGCCGGTACGGCGGGCAGGATGGGCAGGCCGGGGCCCGGTGGTGGCGGGCTGCTCTTCGGCGTGTACGTCACTGTGACCTCCCCCGTGGTCATCCGTCGCCGCAAGTATCGCTGCCGGGACCGACATCCGCACCGGCCTTGCCCCGATCTTGATCGGATCGCAGCGTGGAGCGCGCCCCCTCGCACCACCCCTCGTCCAGGAACACGTACGGGGAGTTGGTTCGGTTCCCGGACGAGGGGTGCGCCACGGTCGCCCTAGCCGTCGTAGGACGTCCGCAGCTTCTCCTGCGCCCCCTCCGCCGCACCGACGTGGTCCAGTCCCAGCAGCGCCGCGCCCAGCACCGGGCGGGACGTCACCACCTGCGGTACCGCCTTCGGTGCGCGGTCTGTCAGCAAGTGCGCGATGTGGTCGTTCAGTTGGGGGTGCCGGGCGGCCAGGACGCCGCCGCCCAGGAGCACGGGGGTCTCCTCGGCGAGGAGGTCCAGGCGGGTCAGGGCGACGACCGCCATGCAGACCACCTCCTCGGCCTGGCGTTCCACGATCGCCCGGGCGATCGGGTCGCCGTCGGCGGCCGTGGCGAAGAGGACCGGGGTCAGTTCGTGGCGCCGGGGCGTCGGGACGTGCTCCAGGTGCAGCGCCTCGACGAGGGCGTACATGGAGGGCAGGCCGAAGTGGGCGGGCAGGGTGCGGGACAGGGCGGTGGGGGCGCCGCGGCCGTCCTCCGCCCGGGACGCGTGCCACAGGGCCTCCTCGGACAGGCCCCAGCCGCCGCCCCAGTCGCCCGAGACCCGGCCGAGGGCCGGGAAGCGGGCCGTGCGGCCGTCGGGGCGCATGCCCACGCAGTTGATGCCCGCGCCGCAGACGACCGCCACCCCCCGGGGTTCGCGGGCACCGGCCCGCAGGATCGCGAAGGTGTCGTTGCGGACCGTCACCGTCGCCCCCCAGGCGCGTTCCCGCAGGGCCGCGGCCAGTTGCTCCTCCTCGACGGGGAAGTCGGCGTTGGCGAGGCATGCCGAGACGTGGGTGACCGAGGTGAGCCCGGCGGCGGTGAGAGCCTGTGCCACGGTTGCGGCGAGGCCGTTCATCGCCGTGTCCACGCCCACGGCCGGGGGACGGAAGCCGCCCCCGCGTGCCGCGGCGAGGACGTCCCCGTCCGCCGTCACGATCGCGACGTCCGTCTTGCTGTTGCCCGCGTCGATGGCGAGGACACGTGCGGTCACGCCCACGCGAGGTGCTCCCGGTTGTGTGCGATCAGCCGGTCGGTGAGCGTCTCGGCGTACGCGTACTGGCCGACGAGGGGGTGGGAGAGGAGAGCGCGGAAGACGCGGTCCCTGCCGCCGTGCAGGGCGGCCTGGAGGGCCAGGTCCTCGTAGGCCGTGACGCCGGCCATCAGGCCCGCGTAGAGCGGGTCCACGGGCGGGACGGGGAGCGGGGACGCGCCCTTGGCCCCCATGGCCGCCTGGACCTCGATCACCGCGTCGTCGGGGAGGAACGGCAGGGTGCCCCGGTTGTACGTGTTCACCACCTGGTACGGCGAACCGCCGCCGCCCAGCAGGGCCGCCGCCAGGTCCACCGCCGCCTCCGAGTAGAAGGCACCGCCGCGCTTTGCGAGCAGCTCCGGCTTCTCGTTAAGTGCCGGGTCGGCGTACATGGCCAGCAACCGGCGTTCCATCTCCGCGACTTCGGCCGCCCGGGACGGCTTCGTCCCCAGCTCCCGTACGACCTCGTCGTGCGCGTAGTAGTAGCGCAGGTAGTAGGAGGGGATCACGCCCAGCGTGTCGAGCAGGGGGCGGGGCAGGCGGAGGTCGGCCGCGATCGTGTCGCCGTGTTCGCCCAGCAGTTTCGGCAGGACGTCCTCGCCCTCCGGGCCGCCGAGGCGTACGGCCGTCTCCCAGGTGAGGTGGTTGAGGCCGACGTGGTCCAGGTGGATCGCGGAGGCCTCCACGGCCAGCAGGGCGGCGAATCTGCGCTGCAGGCCGATCGCCACGTTGCACAGGCCCACCGCCTTGTGGCCCGCCTGGAGCAGGGCGCGGGTCACGATGCCGACCGGGTTGGTGAAGTCGATGATCCAGGCCCGGGGGCTGGTGCGGCGGACTCGGTCCGCGATGTCCAGGACGACCGGGACCGTGCGCAGGGCCTTCGCAAGGCCGCCGGCGCCGGTGGTCTCCTGGCCCACGCAGCCGCATTCCAGGGGCCACGTCTCGTCCTGCTGACGGGCCGCCTGGCCGCCGACGCGGAGTTGGAGGAGGACCGCGTCCGCGCCGTCCACCGCCTCGTCGAGGTCGGTCGTCGTGGTGATGCGGCCCGCGTGGTCCTGGCGGGTGAGGATGCGGCGGGCCAGGCCGCCGACGAGGTCGAGACGGTCCTGCGCGGGGTCCATGAGGACCAGTTCCTCGATGGGCAGGGTGTCCCTCAGGCGGGCGAAGCCGTCCACGAGTTCGGGGGTGTAGGTCGAGCCTCCGCCGACCACGGTGAGTTTCATGTCTGCTTAACCCTTTACTCCGGTGAGCGTGACACCCTCAACGAACGCCTTCTGCGCGAAGAAGAACACGAGGATCACGGGGGCCATGACCAGCACGGTGGCGGCCATGGTGAGGTTCCAGTCGGTGTGGTGGGCGCCCTTGAACGACTCCAGGCCGTAGGAGAGCGTCCAGGCGCCCGGGTTCTCCGAGGCGTAGATCTGGGGGCCGAAGTAGTCGTTCCACGCGTAGAAGAACTGGAAGAGGGCCACTGCGGCTATGCCCGGTCTGGCCATGGGCAGAACGACCTTCAGCAGCGTGCGCAGGTCGCCGCAGCCGTCCACCTTGGCCGCGTCCACGTACTCGTCGGGGATGGTCGTCAGGAACTGGCGCAGCAGGAAGATCGAGAACGCGTCGCCGAACGCCATGGGGATGATCAGCGGCCAGAGCGAGCCGGACAGGTCCAGCTGCTTCGCCCAGAACAGGTACATCGGGATGATGATCACCTGCGGCGGCAGCATCATCATCGAGATGACCAGCATCAGGGCCAGGTTGCGGCCGCGGAAGCGGAACTTGGCCAGGGCGTAGGCCACGGGGATCGAGGAGACGACCGTGAGGACGGTGCCCAGGCCCGCGTAGATCAGGGTGTTCTTCCACCAGGTGAGGAAGCCGGGGGTGCCGAACACCTTGGCGTAGTTGCCCCACTCCCAGGTGTGCGGGATCAGGTCGCGGCTGAGCGCCTGGCTGTCACTCATGAGGGAGGTGAGGAAGACGAAGACGAACGGGAGCGTGAAGAAGAGGGCCGCCGCGATGCCGAGGGAGTGGATCGCGATCCACTCCAGCAGGGCCCTGCGGTGGGCCGTGCGTTCCGCCGGCGACGGGGGCGTCTTCAGCTCCAGGGGCTTGTCGAGCACCTGCGTCATCGTTCACCTGCCTGGATCAGGCCGCCCCGGCGGCGCATCAGGAGGGCCGTGAAGGCCATGGAGAGGGCGAAGAGGACCAGGGCGACCACACAGGCCGAGCCGTAGTCGAAGCGCTGGAAGCCCAGGTTGTAGACGAGTTGGGGCAGGGTGAGGGTCGACTTGTCGGGGTAGCCGGGCTCGAACTGCGTTCCCGCGCCCTGGATCACGCCCGACGCGACCTTCCCGGCGATCAGCGGCTGTGTGTAGTACTGCATCGTCTGGATCACGCCCGTGACGACCGCGAACATGACGATCGGCGAGATGTTCGGCAGCGTCACGTAGCGGAAGCGCTGCCAGGGCGTCGCGCCGTCCAGTTCGGCCGCCTCGTACTGCTCCTTCGGCACGTCGAGCAGGGCGGCCATGAAGATGACCATCAGGTCGCCGATGCCCCACAGGGCCAGCAGGGTGAGGGCCGGCTTGGACCAGGCGGGGTCGTTGAACCAGCCGGGAGCGGGCAGCCCGATCTTCTCCAGCAGGGAGTTGACCGGGCCGGTGCCGGGGTTGAGGAGGAACGCGAAGGCCATCGTGGCCGCCACGGGCGGGGCCAGGTAGGGCAGGTAGAAGAGGGTGCGGAAGACACCCGTGGCCGTCTTGACCTTGGTGATCAGCAGGCCCACGCCCAGGCCGAAGGCGACCCGGAGCGTGACCATGATGACGACCAGCCACAGGGTGTTGCGCAGGGCGGGCCAGAAGAGGGGGTAGTGCTCGAAGACGTACACCCAGTTCTTCGTGCCGCTCCATGTGGGCGGCTTGAAGCCGTCGTAGCGCATGAAGGAGAAGTAGACGGTGGAGATCAGGGGGTAGGCGAAGAAGACCGTGAAGCCGATCAGCCAGGGGGAGAGGAAGGCGAGGGTGCGCAGGGTCGAGCGGCGGTGCTTCGCCCGCAACGTAGAGGTACTCATGGCCTACTTCGCCTGCGCGATGTCCGTGTCGATCTGCGCGGCCGCCTTCTTCAGTCCGGCCTCGAGGTCGGTCGCCTTGCCGCTTTCGTAGGCGTAGCCGAACTCCTGGACGGTGGTGAGGTAGACGCCGCCGTTGATCGAGGCGGGGGCGGTGGTGGAGTCAGGGTTCGCGGCGATCTCCAGGAACGTCTTGAAGCGCGGGTCGTACGTCAGCTTCGGGGACTTCAGGGCCGCGAGCGTCGAGGGCACGTTGTGGATGGCGTTGGAGAAGTTCACCACCGCGTCCGTGTCCGTGGTCATGTACTTCACCAGCTCCCAGGCCGCGTTCTGCTTCCTGCTCGTCGCGGCGATGCCGGCGATGGTGCCGGTGATGTAGCCCTTGCCGTACTGGTCGGACTGGTCGTCGGGGACGGGCAGCGGGGCGACGCCGATGTCGAACTTCGGCTTGGTGTCCAGGGCCATGCCCAGCCGCCACTCGCCGTCGAGCTGCATGGCGACCTGGCCGGTGTGGAAGGGGTGCTTGGGGCCCCATTCGTCGCCGAGCTTGGAGCGGTAGGTCTCCAGCCTGCGGTAGCCGCCGAGCGTGTCGACGAGCTTCTTCTGCACCGTGAAGGCCTGGGCGAACGCCGGGTCCTTGCCGACGTTCGACTTGCCGTCCTTGTCGAAGTACGTGGGGGAGAACTGGCCGAGGTAGTGCTCGGTGGTGGTCTCCCAGCCGTGGTAGTTCGGCATGAAGCCGAGCTGCTTGTACGAGTCGCCCTGGGGGATCGTCAGCTTCTTCGCGACGCGCTCGAACTCCGACCAGGTCTTCGGCGGGGCGGTGATGCCGGCCTTCTTGAACGCCGTCTTGTTGTAGTAGAGGCCGTAGGCGTCGCCCAGCAGCGGGACCGCGCAACGGTTTCCGTCGAACCGGGTGTACTCGTTCATCGCCTTCGGGAAGGTCTTCTCCGGGTCGACGCCGGACTTCTCGAAGAACGGGTCGAGGTCCACCAGGGCGCCCGAGGAACAGAACTTTCCGACGCTGTTCGTGGTGAACGACGAGATCACGTCCGGGGCCTTGGCGCCGCCGGTGCGCAGGGCCTGGTTCATCTTGTCGTCCGTCATGTTGCCGACGACGTCGACGTGGATGTTGGGGTGCGCCTTCTCGAATCCGGCGACCAGATCCTTGACGGCCTTCACCTCCGACGGCGCGCTCCAGGCGTGCCAGAAGTTGAGGGTCGTCTCCTTGGACGCGTCGTCGCTCGCGCCCGCATCCGACCGGCCGGTGCAGGCCGTGGCGAGGAGGGCGAGGGTGGCGGAGGCGGCGAGCGCGAACGTCGCTTTTCTGGATGTTCCGGGCATGGCAGGGCTCCCTGAGGCACGGGGGGAAGAAGGGAATTTCCGGGGAGGGGGGTGGGGGGTGGGGGTGGCGTGAGTGGTTCGGCCCTGGGTCGGTCCGGTCCGATTCGGTTCGATTCGGTTCAGCGGGAGGTGTCGAAGACCTCGTCGCGGGTGGTCGCGATCGCGCTCTCCAACGCGCCGCGCAGCACGGGGTGTTCACGTACGTCGCCCATGACCAGGCGTGGGCGGGACGCGGCCAGCTCTTCCAGTTCGGCCTGGACGAGGGCGCGCAGCGACTCGCCGCCCGAGGTGAGGGCCGTGCCGCTCAGCACGACGAGCTCGGGGTCGAGGACCGACACCAGGGAGGCCAGACCGGTGGCCAGCCGGGTCGCGTAGGTCCGCAGCAGCTCCCCGTGAGCCCTGTCGCCGGCCTCGGCGGCCCTGGCCACGAGTTGGGCGGCGGACTCGGCGTACGGGCCCGGTGGGACGTCCTCGATGCCGAGCTCACGGGCCAGGCGCGGGACGGCCTGGGAGCCGGCCAGCTCCTGGTAGCCGCCGCTGTTGGCCTTGGTGACCTGGCGGACCAGGGGCGTGCCCGGCACCGGCAGGAAGCCGACCTCGCCGGCGCCGCCGGTCCAGCCGCGGTGCAGCCGGCCGCCGAGCACCAGGGCGGCGCCCAGGCCCTCCTGGTTCCACAGCAGCACGAAGTCCGCGTGGCCCCGGGCCGCGCCGAGACGCTGCTCGGCGAGCGCGACCAGGTTGACGTCGTTCTCGTACTCGAACGGCATCGGCAGGGCCGCGGCGAGCTCGTCCAGCAGGGTGGGGGAGTGCCAGCCCGGGAGGTGGGAGGCGTAGCGCAGCCGGCCGGTGGTGGGGTCGAAGGCGCCGGGGGTGCCGATGACGAGGCGGTGGATGTCGTCCCGGGCGAGACCGGCCGCCTTCACCGCGCCGTCCAGGGCGTCGGTGACCTGCTGGACGACCGGGGTGCCGGTGCGCCTGCCGGGCGTGGGCAGCTCGTGGCGGCCGACCGTGCGGCCGGTGATGTCGGCGACCGCGGCGAGGATCCGCTGGGGGGTGACGTCGAGTCCGGCGGCGTGACCGGCCCCCGGGTTGACCTCGTAGAGCTGGGCGCTGGGACCGGGGCGGCCTTCGGTGGTGCCGGTGGCCAGCACGAGTCCCGCCGCCTCCAGACGGGCCAGGAGCTGCGAGGCGGTCGGCTTGGACAGGCCGGTGAGCTTGCCGATCCGGGTGCGGGACAGCGGTCCGTGCTCCAGCAGCAGGTCCAGGGCGGCCCGGTCGTTCATGGCGCGCAGGACGCGCGGGGTGCCCGGCGTGCCGGCGGTTCCTGCCATGCGTGTCCACACCTGCCCTTCGGCTGCTCAGCTTCTCAGTGATCAGGCGGGGAAGTCCATCGGGCGACCGTTCCCCGGGGCTCCCGGTCACTGTTAGGAAGGTTTCCTATCGATGGGAGGAAGGTAGGCCCGGTGCGGGGTGGGCGTCAATAGGGACGGCCTGCCGTTATCCGGACATGCGGGGGGCGCGGAGGGCGGTGGACCGGTGTGGGCGTGCGCACGACCGGCCGCGGGGCTGGCCTCCGGACGGGCCAGGAGCTTGGAGGAGGGCAGCCGAGCGGGCGGCGGTTGAACGGCCGTGGGCGGCCACGCGGCCGGTGCCGCTGCCGGGCGGTCAGCGGAGCCGCGTGCCGCGACAAGCTCCTGGCTCTCAGCCAAACAGGCTCCGGGTGCCCAGCCGGGCGGGCAACGGCACCGGCGGCGGATCCGCGCACCGGAGACGTGGCTTGGTCGCCAGTCGGGCATGCGGCGGGCGTTTCGGGTGGGGTCGCGGCTGACGTGCAGCCGGAGTGTGGACTGGCCACCGGTCGGACACGCGCCTGGCGCACAGCGCGGCGAGCAGCGTGTGGACTGGCCACCGGTCGGACACGCGCCTGGCGCACAGCGCGGCGGGCAGCGTGTGGACTGGCCACCGGTCGGACACGCGCCAGGCGCACAGCGCGGCGAGCAGCGTGTGGACTGGCCACCGGTCGGACACGCGCCTGGCGCACAGCGCGGCGAGCAGCCGGACACGAGGCCGGGCCGTCAGTCGGACAGCCCCCGGCCGGCAGTCGTACCGCGCGGCCGGACACGCGCCCGGCGCGCAGCTGGGCGGGAGGCGGAACCCGCGCAACGGAACCGCACACCGGGCCGCGCGGCCTGGCTCCCAGTCGAACCGCGCAGCCGGACACGCGCCCGGCGCGCAGCCCGGCCGGTGGCGGACCTCGCGGTCTGACGCCCGGCCGGGCCGCCCGTTGTACACGCGCCCGGCGTTCGCCGAACCCGTGCTGGTGGACACGCAAAGAGGGCGGCTGCCCGGCAGGACCGGGTGGCCGCCCTCTTTGCGAGGTGCGGGGCTACTTCGTGGTGCTCGTCGGTGCGGGCGGAGCGAGCGGGGACGCCGCCGCCGATTGCGGGGACGCGGCGTTCGCGTACACCGACGGGGCCGCCATCCCCGCCGTCGGGTCCGCGGGCTGCTCCTCCGGCGTGGCCGTGGCGCCGCCGACGATCCGGATGTCCGCCGCGTCGAAGGCCCGCTTCACACGCCAGCGCAGTTCGCGTTCCACCGTCAGGGACTTGCCGGGCATGGTCTTGGCCGTGACGCGCACGACCATCGAGTCCAGCAGCACGCTGTCCAGGCCGAGGACCTCGATCGGGCCCCACAGCAGCTCGTTCCAGGGCTCCTCGGCGCTCATCTTCTCGGCGACCTCGTCCAGGGTGGCCTTCACCTTGTCCAGGTCCTCGCCGGCGTGGACGGTGACGTCGACGTTGGCCGTGGCCCAGCCCTGGGAGAGGTTGCCGATGCGCTTGACCTCGCCGTTGCGGACGTACCAGATCTCACCGCCGTCGCCGCGCAGCTTGGTCACGCGCAGGCCCACCTCGATCACCTCGCCGGAGGCGACGCCCGCATCGATCGTGTCGCCGACGCCGTACTGGTCCTCCAGGATCATGAAGACGCCGGACAGGAAGTCCGTGACGAGGTTGCGGGCACCGAAGCCGATCGCCACACCGGCGACACCGGCCGAAGCCAGCAGCGGGGCGAGGTTGATCTGGAACGTGCCCAGGATCATCAGCGCGGCGGTGCCGATGATCAGGAACGACGCCACCGACCGCAGCACCGAACCGATGGCCTGCGAGCGCTGCCGACGGCGCTCGACGTTGACGAGGAGTCCGCCCAGCGCGCTGCCGTCCACGGACTGGACGCTCCGGTTCATGCGGTCTATCAGCTTGGTGATCGCCCGCCGTACGAAGACCCTCAGCACCGCGGCTATCACCACGATGAGCAGTACCCTGAGCCCGATCGCGAGCCACGTCGACCAGTTCTGCTCGACCCAGCCGGCGGCGTTCGTCGCGCTCTCCTGAGCGTCCTGGAGCGACGGCACTCTCGGGGACTGGGTCTCCGACGGGGTCGGCGACGATGACGGGTCGGCGGCCGACAGGACGGAGTCCGCGAGGGACAGGAACACGGCAGGTACCTCCAGGTGCAGCGGTCTGCCCCGGCGCGGTGGTTCTGGGGGGTCAAGGTCACGGCTGGGTCACCGAAGGGGCAGAACCACCACACTAACGGGGCATTGTGTGTGCGCTTGCCGGATGTGTGAAGGAGAGACCGTGCTCACCTGGGCTTGAACGGGCCATGATCTGGGGGATGAATGGGATGTGGTCGAAAACACTCCCAGCCCGTTACGGGGACATGGTGGCGCTTCCACCAGGCATGAGGGGAGACTGGCTACGAATCGTCCCGGCGCGAGCCACGCGCCGCCGGCGTCCAAGGAGGCATCCGTGCCGCATGTCCTGGTCCTCAACGCGTCGTACGAGCCGCTAGGCGTCGTACCGCTCCGCCGCGCGCTCGTCCTCGTCCTTGAGAACAAGGCAGTCTGCCTAGAGGAGTCCGGCGCCTATCTGCACAGCGCGACCGTCACAGTCCCCGCACCCAGCGTGGTCCGGCTCAAGCGATTCGTCCGGGTTCCCTATCGGGGGCCCGTTCCACTGACCCGCCGGGCGCTGTTCGCCCGCGACGGGGGCCGGTGCATGTACTGCGGTGGCGTCGCAACCAGCGTCGACCACGTCATCCCGCGCAGCCGCGGGGGCAAGCACGTCTGGGACAACGTGGTGGCGTCCTGCCGCCGCTGCAACCACGTGAAGGCGGATCGGCACCTCTTCGAGATCGGCTGGCGGCTGCGCCACAAACCCGCCCCGCCGTCCGGCCTGGCCTGGCGCATCATCGGGACCGGCCATAGGGATCCGCGCTGGCTGCCGTACTTGCAGCCGTTCGGCGCGGAGGACGCCATGGCCCGGATCGACGGCATTTCCGCCTGACGACGATCCGGGCCTTCGTATTGCCGCGATACCGCCGCCCGGCGGCGGTATCGCCCTGCGCCCGCACAGGCCTCCGGCTCGGGGATCCCCCTGCGCCTGCCCGCACAGGCCACCGGCCCGGGAATCCCCCTGCGCCTGCTCGCATGGGCCTCCGGCTCGGGAATCCCCCTGCGCCTGCTCGCATGGGCCTCCGGCTCGGGGATCCCCCTGCGCCTGCCCGCACAGGCCACCGGCCCGGGAATCCCCCTGCGCCTGCTCGCATGGGCCTCCGGCCCGGGGATCCCCCTGCGCCTGCTCGCACGGGCCTCCGGCTCGGGAAACCCCTGCGCCTGCCCGCACGGGCCTCCGGCCCGGGAAACCCCCTGCGCCTGCCCGCACAGGCCACGGGCCACGGGGGCCACGGGCCACGGGCCACGGACCACCGACCCCGGGAGGCCCCTGTGCCCGCCCGCCCGCAACCCGACACCCGACACCCGAGGGTGGGACCGGACGCAAGCGCAGCACCACAGCCAGTGGCGCCCGCTGTGCAAGCACGCGCTTTAGCGACGGGTCGTTGACTCCGAGACGGCGTACGCCTGGGCCGACCACAGCGAATAGCCGTACGTCGTCGCCCGCTTGTCGCCCTGGACGCGCACGAACCGCACGTCCCGTTCGTCCATGGGGACGTTCTCCCGGCCGCCCCGGCTGTCCCGGACGGCGGCGGCGGTGCGCCAGCGGCGGCCGTCCGGGGAGACCTGGACGCGGTAGGACGAGGGGTGCGCGTCCTGCCAGTGCAGCGCGACCCGGCCGAGCCGCGCCGGCCGGGCCAGCTCCACCTGCCACCAGGCGCCGTCGTCGACCGGGGACGACCAGCGGGTCTCCGGGTCCCCGTCGTTCGCCGCCGACGCGGGGAACTCGGGCGTCTCGTCGCCCGAGGAGCGGGCGGTGCCGGTGCGGGCCAGGTCGGGGCCGCCGGTGGGCGGGACGGCCCGGACGGTGAGCGTGCGGTCCGATCCCGCGAACCCCAGCCGGACGTCGTGCGACCGCATCGGGGCGCCGCGCTCCACGGTCACCTCGACCGGGACCTCCACCGTCGTGCCGCGCCGTACGGTCAGCTCGCCCTCAGGCACCCGGACGCGGACGCCCTCGGGCGCCTCGACGGTCAGCCTGCCGCGGGCGTCGGCGGGGCGCAGCGATCCGAGGCGGGCGGTCAGCCGCTCGGTGCGGCCGGTCTCGACGTCCGCCCGGTCGCGGGGCAGGCCGAGGGAGACGGCGGGCGAGTCGGTGAACCAGGGGATGAGGTGGTGGACGCGGGAGGGTGCCGGGCCGGTGACCCTCAGGGCGTCGGCGCGGGTGCCGAGCCGGACCTCGGTCGCCCCGGACCGGTCCAGCCGGCCCGCCTCGCGCCAGCCCTGCCCGGGCACGTGCACCTCGACGCCGCCCCCGGTGCCCGGCTCGGTCAGGGCGGTCACGGCGGTGAGCGTCCGGGGCCGCGGGAGGCGCAGGGTGCGGCCGTCGCCGGGGTTGCGG
Organism: Streptomyces sp. AK010; assembly: GCF_014207295.1. Classification (NCBI taxonomy): domain Bacteria; kingdom Bacillati; phylum Actinomycetota; class Actinomycetes; order Kitasatosporales; family Streptomycetaceae; genus Streptomyces; species Streptomyces sp. AK010. The sequence goes on from NZ_JACHCX010000021.1 coordinate 49,172, forward strand.
AGCGGCTCGTGGTGGATGCCCGACCAGGCGGCGTACGACTTCTGCGCCCGCTGCAGGAAGGGGTCCAGCACGTCCGTCCCGACCTCCACGGGTGCCGACTCCAGCCGGGCCCGCAGCGCGCCGAGCCTGCGGTACGCCGTCCAGGCCGCCGCCGCCGCGTCCCCGGCGCGCTGCGCGTCCAGCATGCCGAGTGCGGCCGTGCCCGCCTCGCCGTAGGCCGCCAGCTGTTGCGACCAGGGGGCGACCTCGGAGCCGAGTCCCGTTCCGGACAGGCGCCGGGGCAGCTCGCGCAGCACGGTGAAGGCCTCGCGCAGCCGCCGCTCGGCGTCCCCGTCGGTGCCCGCCGTGCGGGATGCCCAGTACGCCTCGGTCAGCGGACGCAGATACGCCGACTCCTCGTCGTCCAGGACCGAGGAGGCGTCGTTGCCGGCCAGTGCGGCCAGGGCCTGCTCGCGGCTCCGGTCCCCGCCCGCAAGGTCGGCGATCGCGGCCCGCCAGGACTCCCCGGGCCGGTAGGCGCGCGGGTTCCAGGCGTAGTCGGCGGTGGTGAACAGGGGGATGCGGGACGCCTCCGGCTGTTGCATCGCGTTGGCCAGCAGGGCGGCCGAGCCGGTCGCGACGGCCGGATCACGGCCCTGGTACGGGCCGAGGAAGATGCGGCCGGGGTCGTAGTCGTTGACCGGGTAGTTGTCCATCGTGACCAGCGGATGTCCGAACGCCTCGCGCGCGTCGGCCAGTTCGCCGCCCGTGATGGTGCGCGGCACCACCCCGACGCCCGTCCAGGCCACCTCGACACCCTCGGCCAGCTCGCTCGCCAGCGCCCGCCGGTAGTCGGTCGTGCCGTCCTCGTAGTACTCGGTCGGCATCAGGGACAGACCGGCGGCGCCGGGGTGCCGCGCCGCCAGGTGCCGGGCCACCGCGTTCGCGACCCGGGCCTGGGCCCGCGCCGCCGCCTCGGGGCCGGAGCCGAACCGGTCGGCGTCCGCCCCGCAGTGCCACTCGCTGTAGCTGACGTCCTGGAACTGGAGCTGGAACGCCCGGAAACCCAGCGCCCACATCGCGTCCAGCTTGCGCGTCAGCGCCCGCATGTCGTCGTCCGACGCGAAGCACATCGCCTGGCCCGGGGCCACCGCCCAGCCGAGCGAGACGTGGTTGCTCCGCGCCCGCTCGGCCAGCTCCCGGAACCGGGCCCGGGCCTGCGCCGGGTAGGGCTCACGCCAGCGGGCCTGCCGGTAGAGGTCGTCGCCGGGGGCGTACAGGTAGCGGTTCTGCTTGGTGCGCCCCATGAAGTCCAGCTGCGCCAGCCGCTGCCGGTGCGTCCAGGCGGTGCCGTAGAAGCCCTCGGTGATGCCGCGTACGGCGGTGCCGGGCCAGTCGCGGACGACGGCCGACGCGATCGTGCCGTCGGGGCGCAGGAGCTGCCGCAGCGTCTGCACGGCGTGGAAGAGGCCGTCCTCGCCGGTGCCGGTGAGCAAGACGCCGCCCGCGCCCACGGACAGCTCGTATCCCCCGGCGGGCAGGGCGCGACGGTCGTCCCGGCGGACCGGCTCCGTCCGCGCACGCACGACCAGGGCGCCCGGTCCGGCCGTTTCCGTGATCCGGCGGGCCCCGGCCTGCCGCAGCAGCTCGCGCAGGGCGTCGACGGAGTGGGGGTCCGCCTGCTCGTCGGTGATCAGGGCGACCTCGTCGGGCACGGCGACCGGGGCGCCGTTCGCGCGCAGCGACTGGGGGCGTGGCCAGACGGAGAAGTCCGTTCCGGCGCTGTCGGGGGTCGGGGTCGTCGCGGTCGTGCCGGGTGGAGACGGAGCCGCCATCGCGGCGGGCGGGGCCGCGAGGCTCCCGGCGACGACGGCGACCGCGAGGGCCGCGGCCCGCTTCCCACGCCGCAGTCCCACAGGCCCCTCCAGATGCGTCCGACCGGCACGACGAGCCCACCACCCGCCCGGTGGACGTGTCAACGAGAGTGGTCGTTGTAGGCGAAATGCCGGAATCTGGAGTTTGTGGAGGGGAGTGGAATGTGAGCAGAAGCACGATGTTGGGCCCGGGGCGTCTGCCTTCGCGTCGACTGGGTAGGGCTGCCATGACCCGTTGAAAGCCGTACCCGACAAGGAGGCCCCCGTGGCTGCGATGACTTTCCTTCCGCTCCCGGCCCCGTCCAAACCCGTGGCGGACCAGTCCGCCGACCTCGACGACCCGCACCATGCCGACCCCCGCTACTGCGTCTTCAGCTCCGAGAGCACCCACACCGAACTGCCGCTGACCAGCGAGCCCCCGCTGCCCGACGCCGAGCCCCTCACCAGTGAGCCGCCGCTCGCCGAAGCCGCTCCCCTGACCAGCGAGCCCCCGGCCTTCGTCCCGGACTACTCGAGGATGTAGATGACCGCACCCCGGCCGGCCGACCCGCCCTCCGAGGACCTGTCCCGCCTCGCCGTCCTGCACGGCGTCGCCACGTCCTACAGTCCGTCCCCGGACCGCTCGGTCACGGCCTCGGCCACCGCGGTCACCCTGACCCTGGCCGCCCTCGGCGTGGACGCGAGCACGCCCGGCGCAGTCCGCGCCGCGCTCGCGGCCCGCGAGCGGGAACTGGGCGAACGGCTGCTGCCCCCGACCGTCGTCGGCTGGGGCGGCAGCCCCCCGGCCGCCGTGGCCGCGCTCCCCGAGGGGACCCGGCTGCGGATCGACACCGAGCAGGGCGAGAGCCGCACCGAGGCCGACGGCCTCCCGCCCGGCGTGCACCGGCTGACCGCCACCACCTCCGACGGCCGCACCGCCACCGCCCACCTGATCGTCGCCCCGCCCCGCCTGCCCACCCCCGCGGGACGCTCCCACGGGCTCCTCGTCCAGCTCTACTCCCTGCTGTCCCGCCGCTCCTGGGGCATGGGCGACCTCGGTGACCTCGCCGAGCTGGCCGGCTGGGCCGGGCGGTCGCTCGGCGCCGGGTTCGTCCAGGTCAACCCGCTGCACGCCGCCGTGCCCGGAGCCCCTACCGACCCTTCCCCGTACCGCCCCTCCTCGCGCCGCTTCCCCGACCCCGTGCACCTGCGCGTCGAGGACATCCCCGAGGCCGCGTACCTCGACGACCCCGAACGCCTGCGCGCCCTGCTGGAGAGAGCGGGCCGACTGCGCGAAGCGGTGCTGCACAAGGGCGCGTTGATCGACCGGGACGCCGTGTGGGAGCTCAAGCGGGAGGCGCTGGAGCTGCTCGGTGAGGCCCCCCTCGGCCCCGGCCGGCGCGCCGCCTACTGCGACTTCCTCGCCGAGCAGGGCCGGGCCCTGGAGGACCACGCCACCTGGTGCGCCCTCGCCGAGGTGCACGGCTCGGACTGGCACCGCTGGCCGACCGGCCTGCGCGACCCGCGGTCGGCCGAGACGACCCGGGCCCGCAACGGCCTCATGGACCGGGTCGACTTCTGGTCCCGGCTCGCCTGGCTCACCGACACCCAGCTGACCGCCGCGCAGCGCGCCGGGCTCGAGGCCGGGATGTCCGTCGGGATCGTGCACGACCTCGCGGTCGGCGTGCACCCCGGCGGCGCCGACGCCTGGGCGCAGCAGGAGCACTTCGCCGCCGGCATGTCGGTCGGCGCCCCGCCGGACGCCTTCAACGCCCGCGGCCAGGACTGGGGCCTGCCGCCCTGGCGCCCCGACCGCCTCGCCGAGTCCGGCTACGCCCCCTTCCGCGACCTGCTGCGCGCCCTGTTCCGCTACGCGGGAGCCCTGCGCATCGACCACGTCATGGGCCTGTTCCGCCTCTGGTGGGTTCCGCAGGGCCACCCGCCCACCGAGGGCACCTACGTCCGCTACGACGCCGAGGCCATGCTCGCCGTCCTCGTCCTGGAGGCCTCCCGGGCCGGGGCGCTGGTCATCGGCGAGGACCTCGGCACCGTGGAGCCCGGCGTGCGCGAGGCGCTGCGCGAGCGCGGGGTGCTGGGCACGTCCGTGCTGTGGTTCGAACGCGACTGGGAGGGCGACGGCCGCCCCCTGCCCCCCGACGGCTGGCGCGCCGACTGCCTGGCCACCGCCACCACCCACGACCTGCCCTCCACCGCCGCCCGCCTCACCGGCGAGCACGTCGAGCTCCGCGACAGCCTGGGCCTGCTGACCCGGCCCCTGGAGGAGGAGCGCGCCGAGGCCGCCGCCGACGCGGGGGAGTGGCTGTCCCTGCTCTCCCGGCTGGGTCTGCTGCACGGCACGGGCGGCGGCGGTGACCTGTCGTCGGAGGAGGCCCAGATCCAGGCCGTCCACCGCTTCCTGCTGCGCACCCCGGCCCGCATGGTCGGTGTCTGGCTGCCGGACGGCGTCGGCGACCGCCGCCCGCAGAACCTCCCGGGGACGTGGGACCAGTACCCGAACTGGCGCCTGCCGATCGCGGACGCGCAGGGTCGGCCGGTGACCCTGGAGGACCTCGCGGCCTCACCGCGACTGCACGCCCTGATGGAGGTGCTCAGGGAGGGCGGCGCGTGAGGCGGGCGTCCCTTACGGCACCCCGGGCGCGCGCCCCCGGTCGGCGTTGGATATTTTGACACCGTGGACAAGAAGAACGCCCTGCGCGCCGGCGCCCTGGCAGCCGGTACGACGCTGATGATGCTGCTCATGTCGTCCCCCGCGAGCGCGCTCACCCGCGACGACGGTGACGACCCCGGTCAGGGCCTGAGCGTCATCGAGACGCTGGGCCTCTTCGTCGCGGCCCCCCTCGTGCTCTACCTGGTCATCCACGGTCTGGTGACGATCGCGGACAAGACGCACAAGAAGAAGGACCCGACCAGCTCCAACATCACCACCGAGGCCGAGGCGCAGAGCGAAGTCAAGGCCTGACCAGCGTTCCTCGTCGAGGGCGCCGTCGCGATGACCGCGGCGGCGCCCTCGACGTGTCAGGACCCGTCCTGTCCCCGCCGGTCGTGTCAGGACCCGTCCTGTCCCCGCCGGTCGTGTCAGGGCCTGTCCGTCCCCGCCGGTCGTGTCAGGGCCTGTCCGTCCCCGCCAGCAGGTCCCGTAGCAGCTCGGCGAGCTGTCCGGCCCGCTGCGCGCCCAGGGCGGAGAGCGCCTCGGTCTGCACCGCCAGCCCCGCACCGACGGCCTCGTCGACCAGTGCGCGGCCCTCGTCGGTGAGCGTGACGTGCAGCCCGCGCCGGTCGTGCGGATCGGGGGAGCGGCGCAGCAGGCCCGCCCGCTCCAGCTTGTCCAGGCGCCCCGTCATGCCGCCGGTGGTGAGCATCAGCGTCGCGGAGAGCTGCCGGGGGGAGAGCGTGTAGGGCTCGCCGGAGCGGCGCAGGGTCGCCAGGACGTCGAACTCCCCGCGGGAGATCCCGAACTTCGCGTACGCCTGCCCCACCCGTTCGCCGATCGCGTGGGAGAGCCGGTTGATCCGGCCGAAGACCTCCATGGCGGCGGTGTCGAGGTCGGGCCGGACCGTCGCCCACTGGTCGATGATCGCGTCGACGGGGTCCGTGCGCTGCTGCGGGCGTTCGCTCATGGCACGAGTATCGGCCGAGGCTCGGTCACCCGCAAGAAAGTGGCTTGACTGAAAGTTGCTTAGCCGTAAGCTACTTTCTGCTGACCTATTTCGAAGGGTGTCTCCCATGGCCCTCTCCCGCCCGGCCCTCATCACCCTCACCGCCCTCGCGCCCGTCTCCTGGGGCACGACCTACGCGGTCACCACCGAGTTCCTCCCGCCCGACCGCCCCCTGTTCACCGCCCTGGTGCGCGCCCTGCCCGCCGGTCTGCTGCTGCTCGCCCTCGCCCGGGTGCTGCCGCGCGGCGCCTGGTGGTGGAAGGCGGCGGTGCTCGGCGCGCTGAACATCGGCGCCTTCTTCCCGCTGCTGTTCCTCTCCGCGTACCGGCTGCCCGGCGGTCTGGCGGCGGTCGTCGGCTCCGCCGGTCCGCTGTTCGTGGCCGGACTCTCGGCGCCGCTGCTCGGGCAGCGGCCGTCGGCGCGCACGCTGGTGACCGGGGCCGTGGCCGCGTTCGGCGTCAGCCTCGTCGTCCTGCGGGCGGCCGGGGCGCTGGACACGCTGGGCCTGCTGGCGGCCGTGGCCTCCACGGCGTCGATGTCGACCGGCACCGTGCTCACCCAGCGCTGGGGCCGCCCCGAGGGGCTCGGGCCGCTGGCGCTGACCGGCTGGCAGCTCACCGCGGGCGGCCTGCTCATCGCGCCGCTCGCCTTCCTGATCGAGGGCGCCCCGCCGGTGCTGGACGGCCGGGCGGTCGGCGGCTACCTCTACCTCGCCGTCGCGAACACGGCGGTCGCGTACTGGCTGTGGTTCCGCGGCATCGGCCGTATGACCGCCACCCAGGTTACCTTCCTCGGGCCGCTCTCCCCGCTGACCGCCGCCGTCGTCGGCTGGGCGGCGCTCGGGCAGGCGCTGACGCCGGAGCAACTGGTCGGCATGGGGCTGGCGTTCGGGGCGACGGTGGCGGGGCAGTTCGTCACCCGGCCGTCGCGAACCGCCGGCGTCACCGGGAGGAACGTCCACACCGAGGCGACGGACGTGCGGGACGCGGCGCTACGGCGATAGGCGCGGCTGCGCCCGCGGCGGGCGGGGGGCAGACGAAGGGGCGTCCGGCACGGACCGGACGCCCCTTCGGGGTGGTGCAGAGCGCCGGGCTTACTCCCCGGCGGCCGCCGCGTCCGCCCGCTGGGCCCGCAGGGCGCGCTCCACGCCCGCGCGGGACTCCGAGACCAGGCGCCGCAGGGCCGCGGTCGGCTCGGCGGAGGCCAGCCAGGCGTCCGTCCGGTCCAGGGTCTCCTGGGAGACCTGCACGGTCGGGTAGAGGCCGACGGCGATCTGCTGGGCCATCTCGTGGGAGCGGGACTCCCAGATGTCCTTGACCACCTCGAAGTACCGCTCCGCGTACGGGGCGAGCACCTCGCGCTGGTCGGTCTGGACGAAGCCGGCGATGACCGCCTCCTGCACGGCGTTCGGCAGCTTGTCGGACTCGACGACCGACTCCCACGCCTCCGCCTTGGCCTCCGCCGTCGGACGGGCCGCCCGGGCCGTGGTCGCGTGACGCTCACCCGCGGCCGTGCGGTCACGCTCGTACTCGCCCGCGATCTCCGCCTCGTCGAACCGGCCGACCGCGGCGAGCCGCTGCACGAACGCCCACCGCAGCTCCGTGTCGACGGCCAGGCCCTCGATCGTCTGCGAGCCGTCCAGCAGCGCGTCCAGCAGATCGAGCTGCTCCGGCGTGCGGGCCGTCGCCGCGAAGGCGCGCGCCCACGCCAGCTGGTGGTCGCTGCCCGGGGCCGCCGCCCGCAGGTGCGCCAGCGTCGCGTCGGTCCAGCGGGCCAGCAGCGCCTCGCGGGCGGCCGGGTCGGCGTACAGGTCGATCGCCAGCTTCACCTGCCGCTGGAGCGACTGCACCACACCGATGTCCGACTCCCTGCCGATGCCGGACAGCACCAGCGACAGGTAGTCGCGGGCCGCGAGCTCGGCGTCGCGCGTCATGTCCCAGGCCGACGCCCAGCACAGGGCGCGCGGCAGGGAGGACTCGAAGTCGCCGAGGTGCTCCGTGACGAAGGCCAGCGACTGCTCGTCCAGGCGCACCTTCGCGTACGACAGGTCGTCGTCGTTGAGCAGGATCACGGCCGGGCGGTGCTGCCCCACGAGCTGCGGCACGGCCGTCAGCTCGCCGTCCACGTCCAGCTCGACGCGCTCCCGGCGGACCAGCTTGCCGCTCGCCTCGTCGAGGTCGTACAGGCCGACGGCGACCCGGTGCGGGCGCAGCGTCGGCTCGCCCTTGGCGCCGGCCGGCAGGGCCGGGGCCTCCTGGCGGATGGCGAAGGACGTGACGACGCCGTCGGAGTCCGTCTCGATCTCCGGGCGCAGCACGTTGATGCCGGCCGCCTGGAGCCACTTCTGCGACCAGGTCTTCAGGTCGCGGCCGGAGGTCTCCTCCAGCGCGCCCAGCAGGTCCGACAGCCGCGTGTTGCCGAAGGCGTGGCGCTTGAAGTACGCCTGCACGCCCCGGAAGAACTCGTCCATGCCGACGTACGCCACGAGCTGCTTCAGGACGCTGGCGCCCTTGGCGTACGTGATGCCGTCGAAGTTGACGAGGACGTCGTCGAGGTCCCGGATCTCGGCCATGATCGGGTGGGTGGACGGCAGCTGGTCCTGCCGGTACGCCCAGGTCTTCATGGAGTTGGCGAAGGTGGTCCACGCGTGCGGCCACCGGCTCCCCGGCGCGTGCGCCTGGCAGGCGATGGACGTGTACGTGGCGAACGACTCGTTCAGCCACAGGTCGTTCCACCACTCCATGGTCACGAGGTCGCCGAACCACATGTGGGCCAGCTCGTGCAGGATGGTCTCCGCGCGCACCTCGTACGCCGCGTCCGTCACCTTCGAGCGGAACACGTACTGGTCGCGGATGGTCACCGCGCCCGCGTTCTCCATCGCGCCCGCGTTGAACTCCGGCACGAACAGCTGGTCGTACTTCTCGAACGGGTACGCGTAGTCGAACTTCTCCTGGAACCACTCGAAGCCCTGCCGGGTCACCTCGAAGATGGCGTCCGAGTCGAGGTACTCGGCGAGGGAGGGCCGGCAGTAGATGCCGAGCGGGACGGACTGGCCGTCCTTCTCGTACACGCTGTGCACCGAGTGGTACGGGCCGACGATCAGCGCCGTGATGTACGTCGAAATGCGGGGCGTCGGCTCGAAGACCCAGACGTTGTCCTGGGGTTCGGGCGTCGGAGAGTTGGAGATGACCGTCCAGCCCTCGGGCGCCGTCACGGTGAACTGGAAGGTCGCCTTGAGGTCCGGCTGCTCGAAGCTCGCGAACACCCGGCGGGCGTCCGGGACCTCGAACTGGGTGTAGAGGTAGGCCTGGTCGTCGACCGGGTCGACGAACCGGTGCAGGCCCTCGCCGGTGTTGGTGTACGCGCAGTCGGCGACGACCCGGAGGATGTTGCGGCCCCGCAGCAGGCCGGGCAGGGCGATCCGGGAGTCCGCGAAGACCTCGGCCGGGTCGAGGGAGTCCCCGTTCAGGGTCACCTCGTGCACGGCCGGCGCCACCAGGTCGATGAACGACTGCGCGCCGTTGTCGTCCGTCACGTCGAAGCGCACCGTGGTCACGGACCGGTAGGTGCCGCCCTCCTGCGCGCCCGAGAGATCGAGTTCGATCTCGTACGACTCGACGGTGAGCAGCTGCGCCCGCCGCTGCGCCTCTTCGCGGGTCAGGTTTGTGCCAGGCACGCGGTCATCTCCTCGTTATGGGTGGGTTGCGCCATCTTTCCACGGCGGCTCGGCGTCGTGCGACGACCGGGGCGACTCCTAGGGATACCCCTCGGGCAGGGCCCCTTCGCGGGCGGCGGCGCACCGGTGTCCAGCGCTCCCGAGGAGTGCTGCCGGGTTTGTCCGCGGCCGTGCCGATTGAGGAAACGCGACGTCCGGATACCGCCGGTGAGCGGGTCCCGCGCGAGCGAGGCTGATGAGCATGACGACGACCACGTACACCGCACGTTCCATCACCCCGCGCGCCCTGAAGGAACTGCGTACGACGGACGACGCGGGCCGCCGGACCGACGGCTTCACCGACACCGAGGGCGGCAGCCCGTTGCGCTGCTGCCTGCGCCACAGCGAGCCGGGCGAACGCCTCGCCCTGGTCTCGTACGCTCCGCTCCGCCGCTGGGCCGCCGAAACGGGCGCCACTCCCGGCCCCTACGACGAACAGGGCCCGGTCTTCATCCACGCCGACGCGTGCGCGGGCCCGGCCGGCGACATCCTCCCCTTCACCGGCTCCCACCGCACGGTCCGCCGCTACTCGGCCGAGGGACGGATCCTGGGCGGCCGGCTGGTCGGGGAACCGGATGCGTTCCGGCAGGCCCTCCGGGAAGCGTTCGACGACCCGGCCGTGGCACTGGTCCACGTCCGGGCCGTCGAGTACGGCTGCTTCCTCTACGAGGTGCGCAGGGGCTGAGGGGGGCGGGGACTAGCCCTTCAGCTCCGCCGCCACCAGCTCCGCGATCTGGATCGCGTTCAGGGCCGCGCCCTTGCGGAGGTTGTCGTTGGAGACGAAGAGGGCCAGGCCGTTGTCCACCGTCTCGTCGCGGCGGATGCGGCCGACGTAGGACGGGTCCTTGCCAGCGGCCTGGAGGGGGGTGGGGATGTCGGTGACGACGACGCCCGGGGCGTCCGCCAGCAGCTCCGTCGCGCGCTCGGGGCTGATCGGCCGGGCGAAGCGGGCGTTGACCTGGAGGGAGTGGCCGGAGAAGACCGGGACGCGCACGCAGGTACCGGAGACCTTCAGCTCGGGGATCTCCAGGATCTTGCGGGACTCGTTGCGGAGCTTCTGCTCCTCGTCGGTCTCGTTCAGGCCGTCGTCGACGATGTTGCCCGCGAGCGGCAGCACGTTGAAGGCGATGGGGCGCTTGTAGACGCCCGGCTCGGGGAAGTCGACCGCCTCACCGTCGTGGGTGAGCTTCTCGGCGTCGGCGACGACCTTCTGCGTCTGGCCGTGCAGCTCGGCGACGCCCGCGAGACCGGAGCCGGAGACCGCCTGGTACGTGGCGACGACCAGGGCTTCCAGGCCCGCCTCGTCGTGCAGCGGACGCAGGACCGGCATCGCGGCCATGGTCGTGCAGTTCGGGTTCGCGATGATGCCCTTGGGGCGGTCCTTGATCGCGTGCGGGTTGACCTCGGAGACGACCAGGGGCACCTCCGGGTGCTTGCGCCACGCGGAGGAGTTGTCGATCACGACGGCGCCCTGGGAGGCGACCTTCTCGGCCAGCGCCTTGGACGTGGCGCCGCCCGCGGAGAACAGGACGATGTCCAGGCCGGTGTAGTCGGCGGTCGCCGCGTCCTCCACCGTCACGCCCTCCAGCTGCGACCCGGCGGAGCGGGCCGAGGCGAACAGGCGCAGCTCGGTGACCGGGAAGTTCCGCTCCTTGAGGATCCTGCGCATGACCGTGCCCACCTGTCCGGTGGCTCCGACGATTCCGACCCTCACGGTGACTCCCTCTCCTGGCGTCTGTTCACGTACTCATTGCTTGGCCGAGGCTTTTCCATCATGCGGCCGACCACGGCCCGCCTGTCCACTTCTTTCCCCGGTCTGCCCGGAGAGTGGGACGGCCTGTCCCGCTCCATGGTTGCGGACCTGCGGTGTCGACCCCGCTGAGCTGGAGGAATTCGTCCGGCAGGGGTCGTGCGCCGCAAGCTCGCCTGCCCATACCGATCCCGGCCACACGGAAGTGTGATGTACGCCTCTGCCGTCCCGGCGGAACTCGCCGCGCGGTGAGCGAACGTTCCGGGACGTGCCGGCGTCGTAGGAGAAACGACGTGAGGGGGGTGGCTTGTGCTGTTGCGCGGAAGGCCACGGCGCGGCCGGGAGGCGCACGCGGCGACCGGCGACGACCCGGGGGGCGGGGCCGATCCGCTGGACGCGGCACAGGAGCGCCGGGTGCGGGCGGTGCTCGCGCTCGGCGGGGTGCCGCAGGCGGACCTGCCGGACGGGGTGCAGCAGGTCCGCCTGCGGTTGCTGGAGCGGGCCGCCGGCGGCCGGGAGGCGCCGCGGGACGTCTCGGCGTGGGCGGCGGTCGTCGCCTCCAACCTCGCCATGGACTGGCACCGGGCCAAGCGCCGCCAGGAGCGGCTCGGGGAGCGGCTGGCCGCCCTGCGCCAGCCGGCGGAGCATCCCTCCGGCGAGGACAGCAGCGTGCTGTCCGTCGCCGTCGCCCAGGGCCTGGACGAGCTGCCCGACGCCCAGCGGCAGGTCGTCGTCCTGCGCTTCTACGCCGACCTGCCGGTCCGGTCCATCGCCGAGCAGCTCGGCGTCCCGGAGGGCACGGTCAAGAGCCGGCTGCACACGGCCGTACGGGCCCTGCGCGCCCGCCTGCACGAGGACGAGGTGGTGTGACGTGAGCGCCGGGCACGACAAGGACGGACACGACCAGGGCAGGCATGACGAGGCAGCGCTGATGGCGGTGATCACCGGCGAGGCGCCCGGGGACGACGCCCTCGCGGACGACGCCTTCATGACGGCGTACCGTTCGGCGACCGACGACGTGACACTGCTGCGCGAGCAGCTGGGCCTCATCAGCCGGGCGCTCACCGGACCCGAGCCGACGGCCGATCCGGGGCGGGCCGCCGACCCCGAGGGGGCCGCCGATCCCGAGCCGGGGGGAGGGAGCACGAGCGCCTCGGTGACCCCGCTGGCCCCGCACCGCACCCGCACCCGCTCCCGCACCGGCACCCGCTCCCGACCCCTGGCCGTGGCCCTGAAGGGCCTCGTCGCCGCCGTCGGGGCCGGCCTCGTGATCGGCATGGGCTGGCTCGCCGTGCAGAGCGGCGACCTGGGCGCCGGGAGTGATCAGGGCGGGTCGTCCGCCGCCGACAGTTCCGCCGGGCGGCCGCACACCGAAGGGGGCGCCAAGCTCAGCGGCGCCGGGTACCTCGCCTGCGCCCGGGTCGTCGTCGAGGGCACCGTCTCGGCGGTCGAGCCCGTTCCTGGCACCGGCCAGGATCGGATCACCCTGGACGTGACCCGCTACTACAAGCCCGACAAGGGCCGGGGGCAGATCACCTTCCCCCTGGAGACCGGCGCCGTGCCCTTGCTCCGAGCCGGTGACCACATGCTCGTCGGTATCTCCGGCGACGAGACCCACCCGGACACGTGGACCACGGGGGAGAAGGAGATCGCCCGCGACCGGGCGTGGATCACCGAGGCACTGCCCGCCTCGCGCACCTTCCCGTGCCCCTGAGGAGCAGCAAGAAGGGCGGGCGCCCGTACGGACGCCCGCCCCACGGCTGCCGAGTTACCGCTAGGGCAGAACCTTCTCGATCTTCACGCTGCCCACGCCCGCGACCGTGCCGCGCGCGTTGACCAGCTGGACCTGGCCGAAGAACTCACGCCCCTCGGGAGCGGCCGCCGCGGCGGTGACGCTGCCCGAGACCGTGGCGGAGTCGCCCGTGCCGAGCTTCACCGGAGCCGACCCCTCGACGGTGACGCTGCCGAGGGAGGGGGAGAAGAACACGTCCTGGTAGTCGTACTCCGTGGTGCCGGCCGGCACCGAGTAGCCGACGACCTCGATCGAGTACTTCCCGGCGGCCGGGGAGGGGATGGAGACCGACTCCTCCGAGTCACCGTCGGCGGAGCTGCCGACCTGCGCGCCCGACGCGTCGTACACGGCGAGGTCCAGGTCCGCGGCGTTGTCCGAGACACCGCCGATGGTGACGTCCAGCGACTTGGCGCCCGCGGGCACCTCGACCGTCGTGGTCTGCGTCTCGCCCTGCTTGATCGCGGGGCGGGCCGCCTTGGCCGAGCCCAGCGGGCCGCCGACCAGCTTGCCGTCGAGCGCGGCGAAGCCGTTCGTCACCTTCCAGGAGGCGGCGGCCGGGGTGCCGACCTTCGCCTCGGGCACGGTCACGGTCTCCGGGTCGAAGGCCGCGCCGAGCACGGCGACGTCCAGCTTGTACGGGTTGTCCAGCAGCGGCGACGTGCGGCGCGACTCGACCTCGATCTCCCACACGCCCGGCTGCGGGGCCGCGTACGACCGCAGGTCGGGGCGGCAGGTGTTGGCCGGGTTGTTGTAGTTCGGGTAGCAGTTGATCGTCGACGTCGGGTCCGACGGCACACCGTACGGGTGGATGGAGATGAACCGGGTCTGGCTCTTGTCCTTCAGCCCGCTCATGGCGACCTCGAGGGTCTTCGCGCCCTCGGGGACGGTGACGAAGTAGTGGTGCGAGCTGTTGCGCTGCACCGAGTTCTTCGCGGAGTAGGTGTGCTTCAGCGGCGCGGCGACCACGACCGTGCTGAGGACCTGGCGGTCGATGCCCTCGGTCTTCGGGTCGTCGACCTCCAGGATCGCGCTCTTGAGGCCCGCGGACTTCGGCGCGGCCTGGACCTTGACGGTCACCGGCTGGTTCAGCGGCAGCTTCACCTCGTCGGAGCCGACGATGCGGAACGTGCCGCCCGCGTTGTTCTCGAAGTGCAGCTCGTGCCGGATCGCCTTGTCGGCGCCGGACGTACGGGTCAGGGTGATCTCGTACGTCTTCTTCTGGCCGGCCTTCAGGCCGCCCTCACGGTCGTAGAGGCCCGTGCCGAAGCCCGGGGTCTTCAGGAACTGGTCGATCGCGGTGTCGACCGGCGCCTTGACCGTGTAGGTGTGGGCGGTGGCGTCGTCGCGGATGGCGTCCCAGGCGTCGGGGATGTTCATCAGGCCCGCGCCCTCCTCGTACGCCTGCACACCCTTGATGTGGTCGGCGGTCGAGGTGAGGGCCGTGCGCAGGGTCGCCGGCGTGAGGTCGATCTTCTTCTGCTTGGCGGCCGAGATCAGCAGCGCCGAGGCGCCGGTGGCCTGTGGGGAGGCCATCGAGGTGCCCTGGAGCATCGAGTAGCCGGCCGGCAGGGTGTAGCCCGCCTCGGCGACCGGGCCGCCCGGCAGCCAGGTCTGCGTGGTGTTGATCGCCGCACCCGGGGCGACCAGGGTCGGCGTGAAGCCGCCGTCCTCACGCGGGCCGCGCGAGGAGAACGGCATCATCGCGTACTTCTTCTCCACGACCGAGCCGTAGTTGGCGGCCCAGGTCTCCTTGGAGACCGACGCGCCGACCGAGATGACCTTGTCGGCCAGGGCAGGGTCGCCGATGGTGTTGGCGCCGGGGCCGGAGTTGCCCGCGGAGATCACCAGCTGGACGCCGTAGGTGTCGATGAGGCGCGTGTACAGCTCGGCGCGCGCGTTGTTGCCGTCGTTCAGCGCCGGCAGGCCGCCGATGGACATGTTGACGATGTCGACGCCCCGCTTGGTGACGAGGTCGATCATGCCCTCGGTCAGCGCCACGTTGGTGCAGCCGCCGGACCAGGTGCAGGCGCGCGAGGAGACCAGCTTGGCGCCGGGGGCGGCGCCGTTCATCTTCCCGCCGAACAGGCCGTTGGCGGCGGTGATGCCGGCGACGTGCGTGCCGTGCTCGGACTCGATGACGCCGATGTTCACGAAGTCGGACTTCTTGCCGACCCAGGAGCCGCCCAGCGGGTCCATGGGCACGTCCTTGCGGATCTCCACGACGAACGGCTGGCGCTCGGCGACGTCGGTGGCCGGGTTGTCGGTGCCGAAGTACCCGACCTGGTGGCCGTCCTTGTACGGCTTCATCGGGGCGTCGTCGCCGAAGTCGTTGTTGTTGTTCAGGTCGACCCGGACCGTGCCGGTCTTGGCGTCGTACAGCACGCCCCAGACGTCGGTGGTGTCGCCGTCCCGGTTGGCGTCGCCCTTGGCGTCGCCGCCCGTGGTGTACGACTCCTTGAAGAGGCTGACGGCGTACGAGCCCGCCGGCGCCTTGAACGACTGGCCCTGGTAGGTGAAGGCCGGGCCGGACACGGCCGTGACCATCGGGCGCCAGGTGCTGTCGTTGTCGATGATCGGGTCGGTCGCCGTCACCCAGTCGACGATCTTCCGCTCACCGGTCGTCGTCTTCTGCAGCGCCGGGTGACCGAGGTCCACGCCGGAGTCCAGGATGCCGATGGTGACGCCGCGGCCGTCGGCCTTCGGGTGGTCCTCGACGAAGTCGACCGCGCCCGTCTCGAAGGAGGGGTTGTACGGGTTCTCCGCCGGGGTCTTCTTGCCCGGCGCGGGGTACGTCCCCTGCGCGGCCTTGGCGCCCTTGGCGGTGTCCGCGCTCGGCGTCGGGTCGTCGAGGGGGATCTCCTCGCGCAGGTCGATGCCGTGCACGGAGGACAGCTTGGCGGCGGCGGCGATCGCCGAGTCCGCCTTGGCCGTCGGGACGGTGGCGCGGACGTAGCCCAGCTTGTCGTCGGCCCGGCCCACCGAGCCGCCCTTGACCGCGTCCAGCTGCCCGGCGACCTGCTCGGTCTTCCCGGGCGCGGTGGCGATCATCATCGTGACGGTCTTGTCGCCGTCGGCCTTGGCCTCCGCGAGCAGGTCCGCGTCGTCCGAACCGAGCTTGGCGTGCGCGGACTTGACGCTCGGGTCGGCCGGGGCGTCCGTGCCCGGCCCGTCGGCGGAGAAGGCCATCGGGATCGGCCCGGCCGCAAAGAGCGCGGCCACGAGACCGGCGGCCATGGCGATGCGGGCCACACGTCTCGGGCCCGATATCTGATCGCGCGGGGTGGGAGGGGTCATCGGCATCCCTTGTAGGTAAAGGAACGAGCGGGAAGCGACCGGGGCTCGATCGGCCCTGGTCGCACACGGTCCGAACGGCAAGCCCGGACGATCGCACAGCCTTCCGCAAGGGGAATGTCTTTGGGGAGGGTTGACCGAAACGAAATGGATGTATGGGGAAAACCCGCGATGCGATTTGTGAGCATCAGTCCCGAAGGTGGCGAAGAAATCGGTTAACGTCCCGGAGTGAGACAGAAGTTGAGGGTGGCGGCCTACGCCATATGTGTCCGGGACGGACAGATCCTCCTCGCCCGCTCACCCGCCCAGGACGGCACGCCCGAGTGGGTCCTGCCGGGCGGCGGCATGGAGCACGGCGAGGATCCCTACGACACGGTCCGGCGGGAGGTGGAGGAGGAGACCGGGTACCGGATCGAGGTGACCGGACTGCTCGGCGTGAACTCCTCGCACCGCGTCTTCCGCAACGGCTTCGGACCTCCCGTCGACCATCACGGCGTCCGGTTCGTCTACGAGGCCCGGATCATCGGCGGCGAACTGCGCAACGAGGTGAACGGCTCCACGGACTTGGCGGCCTGGCAGGACCTGGACGCCGTGCCCGGGCTGGTGCGGATCTCGATGGTCGACATCGCGCTGCGGATGTGGCGCGAACGCCCGGTCACCGGACGGCTGGCCGACGCTCTGGAGTAGGGCCCGACCGTACGGCGATGCAGGTGCGGTACCCCGGAAGATGAACGCCGCGTGACCGGTTCCCGGCCGGATCCGGAGCGGGCGACGACGCGCAGGGTAGTCCAAGATCCACGTTCGGTGATCGGCGCTGCGCGTTGCCGCCTCGTTCACGCGCAGGTCATCCCCGGTGCCAACGATCCAGTACGAGCGGGGTGTTCACGCCGTGAACGCCCCGCGACCACTGCCGACGCGTTCGCACTCGGGGAGAGAAGCGCATGTCGCGCACACGCTCAGTCGCCGGCTCCGGCCAGGGCATCCACCGTCGTTCCGTCCTCGCCGCCACCGGCGCGGTCGCCCTCTCCGCGGGCGTCGGCTACGCCCTGCGGCCCAGCGAGAGCCAGGCCGCCACGGCCGAGGAGGCCACGCAGGCCGTGGCGGCCTCGTCACGCCAGGCACCGGCCGCGCCGCCGGCCCCCTACACCAAGGGCACCACCGTGGCGTCCGTCGCCGCCCCGCGCGGCAGCTCCGGCTACCGGCGCCTGGGCGACGGACCCGGCTGGCAGCGGGTCGTCCGCTCCGACCTCGCCGCGCCCAAGCCCGGCCGCGCCGGGCGCCGTACCGCGCTCGCCGCGTTCGTGCAGCTCACCGACCTGCACATCATCGACGCCCAGCATCCGCTGCGCCTGGAGTACCTGCGCTCGGCCGACATCCACGCCTGGCGCCCGCACGAGGCGCTGACCGTGCAGGGCGCGATCGCGCTCGTGGAGCGGATCAACGCGCTGCGCGGCGCCCCCGTCACCGGCGCCCCGCTGCACTTCGCCATGACCACCGGCGACAACACGGACAACAACGCCAAGTCAGAGCTGGACTGGTTCCTGAAGATCATGAGCGGCGGGCGCATCACGCCCAACTCCGGTGACCCGCGCCAGTACGAGGGCGTCCAGAACAGCGGCCTCAAGCAGTACTGGCAGCCCGACGCCGCCGTCCGCGACAGCGACAAGCAGGTCGGGTTCCCGCACCTGGACGGCTTCCTGAAGGCCGCCATCCGGGAGGTCCGCAGCCCCGGCCTCAACCTGCCCTGGTACTCGACGGTCGGCAACCACGACTCCCTGCCGATGGGCTGCTACGCCTCGCACGGCGACTCCTACCTCACCGAACTGGCCGTCGGCGGCAAGAAGCTGATGAACGTGACCGCGGCCGAGGCGCAGCAGCTCCAGGCGCAGATCAAGAAGGCCCGTGACCCCCGGGGCGTCCGCTACCACGACTTCCTCAAGTCCCACGCCCGCTCCATGCGTTCGGTCACCCCCGACGAGAGCCGAGCCCCCTTCACGCCGGCCGAGTACCTCCGGGCGCACCTGGACCCGGCCCACCGCGGCGTCGGCCCGGCCGGCCACGGCTACTCCTCCGCCAACCTGGACACGGGCACCCAGTACTACGCCTTCCGCATATCCGACGACGTCATCGGCATCAGCCTGGACACCACCGACTCCGGCGGCCACTACGAGGGGTCGATCGGCACGGCCCAGCTGAAGTGGCTCGACAAGACACTGCGGGACAACAAGGACTCCTACGCGGTGATCTTCAGCCATCACACCAGCAAAACGATGACGAACCTGCGCAGCGACCCGGCGAGGCCGAACGAGCGCCGCCACAACGGCCAGGAGGTCCTCGCCCTGCTCGGCGGCCACCCCAGGGTGCTCGCCTGGGTGAACGGCCACATCCACAAGAACGTCGTCACGCCGCATGCCATGGCGAGCGGCGGCTCCTTCTGGGAGATCTCCACCGCCTCCCACGTCGACTTCCCGCAGCTGGCCCGGGTCATCGAGCTGGCCGACAACAAGGACGGCACGATCTCCCTGTTCACCACGCTGGTGGAGTCCTCGGCCCCGCACCGCACGGACTTCTCCGACCTCTCCCAGACCGGTCTGGCGGCCCTCTACCGAGAGCTGTCCCTCAACGCCCCCGGGGCGCGTACGACCCTCGGCGGCGACCCGAAGGACCGCAATACCGAACTGGTGCTCAAGAAGGGCTGAAAACTCGGACGCGGTGACCACCGCGGACGGCCGGCACTCCCTGGCCGTCAACTTCGACGGCGACTGGTCGGGGAGCACCGACGCGATCATCGAGGCGGAGTTCTGCGGCAAGTAGCGCTCCCAGCAGGAGGAGGGGCCGCGGTGAACGGTCGGCGGCCCCTCCTCTCCCCTCCTGGTCCTGCCCCCGCGTCCGTCGCTAACGGGGCAGCACCGCCACGTACGCGGCCGGTTCGCGGTCGGCCGAGGCCATCAGGGCCGTGCGGATGACCGTCGCCTGCTGTTCCGGGGAGTCGCGGAGCTTGCGGGGCGTGATGTGGACGACCGTGATGCCGAGCCGCTCCAGGTGCTCGCGCTTGCGGGCGTACTCGGACCACAGGGCGTCGTCGTCCTGCCGGGGTGCCCGGGTGTCGAGTTCGACCGCCACCGCATGGTCGGGCCAGTACGCGTCGAGGCCGCCGAGGTAGGGGCCGCCGGGCAGGCGCAGGTCCACGTTCCAGACCGGGTCGGGCAGGCCGTACTCGTGGACCATCCGGTACAGGCGGTCCTCCGCTCGCGCCCGGCCCTCGGCGAGCAGGGACTCCACCGCGTCCACCACGTGCGGGCGGCTCAGCAGCCGGGCCTGGTTCAGCTCGCGGACCACCGCCGTCGGGTCGCAGTGGGCGCCGCGGACCGCCTCCGTGAGCAGCCGGCGGACGATGACGGCGTCCGCGAGTTCGGCCACCGCGTCGGCCAGCGCCCGGGCGACCGGCGCCACCGGCACCCCCGTGACCTGCTCGGGGGCGGGCATGACGGATGTGCGGACGATGCGCACGCAGCCCGTGGAGCGCAGCCGCCGCAGCCGCGGGACCAGGACGTCGATGGCGTCCAGGGACGGCAGCGGGGGAGTGGAGGAGAAGCCGTGCAGCGTCAGCGCGGCCAGGCCCGTGATCATCACCTCGGGATAGGCGGGGATGTGCGGCCGGCCCGCGCCGGGCTGGGCCGGCACCCCGGTGCCGCGCTCCCGCGCCGCGTACATCAGCACCGCGTGCAGCCGCTCCTCGCTGGTCGGCGGGCCCGGGTGGAGCAGGACGACGCCGGGGAGGAACTGCTGCCAGGGGCCGCCCGCGCGGCACTGCTCGTTCGTCTCGGCCGTGGAGACGCCGTGTGAGCGGAGCTGGGTGGCCGTCATCACACGGGGGCGGCCACCGCCGGACAGGTCGTGCAGGGGGCGGGGGGAGAGTGGGGTGTTGTGGGTCATGACCCGCAATTTCCCGCGCTCCCACCCTCCTTGAACCGCTGTTACAGGTCCGTCGACAAAAACGGACAACCCGGCACTAAAGGACGAGTGTTCGGATGCCGAAAGCCCCTGGTCCGTTCGGTTGCGGGCCAGGGGTTACGGCTCACGGGGCACTCATCTCGTAACGAAGGCGGAACGTCCGGATCTCAGGCCAAAGCTACTGGTCAGAGGCCTCGTCGCACGCCTGTCCACGCAACGCCCGTGCCAGGTCGTCACGGGACTCCAGCACCAGCCGGCGCAGCGCCGGGGCCGCCTCCTTGTGGGCGTCCAGCCAGGCGTCCGTGGCGTCCAGCGTCTCCCGCGACTGCTGGAGCGACGGGAACAGGCCCTGCACCACGTGCATGCCGATCTGGATCGACCGCTCGGCCCACACCCGCTCGATCGCCGCGAAGTACTTCCCGGCGTACGGCGCGATCAGCTCCCGCTGCGAGCCCTGGGAGAAGCCCGCGATGGTCGCCTCCACCATGGCGTTGGACAGCGCGTCCGACTCCACGACCTGCGCCCACGCCTGCGCCTTGACCGCCTCGGACGGGCGGGCGGCCAGACAGCGCACCTGGTGGCGCTTGCCGGACGCCGTGTCGTCCCGGGTCAGCTCCCCGGCCAGCGCCTTCTCGTCGACGACCCCGTGCGCGGCCAGCGGCTCCAGGAACACCCAGCGCAGCTCCTGGTCGAGGTCGAGGCCCGCGACGGCGGCCGTGCCCGCGAGCAGGTCCCGCAGCAGCTCGAAGTCGGCCTCGGCGGCGGCCGTCCGGGCGAAGAAGCGCGCCCAGGCGAGCTGGTGCTCGCTGCCCGGCCCGGCCGCGTACAGCTCGCGCCGGGCGCCCTCGGCGAGCAGCCGTGCGGCCGTCTCCCGCCGGGCGGGTGCCGTGTAGTGGGTGACCGCCGACTCCGCCCACGCGTGCAGCATCTGCACGACGCCGATCTCGGACTCGCGTCCGCCGAAGCGCAGCACCAGGTCCACGAAGTCCCGGGCCGGCAGCAGCGCGTCGCGCGTCATGTTCCACAGCGCCGACCAGCACAGGGCACGCGCCAGCGGGTCGGTGATCGCGCCCAGGTGCTCGCGCAGGGTCGCCAGCGAGGTCGCGTCGAAACGGATCTTGCAGTAGGTCAGGTCGTCGTCGTTGACCAGGACCAGGTCGGGTGCCTCGGCGCCGGCCAGTTCCGCCACGACCGTGCGGGCGCCGTCGACGTCGGTCTCCACACGCGCGTACCGCTCCAGCGCACCGGCGTCCGTCACCCGGTACAGGCCCACCGCCACCCGGTGCGGACGCAGTTCGGGGTGGGACTCGGCGGCTTCCTGCACCACCGCCAGCTCCTCGATGCGGCCGTCCGCGCCCAGCAGCACCTGCGGCGTCAGCGAGTTCACCCCGGCCGTCTGGAGCCAGGACCGCGACCAGGCGCTCATGTCCCGGCCGCTGGTCTCCTCCAGCACCGACAGCAGATCACCGAGGCGCGTGTTGCCGTAGGCGTGCCGCTTGAAGTAGCGCCGGGCGCCCTCCAGGAACGCCTCCTCGCCGACGTACGCCACGAGCTGCTTCAACACCGACGCGCCCTTGGCGTACGTGATGCCGTCGAAGTTGAGCTTGGCGTCCTGGAGGTCGCGGATGTCCGCGGTGATCGGGTGCGTGGAGGGCAGCTGGTCGGCACGGTAGGCCCAGGCCTTGCGGCGGTTGGCGAAGGTGATCCAGCCGCCCGCGAAACGGGTCGCGCCGACCAGGGAGAACGCGCCCATGAAGTCCGCGAAGGACTCCTTCAGCCACAGGTCGTCCCACCACTCCATGGTGACCAGGTCGCCGAACCACATGTGCGCCATCTCGTGCAAGATGACATTGGCCCGGCCCTCGTAGGACGCCTGCGTCACCTTCCCGCGGAAGATGAACTCCTCCCGGAACGTCACCAGACCCGGGTTCTCCATCGCGCCCAGGTTGTACTCGGGTACGAACGCCTGGTCGTACTTCCCGAACGGGTACGGGTGGTCGAAGTGGTCGTGGAAGAAGTCCAGGCCCTGCTTGGTGACCAGGAAGACGTCGTCGGCGTCGAAGTAGGGCGCGAGGCCCTTGCGGCACAGGGCGCCGAGCGGGATCTCCAGCGTCGTACCGTCCGCGAAGGTACGCGTGTAGGAGTCCGTCACGTAGTGGTACGGGCCGGCCACCACACACGTGATGTACGTCGAGATCGGCTTGGTCTCGGCGAACCGCCACACCTCGTCGGCCTGCTCACCGGCGCCGTTGCTCCACACCGTCCAGCCCTCGGGCGCCCGTACCTCGAAGCGGTACGGGGCCTTCAGATCGGGCTGCTCGAAGTTCGCGAAGACACGGCGCGAGTCGGCCGGCTCGTACTGCGTGTACAGGTACACCTCGCCGTCCTCGGGGTCGACGAAGCGGTGCATGCCCTCGCCGGTGCGGGAGTAGGCGCACTGGGCGTCGACCACCAGCTCGTTGTCCGCGGCCAGGTCCTCCAGCGTGATCCGGGAGCCGTCGAAGACCTCTCCGGGGTCCAGATCACGGCCGTTGAGTGAGACGGACGTCACACTCGGGGCGATCAGGTCCGCGAAGCTGCTCGCCCCGGGCTCGTTGCAGCGGAAGCGGACCGTCGTGACGGAGCGGAACGTGCGGGGCCCGTCCCCGGTGTCCCCGCCGACCGCGGACCGCAGGTCGAGGGACACCTCGTACCCGTCGACGCTCAGCAGGGCGGCCCGCTCCCGGGCCTCGTCGCGGGACAGATTCTCACCGGGCACGGGCGGCACTCCTCAAGTGTCGTGGGGGTACGGCTGAACAGGACCGATCCTGCCATGTGCCCCTGACGCGGGGCAGCCGGGAATGACGGGAGCGCGTACCGGCGTTGCCCGAGAAACGGTTTCCCGCTGAGGAGAGACATGTCGGACAAGACCCCCGTCGACTTCTGGTTCGACCCGCTGTGCCCCTGGGCCTGGATCACCTCCCGCTGGGTGCTGGAGGTGGAGAAGGTCAGGGACATCGAGGTGCGCTGGCACGTCATGAGCCTCGCCGTCCTGAACGAGAACCGGCTGGACGAGCTGCCCGAGGAATACCGCGACATGCTGGCGACCAAGGCGTGGGGCCCCGTCCGGGTCGTCATAGCCGCCCAGCAGGAGAAGGGCCCCGAGGTCCTCGGCGACTTCTACACCGCGCTCGGCACCCGCATCCACAACCGGGGCGAGGGCCCCGGCAAGGAGACGGTCGCCGCCGCCCTGAAGGACGCCGGCCTGCCCGACTCCCTCCTGGAGCACTGGGACTCCACCCCGTACGAGCCGGAGCTGCGCGCCTCCCACCAGGAGGGCATCGACAAGGTCGGCCAGGACGTCGGCACCCCGGTCATCGCCGTGCCCGGCGCCGACGGCGAGCAGATCGCCTTCTTCGGCCCGGTCGTCACCCCGGCCCCGCAGGGCGAGGAGGCCGGCCGCCTGTGGGACGGCACCCTCGCCGTGGCCTCGGTCCCGGGCTTCTACGAGATCAAGCGCACCCGCACCAAGGGCCCGGACTTCTCCAACCTCTAGGCGGCTGCTGATGGATCTCCGCAGCGTCGCGACGCCCGGCACGCCCTCCCCCAAGCTCTCGGCTTCGCTCGAGCAGGGGGGACCGCCATGCCGCACGGTGCGAAGGGACAGGTGGCTGCGCCAGGTGACCCTCCGCACCGCACGCCGATCGCACGCACCGAACGCCGCTCCTTCTCCTGCGGAGATCCATCAGATGCCCCCTGTGCCTCACTCGGCGGGGGCGGGCCGGATCCTGAGCTCCTCCGGGAGCAGCCCGTCCTCGCCGCGGTTGAGATAGCGCTGGTACCACCGGCAGCCTGCCGCGGTGCAGCGCCAGTAGTCGTCCACGAAGTGCCCGGCCCCCTTCTCCGCCCGGACGGCCGCCCGCTCGGCGGCGTTGAACATCCGGAACTCCTGCATGGTGCCGCAGGTCCGGCACGCCCGGCTCACCGTCATCAGTTCCTCCTCGCGATCACCGCCAAGTCCGGGAAGTCGGTTACGACCGCATCGACCCCCATGCGGTAGTACAGCGCGTATTCCGCGAACGCGTCCCCGAAATCGTTCGGTCCGCTCTCGCGCCGGAACCGCTCCGGCAGGAACTGGTTCTCCGCGCGGAAGGTGTACGGCCCGATCCGCAGCCCCGCCGCGTGCGCGTCCGCGACGAGCGACGTGCCGACGAGCGAGACCTTGTCCGGGCCGATCCAGTCCGCGTACGCGGCGATCCGCGCCAGTCCCGCCGGGCTCATCATGTCCTTGTACGTCGTCGGATCACCGGCCGCGACCAGGTCGTACGGCCCGCCCGTCGTGCCCAGCGCCTGCCACAGCGGCACGCCCAGCCGCTCCGCCGCGATCCGCTTCAGGCTCGTCGGCTCGAAGGACTGCACGACGCACTCGCGCCGGCCGAGCCGGTTGCGGCGGATCACGGCCGCCAGCTTCGGCTCCAACGGCAGGCCGATCGAGCGGAAGTACGTCGGATGCTTGGTCTCCGGGAAGACCGCGACGGTCCGGCCGTGCTCCCGCGACAGCCGCCGCGCCAGATCCACGACCTCCTGGAAGGTCATGACCTCTTCCCGCCCGTCGAAGACGGTGTTGCGGTTGCGGACCGCCGGCAGCCGCTCCACCGCCCGCAGCGTCTTCAGCTCGGCCAGCGTGAAGTCCTCCGTGAACCAGCCGGTGACGGCCCGCCCGTCGACCGTCTTCGTCGTACGGCGGCCCTCGAACTCCGGCCGGCGGGCCACGTCGGTCGTCTGGGAGATCTCGTTCTCGTGCCGCACCACCAGCACGTGGTCCTTCGTCGGCACCAGATCCGGTTCGATCCAGTCGGCCCCGGTCTGCACGGCGTACGTGTACGACGTCGCCGTGTGCTCCGGGCGCCAGCCGGCCGCGCCGCGGTGGCCGATGACGACCGGGCCGCCGCCCTTGCGGGGTGTGGCGCCCGCCGTGCCGGCCGTGGCGGTTCCCGCGGCCGCCGCGAGCAGGAGGGATCTCCGTCCGAGCCGCATGCGACTCCTCTTTGTCGAAGACAGGTTCACGTGCGGGCCCGGTCCCGGGCCTGCGCCAGCCGGTCCAGGTGCTCCGTGTAGCCGCTCGTGTAGAACGCGGCCCGCTCCGGGTCCGGCTCGACGACCGCCGTCGGTTTCGTCCACGCCCGCGCGTCCAGCCCGACCCCGTACCGCTCGGCCGCCGCCAGGACCGCGCCCCGGGCGCCGACCTCGCCCTCCACGACCCGCAGCGGCCGCCCGAGCACATCGGCCAGCAGCCGCATCCAGGCGGAGCTGCGGGTGCCGCCGCCGCAGACGGCCAGGCTCCCGGCCAGGCCCGCCGCCTCCAGGCAGTGCCGGGCCGCGTACCCGATGCCCTCGCAGGTGGCGCGGACCAGATCGCCCCGGGTCGACTCCAGGCAGACACCGGTGAGTTCGGCACGCAGACGGGGTTCCACGAAGGGCGCGCGCTCCCCGGACGGCGCGAAGTACGGCAGCACACGGACGCCGTGCGCGCCCGGCGGCGTCCCGGCCAGCAGGCCGTCCACCTCGTCGTGCCGCACCCCGGTCGTCGACAGCACCCAGTCCAGCGCCGCCGTGCCGACCATCGCGGGCATGGCGCGCAGCCAGTGCCCGGGCCGGTCGGTGGAGATGTACAGACCGGCCGGTTCGCCGTTCAGCTCGAGCTCGGTGGTGGCGACCAGGCTGGCCAGACAGGTCCCGACGATCAGCAGTCCGTCCCCCGGGGACGTCACCCCGGCGCCCCGCGCGCAGGCCGGCAGATCGTAGGGCCCGTTCGCGATCCGGGTCCCGGACGGCAGGCCCTCGCCCCGCGCCTCGGCGGTCGCGACCGGGTCGCTGACCGGGGCGAGCAGATCCCGGCGGTGCCCCAGCCCCAGCAGCTCGACGACCCGGTTGTCGTACGTCCGGGTCCGCGGGTCCAAAAACGGCATCGACGCGTCCGACACATCCGTCGCCGAACCGGCCCCCGTCAGCCGCTGGAACACCATGTCCTTGCAGTACAGGGCCGCCTTCGCGGCGTCCAGCGCCGTCGGCTCGTGCCGGTCCAGCCACGCCAGCAGCGGGCCCGGGCAGCCCGGAAACATCGCGCTGCCCGTCCGCCGGAACACCGACTCGAACGTGCCGTCCGCCAGCCACCGGTCGACCAGCTCGTGCGCCCGCCCGTCCATCCAGGAGGCGGCGGGCCGCACCGGCCGGCCCTCCCCGTCGACCAGCCACACCCCGTCGCCCTGCCCGGTGAGCCCGGCCAGCTCCACCGGCTCCGGGACCCGCCCGGTCACCTCCCCGAGCACGGCGACGACCGCCCCGTACACCTCCTCCATGTCCTGCTCGACGACCCCGCCGTGCAGGGAGAGCTCCACCGGACGGGACGCCACGGCGAGTTCACGGCCCGTGGCGTCGAAGGCCGCCGCCTTGACCATGGACGTGCCCACATCGATTCCGACGTACATGCGGCTCTCCTCCGGGTCCTCAGGTCAGACAGTGCGCGAGCGGCTCCCCGCGCACCCAGCGGCCCACCTCTTCGGCGGCGATCCGGGCGGCCTTCTCCGCGACCGCCCGCGACGCCCCGCCCAAGTGGGGGGTGAGGACCACGCGTTCGGCCAGTCCCAGCAGCCGGGACCCAGCCGGCAGCGGCTCCCGCTCGTAGGTGTCCAGGGCCGCCGCCGACAGCCGCCCGCTCTCCAGCGCGTCACACAGCGCGCCCTCGTCCAGCAGCGGGCCCCGGGCCACGTTCACCACCACCGCGCCGGACGGCAGCAGCCCCAGCTCCCGGGCGCCGATCAGCCCCCGCGTCTCGGGCGTGAGCCGGGCGTGCAGGGTGATCACCCGGGAGCGGCGCAGGAGGTCGTCGAGCGAGGGCACGCGCAGGCCGTGGATCTCGCCGTGCACATACGGGTCGTACACCATCACCCGGGCCCCGAACGCGCACAGCACCCGCGCGACCCGGCTGCCGACGGCCCCGTACCCGACCAGACCGACGGGCAGGTCCTCCAGCTCCAGTCCGCTGTGCTCGTAGGTGTAGTACGTCGCGCCCTCCCAGCTGCCCTGCCGGGCGAGCGGGTCGTGGGCCTGGGGGATGCGGCGCAGGGCGGCCAGCATCATCCCCACGGTGAACTCGGCGGTGGCGGCGGCGTTGCGGCCCGGCGCGAAGCACACCCGCACGTCATGGTCCTTGGCCGCGTCCAGGTTGACGTTGACCGGCCCGCCCCGGCAGACCACGACCAGCCTCAGATCCGGGCAGGCGGCGAGGACCTTCCCGGTGACCGGGCCCATCTGCGTGACCAGGACCTCCGCCCCGGCCAGCGCCTCGATCATCGCGTCCTCGGCGTCACTGGCCTCCTGCACCTCGGCGACCGGCCCGAACGGCTCCAGCGGCCAGCCCAGTTTCAGCTCCCGGACGTCCGCCCGCCCCACCTCGTGCTCCACCGCCCGCGCGATCAGCGACGGCAGGACGAAGTGGTCACCGGCGGCCACGACACGCACGCTGTTTCCGTCAGTCATCGCAGGGAAGCTCCCGTCTCGGTGTCGAAGACATGGGTGTGCCCGGGGTCGGCGGTGACCCGGACCCGCTCGTCGTGCGCGAGCCGCACCCCGGGGTCGGTGAGGACGACCAGATGCCGTTCGACACCGTCCAGGGCGAGGGTCGCCAGGCCCGACTCCAGGAGCGGTTCATGGGCGACGACCCGGGCGGGCAGACCGCCCTCGGTGGTGAGGCGGACGTCCTCGGGGCGGATCCCGACCACCACCTCCCGCCCCCGGTCCACCGCCACGGGCAGCGCGATCCGCACCGTGTCGGAGAGCCGGGCGTGCCCGTCGCCGTCGGCGATGCCGGGCAGCAGGGTGATCGCCGGTTCGCCGACGAAGTCCGCGACGAACACGGTGGCCGGGCTGTCGTAGATCTCGTAGGGCGTGCCGAGCTGCTGGATGACGCCGTCCTTCATCACGGCGATCCGGTCGGCGAGGGAGAGGGCCTCCTCCTGGTCGTGGGTGACCAGGATCGTGGTGTGGCCCAAGTCCTTCTGGATGCGCTTGAGTTCCCGGCGGGTGGAGTCACGCTGGGCCGCGTCCAGGTGGGAGAGGGGTTCGTCGAGGAGCAGGACGTCGGGTTCGCGGATCAGGGCGCGGGCCAGACAGACGCGCTGCTTCTGTCCGCTGGAGAGGCCGGCCGGGCGGGCGCCGAGGAGGTCGGTCAGGCCCACCCGCTCGGCGATGTCCTTCACCTTGCGCTCGACGTCCCCCCGGGAACCGCGGGCGGCCCCGCGGCGGGCCTTCAGCCCGAACGCCAGGTTCTCCGCGACCGACAGCGGCGGATACAGCGCGTAGTTCTCGAACGCGACCCCGATGTTCCGCTGCCGGGCGGGCCGTTCGACGACCGATGTCCCGCCGACCAGGATGTCCCCGCCGGTGACGGACTCCAGCCCGGCGATCATCCGTAAGGTGGTCGACTTGCCGCACCCGGACGGCCCGAGCAGCCCGAGCAGCTCCCCGGACCGCAGGGTCAGGTCGATCCCGCGGACGGCGTCCACCCCCTGCCGCCCCCGCGACCGGTACGTCTTACGGAGTTCACGTAGCTCCAGTCCCGTTCCGCTCGCCATGGCCGCCCTTCGTCGCGCAAACCTCGTAACGGACCTTGTGCTCGTCCAGATCCCGCAGTGCCTCCCGCGACGCCCCGTCGTCCACGAGGAGCGTGTCGAAACGGGACAGCGGGACGACCCGGTGCAGGGCGACCCGGCCGAGCTTGGTGTGGTCGATCAACAGAACGTTGCGTGCCGCCGCGTCGAGCATCGCCCGCTTCACCGACACGATGTGCTGTTCCTGGTGGTAGGCGTAACCCCCGTGCACCGCCGACGTCGACGCGAAGCACACATCCACCCGGAGCTGCTGCACCGCCTCCACGCAGGACACCCCGAGGAACGAGGAGTGCAGCGGGTCGTAGTCGCCGCCCAGCGCCATCAGGTGGATGCCCCGCTGGCCGGACAGGAGGTTGATCGCCTCCAGGAAGTTGGTGACGACCGTCAGCGGTGTGATCTCGGCCGTGCGCAGCCGCCTGGCTATCTCCAGCGTGGACGTCGAGTCGTCCAGCAGGACCGCCATCCCGGGTTCCACGAACCGCAGCGCGTGCTCCGCGACGGCGGCCTTCTCGGCCCGCATGGTCTTCAGCCGGTACTGCACGTTCGACTCGAAGACCCCCGACGGCTGCGCGGTCACCCCACCCCGGAACTTCCGTACGATGCCCTGCCGTTCGAGCTCGTCGAGGTCCCGGTGGATGGTCATCAGACTCACCCCGAACCGCTCGGCGAGCTCCGCCGCCGTCGCCGAGCCGTCCGCCAGCACCTGCTCGGCCATGGCGGCCTGCCGCGCCGCGGGCCCCTGCTGTCCACCACTGCTGTTGCTGCTCATGACTGCGTCTCTATCCGTCGTCCCGGTCGCTCCGGCCGGTCGGCCTCGAACAGCAGCAGGTTCTCAGGCCGGACCACGAGCCGTACCGGATCGTCCGCACGCAGGCGCGCCGCGTCCGCCCTGGGGGCCACCAGCGACACCCGCTGCTCCCCGGTCCCGAGCCGGACGGTGACCTCGACGGACCGGCCGAGCACCTCGGTGACGTACACCGTCCCGGTCAGCTCGTGGCCCTCGCCGCCGTGCAGGGCGATGTCCCGGGGGCGCAGGCCCACCAGTACCTCCGTGCCCGGTGCGGCCCGGGCGCGGACCGGCAGCTCCACACCGCCGTCCGCGCGCACGCCGCTGTCCGTCACCACTCCCGGCAGCAGGTTGATCCGGGGCCGGCCGAAGGCGCGGGCGACCTCGGTGTCGTGGGGCCGGTACCAGATCTCCTCCCGTGTGCCCGTCTGCACGATCCGGCCCTGGCGGATGACCCCGATCCGGTCGCCGAGCGCGAGCGCCTCGACCGAGTCGTGGGTGACGTAGAGGGTGGTGGTGTGCTGCACGGCCCCGATCGCCTTCAGCTCGGCCCGCATCTGCTGGCGGAGCTTGGCGTCGAGGTGGGAGAGCGGCTCGTCGAGCAGGAAGGCCCGGGCGGGCCGGACCAGGACCCGGCCGAGGGCGACGCGCTGCCGCTGCCCGTTGGACAGCTGCCCGACGGGCCGGTCCAGCAGCCCCGAGATGCCGAGCAGTTCGGCGATCGCGCCGATCCGCTGCCGGGCCTCGTCGGCGGGCAGCCGGTGCCGGGGCGAGCGCAGCGGCGAGGCCAGGTTGTCGTAGGCCGAGCGGTGCGGGTAGAGGGCGTAGCTCTCGAAGCACATCGCCACGCCCCGGTCGTACGGCTCGACCCCCCGCATGTCCTCGCCGTCGAGCACGACCGTGCCGGAGTCGGGCTGTTCGAGCCCGGCGACGGTTTTCAGGGTGGTGGTCTTGCCCGCGCCGGACGGTCCGAGCAGACAGAGGAACTCGCCCTCCCGCACCTCCAGTTCGAGCTCGTCGAGGGCGAGGGTCTTCCCGTACGCCTTGCGTATCCCGCTCAGCCGGATCATGACTTCACCGCCCCGAACGACAGGCCCCGCACCAGGTACCGCTGGATCGTCAGCGCCAGCAGCAGCGGCGGTACGACGGACACCAGCGCGGCGGCGGCCGTGAGGTTGTACTTGGGCCGGTCCCCGCCGAGGAACGACAGGGCGCCCACGGTCACCGTCTGGGCCTCGTTGGAGGTGAGGATCAGCGGGAAGACGAAGTTGTTCCAGGCGAAGATGAACGCCAGCAGCGACACGGCCGCGATGCCCGGCTTGACCAGTGGCAGGGCGACGCGGAAGAAGGCCTGCCTGCGGGTGTAGCCGTCCAGCAGGGCCGCCTGCTCCAGCTCCGGTGTCAGATCGGCGAAGTAGGACCGCATGATCCACACGATCAGCGGCAGTGTGACCAGTTGCAGCACCCACACCATGCCGACGTACGTGTCGAAGAGACCGAGCTTCTGGTACAGCACGAACAGCGGGATGATCACGGTGAGTTCGGGTGCGAAGCGGAACGACAGCAGCGTGAACATCAGGTTCTCGGAGCCCTTGAACCGCCACCGCGCCGAGGCGTACGCCGCCGGCAGTCCCACCACCAGCGACAGCACGACCGCCCCGACCGACACCACCAGGCTGTTGACGAAGAACCGCACGAACGGGATGCCCTCGTTGTCGCCGAGGACCGTCCGGTAGCCGTCGAGGGTGGGGGAGAAGGAGAAGTAGGTGGAGAAGAGCTGGTCGGCCGGCTTCAGCGACAGGATCACCATCCAGGCGATCGGGAACAGCGCGAAGACGAAGTAGAGGACGAGGGCGGCGTCGCACAGCCATCCCCCCAGGCGTTTCCTCATGTGGTGACCTCCGCGGCCTTCCGCTGGATCTTCCCCAGGTGTTTCACCAGCACCATCGCGGCCAGGTACACCACGGCCCACAGGACGACCGTGTAGGAGATCCCGAAGGAGTAGCGCTGGAAGCGGATGGCTTCCAGGTACGCCCGGATCTGGAGCACGACGGTCGAGTCGCCCGGCCCGCCTTCCGTGAGCGCGTAGATGATGTCGAAGACCTTCAACGAGTCCATGAACCGGAAGATCACCGCGACCAGGACGTACGGCCACAGCATCGGCAGGGTCAGGCGCCGGAAGGTGTACCACCACCCCGCGCCGTCCACGGCCGCCGCCTCGAACGGGGAGGTGGGCAGCGACCGCAGTCCGGCGAGGGCGAGGATCGCCACGAACGGGGTGTAGACCCACACGTCCACGGCGATCGACGACAGCAGCGCGCCCGTCGGGGTGTCGGTCCACTGCACCCCGCCCAGCCCGAAGGGCTTGAGCAGGTGGTTGACCACCCCGACCGACGGCTGGAGCATCAGCTTCCAGATGATCGCCGCGATGACCGGGGCGATCATCAGCGGCAGGATCAGGATCTTCTCCAGCACCCGGCCCAGCAGGGACGAGCGGTGCAGCAGCAGCGCGACGGCCACGCCGAGCACGGTTTCGGTGAGGGCCGCCCCGACCGCGTACAGCACCGTCACCCACGCCGAGTTCCAGAACGCCTCCTGGGTGAAGACGGCTCTGTAGTTCTCGAAGCGCACCATGTCCGGCTGCGGTTTGCTCGCCGAGAAGTCGAACAGCGTGTAGTACAGCCCGAGTCCGAAGGGGTAGAGGATCCCGCAGGTCAGCAGCAGTGCCGGGACGATCAGGAGGTACGGGCGCAGGGTGAGCCGCCACCCCATCGCTCTAGCCCACCTTGCCGGCGAGGTCGTCCGCCAGCCCGTCCAGGACCGACTTCGCGCCCTTGCCGCCGTAGATCTCCTGGAGGGCCGCCGCCCAGCTGGTCGTCGCGTCGAAGAACTGCGCCTGCGGGGTGAACTGGATCTTCGTCTGGCCGACGACCGTCTCGAAGGTCTCCAGGAAGCCCGGCAGGTGCCGCATCTTGTTCTTGTAGGCGGCGTCGTCGGCGACGGACCTGCGCACCGGGTCGATGTGGTTGTGCGTGATCGCGCTCCTGCGCAGGTGCTCCTTGCCCGTGGCCCATTGCAGGAACAGCCAACTGGCGCTCTTCTTCTTGCTCTTGGCGTTCATCCCGAGCGACCAGATCCACATGTTGGTCGCCAGCGACCCGCCGGGCCCCTTCGGCCCCGGGTGGAAGGCGATCTTCCCGGAGGCGGGGCTCGCGCCCTTCACCGCCTGGAAGTAGGCGGCCGTGTCGGCGTCGAACAGCATCCCGGCCTTTTTCGCGCCCAGGTCGCTGGAGCACTGGTACCAGGTGTACGACGTCCAGGA
Source organism: Streptomyces sp. AK010 (assembly GCF_014207295.1). Lineage (NCBI taxonomy): Bacteria > Bacillati > Actinomycetota > Actinomycetes > Kitasatosporales > Streptomycetaceae > Streptomyces > Streptomyces sp. AK010. The sequence continues at coordinate 81,940 of NZ_JACHCX010000021.1, forward strand.
CGGCGGCCCGCCCCGCTTGACCATCCGGGCCCAGTCCTCGGTGAAGGCGACGGCCTCGGGGCTGTTCATGGCGGGGGTGAGCTTCCCGCCGTCGACGGTGAAGTCCTTCAGCCCGTTGCGGGCGTACATCGTCATGAAGCCCGGGTGGATGGTGGCCCAGCTCCTTGACCCGCGTACGGCGATCCCGTACATCCCGTCGAAGCCGGCGCCCGGCGCCTTGCGCTTGATGGTCCCGGCGAGTTCGGTCAGCTCGTCGAACGTCTCGGCCGGTTTCACGCCGAGCTTCCCGAACAGCTCGGTGTTGTAGGCGACGACGTTGGTCTCCCAGCCCCACGGCAGCGCGTACTGCCCGCCCTGCCCGAGCGGCGCGCCCGCCTTCAGGGACCACTGGTCGGCCTGGAGCAGGTTCGGGAAGAAGTCCGCCTGGTCCCATTCGGCGCCCGTCGCCGAGGAGTTGCGCATCCAGGGGCCGAGGTCCTCCAGCCAGTTCGGCGGCCCGTACTGCCACACCATGTACGCGCCGAGCATGAAGACGTCGTAGGAGGCACGCCCGCTGGACAGGTCCACGGTGAGCTTGTCGAAGTAGTTGTCCTCGGGGAAGACGTCGTACTCGACCTTGATGCCGGTCTTCTCGGTGAACGACTTCAGGTCGGCTATCAGGGCGTCCGTGTACGGGTGCTTGTTGAGCAGGGCCTTGACGGTGGTGCCCTTCTCCCGCTTCCAGTCGAAGGAGCCGGTGACATCGTCCGCCGCCGAGCCGTCGCTCTCGTCGTCGTTCCCGCCGAAACCGGCACCGCAGGCCGCGAGTAGCGGGGCCGCCGCCGCCCCGGCGGCGAGGGCGAGGAAGCGCCGGCGGTCGTGCACGTGCGTGTCCATCCGTACCTCCGCGTGGAGCCTGGTTAACACGTCGAGTCGACTCGTTAACAGAGGGTGGAACGGCTGAAGTTGGGCGTCAATCCCTCGCGCACGGGAAAATATCGGGGCACAGTGAGAAGTTCACAGATCCGGCTGCGACGGCACGGGAGGTTCCGGATGGTGGACGAGGATGCGGGCTGGCTGGGTATCGACCTCGGCACGCAGAGCGTCCGCGTGCTGCTCGTCACCGCCGACGGCACGGTCCTCGGCAGCGGCTCGGCCCCGCTGACCGGCCGGCGGGACGGGGCGCGGCACGAGCAGGACCCGCTGCGCTGGTGGGCGGCGCTGTGCACGGCGTCCCGGGCGGCCCTCGGCTCCGCGCCCGCGCGCCTGCGGATCGGCGGACTCGCGGTGTGCGGCACGTCCGGCACGGTCCTGCTGACCGACGGCTCCGGCCGTCCGGTGAGCCCCGCGCTGATGTACGACGACGGGCGGGCCAAGGCCGAGGCCGCGCGGGCCCGGCGGACGGGACTGGCCGTCCAGGACACCTGGGCGCTGCCGAAGGCGCTGTGGCTGCTCGGGGAGTACGGCGGCGGCTCGCTGCGCCTGGCGCACCAGCCCGACCTGATCGTCTCCCGCCTCACGGGCGAGCCGCCCCCGGCCGATTCCAGCCACGCCCTGAAGACGGGCTACGACCTCGACGGCGACCGCTGGCCGCGGGCCGCCCTGGACGGACTGGGCGTGCCCGACGGCCTGTTGCCGGACGTCGTCCGCCCCGGGACGCGCCTCGGTGAGGTCGGCCCGGCCGCCGCCGACGCCACCGGCATCCCGGCCGGCACACCGGTGTTCGCCGGGATGACCGACGGCTGCGCGGCCCAGATCGCGTCGGGCGCGCTGCGGCCCGGCTCCTGGAACTCCGTGCTCGGCACCACGCTCGTGCTGAAGGGCGCCGCCCGCGACCCGGTCCGCGACCCCTCCGGCGTCGTCTACAACCACCGGGCCCCCGACGGCACCTGGCTGCCCGGCGGAGCGTCGAGCGTCGGCGCCGGGGCGCTCTCGGCGCGCTTCCCCCACGCCGACCCGGCCGGCATGGACGCGCGGGCGGCGGCGTACGAACCGTCCCGTGCGGTCGCCTACCCGCTGGTGTCACCGGGGGAACGGTTCCCCTTCCGGGCGCCGGAGGCGACCGGGCTGATCCTGGGCGACCCCGCGGAGGACGCCGACCTGTGGGCCGCGCTCCTCCAGGGCGTCGGCTTCGCCGAACGCCTGTGCCTGGACTACCTGCACCACCTCGGCGCTCCCCTCGACGGCCCGCTCACCTTCACGGGCGGCGGCGCCCGCAGCCCCTACTGGAACCAGCTGCGCGCCGACATCCTGGGCCGCCCGGCATGCGTCCCCGAGCAGACCGAACCGGCCCTGGGCATGGCGGCGCTCGCCGCGTACGGGGCGTCGGGGGCCGGTGCGCTCGCGGACGTCGCCGAGCGCATGGTCCGCGTCCGGACCGTCGTCGAACCCCGCCCCGGCCGCACGGCCGCCTTCGCCGAGCCGTACGCGCGTCTGGTGGACGCCCTGCGGGACCGCGGCTGGCTGCCCGCGCCGGTCGCCGCGCACGCACACAGCCGACTGAGCCGGGATACTTCCGCTTCATGAGTACGACCCTCCTGCTGGTCCGCCATGGACAGACCGTCTGGCACGCGGAGAACCGCTACGCCGGCATCAGCGACATCGACCTGACCGACACCGGCCGCACCCAGGCCGAGGCCCTCGGCCGGTGGGCCGGCGCCCATCCCGTCGACGCGATCTGGACGTCCCCGCTCTCCCGCGCCGTCGCCACCGCCGAGCCCGCCTGCCGTGCCCTCGGCCTCACCTCCCAGAGCGAACCCCACCTGCGTGAATGCGACTTCGGCGTGCTCGAAGGCCGTACGCTCGCCGAGTTCGAGGCCGAGGACCCGGAGTGGGCCGCGGCCTACCGGGCCGATCCGGTGGAGCACTCCTTCCCCGGCGCCGAGGACCCGCTGGCGGCAGCGGCCAGAGGCGTGCGCGCCCTGCGGGACATCGCCGCCGCCCACCCCGGCGAACGCGTCCTGGTCGTCGCCCACAACACCCTGCTGCGCCTGGTGCTGTGCACCCTGCTCTCGATCCCGGTCGGCGAGTACCGCAGAGTGCTCCCACGGCTCCGGAACGCGGCGATCAGCGAACTGCGCATGAACTCCGACGGTTCCGCCGCACTCCTCTCACTCAATGTGCCGTGCGAGACCGATGTGCCGTAGCACCATGGGCACATGACGCAGATCGACACGTCGGTGCCGCACTCGGCCCGGATCTGGAACTACTGGCTGGGCGGCAAGGACAACTACCCGGTGGACGAGGCGGCGGGTGACGCGTACACCGCCGTCTTCCCCGGCATCGTGACCATCGCCCGCAGCAGCCGCGCCTTCCTGGGCCGCAGCATCCGCTACCTCGTCGAAGAGGCCGGCGTACGGCAGTTCCTCGACGTCGGCACCGGCCTGCCGACCGTCGACAACACCCACGAGGTCGCCCAGCGCCTCGCTCCCGAGTCGCGCGTCGTCTACGTCGACAACGACCCGCTGGTCCTCGCGCACGCCCGCGCCCTGCTCACCTCCACCCCCGAGGGCGCGACAGCGTACGAGCCGGTCAGCCTCTACGAGCCCGAGCAGATCCTGGAGGCCGCCGGTAAGACCCTGGACCTCACCCGGCCCACGGCCCTGATCCTCAGCGGCATCCTGGGGCACGTGGCCGACCACGAGCAGGCCCGCGACCTGGTCCGCCGTCTCCTGGCCGGCCTGCCCCCGGGCAGCCACCTCTCCCTCAACGAGGGCTCCCGCGGCACGGATCCGGCCTACGAGCAGGCCCAGGACGCCTACAACGAGACGGGCGCGGTCCCGTACTTCCTGCGGCCGGTCGAGCAGATCGAGGCGTTCTTCGAGGGCCTGGAGCTGGTGGAACCGGGTGTGGTCTCGGTGTCGCTGTGGCACCCCGAGCCGGGTGCGCCGACCGGGCCGGTCGGCCAGCACGGCGGGCTGGGCCGCAAGCCGTAGCGCGGCGAACGGGCAGAAGCCCCCCGCGAGTCACGTCCCCGCGGGGGGCTCCCTCTTACCGCCTGCCGTGCGTGAAAGGTGAGAAGACGATCACGAGGCAGGACGACTCAGCGGCGGGCCGTCGTCACGGCGCCAGCAGCAGCACGTCCGTGCGGGACTTGGCGGCCGCGTAACGGCGCGCCACGTCCTGCCAGTTGACGACCTGCCACATCGCCTCGATGAAGTCCACCTTCTGGTTCTTGTACTGCAGGTAGAAGGCGTGCTCCCAGGCGTCGAAGACCAGGATCGGCGTGGCGCCCTGGCCGACGTTGCCCTGGTGGTCGTAGACCTGCTCCACGATCAGCCGCCCGCTCAGCGGCTCGTGGGCGAGCACACCCCAGCCCGAACCCTGCGTGGTCGCGGAGGCCTTGGTCAGCTGGGCCTTGAATCCGGCGAACGACCCGAACGACTCCACGATGGCGTCGGCGAGCTCCCCCACACCGTCGGCGGCCAGCGGCTCACCGCCACCGTCCTTCGGGCCGGTCATGTTCTGCCAGTAGATGCTGTGCAGGATGTGCCCGGACAGGTGGAAGGCCAGGTTCTTTTCCAGCCCGTTGACCGCCCCCCAGGTCTCCTTGTCCCGCGCCTCGGCAAGCTGCTCCAGCGTGTCGTTGGCGCCCTTCACATAGGCGGCGTGGTGCTTGTCGTGATGCAGCTCGATGATCTCGGGGCTGATCACGGGGGCGAGCGCGGAGTAGTCGTAGGGCAGTTCAGGCAGCGTGTAGACGGGCATGGGCGGGATCCCCTCCGGACCTCTTATTGCAATTGTCTTGCAACTGCACGCTAGCAGCAGGAACGGGTCGACGGGTGGCCCGGGAGCGCAAAAGGCCCCCGCGTGTGTCGCGGGGGCCTTCGGCGGTGGATCTCCTACTGCTTGGCGCGGGCCTTCTGCCACCCGTACCCGACGGCCGCCAGGACGAGGATCATCCCGCCCGTCGAGTACAGCTGCGCCCGCGTGTCCGGCTCCCGGGCCATCAGGACGAAGACCGCGGCCATGCCGGCCAGGGCGACCCAGGTCAGCCAGGGGAACGCCCACATGCGCACGGCCAGCTTCTCGGGTGCCTCACGCTCCAGACGGCGGCGCAGGCGCAGCTGGGAGACGGCGATGAAGATCCAGACGACCAGGATGACCGCGCCGATCATGTTCAGCAGCCAGGCGAAGACGTCGTCAGGCCGCCAGTAGCTCAGCAGCACGCACAGGAACCCGAAGACGGAGGACGCCAGCACGGCGATCCGAGGCACTCCGCCCGAGACCCGGCCCAGCCCCTTGGGGCCCTGGCCGCGGTCGACGAGGGAGTAGGCGATGCGGGAGGCGCCGTAGATGTTGGCGTTCATGGCGGACAGCAGGGCGACCAGGACGACCACGTTCATCAGCTGGCCGGCGCCCGGGATGCCGAGCTCGTCGAGGGCGGCGACGTACGGGCCCTTCTCCACGACCTCCTTGGAGTCCCACGGCACCAGCGTGACGATGACGGCCATCGAGCCGATGTAGAACAGCGCGATGCGCCACATCGCCGTGCGGACCGCGGTCGCGACGCCCTTGACCGGGTTCTCCGACTCGGCCGCCGCGATGGTGACCGTCTCCAGGCCGCCGTAGGCGAAGACCGACGCGAGCAGGCCGATGACCAGGCCCTCACCGCCGTTCGGCATGAAGTCCGTGAGGTGGCTCGCGCCGGGGGAGTCCGTGCCGGGCAGGATCCCGAGGATCGCCAGGACGCCGAGCACCAGGAACAGGGTGATCGCGCCGACCTTCAGCGCCGCGAACCAGAACTCGAACTCGCCGAAGTTCTTCACGGCCGCGAGGTTCGTGCAGCAGAAGACGACCATGAACAGCGCGACCCACGCCCACTCGGGCGTCCCCGGCAGCCAGCCGCTGACGATCTTCGCGGCGCCGATGCCCTCCAGGCCGACGGCCGTGCACAGCAGCACCCAGAAGGACCAGCCGGCGGTGAATCCGGCCCAGGGGCCGATCGCCCGCTCCGCGTGTGCCGAGAACGACCCCGACGACGGATACGCGGCCGACATCTCGCCGAGCATCCGCATCACCAGCATCACGAGGACACCGGAGAGGGCGTAGGCGACCACGATGGACGGGCCGGCCGCGGCGATACCGGCGCCGGAACCGACGAACAGACCGGCTCCGATCACCCCGCCGAGGGCGATCATCGACAGGTGGCGCTGCTTCAGGCCGTGAGACAGGGAGGTGTCGTCCGTGCTGGACGGGGTCCCCGTGGTGGTGCTGCTGGGCATGGGCGCGGCTCGTCCTATGCGTGAGAGGCGTACGAGGGCAAAACGCCGCCAGTCTCGGATGCCTCTCCGCTCACACGAAGAGGCATCCCACTATCCGGACAGTCGCGTCGCTCTGTGTGGCAGGGCGGCGACCGGTGAGTAGTGCGAGGCGTCACCTTCGATGACGTAGCTCTCCTTGCCCTCGATTCCCACGGGGATGTCCCCGGCCACGGTCACCAGGTGCAGGCGCCGGGGCCGGCCGTCGTAGTTGTCGACGGCGTAGTGCTGGGTGATGCGGGTGCCGAACAGGACGAGCTGGTTCGGCGACCAGCGGTGGCGCAGGGTGTTCTCCCCGGCCGGGTGACGTAGGCCTGGAGCAGGTCGAGGATCTTGCGGGACTCGCCGGGCGGCCTGCTCCTCGTCGACGTCCTCCTCCGGGACGGCGTTGTCGTCGCCGTTGGTGTGCTCGGCCCACAGAGTGTCGGCGAGGTTCCGCAGCGACTCCGGCAGGTTGCGGCGGGCGGCGGCCGGGCCGGCGGTCAGCGTCTTCCGCGGGGCGGAACGGTGATGCTGCGCAGGCTGGTGGACGGCGACCGACGGGCGAGACGACCGCCCCGGCGCCTTTGGGGGAACCCTACAGAGGCCCGGTTTCCCGCTCCCGTGTCGCACGGCACCCCATCACCGTGACCGGCATCACGCCTGACTCGCTGTAACCTGCATCCTTTGTCTGAAGCCGACCAACGGCCGGTCCCGGCCTTTGTGGACGGCTGACGGTGATCGGGGCGAGGGCGCTGGGATAGCGTCACCGTGTCCCGACCGGCCCTCACCCTCGCGGAGTCCCCATGAGCACCGCTGCCGCCACACCCGCCCTCCCCCAAGAGCTCGACTCCGCTCGTTCAGGGGGGACCCCCATCGGACAGGTCCTCGCCGACCTGCTCCCTGCCTCCCGAGTCCGGGACGCGGCCCTCGTGCTCGGCGGCGCCGCGCTCACCGGCCTCGCCGCCCAGATCTCCGTGCCCGTGCCGGGCTCCCCGGTGCCGGTGACCGGCCAGACCTTCGCCGCGCTGCTCGTCGGCACGTCCCTCGGCGCCGGCCGCGGCTTCCTGGCGCTCGCGCTGTACGCCGTGGCGGGCATCGCGGGCGTGCCGTGGTTCGCGCAGGGCACCTCGGGCGTCGCCCCCTCCTTCGGCTACATCCTCGGCATGATCCTCGCCTCCACCGTCGTCGGCGCCCTGGCCCGCCGCGGCGCCGACCGCTCGGTGCTGCGCACGGCCGGCGCGATGCTGGTGGGCGAGGCGATCATCTACGCCGTCGGCGTGCCCTACCTGGCCCTCGCCACCGGCATGTCCGCCACCGCCGCGATCGCGGCCGGCCTCACGCCGTTCCTCATCGGCGACGCGCTGAAGGCCGCGCTGGCGATGGGCGTCCTGCCGACGGCCTGGAAGTTCGCGAACAAGCGCTGACGCCGCAGGCGTTGCGGAGAGGCCCGCCGGGGGCGAACGCCCCCGGCGGGCCTCTCCGCGTACGAGACGCGACAGGGGGCCGGTTCAGCCCTCCTGAGCCCCTGGCCGCCGCCGCTGCGACCACCACATTCCGGCCACGCCCGCCGCGAGCAGCGACGCACCGGCCGCCCCCAGCGGCAGCAGATCACGGGCGGGACCGGTCTTCGGCAGTTCCTTCCCGCCCGGGCCCGCCGGCTCGTTGTCGGTACCGAGCAGCAGGGGCGTGGCCGGGGCGTCCGGCGACGGGTTGCTCGTGCCGAACGGCACCGGACCCTGCTGCCAGAAGGTCTTCTTCCCGTCGCTCGTCTGCACGGGCAGACAGATCTTCCCGGTCTTGCCGAGGTCGAACGTCGCGTCGACGGCGTACGACTTCGACTTACCCGCCGCGAGATTGTCGATCGGGCATGCGAATCCGCTGTTCGAATCCTCCGGAAGTCCCTTCTCGGGTATCGCCGAACACCCCTCGACACCCTTGACGGCCAGCCCGTCGAAACCGACGACCAACAGCCGGATCTTCCCGCTGTCCTTGCTCCCCTCGTTCTTCACCGTGGCGGTAATCGCCGTCTTTTCAAAATCGTTGTCGACCGAGATCTTCCCGGGCAGCGTCGTCGTGAGCTTCACCCCGGCCGGCGCCGCGTCAACCGCCTTTCCCCCCTTGCCGCTTGCGGGTCCTTCGTCCTCCGCCCCGGCCGTGCCGGAAAGGATCAACACCGCCGAGAAAGTTGCCATGACCAGCGATCCGGCGACCGCTGTCGTACGACGAGAACTCATGTTCGCCCCCCCTTGCGTCCCCCTGGGCTGCGCCTGAATTCGCAGCACTGAAAGAGGTACCACAAGATTTCACCGCACTATCCTGGTACGGCGCGAAGTGTGACCGTTGTGTTTCACTGGAGTCGGTCGCGGCGTCGTGGAGGGGGTGCAGCGGATTGCCGGGGAATGCGAACAGTGGCGGTGTTCCAGGGATATTGGTGACGGGACGCTATCGGTTGGTCGAAAGTATCGGTCAGGGGGGAATGGGGCGGGTGTGGCGAGCCGCCGACGAAATACTCGACCGGCAGGTCGCCGTCAAGGAAATGCGGATCGGCGGTCTCGACGCGGAGGACAGCAGGACCCGCCGCGAACGGACGCTGCGCGAGGCCAGGGCCACGGCCCGGATCGACCATCCCAACGTCGTCCGGGTCTACGACGTGGTCGACGAAGGCGAACGCCTGTGGATCGTCATGGAGTTGGTGGTGGGCCGCTCCCTCGAACGGATCCTCGCGGAGTCGGGCCCGCTGAGCCCCGGCGAGACGGCCCGCATCGGACTCGGTCTGGTCGCGGCGCTACGACAGGTGCATGAACGCGGCGTACTGCACCGTGACATCAAGCCCGGAAACGTGCTCGTGGAACACGCGGACGGGGTGGCCGGATCCGTACGCGGCAACGGCAACGGTTCCGGCCACGGTCGACGCGTCGTCCTGACCGACTTCGGCATCGCCGCGATGCAGGACGCCAAGGCGCTCACGATGGTCGGCATGCTGGTCGGCTCGCCCGACTACATGGCCCCCGAGCGCATCTCCGGCCGTCCCCAGGGCCCGCCGTCCGACATCTGGTCCCTGGGCGCGACCCTCTGCGCGGCCCTGGGCGGCCGCTCCCCGTTCTCCCGCGACACCACACTGGCGACCCTGCACGCGGTTCTGTACGAGGAGCCCGAACTCCCCGCCGCGTCGGGCCCGTTGCGGGACATCCTGACGTCCTTGCTGGCGAAGGAACCGTCGGCCCGCCCGGACCTGGAGGCGTTGGAAACGGCGCTGGAGCCGGTGGCGTATCCGGCGCCGACACCCACGGTCGCGGTGGGGCTGCGGGATGCGGAACCGGGGCGGGAGGAGGAGCCGCAACCTGTGCGGCAGGAGGAGCCGGAAGCGGTGCGGCAGGAGGAGCCGGAAGCGGTGCGGCAGGAGGAGCCGGAACCTGTGCGGCAGGAGGAGCCGGAACCTGTGCGGCAGGAGGAGCCGGAAGCGGTGCGGCAGGAGGAGCCGGAAGTGGTGCGGCAGGAGGAGCCGCAACCGGAGCTCGTGCCGGACGACGAGTGCGCCCCGCGCCCGGAGCCCACACTCGCCCTCGACCCGGAAACCCTCGGAGGGCGACAACCGCTCCCCGGGCCCCGGTCGAGGGCGTCCGTCTCCGCACCCCCGAGGGAGACACCCACCCCCGCACACCTCCCGGCTCCCCTTCCCACGGCGCCACCCGACCCTCGCCGTGCCGCCCCCGCCCTGGACCCGCACCACCCCATCGCCCGCACACCCGCCACACCCCTCACACCCACCGAACCCGGGGAATCCGCCGCGAAAGTCCCGTCGACGCCGGCCCGTTCCGGAGGCCGGGCCGACGGCACCACCCACCCCCCGAGCCCCGTCTCCCTCACCCGCGCCCAGGCGGAGACCGAGCGCCGCCCCCGCCCCGCACCCCTGCCGATGCCGCCCGGCGAACTCCCCGGGCCGCCCGCCCCGGCAACGCCCCGCTCCCGCCCCCGTCGCCGTTCGGTGCTCACCGCCGCGGCGGCCACCCTCGCCACGGCCGGCACGGTCGTGGGAATCCTGCTGGCCACCTCATCGGGACCGCCGGGCGAGGACGACACCCCCCGCGCGGGCTCCTCGGCATCCGCACCCGCCACGACCGGAGACACCACCGAGGACGCCACGGACGACACCACCCCCTCGCCCACCGTCGAGGGCACCGCCAGGCCGCAGAACCCGCCGCCCGGCACGCACCGGGAGGCGGGCGGGTTCGCCTGGGCGACGCCCGACGGCTGGCGACGGGATGTGAAGACGGGGGCGGAGGTGCACTACACCTCCCCGGACGGGTCCCAGGAGCTGGTCGGCAAGTCCTCCCTGGCCCGCGGCGACCTGCTGGAGACCTGGCAGACCTCGGAGCGCAACGCCCACCAGGGCCAGGACTACCGCAAGATCCGCCTGGAGGAGACGACGTTTCGCGGTCACCCGGCGGTGGTCTGGGAGTACACGTTCACGCTGAAGGGCGTCCACTGGCACGCCCGGCTGCTCGGCTTCAACGTGACCGGCACGTCGTACCAGGTCAACACGTGGTACCGGGAGGAGATCGAGCAGGAGGCGCTCGCCACCTACGAGAAGGTCACGGACAGTTTCACGGTGCTGTAGGCACCGCGGCAGGCAAAGGAAAGGGGCCTGCGGCGCGTGCCGATGCACGCACCACAGGCCCCCGTTCACGACGAACGGCGAGCGGCCGGAGGGATCAGCCGGCCGACACCTCGTCGCGTTCCTCACTATGAACCTGCGGGGCGTCGGCGGCCGGACGGCCCCCACGCACCCCCTTCTTCACGAAGGCGATGACGAGCACCACCGCCGCGACGAGCAGCGACAGCAGGATGGTCTGGCGTCCGTCGTGCTCGGTGTCGGTGAGCATGTAGCCGAGGATGAACACGATCAGCGCGGCAGTCGCCCAGGTCAGGTACGGGTACAGCCACATCTTCACGACGAGCTTCTCGGGCGCCTCGGCCTTGATGATCTTCCGCATGCGCAGCTGGGAGAAGCAGATCACCAGCCACACGAACAGGGCGACCGCGCCGCTGGAGTTCACGAGGAAGAGGAAGACGGAGTCCGGGAACTTGTAGTTGAAGAAGACGGCCACGAAGCCGAAGGCGACGGAGGCCAGGATCGCCGTGCGCGGCACGCCGTTGGAGGTCGTGCGGGCGAAGGCCTTCGGCGCGTCGCCACGCTGGCCGAGGGAGAAGGCCATGCGGGAGGCGGTGTACAGGCCGGAGTTGAGACAGGACAGCACCGACGTCAGCACGATGAAGTTCATGATCTGACCGGCGTGCGCGATGCCGAGCGAGTCGAGCGCGGCGACGTAGGAGCCGTCCTTGGTGATGGACTTGCTGTCCCAGGGGAGCAGGCACACGACGACGGCGATCGAGCCGAGGTAGAAGACGGCGACACGCCAGATGATGCTGTTGGTCGCCTTGGTGACGGCCTGCCGCGGGTTCTCCGACTCACCGGCGGCCAGGGTGGCGATCTCGCTGCCCATGAAGGAGAAGACGACGAGCAGCACACCGGTGAGGATGGCGCCGGCCCCGTTCGGCAGGAAGCCGCCGTGCGCGGTGAGGTTGCTCAGCCCGGCCTGCTCGCTGTCCACACCCGGCAGCAGCCCGAACACGGCCAGCCCGCCGACGACGATGAACGCGGCGATGGCGACGACCTTGATGCCCGCGAACCAGAACTCGAACTCACCGTACGAGCCGACGGAGACCAGGTTGGTGGCGGTCAGCACCAGCATCACGATCAGGGCCCAGCCCCACTGCGGCACGGCCGGTATCCAGCCCTCCAGGATCACCGCACCGGCGGTCGCCTCGACGGCCAGCACGACGACCCAGAAGAACCAGTACAGCCAGCCGATGGAGAAACCGGCCCAGGACCCGAGGGCCCGGTCGGCGTGCGCGGAGAAGGAACCCGAGGTCGGGTTGGCGGCCGACATCTCACCGAGCATCCGCATCACCAGCACCACGAGCGTGCCGACGAGGGCGTACGACAGCAGGATGCCGGGCCCGGCGGTGGCGATACCGGAGCTGGACCCGACGAAGAGTCCGGCGCCGATGACACCGCCGATGGCGATCATCGAAAGATGCCGGTTCTTGAGCCCGGCCTGCAGTCCGGAGCCCTCGGCTCCGGGTTCTCCGGGCCCTCCGGGTTCGTTTCCGGTCTTGTTCATGGTCGGCTGCGAGGTCATGGAACGGATTTCCTTTGCGCCGGGAGCTGTACTTCCGTACGAACCGAGCGAGCCGCACGAAAGGGGTGTTTCGCGGCATGCCGGTGTACGGGGGGCTCGCACGAGCGGTGTACGAGCCGGTCCAGTGAATCGGAGGCGAACGATTAGGAGAACCTCTGAATCCAGATTGTTACTTGAGGTTTTCCTGAGGTTCAGTAATGCGGCTCACATTCGTCCATGGTTTTCCTGAGCGCCACCCCGCGCGCTTTCCCCGAAACACCCGTGTCACACTCGTCCCATGCGCGTGTACCTCGGCTCGGACCATGCGGGCTACGAACTCAAGAACCACCTCGTCGAGTGGCTGAAGGCGGCGGGTCACGACCCCGTCGACTGCGGCCCGCACATCTACGACGCCCAGGACGACTACCCGCCCTTCTGTCTCCGGGCGGCGGAGCGCACGGCCGCGGACCCCGACGCCCTCGGCGTCGTCATCGGCGGCTCGGGCAACGGCGAGCAGATCGCCGCGAACAAGGTCAAGGGCGTCCGTGCGGCCCTCGCGTGGAGCGAGGAGACGGCGTCCCTGGGCCGCCAGCACAACAACGCGAACGTCGTCGCGGTGGGCGCGCGCATGCACTCGCAGGACGAGGCGACGAAGTTCGTGGAGACGTTCCTCGCCACGCCGTTCTCCGGTGACGAACGTCACATCCGCCGCATCGACATGCTGGCGTCCTACGAAACGACCGGCGACCTCCCCCCGATCCCGCCGCACCACCCGCAGCAGTAGCCCTCCGGGCACCCCGTGCCGCCGGGACCGCGCCCCGGGGCTGCCCGACCCCGAGGGGCCGGGCGGTCGGGTTTCCCGCCGCGTCGCCCGCGGGGCTGGAACCCCGAGCCGCGCGGCCGGGAGCCGGGCCCGGGGCCCCGGGGCCCGACGTCCGAGCCGAACTCGGGACGGAGTCCCGCCCCCCCAGCAGGGCCGGTCCTCTGCCGTCTGTGGAGGGCGTGGTCCTGCGGGGGATCGAGTCCGAAGCTCTGCGGGGTCCGAGTCCGAAGCTCTGCGGGGTCCGAGTCCGGCGCTCTGCGGGGGCCGATGTCCGGAGCCTTGCGGGGTTCGAGTCCGGAGCCTTGTGGGGTTCGAGTCCGGAGCCTTGACGGCCGTGGGGGCGAGGCCTGCGGGGGTTCGGGTTGGGGCGGCCCTGTGGGGGTTCAGGGGGAGGCCTTGCGGGGGTTCGGGAGGAGGCTCTGCGGGGTCCCGGGTCCGGAGCCTTGTGCGGCCGTGGGGGCGAGGCCTGCGGGGGTTCGGGTTGGGGCGGCCCTGTGGGGGTTCAGGGGGAGGCCTTGCGGGGGTTCGGGAGGAGAGGCTCTGCGGGGTCCCGAGTCCGGAGCCTTGTGCGGCCGTGGGGGCGAGGCCTGCGGGGGTTCGGGTTGAGGCCCTGTGGGGGTTCAAGGGGAAGCCCTGCGGGGATCCGGGAGGAAGCCCTGCGGGGATCCGGGAGGAAGCCCTGCGGGGATCCGCGAGGAAGCCCTGCGGGGGTTGGGGCCGAAGCCCCGTGGGGGTTCGGGGGCGTAGCCCCCGCAAGGGGTGCAGGGGACGCAGTCCCCGCCGGGGCCGGGGGCGGAGCCCACGATCTTTTCGACCTCGGCTTCTTGGAATACCGATTCGGGTGGGTGGGCGGGCAAGGCCCCGCCGGGGCCCGGGGCGGAGCCCCGGATCCTTTCGGCCTCGGCTTCTTGGGGAACCGAGTCGGGCGGGCGGGCGGGCAAGGCCCCGCCGGGGCCCGGGGCGGAGCCCCGGATCCTTTCGGCCTCGGCTTCTTGGGGAACCGAGTCGGGCGGGCGGGTGGGCAAAAAGGGCAACGATCACAGGGAGAACCCGTGCCGGAAGGCCACACCATCCACCGCCTCGCCCAGGACTACGCCGCCGCCTTCCTCGGCACGAAACCCCGCACCACCAGCCCCCAGGGCAAGTTCACACCCGCCGCCGCCCTCCTCACCGGCACGGAACTCACCCACACCGAAGCCCATGGCAAGCACCTCTTCCTCGGCTTCCGCGACACCGACTGGGTCCACATCCACCTCGGCCTCTTCGGCAAGGTCACCTTCGGCCCGGCCCCCGAACCGCCCCCCACCGACACCGTCCGCCTCCGCGTGGCGAACGACACCACCTACGTGGACCTCCGGGGCCCCACGACCTGCGCCCTCATCACGCCCCCGGAGAAGCAGGCGATACACGACCGCCTCGGCCCCGACCCCCTCCGCGACGACGCCGACCCGGACACCGCGTACCGCCGCATCTCCCGCAGCCGTACGACGATCGCCGCCCTCCTCATGGACCAGAAGGTCATCGCCGGCGTCGGAAACGTCTACCGCGCGGAGGTCCTCTTCCGGCACCGCATCGACCCGTACCGCGCCGGCAAGGACATCACCCCCACCGAGTGGCACGCGATCTGGACCGACCTCGTCGACCTCATGCACGAGGGCGTCCGCGACAACCGCATCGACACCGTCCGCCCGGAGCACACGCCGGAGGCGATGGGCCGCCCGCCCCGCGTGGACGACCACGGCGGCGAGGTGTACGTCTACCGCAGGGCCAACCTGCCCTGCCACATCTGCGGCGGCGAGATCCGCACCGCCGATCTCGCCGCCCGCAACCTCTTCTGGTGCCCGGCCTGCCAGCGCCCTTGAAGCCCCGGGTGCCGGCGTCCCTGAGAAGGCCCGGGCGCCCGCGAAAGAGACCCGGGCGTCAGAACCCGTGCGGCAGCCACGGCGGCACACCCGCTCCGAACCCGAGCGACGCCTCCGCCAGCGCTCCCGGCCGAAGCTCCCGCACCCGCCCGGCCGCCCCCAGCGCGGCCAGCGACACGCCCCCGAGATACGCCGCACCCAACTCCCGTACCGACAGGGCGACATCCGCCGCATCCGCCGTACGCTCGCACGACGCGCCCTTCGCGTCCCCGCTGAGCCGCCAGCGCCCGGCGTTCCAGGGGCAGAACGCGTCCTCCACCTCGAACACCACATCCACCGGCGTCTGATACGTCCGTGCCGCCAGCGCGGCCCCCACCTCCACCGGCCGCACGTACAGCGAGTCCCGCACCCGCGGATGGCACCTCCGCGGGTCGGTCACCAGGTACTGCCACGCGTCGTCCACCGGACGGCTCCGCACGGTGACCTTCGACGTCAGGTCGATCCCGAACAGGAACCGCCACAACGCCGCGTCCGCCGTGGGGTCCAGCCCCGCCAACTCCTCCACGATCACCGTGCCGTTGGACCCGGACGGCTCCCACTCGGGCTTGACGCGGTACCGCGCGTACCCCACCGTCTCCCCGTCCCGTTCGGCGAGCACGCACTGCAGGGGCGACGCCCCCTCCCGCTCGCCCGCCGGATCGAGCACCCCGAGCCGCTCCCAGCCGGGCTGCCGGGCCAGCATCCCGGGCCGTACCGGAACCAGCCGGGCGTACACCGCCTCGCACACGTCGAGCACATCGGCCGGCACCGCGTACCGCACCCGTACGTCATCCGTACCGTCCGGCACCGACAGCCCGACCCGGGTCGTGTCGATCTCGGCGGTCAGCGACAGGGTCGCGTTGCCATAGCCGAAGCGCCCGTAGATCGCGGGCTCGGACGCGGTGAGCACGGCCAGCGGCTCACCCCAGGCGCGTACGTCGTCCAGCTGCCGCCGCATCATCGACGTCAGCAGGCCGCGCCGGCGATGCGTGGCGGCCACGCTGACCATTGTGACGCCCGCCACCGGCAGGGACGCCCCGCCGGGCACGGTCAGCCGGAAGCTGAACGCCCCGGCCGTCCCCACGCACTCGTCCCCGTCCCAGGCACCGAGCGAACGGTCGAACTCGGTCAGCGAGTTCCACAACTCCCGCTCCTCGGCGGACTCCGGCACCCCTCCGAAGCTTCGGAGCAGGGTGTTGTACCACTTGTCCCAATCGTCCTTCCGGAGGACCCGCAAGTCGGGCGAAAGGCCGTTCGCGTCAGTTCCCATGAGCCATGCCTATCAGGGCAATGCGGGACGAGCGAGGGAATTTTCTCCCGGGGGGCGGCAGGGCCGCGCGCTGTGAAGTTCACTGTGAAGTCGGCCCTCGGACGGGGGACAAGTGGGACCTCCCGTGCCAAGCGGCTGGTCCGATGGATAGGGTCCCGAACTAATGGCATCAGGACGAGAGCGGCGTGCGGAAGCCGAGACGTTCACGGCCCGGTTGAGGAAGCGGTGGCACCGGGTCCGCGTCGGCGTGCGCCGCGCCGCCGTGGACTACTTCCGCGGCAACGGCTCGGACTGGATCGCCCTGGCCGGTCTGCTCCTGATGGTTCCCGTGATCGCGTCGGCGACACTGGCCAACTCGGTGTGGTTCTCACCGGCCGCACTGGTCCTGCCCGTCGTCGTGGGCGGCCTGCTGCTGCGCCCGGCCAGCCTGCTCGGCCTGTACGCGGCGGCGGCCACGGCGCTGATCGTGGAGTCGGTGCGGCTCGGCCCGTACACGGAGGGCCCGTCGAGGGTCACTCCGGGCGTCGTGCTCGTGGTCGCGGCCTGCGGCTTCTTCGGACTGCTCCTGGCCCAGTTCCGCAGCCGGGTCGGTGTGCCCTGGCGGCGCGGCGGCACCATGCTCTTCGACCTGCGCGAGCGCATCCGGGTGCAGAGCAAGCTGCCCGACCTGCCGGACGGCTGGCACCGGGAGATGGCCCTGCGCCCGGCGGGCGGCCAGTCCTTCTCGGGCGACTTCGTGGTCGCGGCACGCACCAACGGCGGCCGTACGCTCGAGGCCGTCCTCACCGACGTCTCCGGCAAGGGCATGGACGCGGGCTCCCGCGCCCTGCTGCTGTCCGGCGCGTTCGGCGGCCTGCTCGGCTCCCTCCCGCCGCACGCCTTCCTCCCGGCCGCCAACGGCTACCTCCTGCGCCAGGACTGGGACGAGGGCTTCGCCACCTCCATCCACCTGGTCCTCGACCTGGACTCGGGCGACTATGAGCTCTACTCCGCGGGCCACCCGCCGGGCCTCCAGCTCAGCGCCGGCAGCGGCCGCTGGGAGGAGAAGACCGCCGAGGGCCCGCTCCTCGGGGTGTACGACGGCGCACAGTTCGACCCGGTAAAGGGCTCACTGCGGCCCGGTGACGTGCTGATGCTGTTCACGGACGGCCTGGTGGAGACCTCCGACCGCGACATCGTCGAGGGCATCGACCGTCTCACCGGCGAGGCCGACCGCTATGTGGCCGGCGGCTTCCACGGCGCCGCTTGGCACCTCATCGAGGCGGTGGCCAAGGACGTCAACGACGACCGGGCCCTGCTGCTGATCTGCCGAGAGGGCCCGACGGCCACCGCGACCCGCTGAGGTGGGGTTTTCCCCAGGTGGGTTCGGCGGTCGTCCTCATGGCCCGGCCACCCTCCATCTCCGTACGTTCGAGACACACCGGCGCATCGGTGCGAACGACTCGGATCCGGGAGGACACACATGCTCGCCGGGTACATGGCCGCGCACCGCAGTTCACGCATCAAGCCGGGCCAGGCGCTGAGCGAGGCGTCCGTGGAGCGGCTGCGCCCGGGCTGGATCCACACACCGCTCGGCGTGGCCGCGGCGGCCGGCGGTTTCGTGTGCGCGGGCGTGGCCGCCTCGGCGACGGGCCAGGACGCGGCGAACGCCGCCCTCGGTGTGGTCATGCCGTTCATGCCGGCCGTCGCTCTGCTGGGCCCGCTGATCGCCCGCGCCTGCGCGTCCCTGCTCGGGCTCCCCCTGCGCGTCCCTGCTCGGGCTCCCCCTGCGCGGCGCGGGCGCACCCGCCGCTCTGGCCGCGGCCAACTCCCGTACCAACGACCGGCGTCTGGCCTCCGCGATCACCCCGATCGTGTTCGTCATGGTGTTCTCCTCCGTGCTGGTCTTCCTGCACACCAGCGAGGACCGGGTCACCGCGGAGCAGCAGCGGGCGGGCATCGTCGCCGACCACGTCGTCACAACCGACGAGGGCGCCCTGCCCCCGGACGCGGTACGACGGGCCGGGCGCACCCCCGAAGTCACCGCGGCCGTGGGCCTGCTGAGGACATCGGTCCTCGTCCAGGCCTCGGGCGCCCTGATCCCGGTCTCCGCCCAGGGCGTCACGGGTTCGGCCCGCGACCTGGCCGCTGTGCAGGACCTGGACGTCGAGAAGGGCCGACTGCCGCTGAAGCCGGGCGAGATCGCCCTCGACGCGTCCGTCGCCCGGAACGCGAACGTCGGGGTCGGCGACCGCATCCGCCCGCACCTGCCCGACGGCACCAGGGCCACCCCGCTGGTGGCGGCGACGTACGGACGCGGCATGGGCCTGTTCCCAGGTCACCTTCCACCGCACCGACCTGGCCCGTCAGTTCGCCCTTCGACACCGAGCTGTGGGGCAAGGGCGGCACGGCGAAGGCCCTCGCCCCGCTCGGCCGGGTCCTGGACCGCGCCGACCACACCACCGCCCAGTCCCTCGACCGTGAGCTCAACGCCTGGGCGAACACGGTCATGGCGGCCGTCCTCGGCGGCTTCGCGGCGGTCGCCGCCGTCAACACCCTGGTGATGACGGTCCTGGACCGCCGCGGCGAACTCGGCACGCTCCGTCTGCTCGGCTCCACCCGCCGCCAGGTCCTGCGCATGGTCCGCTGGGAAGCCCTGCTGGTCGCCGTCGCGGGCATCGCGCTCGGCACGGCGATCGCCCTGGCCACCCTCGTCCCGATGATGAGGGGCCTGACGGGCCAGGGGCCGTACATCCCGCCGCTCGTCTACGGCTCGCTCGCCGCCGCGACCCTCGTCGTCGGCACGGCCGCGGCCACCCTGCCGGCCCGGGCGGCGCTGCGCGGGGAGACACTGGAGCGGTGAGCGAGACATCCCGGATGACCCTGGCCCAGGTCGAGGCCACCGCCCGCGCCGCACACACCGGCCAGACCGACAAGGCGGGACGGCCCTACGCCGAACACCTGCGGGCCGTGGCGGAGGGCGTACGGGCGCGGGGCGGCGACGAGGAGCAGATCGCGGCGGCCTGGCTGCACGACGCGGTCGAGGACGACGCCCTCTCCGCGGAGTGGCTGCGCGGGGCCGGCTTCAGCAGCCGCACGAAGGACATCGTGCTCGCGGTCACCAAACGGGCGGGGGAGCCGCCGGAGGCGTACGCGGCGCGGATCCTCGCCACGCCCGGGGCGCTGCTGGTGAAGGAGTCGGACCTGGCGCACAACGCGGACCCGGCCCGGCTCGCGGTCCTCGACGAGGCGACCCGGAAACGACTGACCGAGAAGTACGCACGGATGCGCGCACTTCTCGGTCTCGTCGGATGAATCCCGCTCGGAGGGTCAGGCGTTGACCTTCTCGCGCTCGCGGCGCTCGGCGCTCTGGCGTTCGCGGGCCAGCTCGGCCGCGTCCCGCTTGAAGGCCCAGGCCATCTTCGGCTCCATCGCGAACCGGAAGACGCGCTGCACCGGCTTGGTGCACAGCACCGTCACGACGGCGGCCGCGAGGGCGGTCACGAGGATCTCACCGGCCGGGTGGTGCAGCCAGGACGCCTCGAACCAGCCCCGGTAGTCGCCGGCCTTCACCAGGAAGCCGTGCAGCAGGTAGCCGTAGAGCGTGCCGGCGCCGAGGGCGGTGAACCACATGTGGCGGCGCGGCACCCAGGCGAAGAAGCAGGCGGTCAGCACCAGGGAGCAGCCGAACAGGGCGAGCACCATGACCGGGCCGGTCCACCACGGGGCGCCCAGTTCCTGCGCGGCGTCCCGGTGGTAGAACCACGCGGTGTTCATGCGCGGCACCGCCCACCAGCTGAAGGCCAGGGCGGCGGCGAACACGGGCACGGAGGCGATCCGTACCGCACGCGTGCGCACCATGTGGAAGTGCTCGGGCTTCATGACCAGGCCGAGGACGAAGAACGGCAGGAACTGCAGGACGCGCTGCAGGTCCAGGTCGTCGCCGATCTCCGGGGTGACGGTCGCCAGCATGGCCAGGCCCAGCGCGAGCGGCAGCGGCCAGCGCACCAGGTTCCAGATGGGGGTGGTCAGCCGCCAGACGAACAGCGCGACCAGGAACCAGGTCAGGTACCAGGGGTCGAGGAGGCTGATCTCCTGGTGCGGGTCGTTGTCGATGACCCGCTTGAACAGGGGATAGGCCGTCTCGAAGATGATGTACGGCACGGCGACACCGGTGATCAGGCGCTTCAGCCGGTCGGGCCGCATGTCGAAACTGCGCGAGAAGTAGCCGGAGATGATGATGAACGCCGGCATGTGGAACGCGTAGACGACCTGGTACGCCGCCTCGAGTATCCGGCTGTCGCCCTTGAGCGGCTCCCAGGCGTGGCCCATGGCCACGAGCACGATCGCGAGGTACTTCGCGTTGTCGAAGAACGCGTCGCGCTGCTTGCCGTTCTGCTTCTTCTGCGTGCTCTGCGGCGAGCGGGGGCTCGGCACTCCGTCCGCCGGCGACTGTGCCGGGGGAAGTGGCGCCCTGCGGTCGCCGTTCGGTCGCAGCGAGTTCGTCACAGACCCTCCCACCAGGAGCTCGGGGAGACGATCCGGGACCTCGCTGCGCGTGCGGGGGACGAGGCAGCGTGGAACATCTGAGGCACCCTAGCGTTCCCAACAGCTATTCGTAAAACGCCGGAATGATTCCTGGCTATTCGCTGCGGCTACCCCGGATTACGGGTAGTTGACGGCCTTGTCGGCGTGACGGCCAACACATCGCCCGATGGCGGATTGTGTGCATCCACTGGATCTTGCTTGTCGTGATACTTCCGGACTAAGTGACGCATAAGACCAGCAGGCGACTCCAGCGGAATGTCCGCTTCGACACTCTTCGGCCCCCGGTTCGCACGGCTGTTGCCGGACGTGTGGCAGCAATTCGAAATAGCTGCGAACGCGTTGTGTGGAGACGGAAACGATCCGGGCGAATTCCCTGTGCGGGTGGCCCGTCGAATTGCCGTGCGACTCCCCGCCGTTGGGTGCCCGCGCGGGGGCGGCGCACACGCGCGGCGGCGACACGCGTGTGGTCGATGCGTCACCGGCCGCATAGCCCGGGCGTGTTGGTGGCACGATGGTTCTGGCGGGGGTGCGCGGGGTCGCGTCCCCGGGCCGGGAGAGCGGACCGACCGAGGGTGTGATCAGTTGTGGCCATTTCACTGTCTGTGGTGCTGCTGTTGGCGATCATCCTTGTGGTGTTGCTGAGAGGGGGCTCCCTGAAGGCAGGTCCCGCGATCGTGGCGGTCCTCTTCGGCTTCTTCCTCGCCTCGACCGGCATGGCCGACGACATTCAGCGGTTCCTCAACTCGATAGCGGACACCATCAACTCCATCAGCTTCTGACCGGGGTGGGAGCGCCTCCGCCGAGCCCCGCGCTGCGGGCCCGGCGCAGGGGCGGGTTACGCTCGCCCCGACCACAGGACGGTGCGTGACGGGGGGAACGTACGGGGATGGCGCTGCGCGATTCTGACCCGGCGGAGGTGGGCGGCTACCGCATCGAGGACCGTCTCGGCTCCGGCGGCATGGGTGTGGTCTACCTGGCCCACTCGGCCTCGGGCCGGCGCCTCGCGATCAAGGTCGTGCACAGCCAGTACGCCGACGACGACGAGTTCCGCACCCGCTTCCGCCGCGAGGTGGCCGCCGCCCGCCAGGTCAGCGGCGCCTTCACGGCCCCCGTCGTGGACGCCGACGCCGACGCCACCCATCCGTGGATGGCCACCCTCTACATACCGGGCGCGGACCTCGGCACCCACGTCCGCGAGCACGGCCCGCTCCCGCTGCCCCGACTGCGCGGCCTCGCCGCCGGCCTCGCCGAGGCCCTGCGCGACATCCATCGCGCCGGAGTCGTCCACCGCGACCTGAAGCCGGCCAACGTGATGCTCGCCGAGGACGGCCCCCGAGTCATCGACTTCGGCATCTCCCGCGCCGCCGAGTTCGCCGCCTCCGACGTCCTCACCCAGACCGGCCGCGTCATGGGCACCCCGCCCTTCATGTCCCCGGAGCAGTTCGCCTCCCCCCAGGACGTCGGCCCGGCCGCCGACATGTTCTCCCTCGGCTCGGTCCTCACCTACGCCGCCACCTGCCGCGGCCCCTTCGACAGCCCGAGCCCGTACGAGACGGCCCTGCGGGTCGTCGAGGGCGAGCCCGACCTCACCGGCGTCCCGGACGAACTGCTGCCCTTGGTGCGGCTCTGCCTGGAGAAGCACCAGAAGTCCCGCCCCGCCGCGGACGAACTGTTCGCGCTGCTCCGCGAGGGCGGCACCCCCGGCTCGCGCCCCGCGCCCGGCGCCGCGCACCCCGTGCGCCCGTGGCCCGGCGCACGGCCGACCGAGCCGGCCGTCACCGCATGGCCCGACGCGGCCCGCACCGAGCGCAGCGAAACGTCCCACCGGCTGCCCGATGAGGCGGACGCCGGGCGGGACGAGGAGCGGCGCCCCCGCCCCGGCAGAACCCCGACGGAACAGTCCCGGCCGCCAGGTGACCCGGCCGGGAAGCCACCCGCGGCCGGGCGCACCCGCGGCCGCCGCAGACCCGCACTGCTGATGGCCTGCGCCGCCGCGGCCGTCGCCCTCGCCGCGATCGTCACCACCACCGTCGCCCTGATCCGCGACAACGACCGCCACGCCCCGGCCGACGGCCCTGCCTCACCCACCGCCAGGGCGGCCGGCCTCCCCGAGGGCTGGAAACCGTGGGTCGCCACGGCGATGGGCCCCGGGGAGAGCGAGAGCGGCCTGGGCGGCGCCGACACGTCCTTCAAGAACTGCTCCGTCGTCGACGCCTCCCTCGTGTGCGCCGGATCCGACCTCATGGCGACCCGCTTCGGTCTCGCCGACGGCCGCAACACCTGGAGCCGGCCCGTCGACTCCACCCCCGACGGCGCCTCCGGCGACGAGGGCGCGATCATCGGCACCGGCGACGGACGCGTCTACGGCTACGGGGCCGAGGACGCCGAAGGCACGAGCGGCGTGGGATCCAGCTACACGGTCTACGCCCTGGCCGCCGGAAGCGGCAAGGAACTCTGGCGGACCCCGACCGGCAGCGGCGAGATGGCGGTCGTCCCCGACGGTGCCGAGGGCGCCGCCACGTTCGTGCCCGAGGGCGTCGTCACCTTCTACGGTTCACAGGGCGACCAGTACGCCCTGCTCGACGCGGAGACCGGCGAGGTCCGCTGGCGGCAGCCGAAGCCGGGCGACCGGGGTGACTGCGTGCTGGACTCGGCGTCCGACCGCGCCTACCTGATCTGCACGGCCGAGCCGGCGGACGGGAAAAGCTCCGAGACCAGCGTCTCCGAGATCGACCCGGCCACCGGGAAGAGCCGCTGGACCGTCGAGGCCGAGGGATCCCTGCAGATGCTCGGCCGGCAGGGGGCACACCTGGTCTTCGCGGACGGCCTGTCCATGACCCGTGGCCTCACCCTGATCGACGCCGCCTCGCACAAGCTCACCGTGCGGCGGCTGACGGAGCCCCGGCCCGAGGCATCGAGGGCGTACCTGGTCCGCGGCACCGTCTACTTCACACGCACCAGCGGCGGCGTCCGCGCCGTCTCGCCGCGCACCGGGCGCACGCTGTGGGACTCCAACACCACCCTGGAACGGCAGGGCCCGCCGACCGCCTCCGCCACCCATGTGTACCTCGCGTCGCCCAGCGGCCGTCTCGCCGCCCTGAACGCGCGCACCGGCAAGGTCGAGGACACCTTGGACGGCCGCGACGACGGCGGCCGGGTCGACAGCCTGCTCGTCACCTCCGGGGCGCAACTCCTCCTCGTCGGCAACGCCCTGTACATCCCGTACGGCGTCCGCTCCGTCTACACCGTCGACGTACGCGACCTCTGAGAGCGGGGGACGGCGCGCGACCGTGCGGGTCGGTCAATGACCGGCGGGGCGGAGATCGGCGACGAGGCGGAAGCGCTCCAGAACCGCCGGGGTCGTGTCGTCCACGGTGAAACCGGCGTCCTCCAGGACCTCCCGCATGTCCTCGCTGTGCCAGAACCGCTCGTGGTCCTCTCGCCACTCGGCCACGCTGGTGTGCCCCTCGCCCTCGTCCACCACGTGCGCGAGATCGACCTGGGCCGGCGGGACGACGCGGACGCCGGTCACTTCGATGACCGCGACCGGCCGCCCGTCCGAGTCGACGACCACGGAACGGTCCCCGACCTCCGGCAGCGGATCGCCCTCGTGCCCGTAGTCGACGACGAGTCCCGTCGTAGAGGTCTTCGAACCGCCGAGAGTCGCAGCGACGAGCCGGTCGCGCAGTGGGCCGGGGAAGGCGAACTCGGTCCGGGGCATCGACGCGATGTCCGCGGGCGTGAAGGGGTGATCATGCCGACGACCGTAACGACCCCGGAAACGCGTCAGGGCCGGGTCGGAGAGTTCTCCTCCGACCCGGCCCTGACGCGTATGGAGCGGGCGACGGGAATCGAACCCGCGTAGCTAGTTTGGAAGACTAGGGCTCTACCATTGAGCTACGCCCGCACAGCACGCGCCGCAGGTCGGGTGACCGCGGCACTGAAGGCATCGTAGCGGGTCGGCCCCCTCCGTCGCACACCGCATTCCCGCCGGAGCGGACGCGGCGCGGACCCTGTGGAAATGCGGCGGCCACACCGCCGGCCGGCATGTACCCTACGTCTCGCACCAGACGGGGTGTGGCGCAGCTTGGTAGCGCGTCCGCTTTGGGAGCGGAAGGCCGTGGGTTCAAATCCCGCCACCCCGACCAGCCACCCGATCACCTCGCGTGATCGCCCATCCGATCACCTCGGGTGATCGCCTTTTGGGCGGTGTAGGCGCTGCCGTTACTATGCAAGCTGCACGCCCGTGTGTCTCAGCGTCTGAAGTCTCCGGGCGGCGAAATCCGCCGGGCCGTTCTGGCCCCGGCAGAAACCAAGAAGTCAGCCACAAGGAGACCGAACCGTGAAGAGCGCCGTGGAGACCCTGAACCCGACCCGGGTTCGGCTGACTGTCGAGGTGCCCTTCGAGGAGCTCAAGGACAGCCTCGACGCGGCGTACAAGAAGATCAACCAGCAGGTCACGGTGAAGGGCTTCCGCAAGGGCAAGATCCCTGCCCGTGTCATCGACCAGCGGTTCGGCCGCGGTGCGGTGCTGGAGGAGGCGGTCAACGACGCGCTTCCGAAGTTCTACACCGACGCGGTCAACGAGGCCGAGCTCAGCGTGCTGGGCCAGCCCGAGGTCGACATCACGGAGCTGAAGGACGGCGAGACGCTGAACTTCACCGCCGAGGTCGACATCCGCCCCTCCATCGAGATCCCGGACTTCTCCGGCATCGAGGTCGAGGTCGACGCGGTCGAGGTCACCGACGAGGACGTCGACAAGGCCGTCGAGGAGCTGCGCGAGCGCTTCGCCTCCACCGCCCCGGTCGAGCGTGCCGCCGAGGACGGCGACGTCGTCACGATCGACCTGCAGGCCAAGGTCGACGGCGAGGTCCTGGAGGACGGGGTCGCCGACGGCGTCTCCTACACCATCGGCTCCGGCGAGCTGCTGGACGGCATCGACGACGCCGTGAAGGGCGTGGAGGCCGGTGGCGAGGCCACCTTCACCTCCGAGCTCAAGGGCGGCTCCGCCGCCGGCAGGGAGGCCGAGGTCACCGTCAAGGTCACCCAGGTCGCCAAGCGTGAACTGCCCGAGCTGGACGACGAGTTCGCGCAGCTCGCCTCCGAGTTCGACACCATCGGGGAGCTCCGCGCGGACAGCCGCAAGCGCCTCGAGAACATGAAGCAGTACGACCAGGCCACGCAGGCCCAGGAGCGCGTCCTGGAGAAGCTGCTCGAGCTGGTCGAGGTCCCGGTCCCCGAGAAGCTGCTCGAGGACGAGATCAACACCCGCAAGCACAACCTCGAGCACCACCAGCTCGGCCAGATGGGTCTCGACCTCGCGAAGTACCTGGAGATCCAGGGCAAGAGCGAGGAGGAGTTCGACGCCGAGACCAAGGAAGCCGCGGTCAAGGGCATCAAGACCCAGTTCGTGCTCGACGAGCTCGTCAAGCAGGAGAAGCTGAACGTCAACCAGGAGGAGCTCACCGAGCACCTCATGCGCCGTGCGGCCTCCTCCGGCATGTCCCCCGACCAGTTCGCCCAGGCCGTCGTCGAGGGCGGCCAGGTTCCGCTCCTGGTCGGCGAGGTCGCCCGCGGCAAGGCCCTGGCCGTCGTGGTCGAGAAGGCCACGGTCAAGGACACCAACGGCGAGATCATCGACCTCGACGACGAAGAGGACGAGGACACCACCGAGGCCTCCGCCGAGGAGACCCCGGCCGAGCCCGCCGAGGAGAAGACCGAGGGCTGAGCCCCGGCGGAGGTAAGTCCGTGCAGAAGGCCCCGGGGCACGCCCCGGGGCCTTCTTGTTACCGGCGGGGCAACCCACCTCAGGGGCGCGGGGAACTGCGCGAGCGACCACGACGCGCCCGCAGCCGCCGATGAACGGAACCACCCCGCCGAAGCCGCGCAGCGCTACGCCCCCGGCGAACACTCCCATCTCCGGGATTCCCCGAAGGGACCCGCGCGTTAGGGTCCATGAATACGAGGGCAGTGGAGTCCCCGAACGGCTCCTAGCCCCTAGGGAAACGTGAGACGGCCCGGCGCCGTCGTAAGACGAGCAGGTGGATACGTGACGAATCTGATGCCCTCAGCCGCCGGCGAGCCTTCCATCGGTGGTGGCCTCGGCGACCAGGTCTACAACCGGCTGCTCAACGAGCGGATCATCTTCCTCGGCCAGCCGGTCGACGACGACATCGCGAACAAGATCACCGCGCAGCTGCTGCTCCTTGCCGCCGACCCGGACAAGGACATCTACCTGTACATCAACAGCCCCGGCGGTTCCATCACGGCCGGCATGGCGATCTACGACACCATGCAGTTCATCAAGAACGACGTGGTCACCATCGCCATGGGCCTCGCTGCCTCGATGGGCCAGTTCCTGCTCAGCGCCGGCACCCCCGGCAAGCGCTTCGCGCTGCCGAACGCCGAGATCCTGATCCACCAGCCCTCCGCCGGCCTCGCCGGTTCGGCCTCGGACATCAAGATCCACGCCGAGCGGCTGCTGCACACCAAGAAGCGCATGGCCGAGCTGACCTCGCAGCACACCGGCCAGTCGGTCGAGCAGATCACCCGCGACTCGGACCGCGACCGCTGGTTCGACGCCTTCGAGGCCAAGGAGTACGGCCTCATCGACGACGTCATTCCCACGGCCGCCGGCATGCCGGGCGGCGGCGGCACCGGGGCCTGAGCGGTCCCCACGGGGCCTGTGGCGCCCCGTGAGGCCCGCGGAGCCCTTCCCCGGGCCCCAGCGACCCCAGACAGCCCCAGCCGACCGCCTCAGCCCTTTTCAGGAGACACCGTGAACCAGTTCCCCGGCAGTGGGATCTACGACCGTATGCACGCCATGCAGGACATGAGCGCCTCGCAGGGCCGCTACACCGGCCCGCAGGCCGAGTCCCGCTACATCATTCCGCGCTTCGTCGAGCGCACCTCCCAGGGCATCCGCGAGTACGACCCGTACGCGAAGCTCTTCGAGGAGCGCGTGATCTTCCTCGGCGTCCAGATCGACGACGCCTCCGCCAACGACGTCATGGCGCAGCTGCTGTGCCTGGAGTCGATGGACCCCGACCGTGACATCTCGGTCTACATCAACAGCCCCGGTGGCTCCTTCACGGCGCTCACCGCGATCTACGACACGATGCAGTATGTGAAGCCGGACATCCAGACGGTCTGCATGGGCCAGGCCGCCTCCGCCGCCGCCGTCCTGCTGGCCGCCGGCACGGCGGGCAAGCGCATGGCCCTGCCGAACGCGCGCGTGCTGATCCACCAGCCGTACAGCGAGACCGGCCGCGGTCAGGTGTCCGACCTGGAGATCGCCGCGAACGAGATCCTCCGGATGCGCTCGCAGCTGGAGGAGATGCTGGCCAAGCACTCCACCACGCCGGTCGAGAAGATCCGCGAGGACATCGAGCGCGACAAGATCCTCACGGCCGAGGACGCGCTGAACTACGGTCTGATCGATCAGGTCATCAGCACCCGGAAGATGGACAACTCGAGCCTGCGTTGACGCGAGAGGCAGTGACGTCTGCCGCCCCTTGGCACGGTTTGAGTCGGTTCACGTCAAAGCGAACCGTGCCAAGGGGGGCCCGAACGAGGGGCCCGGCAAGGTACCGTCGGACATAAGGCAGCACCAGGAGTCCGCTGGACGTCGACGTCCAGGAGTCTCCCAGGCGAAGGGGAAGCACACCGTGGCACGCATCGGTGACGGCGGCGATCTGCTCAAGTGCTCGTTCTGCGGCAAGAGCCAGAAGCAGGTCAAGAAGCTCATCGCAGGGCCCGGTGTGTACATCTGCGACGAGTGCATCGACCTCTGCAACGAGATCATCGAGGAAGAGCTCGCGGAGACCAGCGAGGTCCGCTGGGAGGAACTCCCGAAGCCCCGTGAGATCTACGAGTTCCTCGAGGGCTACGTGGTCGGCCAGGAGGCCGCCAAGAAGGCCCTCTCCGTAGCGGTGTACAACCACTACAAGCGAGTGCAGGCCGGCGAGAACGGCGGGGCGAACGGCCGGGACGACGGCATCGAGTTGGCGAAGTCCAACATCCTGCTCCTCGGCCCCACGGGCTCCGGCAAGACCCTCCTCGCGCAGACCCTCGCGCGCATGCTGAACGTCCCCTTCGCGATCGCCGACGCCACGGCCCTCACGGAGGCCGGTTACGTCGGCGAGGACGTCGAGAACATCCTGCTCAAGCTGATCCAGGCGGCCGACTACGACGTCAAGAAGGCCGAGACCGGGATCATCTACATCGACGAGATCGACAAGGTCGCGAGGAAGAGTGAAAACCCCTCGATCACGCGCGACGTCTCGGGCGAGGGTGTCCAGCAGGCCCTGCTGAAGATCCTGGAGGGCACCACGGCCTCGGTCCCGCCGCAGGGCGGCCGTAAGCACCCCCACCAGGAGTTCATCCAGATCGACACGACGAACGTGCTGTTCATCGTGGGCGGTGCCTTCGCCGGTCTCGAGAAGATCATCGAGTCCCGGGCGGGCGCCAAGGGCATCGGCTTCGGCGCGCAGATCCGCTCCAAGCGCGAGATGGAGTCCAAGGACCAGTTCCAGGAGGTCATGCCGGAGGACCTGGTCAAGTTCGGCATGATCCCCGAGTTCATCGGCCGCCTCCCGGTCATCACCTCGGTCCACAACCTCGACCGCGAGGCCCTGCTCCAGATCCTCGTCGAGCCGCGCAACGCACTCGTCAAGCAGTACCAGCGCCTCTTCGAACTCGACGGCGTGGAGCTGGACTTCGAGCGCGAGGCCCTTGAGGCGATCGCCGACCAGGCCATCCTCCGCCAGACCGGCGCGCGAGGCCTGCGCGCCATCATGGAGGAAGTCCTCCAGGGCGTGATGTACGAGGTCCCGTCCCGCAAGGACGTGGCCCGGGTCGTCATCACGGCGGACGTCGTCCAGTCGAACGTCAATCCGACCCTGATTCCGCGGGATGCGCGGGGGCGGGGGCCGGGGGAGCAGAAGACAGCCTGATCACACACCGCACGCGAAGGCGCCCGGCACTGCTGCCGGGCGCCTTTGTCGTGACCGTCGTCAGGCCGCGACGCGGATCTCCTTGCGGACCTTGGTCGTGAGGTCGATCGCCACGTCCTTGGTGACGCCCTGCGCCACCTCACCCGGCGACACGATGGCGATGGTGCTGTAGTCGGCCCACACGCAGAACCAGTTGATCTTCTCCTTCTTGGACAGCCGGTCCTGGCCCTTGACCGACTGGCACTTCATGACCGCGCCGTCGAGGCCGGCCGCCTCGGGCTCGCCCACCGGTTCGGGCTTGCCCGACCCGGTGGCGGACTCCTTCTTCGCCGACTTCTTGAAGTTGGCGAAGAAGAGGTCCAGCGTCGCCTCCGGGTCGGCGATCTCGCCGTAGGCACCGGCCACCGAAAGGGTCTTGGCCGCGGCCAGCTGCGCCGCCGACGCCGGGTCGTCCGGGTCGTAGTCGCTCATGTCCAGCGTGTTGTAGAGGCCCGCCGCAGACTTGGCGTCCTTGACGCCGCTCTTCTCCAGTTCCGAGGTCGAGTCGCTGCCGGCCGTCGTTCCGTCCTTCGTGGTGCGCTTGTACTCACTGAGTACCGTCGCCGGCATCGTCAGCTTGTGCGGCCCGTCGTCCTCCAGGGCGCCCGCGCCGCCGCCTCCGCCGATCACGAAGTACGCGCCGACGCCGATCGCCGCCACGACCGCGACCGCGCCGATGATCAGGCCGGTCTTCTTCTTGCCGCCGCCCGGCGTGGGCGGCTGGGGCACCGCGTAGGGGGCCTGGCCGTAGGGCGGCTGCTGGCCGTACGGGGGCTGCTGGCCGTAGGGCGGCTGCTGCTGGGGCGGGACGCCCTGCGGGGGCTGCTGCGGGTGGCCGTAGCCGGGCTGGGGCGGAGGGGCCTGCTGGGGGTGGCCGTAGCCGGGCTGGGGCGGAGGGGCCTGCTGGGGGTGGCCGTAGCCGGGCTGGGGCGCCTGCGGCGGCTGGCCGTACGGGCCCGGCTGGCCGTACGGACCGGGCTGCTGGGGCTGCCCGCCGTACGGGCCCGGCTGGTTGTAACTCATGTTCTGGGTTCCCCTCCAGATGCTTAGGTGTTCCGGACATCCTGGCGCAGACCCGCCGTGTGCATGGCATCGGGGCCCCCACCGTTACGAACGAAACGCGTTTCGGGACCGGTCGGTGACACCTCTAAACTGACCCCCGTGACCGAGAACGCTCAGCAGCAGCCACCAGCGCCCAGCACCGACCTGCCGACCCAGTACGCGCCGGCCGACGTAGAGGGGCCGCTGTACGAGCGCTGGGTAGAGCGGGGTTACTTCGAGGCGGACGAGAAGAGCGACAAGCCGCCCTACACCATCGTCATCCCGCCGCCGAACGTCACGGGCTCGCTCCACCTGGGGCACGCATTCGAGCACACGCTCATCGACGCCCTGACCCGCCGCAAGCGCATGCAGGGCTACGAGACGCTGTGGCAGCCCGGCATGGACCACGCCGGCATCGCCACGCAGAACGTCGTCGAGCGGGAGCTCGCCAAGGAGGGCAAGTCCCGCCACGACCTGGGCCGTGAGACGTTCGTCGAGCGTGTCTGGCAGTGGAAGGGCGAGTCCGGCGGGCAGATCAGCGGCCAGATGCGCCGGTTGGGCGACGGTGTCGCCTGGTCCCGCGAGCGCTTCACGATGGACGAGGGCCTGTCCCAGGCCGTCCAGACCATCTTCAAGCGGCTCTACGACGACGAGCTCATCTACCGCGCCGAGCGCATCATCAACTGGTGTCCCCGCTGTCTGACGGCCATCTCGGACATCGAGGTCGAGTACCAGGACGACGACGGCGAGCTCGTCTCCATGAAGTACGGCGACGGGGACGACACCATCGTCGTCGCCACCACCCGTGCCGAGACGATGCTCGGTGACACGGCCGTCGCGGTCCACCCCGGGGACGAGCGGTACAAGCACCTGATCGGCACGCTGGTCAAGCTGCCGCTGACCGACCGCTCCATCCCGGTCGTCGCGGACGAGCACGTCGATCCCGAGTTCGGCACCGGTGCCGTCAAGGTGACCCCGGCGCACGACCCGAACGACTTCGAGATCGGCCAGCGCCACGACCTCCCGGCCCTGACGATCATGGACGAGCACGCGGTCATCACCGCCCACGGCCCCTTCCAGGGCCTGGACCGGCTGGAGGCCCGCTCGGCGATCGTCGCCGCGCTGCGCGCCGAGGGCCGGATCGTCGCCGAGAAGCGGCCGTACGTCCACTCCGTCGGCCACTGCTCGCGCTGCAAGACCACCATCGAACCGCGACTGTCCATGCAGTGGTGGGTCAAGGTCGGCCCGCTCGCGAAGGCCGCCGGTGACGCCGTCCGCGACGGCAAGGTCAAGATCCATCCGCAGGAGATGGAGAAGCGCTACTTCGACTGGGTCGACAACCTCCACGACTGGTGCATCTCGCGGCAGTTGTGGTGGGGCCACCGCATCCCGGTCTGGTACGGCCCGAACGGCGAGGTCGTCTGCGTCGGCCCCGACGAGGAGGCGCCCGGGACCGAGGCCGAGGGCTGGCGTCAGGACACCGACGTCCTCGACACCTGGTTCTCCTCCGGCCTGTGGCCGTTCTCCACGCTCGGCTGGCCCGAACAGACCGAGTCGCTCGCGAAGTTCTACCCGAACTCGGTCCTCGTCACCGGCTACGACATCCTCTTCTTCTGGGTCGCCCGGATGATGATGTTCGGCCTGTACGCGATGGACGGCACCCCTCCGTTCCACACCATCGCCCTGCACGGCATGGTCCGCGACCAGTTCGGCAAGAAGATGTCGAAGTCCTTCGGCAACGCGGTCAACCCGCTGGACTGGATGGACAAGTACGGCAGCGACGCCCTGCGCTTCACCCTCGCCCGCGGCGCCAATCCGGGCGTCGACGTCCCGATCGGCGAGGACTGGGTCCAGGGCTCCCGCAACTTCGCCAACAAGATCTGGAACGCGACGCGCTTCGCGATGATGAACGGCGCGACGATCGAGGGTCCGCTGCCGGACGTCTCGACGATGTCGGCGACCGACCGCTGGATCCTGTCCCGGCTCAACTCGGTCGTCGCCGAGGTCGACGCGTTCTACGAGGACTACCAGTTCGCGAAGCTCTCCGACGCCCTGTTCCACTTCGCGTGGGACGAGGTCTTCGACTGGTACGTCGAGCTGTCCAAGACGACGTTCCAGGCGGGCGGCGAGGCGGCGGAGGTCTCCAAGCGGGTCCTCGGCGAGGTCCTCGACGTCACGCTGAAGCTGCTGCACCCGGTGGTCCCCTTCGTCACCGAGACCCTGTGGACCACGCTCACCGGCGGCGAGTCGGTCGTCATCGCCGACTGGCCCACGGCGGTGTCTGTTCCTGGTGCTGACGCACCGGGTGGCTTCCGGGACGCCGACGCCGAGCGCGAGATCGAGTCCCTCCAGTCGGTCATCACCGAGGTCCGCCGCTTCCGCGCCGACCAGGGCCTCCAGCCCGGCCAGCGGGTCCCGGCCCGGCTGACCCTGGACGGCACGCGGTTCGCGCCCCACGAGGCCGCCATCCGCCAGCTGCTCCGCCTCCAGCCGGAGGGCGACGCCTTCACGGCCACGGCGACCCTCCCGGTCGCCGGCGCCGAGGTCGCCCTCGACCTGTCCGGCACCATCGACGTGGCGGCGGAGCGCAAGCGCCTGGCGAAGGACCTCGCCGCGGCGGAGAAGGAGAGGTCCCAGGCCAACGGCAAGCTCGGCAACGAGGCGTTCCTGGCGAAGGCCCCCGACCACGTCGTCGACAAGATCCGCACCCGCCTCGCCAAGGCGGAGGAGGACATCGCCCGCATCCAGGCCCAGCTGGAGAGGCTGCCGCAGGGCTAAGGGGTCCTTTCACTATGCCCGTCCGGGTCGCGCGGCCTGGCACCGCACCTCGCCGCGTTGCCGAAAAGCCCTAGTAGCTCCGCTACGAGAGCTTCCCGGCGCCTTGCGACGCACGGCACCAGACCACGCGCCCTGATCGGACGCTCACAGTGAAAGGACCCCTAAGGGTTCACACGGTGTGTGAGGCCCCGGAGCCGTCGGGACGCTGACCAACAGCGTCCGGCGGGCCCGGGGCCTCACCTGTACCTCAGGGGCACGTCCCTGCTGTTCAGGGGCGCGGGGGACTGCGCGAGCGACCCCCACGGACCCGCAGCCGCACAGGGACACAAGCCACCGCAAACAATGTCAGTCGGTCTCCGTAGACTGGGCCCCGTGAGCGAGCTCCCTCCAGACCACAACGCCGACGGCCAGCCCGACCCCCTCGACCCCTTCGACGAGATCATCGCGGAGGAAACCGACCGCGACCCCGACCTCGCGGTCATCGAAGCCGGCAGCCGGACCCTGCGCACCCAGGGCGGCCCCCCGGACGCCGACGTCCCCACGCGCCCCGCCGACCCCGAGGTCGACAAGGCCCTGCGCGAGGTCGAGACCGAGCTCGCCACCCGGTGGGGCGAGACCAAGCTGGAGCCCTCCGTCAGCCGTATCGCCGCGCTGATGGACGTGCTGGGTGAGCCGCAGCGGTCGTACCCGTCGATCCACATCACGGGGACGAACGGCAAGACCTCCACCGCCCGCATGATCGAGGCCCTGCTCGGCGCCTTCGAGCTGCGCACCGGCCGCTACACCTCGCCCCACGTGCAGTCGATCACCGAGCGCATCAGCCTCGACGGCGCCCCCATCGCGCCCGAGCGGTTCATCGAGACGTACCAGGACATCAAGCCGTACGTGGAGATGGTCGACGCCTCCCAGGAGTACCGGCTGTCCTTCTTCGAGGTGCTCACGGGCATGGCGTACGCGGCGTTCGCCGACGCCCCCGCCGACGTGGCCGTGGTCGAGGTCGGCATGGGCGGTTCCTGGGACGCGACGAACGTGATCGACGGGGACGTCGCCGTCGTCACGCCCATAGACCTCGACCACACCGACCGGCTCGGCGAAACGCACGCCGAGATCGCCACGGAGAAGGCCGGCATCATCAAGCAGGGTGCGACGGTCATCATGGCGCAGCAGCCGGTCGACGCCGCGCAGGTGCTGCTGAAGAAGGCCGTCGAGGTGGACGCGACCGTGGCCCGGGAAGGGCTGGAGTTCGGTGTCGTCGAGCGGCAGGTGGCCGTCGGCGGCCAGCTCGTGACGCTGCGCGGACTGGGCGGCGAGTACCCCGAGGTGTATCTGCCGCTGCACGGCGCGCACCAGGCGCACAACGCGGCCGTCGCGCTCGCCGCCGTCGAGGCGTTCTTCGGCGTCGGCGCACAGCGCGCCGACGCGCTGGACCTGGACACGGTCCGCAAGGCCTTCGCGGCCGTCGCCTCGCCGGGCCGGCTGGAGGTCGTGCGCCGGTCGCCGACGGTCGTGCTGGACGCCGCCCACAACCCGGCCGGTGCCCGGGCCGCGGCCGAGGCGATCGGGGAGGCGTTCCAGTTCAGCCGCCTCATCGGCGTGGTCGGCGCGAGCGGCGACAAGAACGTCCGGGGGCTGCTGGAGGCCTTCGAGCCGGTGTTCGCCGAGGTCGTGGTCACGCAGAACTCCAGCCACCGCGCGATGGACGCCGACGAGCTCGCCGGTATCGCCGTCGAGGTGTTCGGCGAGGAGCGCGTCCAGGTCGAGCCGCGGCTGCCCGACGCCCTGGAGGCGGCCATCACGCTGGCCGAGGAGGAGGGCGAGTTCTCCGGCGGCGGTGTGCTCGTCACCGGTTCCGTCATCACCGTCGGCGAGGCCCGACTGCTCCTGGGGAGGGGCTGAGTCCCGTGCGCACGCTCTGTTCTTCGACCCTGATCGGCGAGTTCTTCGTCATCGGGTTCGCCGGTCTGGTCGCCATGAAGGACCCCGACCTGTCCATGACGACCGTGTGGACGGTCAGCGGCATCGCGATGTTCCTGTGTCTGGTGCTGTGCGGCGTGGTGACGCGCCCGGGCGGGGTGGCCCTCGGCTGGGCGCTGCAGATCGCGCTCATCGCGTCGGGGTTCATCGTGCCGACCATGTACTTCCTGGGGGCGATCTTCGCGGCCCTGTGGTGGGCGTCGGTGCACTACGGCCGGAAGGTGGACGAGGCGAAGGCGAGATTCGCCGACCGGGCGAGTTCCTCCACACCTGACGCTGCGTGACAGTCGCCCCGACACGCCGGGTAATCTCGTCCCACCGCTAAACCTGTACCCACAAGGAGCCCGTAGTGAGCCAGCGCACCCTCGTCCTCCTCAAGCCCGACGCCGTCCGTCGAGGCCTGACCGGCGAGATCATCAGCCGCATCGAGCGCAAGGCGGGCTGGACGATCACCGCGCTGGAGCTGCGCACCCTGGACCAGGACACGCTGGAGCAGCACTACGGCGAGCACAAGGGCAAGCCCTTCTACGAGCCGCTGGTGGACTTCATGGCCTCCGGTCCGGTCGTGGCGCTGATCGTCGAGGGTGAGCGGGTCATCGAGGGCGTGCGCGCGCTCGCCGGCCCGACCGACCCGATCGCCGCGGCGCCGGGCTCCATCCGCGGCGACTACGGCGTCATCGTCCGGGAGAACCTGATCCACGCCTCCGACTCCGAGGAGTCCGCCGAGCGCGAGGTGAAGATTTTCTTCCCCGGCCGGGCGTAGCGTCCGCACCTCACCAGCACATACGGCAGGTCCGGGGGCCGTAGCCCTCGGACTTTGCGGCATATGCGTGGCGATCGAGGGAACGATGGTCCCCGAACGCCCGTCTCCAGAAGCGAATGCGGACGGCATCTGCTGACAATGGCGGAGACCCTCCCGCAGTGTTCGCGAAGGCGCGTCTACGATGGAAGCCTTCACGTCACAGCACCCACCTTTGCCTACCTGAAAAGCCCTCAAAAGCTAGTGGGAAGGCCAGACGAATCCTGATGGGGAACTCAATGTCGTTCATCGGCCGTGACATGGCTGTCGACCTCGGGACCGCCAACACGCTGGTGTACGTCAGGGGTCGCGGGATCGTACTCAACGAGCCGTCCGTCGTCGCGATCAACACCAACACCGGTGGCATCCTCGCGGTCGGTGCCGAAGCGAAGAAGATGATCGGGCGGACCCCCGGCAACATCGTTGCCGTGCGGCCGCTGAAGGACGGCGTGATCGCCGACTTCGAGATCACCGAGCGGATGCTCCGCTACTTCATCCTGAAGATCCACAAGCGGCGTTATCTGGCTCGTCCGCGGGTCGTCGTCTGTGTGCCCTCGGGCATCACGGGCGTCGAGCGCCGCGCCGTCATCGAGGCGTCGTCCCAGGCCGGCGCCCGTCAGGTGCACATCATCGAGGAGCCCATGGCCGCGGCCATCGGCTCCGGCCTGCCGGTCCACGAGGCCACGGGCAACATGGTGGTCGACATCGGCGGCGGCACCACGGAGGTCGCGGTCATCTCCCTCGGCGGCATCGTCACCGCCCAGTCCATCCGGGTCGCGGGCGACGAACTGGACAACGCGATCATCCAGCACATCAAGAAGGAGTACTCCCTCCTGCTGGGTGAGCGCACGGCCGAGCAGATCAAGATCACGATCGGTTCGGCGTACGACCTCGACTCCGACGAGCACACCGAAATCCGCGGCCGGGACCTGGTCTCCGGGCTGCCGAAGACCGTGGTCATCTCCGCGGCCGAAGTCCGCAAGGCGATCGAGGAGCCGGTCAACGCGATCGTCGACGCCGTCAAGACGACCCTCGACAAGTGCCCGCCGGAGCTGTCCGGCGACATCATGGACCGAGGAATCGTTCTGACCGGCGGCGGAGCGCTGCTGCGCGGTCTCGACGAGCGGCTGCGCCGGGAGACCGGCATGCCGATCCACATCGCCGAGGACCCGCTGGACAGCGTGGCGCTCGGATCCGGAAAGTGCGTCGAGGAGTTCGAGGCGCTCCAGCAGGTGCTGGACGCCCAGCCGCGCAGATGACATAACTCTTCGATTCCGCCGTACGGGACGATCTCCTCTTGTACGGCGGATCGTTGATGTAGAG
This sequence comes from Streptomyces sp. AK010, assembly GCF_014207295.1. NCBI lineage: Bacteria > Bacillati > Actinomycetota > Actinomycetes > Kitasatosporales > Streptomycetaceae > Streptomyces > Streptomyces sp. AK010. The sequence goes on from NZ_JACHCX010000021.1 coordinate 119,772, forward strand.
GCATAAGCTCCCACAAAGCAGCCCCTCGGGTTTCCCTGGGGCTTCCCGAATTCCTATGAGGAAGGGCACGGCCGCCGCACGTGAGGGACACACGAGAGAGCCGGCTGCTCCTGGTGCTGCTGATCGCCGTCGCGTTCGCGTTGATCACGGTGGACATCCGCGGCGGGGAGGACTCGCCCGTCGACGGTGCCCGACAGGGCGCGGCGACGGTCTTCGGCCCGATCGAGAGCGGCGTCTCGGCCGCGGTCGACCCGGTCGGCAACGCGGTCTCCGCCATCCGCGACTCCGGTCAACGGCACGACCGGCTCGCCGCGCTGGAGAAGGAGAACGCGGCCCTGAAGGCGCGACTCGGCAGCGACGACCGCAGCCGCAGCCGCCTCAAGCAGCTCGACAAGATGCTGAAGATCGCCGGCCGGGGCCAGTACGGCATCAAGGGCGCCCAGGTCATCGCCATCGGAGCGGCGCAGGGCTTCTCCTGGACCATCACCGTCGACGTCGGCGCCAACGACGGCATCAAACGGGACATGACCGTCCTGAACGGGGACGGCCTCGTCGGCCGCGTCACCACCGTCGGCCCCAACACCGCCACCGTGCTGCTGGCCAGCGACCCCGACTTCACGGTGGGCACCCGCATGGAGTCCGGCGACGAGCTCGGCTTCGCCTCCGGGCAGGGCGACCGCCCGCTGCGCGTCGAACTCCTCAACGGCAAGGCAGAGGTGAAGAAGGGCGACCGCCTGGTCACCTTCGGCTCGCAGGCCGACCGGCCGTTCGTGCCCGGCGTGCCCGTCGGTGTGGTCTCCCGCGTCGACCCCTCCGGCGGCGGCCTGACCCGCACGCTCTACGTCACGCCGTACGTCGGCTTCACCAAGCTCGACATCGTCGGCGTCGTCGTCGAGGCCCCGAAGAAGGACCCGCGTGACACGGTCCTCCCGCCCAAGCCCAAGCCGACCCCCCGGCCAACGGTGACGGTGACTGTGACGCCGTCGGCCGAGGCACCCGTGGACGGCCAGAACCAGCAAGAGCAGTAGGAGCTGTCACCCCATGCGCGTCAACCGGATCCTGCTCTCCTCCGCCCTGGTCGTCGTCGCCCTGGTGACCCAGGTGAGCGTCCTCGCCCGCCTCCATCTGCCGGGCGCCGTGCCCGACCTGCTGTTGCTCACCGTGCTCGGCCTCGCGCTGGTGTACGGGCATGTGGGCGGTGCCCTCGTCGGGTTCGGCGCGGGCCTGCTCGCCGACCTGGCCCCGCCGGCCGACCACGCCGCCGGGCGCTACGCCCTCGTGCTGTGTGTCATCGGCTACCTCGCGGGCCTGGCGAAACCCGAGACGGGCCGGCTCAAGTCCGCGACCGGCCCCATGGTCGTGGTGGTCGCCGCCGCGGTCGGCTCCACGCTGCTGTACGCCGGGGTCGGCGCCCTCGTCGGTGACACCGCCGCCCGCCACGTGGGCCTCGGCAGCCTGCTGTTCACGGCCGCCCTGTACGACCTGCTGCTCGCCCCGTTCGTGGTGCCGGGGATCATGGCCCTGGCCCGACGCGCCGAGAACGATCCGCTCGCCGAGTCGACCTCGGCCGCCGCGAAGGCCACGGACATCTCCTCGGGCTGGCTCTCCGGCGGCACCGGCCTCAAGATCGGCAGCCAGCGCAACGGCCTGCGGGTGAAGGCGGCCCGGGCACGCATGGCACGCGCCGGGCGCATCAAGGGGGTCAAGCGGCTGTGACCGCAGGGAAGTTCACCCGAACGGGTCGGTCCAGTAGGAACGCCGACGCATGGGCCCGTCGTTCATCACTCGTATCCGCACATCCGTGCCCGGACGCACGACCGCACCCGCACACCCGTACGCGCACCGAGAGGGGGAGGCAGCCGCAGTGACCAACATTCCCGAGACCGGCAGGAACTCACGGGTCCAGATCCGGCTCGTCGTCATCCAGGTCCTCGTCCTCTCCCTCCTGCTCACCCTCGGCGGACGCCTGTGGTATCTCCAGATCCGTGAGGGCGCCGCCTACGCCAAGGAGGCCTCGGGCAACCACGTCCAGCAGGTCGTCCAGCCGGCCGTCCGCGGCTCGATCCTGGACGCGCGGGGCGTGGCGATCGCGGACAACGAGACGCGGCTGGTGGTCTCCGCCTCCCGCACCGACCTGCTGAAGATGAAGGACGACGGCAAGGAAGTCCTCACCAAGCTCGCCGGGGTCCTGGGCATGACGCCCGAGGACGTCCAGATGAAGGTCCGGCTGTGCGACGCCAAGACGCCGCAGCCCTGCTGGAACGGCTCGCCGTACCAGCCCATCCCCATCACCGACGAGGCCACCGCCAAGCAGGCCCTGCAGATCCGCGAGCGCGCCGAGGACTTTCCCGGCATCACCGCCGAGCCGGAGGCAGTGCGCCGCTACCCGAGCCCGGGCAAGGCCAACACCGCCCAGGTCCTCGGCTACCTCTCCCCGGTCACCGACGAGGAAATCAAGAAGGCGCAGAACACCAACTCGCCGTATCTGCGCTCCGACCAGGTCGGCCGCTCGGGCCTGGAGCGCCAGTACGACAAGGCGCTGCGCGGCAAGGCAGGCGTGACCCGCTACGAGGTCGACAACCTCGGCCGGGTCATCGGCCAGGCCGAGGCCGACCCGGCCCACCCCGGCGACAACCTCGTCACCAGCATCGACTCCCGGGTCCAGCGCATCGCCGAATACCAGCTGAACGAGGCGATGAAGGAAGCCCGCAAGCAGCACGACCGCAACACCGGCACCACCTACAAGGCCGACTCCGGCGCCGTGGTGGTGATGGAGGCCAAGACGGGCCGCGTCATCGCCATGGCCTCGAACCCCACCTACGACCCGAACGCCTGGGTGGGCGGCATCTCCGCCAAGGACTACACACGCCTCACCGGCAAGAGCTCGAACTACCCGCTGCTGAACCGCGCCATCCAGGGTCAGTCGGCCCCCGGCTCCATCTTCAAGGTCATCCCGACGGCCGCCGCGGTCAACGCCGGGTACTCCTTCAACGGCCCCTACAACTGCTCCAGCTCGTACTCGATCGGCGGCCAGGTCTTCAAGAACTTCGAGTCCCAGAGCCACGGCCCCATCAGCCTCGGCCGTGCCCTGGAGGTGTCCTGCGACACCGTCTTCTACGCCCTCTCCCACGAGGAGTGGAAGCGCGACGGCGGCACCAAGCCGAAGAAGAACGCCAACGACTGGTTCTACAAGACCGCCCACCAGTTCGGCCTCGGCAAGGAGACCGGCATCGACCTCCCCAACGAGGTCACCGGCCGCGTCCCCGACCGCCAGTGGAAGCTGAACTACTGGAAGGCCAACAAGGACGCCTGGTGCCGCACCGGCAAGCGCAACGGCAGCTACGCCGAGAAGATCGCCTACGAGAACTGCCTCGAAGGCAACCGCATGCGCGCCGGTGACTCCGTCAACTACTCCATCGGCCAGGGCGACACGCTCGTCACCCCCATCCAGATGGCCACCATCTACTCGGCCATCTCCAATGGCGGCACCCTCTACAAACCCTCCGTGGGCAAGGCCGTCATCAGCGCCGACGGCAAGACGGTCACGCCGATCAAGCCCGAGTCGCACGGCAAGCTGCCGATGACGCAGAAGACGCGCGACGAGATAGACGAAGCCCTCGCGGGAGTCGCCACCCGCGGTACGGCCGCCTGGAGGTTCGGCGGCTGGCCGCAGGACAAGATCCCGATGCACGCCAAGACGGGTACGGCGGAGGTCTACGGCAAGCAGACGACCTCCTGGTTCGCCACGTACACCAAGGACTACTCGATCGTCATGACGATCTCCCAGGGTGGTACGGGTTCCGGCGCCTCGGGTCCCGCCGTCCGCAACATCTACAACGCGCTGTACGGCGTCTCCGAGGACGGGGCCATCGACGGGAAGAAGGCGCTGCTGCCCACCCCGCAGAAGGCCCTGCCGAAGGTCAAGACGGACGGCACCATCGCCTCCCCGAAGGTCCCGAAGGACCCGGCCAAGGACCAGAAGGCCGACAAGAAGGACCCGAACGCCCCGGCGGACCCGCTCCAGCCGGTCACGTCGGCCCCGCCGTCACCCGAGAACCGTGACACCCGAAGGCGGCGGCGCCGCCGGGGAAGCCGGAGGTGCCCAGCATGACCGGCGGAGTGAACAGCTTCCAGGTCTCCGGCTACGGGCCCGAGCGCTCCGGCTGGACCCGACTGCTGGCCCGTGACTCGGTGGCGCGGCGGCTCGACTGGCCCATCCTGCTGTCGGCGGTGGCCCTGTCGCTGCTCGGCACGCTCCTGGTCTACTCGGCGACCCGCAACCGCACGGAGCTCAACCAGGGCGACCAGTACTTCTTCCTCGTCCGGCACCTGCTGAACACCGGCATCGGCATCGTCCTGATGGCCGGCACGATCTGGCTCGGCCACCGCGCCCTGCGCACGGCCGTCCCGGTCCTGTACGGCTTCTCGCTGCTGCTGATCCTGCTGGTGCTCACCCCGCTCGGCTCCACGATCAACGGCGCCCACTCCTGGATCAAGCTGCCCGGCGGCTTCTCGCTCCAGCCCTCGGAGTTCGTCAAGGTCACGATCATCCTGGGCATGGCGATGCTGCTGGCGGCCCGGGTCGACGCGGGCGACAAGCAGTACCCCGACCACCGCACGGTCGTGCAGGCACTCGGCCTGGCCACCGTGCCGATGCTGATCGTCATGCTGATGCCCGACCTCGGGTCGGTCATGGTGATGGTCATCATCGTGCTCGGCGTGCTGCTGGCCTCCGGGGCGTCCAACCGGTGGGTGTTCGGCCTGCTCGGCGCGGGCACCCTGGGCGCGGTCACCGTCTGGCAGATCGGGATCCTCGACGAATACCAGATCAACCGCTTCGCCGCCTTCGCCAACCCCGAGCTCGACCCGGCCGGCGTCGGCTACAACACCAACCAGGCCCGCATCGCCATCGGTTCGGGCGGCCTGACCGGCTCCGGCCTCTTCCACGGCTCGCAGACCACCGGCCAGTTCGTGCCCGAGCAGCAGACGGACTTCGTCTTCACCGTGGCGGGGGAGGAGCTGGGCTTCCTCGGTGGCGGCCTGATCATCGTGCTCCTCGGCATCGTCCTGTGGCGGGCCTGCCGCATCGCCCGGGAGACCACGGACCTGTACGGCACGATCGTGGCCGCGGGCATCGTCGCCTGGTTCGCCTTCCAGACGTTCGAGAACGTCGGCATGACACTCGGCATCATGCCCGTCACGGGCCTGCCGCTGCCGTTCGTGTCCTATGGAGGATCGTCGATGTTCGCCGTGTGGATAGCGGTGGGGTTGTTGCAGTCGATCCGGGTGCAGCGGCCGATGTCGGCCTAGCAGCCCGAACGGGGGAGCGGAATGTCCGGGGAGCGCGTCGCCCTGTGCCCGGTGACCGAGGAGCTGGTGAGCCACCTCCTCGCACTGGCGGAGCTGGACCTGACCGACGACGACGCCGTCGAGGCGCGGATGCGGGAGGCCGGCTGGCCCGACGGGTCGCAGGCGGTGCGAGGACCGGCGTACCAGGACGCACCCGATGTCCCGGACGCCACCCACATCACCCCGCAGGGACACTTCGTCACCTGTGACGGCGATGGCTCGCTCCACCTGCCGTTCGCCTACCTCTACGCCGTCGACGGCGGTCTGCTCGACGAGGACTGCTGGGGTCCGTTGCCCGGCTGGACCAGCGAGGAGGGCGCCTGGCGGCCGGAGTTCGACGCCCACTGCGCCGCCGTGGTGCGGCAGTTCACCGAGCGGCTGGGCCTGCCGGACCACGACATCCGGCAGCCCAGGTACAAGACCCGGTACGTCAGCTGGCGCCTGGAGCACAATGTGCTGATCGTCGGACAGGGCCCGGAGCCGCTGTCGTATCACCAGTTCGAGGACGCACACGTGTACCTCGTTTCCCGGACGGTGAAGGACACGCCGTTCCCCGATGGCGAGGAGATGCGGGCCCTGCTGACGAGCTGAACGCGTTGCCCCCTGGGGGCACGCACCACTGCTGTACCGGCCGATCAGCCACTAGATTTGGTTCATGGCGGAGACGAAACGCGAGATCGAGCGCAAGTACGAATCCGACGAGAGCGGCCTCCCCGACCTGACCGGCGCCGGCGGGATCGCCGCCGTGGTCGACAAGGGCGTGGCCCACCTCGACGCCACCTACTACGACACCGGAGACGAGCGCCTCGCCGCGTCCTCGGTCACCCTGCGCCGCCGCACCGGCGGTTCCGACGCCGGCTGGCACCTGAAGTTCCCGATTGCGCCCGACGTCCGCGAAGAGATCCACGCCCCGCTCTCCGACACCCTCCCCGACGAGCTCGCGGCGCTGGTCCGCTCCCGCGTCCGCGACAGCGAGCTGCTCCCGGTGGTCCGGCTGCGCTCCGCCCGCGACGTACGCCACCTGCTCGACGCCGACGGCCGGCTGCTCGCCGAGGTGAGCGTGGACACCGTGCACGCCGAGCGGCTCACGGGACGCGGCGGGGAAGCACACTGGACCGAGGTCGAGGTGGAACTCGCCGACGGGGGAGACCCGGCCCTGCTCGACAAGGTGGAGAAGCGGTTGCGCAAGGCGGGCGTACGGCCGTCGGCGTCGTCGTCGAAGCTGGCCCGCGCCCTGGAGGAGACGGCGCCGGGCAAGCGGCGCGAGTCCCCGCACGTCCGGCGGCCGGTGACGGCCGGAGACCATGTGCTGGCCTACGTGCGCACCCAGCGGGACGCGATCGTCGAGCTCGACCCCGCCGTCCGCCGGGACGCCGAGGACTCCGTGCACGGCATGCGCGTGGCCACCCGCCGGATGCGCAGCACCTTCAAGTCGTTCGGCGCGATCCTCGACCGGGCCGTCACCGAGCCCGTCGCCGCCGAGCTGAAGTGGCTCGCCGGCGAGCTGGGCCGGGACCGGGACCGCGAGGTGCTGACCGAGCGGCTGACCGCGGCCGTCGACGAGGTGCCCGCCGATCTGGTCCGCGGCCCGGTCACCGAGCGCCTGCACTCCTGGGCCGCCGCCGAGCACGGCGGGGCCCGCGGCCGTCTCCTCGGGGTCCTGGACTCCCGCCGCTACCTGGCCCTGCTCGACACCCTGGACGCGCTGATCGCCGACCCACCGCTGCTCGAGGCGGCCGGCAAGGAGCCTCGCAAGCCGATCGCCAAGGCCGTGCGCAAGGACTTCCGGAAGGTGTCGAGGCTGATCGGGCAGGCGGCGGACCTGGAGCCCGGCCACGACCGGGACGTCGCGCTGCACGAGGCACGCAAGAAGGCCAAGCGCACCCGCTACGCGGCGGAGGCGGCCCAACCTGTCCTCGGCAAACCCGCCAAGACCATGGTCAAGTCCATGAAGGCGCTGCAGAACCTGCTCGGCGAGCACCAGGACAGCTTCATGGCCCGGCAGGCCCTGCGCGAGCTGTCCGCGGTCGCCCACGCGGCGGGGGAGAGCGCCTTCACCTACGGCCTCCTCCATGAGCGCGAGGAGCAGCGAGCGCTGCGCGTGGAGGCGGAACTGCCCGGGTTCTGGGACGGGATCAAGCACGGTGCGGCGGATCTCTGATCTTCCGGCGTACGGAGGTACCCCGCGACCGCGTTAGTCTGGATGGTCACCCCTGTCAGTTCAGTCCAGCTCACGAAGGTGCGCGACATGCCTGCCGAAGTCGCTGCGTCGGTCTTCCCGCAGCTCGAAGCTCTGCTCCCGCATGTGCAGAAGCCGATCCAGTACGTCGGCGGAGAGCTCAACTCCACGGTCAAGGAATGGGACTCCTGTGACGTCCGCTGGGCGCTTATGTACCCGGACGCCTACGAGGTCGGTCTGCCCAACCAGGGCGTCATGATCCTCTACGAGGTGCTCAACGAGCAGCAGGGCGTCCTCGCCGAGCGCACCTACAGCGTGTGGCCGGACCTCGAGGAGCTCATGCGGGAGCACCACGTCCCGCAGTTCACGGTCGACAGCCACCGGCCCGTGAAGGCCTTCGACGTGTTCGGCCTGTCCTTCTCCACGGAGCTGGGCTACACGAACATGCTCGCCGCGCTCGACCTGGCCGGCATTCCGCTGGAGTCCAAGGACCGCGGTCTGGACGACCCGATCGTCCTGGCCGGCGGCCACGCGGCGTTCAACCCCGAGCCGATCGCCGACTTCATCGACTGCGCCGTGATCGGCGACGGCGAGCAGGCGGTCCTGGAGATCACCGCGATCGTCCGCGCCTGGAAGGCCGAGGGCCGCCCCGGCGGCCGCGAGGAGCTCCTCTTCCGCCTGGCGCGGACGGGCGGGGTGTACGTCCCCGGCTTCTACGACGTCGAGTACCTGCCGGACGGCCGGATCGCCCGTGTCGTGCCGAAGCGCAGCGGGGTGCCGTGGCGGGTCTCCAAGCACACCGTCATGGACCTCGACGAGTGGCCGTACCCCAAGCAGCCGCTGGTCCCGCTGGCCGAGACGGTCCACGAGCGCATGTCGGTGGAGATCTTCCGCGGCTGCACCCGCGGCTGCCGCTTCTGCCAGGCCGGCATGATCACCCGTCCGGTGCGCGAGCGCTCCATCACGGGCATCGGCGACATGGTCGAGCAGGGCCTGAAGGCGACGGGCTTCGAGGAGGTCGGCCTGCTGTCCCTGTCCTCCGCCGACCACACGGAGATCGGCGACATCGCCAAGGGCCTCGCCGACCGCTACGAGGACGACAAGATCGGCCTGTCGCTCCCCTCCACCCGCGTGGACGCCTTCAACATCGACCTGGCGAACGAGCTCACCAGGAACGGCCGCCGCTCCGGCCTGACCTTCGCCCCCGAGGGCGGCTCGGAGCGCATCCGCAAGGTCATCAACAAGATGGTCTCGGAAGAGGACCTGATCCGCACGGTCTCGACGGCGTACGGCAACGGCTGGCGCCAGGTGAAGCTGTACTTCATGTGCGGCCTGCCGACCGAGACCGACGACGACGTCCTGCAGATCGCCGACATGGCGACCAAGGTCATCGCCAAGGGCCGTGAGGTCTCCCGCTCCAACGACATCCGCTGCACGGTCTCGATCGGCGGCTTCGTCCCCAAGCCCCACACGCCCTTCCAGTGGGCTCCGCAGCTCTCCGCCGAGGAGACCGACGCCCGTCTGCAGAAGCTGCGGGACAAGATCCGCGGCGACAAGAAGTACGGCCGCTCCATCGGCTTCCGCTATCACGACGGCAAGCCCGGCATCGTCGAGGGCCTCCTCTCCCGCGGCGACCGCCGCATCGGCGCGGTCATCCGCGCGGTCTACGACGACGGCGGCCGCTTCGACGGCTGGCGCGAGCACTTCTCGTACGACCGCTGGATGGCCTGCGCGGACAAGGCCCTCGTCCCGTTCGGCGTCGACGTCGACTGGTACACCACCCGCGAGCGCACCTACGAGGAGGTCCTCCCGTGGGACCACCTCGACTCCGGCCTGGACAAGGACTGGCTCTGGGAGGACTGGCAGGACTCCCTCGACGAGACCGAGGTCGAGGACTGCCGCTGGACGCCGTGCTTCGACTGCGGGGTGTGCCCGCAGATGGATACGGCCATACAAATCGGTCCGACCGGGAAGAAGCTGCTGCCTCTCACGGTCAAGAATGCCGCGCCGGCGCCGAGCGGGCACGAACACTGAGGTGAGTGACGCACTCGTTCGGGTGATGGATGCCCTGGCGCGGGCGAGTGAGGACGAGGTGACTGCTGCGTTGGCTGCTGTCGGGGCTTCGAGCCGTCGGCAGCCGGAGCAGCAGAGTGGGCCTTGTACGCCTCTGCCGGGCCCGGGAGGGGCCTCGGCCATCCACTCAGAGGTGGAGTGGGTCTGAGGCTCTCGGAGCCTCGCTGAAGCGTTCTGGCGACTACTGAGCCCCCCTCGACCCGGAGGGGGCTCAGTAGTGTCGGCCTCGATGACCTCCTTGCACGGTGAGGCTGCATCGTGAGTAACGCGCGCAGTGACCAGCCCGAACGATTCATTCTGATCGCTTTGGCAACTTGATATTCAGGACGGCGATTGCTGGATACAGTCGTTTTGTTACTACTGGTTGCGGGGGCAACTAGAGCTTGGTCGGCTGTGCCGACGTCCTGGGGAGGGCCTGTAGCGCATGAGTCGTCGCTCTGGTGGTTTTGTCGGTGCCTGGGCTGAGATTCAGCGGCAGCAGCAACGTCAGGTGGAAGCCGAGGCGAGGCGGCGTCGGGAGGAGGCGCGGCAGGCCCGGGCGTACCAGCGGCTGGCCACGCAAAGCCAACGAGACTACCGACAGGCGGAGGCCAGGCGGCGTACAGAGGAACTGGAAGCCCAGGTTGCAGCCCTGCAGAGTCTGCTGACCACGGGCTACCAGGCGCCGGCCTTCAGGGCATCGTCTCTCATGCGTGCGGAAGAGATCCCACCCTTCGACCCAGGGCAGCTTGCCTGGCCGGTGCGGATGCCCGACCCGAACCAGTACCAGGCTCAGGGCGGCTGGACCGCCAGTCAGCGAGCGCGGGCACAAGCCGAGGCGCGGGCTCGGTTCGAGCAGGACTGGCATGCCGCCCAGGTCGCCGAGGCACAGCGGCAGCACCAGTTAGCCGCGTTGCAGCGGGACTACGAGCAGAGGACGGAGTCTCAGCGGGCCGAGGTGCGTCGGCACAATGCCGGGGTCCTGGAAGTGACCGAAGGGGTCAGGCGGGGCGCCCCGGACTCCGTGGTCGAGTACTTCTCCGCAGCGCTCTATGCGTCGACGGCCTGGCCGGAGGGCTTTCCTCGGCAGGTGGCGGCGGCCTACGACGTAGCGGCGCGGCAGCTGGTGCTGGACTGGGAACTGCCCACATACGACGTGGTTCCCGAAGCGAAGTCAGTCAGGTATCTGTCCCGTGAGGAGCAGTACAAGGAAGCGGCACGGCCGGTGAGCCAGCGCCGGGCGCTCTACCGCGAGGTGCTGGGGCAGAGCATGCTGCTGGTGCTGCATCAGCTGTTCACGGCGGACGAGCACGGCGTCCTCGACTCGGTGGCCCTGAATGGCTTCGTGGACGCCCCCGATCCGGCGACAGGGCGGCAGACTCAGATCTTCCTGGCGACCGTCATGGCTTCGCGTGCGGCTTTCACGGACCTCCATCTGGGGCAGGTGGACCCGGTCAGTTGCCTGACCGACGCGCTGAGGGGACAGATCTCGACCCGGCCCGATCAGCTCACTTCCGTGCGGCCGAGCCGGCAGCCCCAGGACGTCGGTAGCCCTGTGGCTGCCCATGGAGGCGATCACGAGCCGAACCTGTACGACATGGATCCCATCGCCTTCGAGTCCCTCGTCGCCGATCTGTTCCGCGCCATGGGAATGCAGGCCGTGACGACTCAGCGCTCGAACGATGGTGGCGTGGACGTCGACGCGATGGACCCGACTCCCATCCGAGGCGGCAAGATCGTCGTACAGGTGAAGCGCTACCGCAATACGGTGCCGCCCACGGCCGTGCGCGATCTCTACGGCACTGTCCAGGACATCGGCGCCAACAAGGGAGTCCTGGTGACGACGTCCGGATTCGGTCCGGGCTCTCATACCTTCGCCAGGGGCAAGCCCCTGGAGCTGATCTCGGGCAGCGAACTCGTCGATCTGCTGCACAGGCATGGGCTGCGTGGACGCTTGGGCGAGGGAGGAACGGTGGCCCCGGCGCAGCCGACACGGTCCAGCACTGCGGCTCCGCCTGACGACTACAACGTGCTGGGCATGACATGGTCCGGCAACGTCGCACTCGACGTGTGCGCGCTGGTCTGCCGTGGCAGCAGAGTCCTCAGTGAAGACCACTTCGTGTTCTTCAACAACCCGGAAACGCCGGACGGTTCTGTACGCGCGGTGCCGGCTACCGAGCCGGACAAGGCAGCCATTCGCGTCACTTTTGATGCGCTGCCAGAGGCAGCTGACCGGTTCGTGCTGGTGGCGGCCGTGGACCCGGAGGTGAACCCAGAGGCCGACCTTTCCGAGTTCTCCGACGCCTGCATCAGACTGCTAGACCCGGCGATGAACGAGCTCGGTCGGCTTGAAGTCTCCGACGGGCGGGTCCTAGAGACCGCGTTGGTGCTTGGCTCCTTCCGGCGCAGGTCGAGTGGCGACTGGGACTTCGTGCTTGGCGGCAAGGGTTACACGAGTGGCCTGGAACAGCTTGTCCGGGACTACGGCATAGATGTGGAGTAACGTTCCAAGGCCGATTCATAGTCCCCGGCATGCCCGCAGGGCACACAGTCACACCAGGCGGTCCGACCGGGAAGAACCTGCTTCCTCCCGCGGTCAAGAATGCTGCGTCGGCGCCGAGTGGACACGAGCACCGGAGTGAGTGACGCACTCATTCGGGTGGTGAATGCTCTGGCGGGGCGAGCGAGGGTGAGGTGGCTGCTGTCGGGGCTTGGAGTACACGGCAGCCGGTACAGCAACGTGAGCCCTGCACGCCTCTGCGGGACCTGGGAGGGTCCTCTGCCATCCACTCGGAGGCGGCGTGGGTCTGGGCTCCGCTGCCCTTCGTTGAGGCTCGTTGGCGACTATCGCAACCTGAAGGGTGCAGTGGTGGGCGCGGGGGTGAGGCCCTTGCGCTGTCGGGTTCCAACTCAGGCACGGACCGCATTGACATGCCTTGACGATGACTTCTGGTCCCATTGGCGATTTCTGCCTCTCGGCACCCACCGGGCCTCTATGATGCCAGCGTGGGGTCTGAATTCGACAAAGTGCTGCCGTATGGTGTTGGTGTCGCCGCGATCGTCTTCGTAGCGATCTTCCTTCTAGCGGCTTACTTTAGTGAGCTAATGAAGGGTTTCGCAGCGCGCTCGGTCAGCGCGATCTTCTATCGGAAGAGTGCGGTGCGACGAGTCAGTGGACGGCAGCTTCGACGGTATCGCCAGCGGGCTGAGCTGTGGCATGCAAAGCATCCGCTGGGATTTGATACGGCGAATATCGATGTACGGCGCGTATACGTCCCTCTGCAATCCGCCATCGGAACTGAACGTGCGGACATGAGTGAGACCCTTTTTAACAGTTCCCGCGTTGTCGTTCTAGGCGAGCCGGGGGCTGGTAAGTCCCTGTTGTTGAAGTCAGAAATCCTTCGCTGGCTAGAGGATGGAGACGACAATAAAGTACCAGTGATTGTCAGCCTGCATAAGTGCAATGCTTCGCACGATACCATTAGAGACTTTATTGTTGCGGAGTTCAATCAGGCTAACGTGAGTGGCGCCGCTTCACTTGTGGACAAGATGCTCTCCGCCGGCCGTTTGCGATTATTCTTCGACGGTCTTGATGAAGTCGGTAGAGATGATCGGGAGCGAGTTGAGAGGGAGCTGCGCGACTTCTCCAGAACTCACGCTGACTGCTCCATGATTGTCACTTGTCGCACCGCCGTTTATGACGGGCAACTAAGCCCAGAGTTCGACTATGTCGTACGCATCGCCGAGTTCGATGACGCATCCATGCGAAGGTTCCTTAGTAACTGGAATAAAGCGGAAGATTCTTTGGATGTCAATCGAGTTATTGCATCACTACGGAGCAATCGCGACCTCATGAGGATCGCGAGGCGCCCGCTGCTCCTTACTATCATTGCCTATCTGCAGTCGGGTGATCGTGTAGAAGCGTTCGGGCCTCTGCCTAATTCTCGTGCAGGGTTCTACCGCGCGGCTATTTCCCACTTGCTTGACCGCGATAGACAGCTCGGCAGAAGCAGGGCCATCTCGAATTATCACGGAAATCGTAAGCTGCTGGTCCTGCAACGTATTGCGCTTGCGATGCACGAAGCTCCCACGGAACGTGGGGATCGCCTAGCTATATCTGGAACCAGTGTAGAAGCGATCATTCGCTCACTACTCCCTGATTTCGACCTTGGGAATAGCCATGTCATGCCGCTCATGGATGAGATCGTGGACCGCAGTCAGGTGCTGCGCCCTTTGGATAGCCTGAGAAGTCAATATGGTTTCGCTCACCTTACTTTACAGGAATTCCTCACGGCGCAGGCGCTCCATGACTCACCGAGTAGTCTAATTAGGAGTTACCACAGCGACCCTGATGCGTGGCGCGAAGTAGTAAAATTCTGGTGCGCAGTTGCTAGTGTCGACTGTACATCGCTGATTTCTTCCATTTATCACGATGGCTCTCTTGACGGTAAGATCCTTGCGCTAGAGAGTCTCTCGGATACGACTTCAGTAGATTCAGGCCTTGCAGAGGAGATCATTGAGTATTTCCTGGATCGTCTCGACTTGGGTGGGCTGGAAGGCTCGGCAGTAATTAATGCGCTCGGCGCCCTAGCCGCGAACAATACTCCGCGCGGAAACGAAACCCTCGAACTACTTCGCAGAATTGCTTGGGAGGTACCTTCGGAACGCCAGGATGCTGCTGTGCTTGCCCTGGCTGCATCAGACCGGCAGGAGGCGGCATTCCTCCTCAGTGAACTTGAAGAAGACGACCATCGGCGGGCAGGTACTAGGGCAGCCTTGCGCTCCATGGGTGAGATCGCGATCCCACAACTTGCGGTATCAGCGCAAGGGCGGCAAGAGATCTGGGCCATTGATGCCCTGGGCAGAATAGGCACTCCGGCGGCAGCAACGGAGTTGGCGCCTCTCCTGTGGAATACTTCCCCTGCAGCCCGCCGCGCCGCTTGGCTCATCGCTTCCCTAATGCGCATACCTGATGTAGAGGAGGCTTTGAGGGAATGCGAGACGTCTGAATCGTCAGATTACTACGATTGGGTTTGGGATAGTGCAGAGGAATCGAGCTCACTTCGGTTGATCGCTGGCCGTGTTGCCTTCCTCTTGGATGGCGGACATCTCCGAGGGTGCGTTGACCAATTCGAAGGGTGTGTGCCTAATCCTCCCGTTGCGGATGAACCCATCGAAGTTCGGATGATCGATCACAGAATCGGCATTCCGCTAGCAGCTTTAGGGATTGAGCGTCATCGCTACAATCAAGACGCCATCCCAAGAGACCTTCGACAAGGTCGATATGTATTCGATAGCCGGCGCGTCTATGAATGGGTTGCGGCATTGGCGGGCCAAGAGCGTCGAGACCAATTTGCTGAGATTTTCCGTAAGCACCGGCACCTTCCTAATATCTATCGCCACCTCTCGCAAATGCTTCCGAAGGAAGTGGAAAGTCTCATTGTTTTTCGGTTGGTTCTTCCGAAAAATATGAGTGATCCGCTGACCAAGGACCTCTGGCGCGCTGCGCACACTGCTCCTCCGAACCCGCCAACGGCGCTGAAGAGAGTGCTCAAAGGGGCTACACTCAGTTTTGTGCTCGTGCTTTACGCTCTAGCGGCCACACGTGCATTAGCTGTTGGATTCTCCGATCGGCCTTCGTGGGTCCCGCCAATGAATGACATTCTGGCGAATGTGGCGGGGATTGCCAGCCTGATCTTCTTCGCCTCTTCCGTGCTGTGGTTGAGTCTAACGTTCTATGATCAAAGGTCGGACTACTCGTCAGAGGTGGTGGAGGTTCTTATCGCCTTGACGAATCTCTTCTTTATCCCATGCTATTTGCTTCTATCTCTGGAGCTGGCAATTGCATTGCTGGGATGGAAGTTGATCTTGATGATTGTGGCGACAGTGACTGCTGTCCTGTCGTTGGGATATTGGGATGCGAGCCGGAAGTCGCGTACCCTGGCTAACCCTTTTCGGCGGATGCTTTCCGTTGACCTGCGTGGTGATGGTCTAACTTCGGGTGGGGCGAATCGCGCAGAATGAGCTCCGCTTACGAGAATTGACAATTGGGGCCATTGCAAGTCGACTCGGTGCTCTTCCCGTGATCTCGGCCTCGCATTAGGTGGCTTCAGTCGATACGGTCGGAGGTGTGTCCGGCGCACGCGGGTTGGTCACCCGTAGACGTGCGCTGGTTGATCGCGCGCGACTAGGGGAGCTGGTACGGGCATGGCGGTTGACGCTGCTCGGACGGACGAGGGGTTCACGTCGGCGAGGGCTACGTGGGTGATGAGAGCCGCGTGCCAGGCGGCGGGGCTGGATGACAGGGGCGCAGAGCTGATCCGGCTCGGCGAGAACGCGCTGTTTCGGCTGGCTTCGGCGCCGGTGGTCGTGCGTGTGGCTCGTGGGGAGGCCTGGCTACCCAAAGCCCGTACGGAGGTGTCCGTCTCTCGGTGGTTGGAGGGGGAAGGGTTCCCGGCTGCCCGTCTGGTTGAAGACTTGGAACAGCCGCTCTCGATCGACGGGCACCCGGTGACGTTCTGGCACCTGATCGTCGAGGGGGAGCGGAAAGCCTCGTACGGGGAGTTGGGTGGCATCCTTCGAGATCTGCATGCCATGACATTGCCGGCCGGGTTGGAGTTGCCGCGCTTCGATCCATTCGACAAGCAGGAGCTGCGGATCAACCAGGCCGCGATCCCGGAGGATGGGGCTTCCCCCTTGTAGGTGGACACCTTCGATCCGGCCCCGCAGGGGACCGGCCAGAAGGAGTCATTTATGGTGATGAGGGTTTACTCGCCCGA
>NZ_JACHCX010000022.1:0-124341 GCF_014207295.1 Streptomyces sp. AK010
ACCGCCTCAAGGCCATCGAGCGAGAGAACGACGTGGCCTGACACCTGGGGACGTTCGTCCGTACGCAACTGGGGAGAAAAGTCCGTACGCCGACAGCTGATTTCGTGCGGAACGTGGGAAGACATGCTTCGATGCCTCAACTCTGTGTTTTTCACGCAGTGTTGTGAAAGGGAGCCTTCCAAGCGGACAACCCGTGAGGAACTGAGTACCGATGCGAAGTGTGTTGGCGGACCGGTTCGTAGTAGCCGTGAACCTCCTGCTGGGCGCGGTGGGAGCGGAGCGAAGGGACCGGATTGTCCGTGGTTCGTTTGTTCGGTCAACCAGGAGTTCCCTGGGAGGAGCTGCGTGGGCGAGCTGAAGTCACAGATCAAGCCGTTCGAGATATCAAAGAAGGAGGTCTGGGAGGCGTACCTGAAGGTCAAGGCCAATCAGGGTGCTCCGGGGGTGGACGGCTGCACGATCGAGGAGTTCGAGAAGGATCTGAAGGGGAACCTCTACATGATCTGGAATCGAATGTCTTCGGGCAGCTACTTTCCCCCTCCGGTGAAAGGTGTGGAAATCCCGAAGTCGCATGGCGGCGGGGTTCGTTTGCTCGGTGTGCCCACGGTCGCGGACAGAATCGCCCAGACGGTGGTGGCCGCTCATCTGGAGAAGCGTGTGGAACCGGTGTTCCATCCCGACTCCTACGGCTACCGTCCGGGCAGGTCGGCTCTGAACGCGGTCGACGCATGCCGACGGCGGTGCTGGAAGAAGAAGTGGGCCGTCGATCTCGATGTCGCAAGATTCTTCGACAGCGTCCGCTGGGACCTCGTCATCAAGGCGGTGGAAACCCATACCGATGCCGCGTGGGTCGTGTTGTATGTGAAGCGGTGGCTTGCCGCTCCACTGCAACTTCCCGACGGCCATTTGCGGTAGAGAGACCGCGGAACCCCACAGGGATCAGCGGTTTCTCCCGTGCTGGCGAACCTGTTCCTGCACTATGCATTCGACCTGTGGCTCTCCCGGAACTTTCCGGACGTCCAGTTCGAACGCTATGCGGATGACGCAGTCGTGCACTGCGACTCCGAACGCCGGGCCCGTGCGGTCCTGACGGCGATCGGGGACAGGATGGAAGAGGTCGGCCTGCAACTGCACCCGGCCAAGACCCGGATCGTGTACTGCTGAAGAGACGGGCGCCACGATGATGTCGCGGCAACGTCGTTCACCTTTCTCGGTTTCACGTTCCAGCGTCGTCCAGCGCGAGACCGGAACGGAAAGATCTTCACTTCTTTTCTTCCGGCGCCCAGCAAGGACGCCCTCAAGAAGATGAGCACGGAGGTCCGTTCCTGGAGGCTCCACATGCACATCGGCTACACCCTCGGCGAGTTCGCGCGATGGCTCAACCCCATCATTCGTGGCTGGATGCAGTACTACGGTGCGTTCTATCGCACCGAGTTGTATCCCCTCCTCAAGCGCATCAACTACTACCTGATGCGCTGGGTCCGCAAGAAATACCGGCGGCTGAAGACCTTCAAGGATTTCCACCGGCGATGGAAGCAGGTCACCACCGCGTACCCGCTCTTCTTCGCTCACTGGAAATGGGTCCAGTCGATCTGGTGATCAGGATAATAGGAGCCCGGTGACGGGAGACTGTCACGCCGGGATCTGTGGGAGCCCGGGGGTGAATTCCCCCCCGGGCCACCCGACCGCGGGCTGTTTCGCGGTCCACGCGCTCCGAGAGGCGTCGCAAGGCGGTGGCGCCGCAGAGCAGCAAGCCGTCGGCGGCGGCCTTGCGGGCTCCCCGCTCCAGGCAGAACCACAGGCGCGGGTGGCGCACCAGAACCTCGGGGTCGATCTCGGCACGGTTTCCCAGGCGATCGCGCAGCAGGAGCCGTTGAGAGACCCCGTCAAGGCAGCGGACCGACACCAGCAGATCCGTCCGGACCCGGTGCGTGCGGACCAGGCCGCGCGTGGTCAGCCAGTGGTTGCCCGCGGACACGCGCTGGGGGTAGAGCACAGCGTAGAGCAGTCCGGTGAGGGCGGACCACAGCACGGCCCGCCATGGCGTGATCAGGCCGGAGCCCCAGTCGAGGAGGAGGAGGAAGGCCAGCAGTACGCCGGCGTAGTAGGCAGCGCTGCGCAGTTCATGTGCGCGCTCGAGGTCGTTCGTCGCCTCACCGGTTCCGTCGGGGTCCTCCGGCCGGGCGTCGAGTCGTCCTCCGTGTGCATCGTCACGGCGTCCCATGACCTGGACGCTAGTGAGCCCGGGCTGTCGACCGGCGCGCCTTGACGCGGCTCTGACGGATGCCGAACGGCATCTTGCCCCGACGTCGCCTCTCACCGGCCGAGCCGTCAGGCAGCCGGGGCGAGGCGCTCGGTCGTCGCCCACGTCACTCGCGTATCAACATCCCGTCAAAGTTGGCCGCCCGGGCGCGAAGAAGGCGCAAGGAACGGTCGGATGCGATGGGAACCGGACAGAACCTGGGTGCACTCGCACACTTCCCGAAGGAGCACCCGTCCATGACCGCAGTGACCGCCCAGCCGGATGCCGCGCCCGCCGGCGAGGAACCACCCGATACCGGTGAGCGCCACCGGCTGACCGCCGTCACCGGCCTGGCCGCCCTGTCCCTGGACGCCATGGCATCAGTGGCCTACGGGCCCGAGGCCATCGTCCTGGTCCTGGCCGCCGCGGGTGCTCACGGTCTGGGCTTCACCCTGCCGGTCACGCTGGCCATCGCCGCGCTGCTGGCGGTGCTGGTCGCCTCCTACCGTCAGGTGATCGCGGCGTTTCCGGACGGCGGCGGCTCCTACGCCGTCGCCAAGGCGCATTTGGGCGCGCGCACGAGCCTGGTCGCCGCCGCCTCGCTCGTCCTGGACTACGTCCTGAATGTCGCGGTCGCCGTCACCGCCGGAGTCGCCGCCCTGACCTCGGCCTTCCCTGCCCTCCACGACGACCGGCTGTAGCTGTGCCTGGCCGTGCTGACGCTGATCACGGCAGTGAACCTGCGCGGCATCATGGAGTCGGCGAAGGTGTTCATCGTGCCGACCGTCGTCTTCGTCGGCTCGATCGTCGTGCTGATCGCCGTCGGCCTGTTCCGGTCCGAGCCGGTGAGCACGGCGACCGCGGCGGGCCACCCCTCCGTACTCGCCGACAACGCCACCGCCGTGGGTGCCCTGCTCCTGCTGAAGGCTTTCGCTTCGGGCTGCTCCGCCCTGACCGGCGTCGAGGCCATCGCCAACGCCGTTCCCTCCTTCCGCGTCCCCCGTGTCACGCGCGCTCAGCGCGCGGAGGTCGCGCTCGGAGCCGTCCTCGGCGTGATGCTGACAGGGCTGTCGGTGCTGATCACCCGGTTCCACCTCCAGCCGGTCGAGGGCGTCACGGTCCTCGCCCAGCTCGCGGACGCCTCCCTCGGCCACAACGGGGCGTTCTACGTCGTCCAGTTCGCGACCATGATCCTGCTGGCCCTCTCCGCGAACACCTCGTTCGGCGGGCTGCCGGTGCTGCTGAAGCTACTGGCCCGCGACAACTACCTGCCGCACGTCTTCGCCCTGAAGGCGGACCGCCAGGTGCACCGGCACGGCGTGCTCGCGCTCGCCGTGGTCGCGTGCGCGCTCCTGGTCTTCTCGGGCGGTGACACCAACACCCTCGTGCCGCTGTTCGCCATCGGTGTCTTCGTCGGCTTCACCGTCGCCCAAGTCGGCATGGTCCGGCACTGGCGCCTCCAGCGAGGTCCGGGACGGCGGGGCAAGGCACTCCTCAACGGCTTCGGCGGGCTGCTCACCGGAGTCTCGGCCCTCGTCGTCACCGCGACCAAGTTCGAGGAGGGCGCCTGGCTGATCGTCATCGCCCTGCCCCTGCTGGTCGTGGCCTTCCAGACCGTGCACCGCACCTACGCCCGCATCGGTGAGCGTCTCGGCCTGGGCCGGATCCCCGAGATCCCGCACCGCGACCGCTCGGTCGTGATCGTGCCTGTCTCCTCGATCTCCCGTCTGACCTCCGAGGCGCTGACCGCCGCGGCCTCCCTCGGCGACGAGGTCCGAGCGGTGACCGTCTGCCACCCCGACCCGGAGGACCGCGCCGCCCTGTACGCGCTGGAGCTGGCCTGGACGGAGTGGGACCCCGGGGTGCCGCTGGTCAGGCTGAACAGTGAGCACCGGTCACTGGGCCGTCCCATCGCCGCGTACGTCCGCGAGGTAGGCGCCGCCGAGCCCGGCGCGCGCGTCACCGTGCTGATCCCGGAGACCGAGCCGGAGCGGCTGTGGCAGCGGCTGCTGCAGAACCAGCGCGGCGCCGTCGTCGCGCACGCCGTGCGGCGGGAGACGGACGCGGTGATCTGCCGTCTCCGTTTCCGGCTGTTGTGAGGCCGGATCTCCTGCCTCAGGGCGAGTCCGATCGCCCGGTCGGACCGGGCGGCGTCAAGGTTCCGTCAAAGCCGTCGGCCTCGCCGTCAGGGAGGCGTCAACGACCGGCCTGATCCGGCCATCGATGCGCTTTCCTCGGATCGTCCGTATCAACCGAACCTCACTCCAGGAGTTCGCGATGGCCGATCTGGCCTTCGTCGTCGTCACGATCGCGGGTTTCGCACTCGTGGCTCTCGCAGCCAAGGGGGTGACGAAGCTGTGACCGCCGAGAACATCGTCGGCCTCGTCGTGGCCGTCTCCCTGCTGGGTTATCTCGTCCTCGCCCTGATCTTCCCGGAGAGGTTCTGAGACAAGAGATGGGTCCCGTACTCGCCGGCGTGCTCCAGCTGCTCGCGCTCGTAGCGGCGCTGGCGCTCGCTCACAAGCCCCTCGGCACCTACATGGCCAAGGTGTACTCCTCCGACAAGCACCTGCGCGTCGAGAAGTGGATCTACAAGGGCATCGGTGCCGACCCCGACACGGAGATGCGCTGGCCCGCCTACCTGCGCGGCGTCCTCGGCTTCTCCCTGGTCGGCGTCCTGTTCCTGTACGCCCTCCAGCGGCTCCAGGGGGTCCTGCCCGGCTCGCTCGGCTTCGCCTCGATCGACCCGGACCAGGCGTTCAACACGGCCGTGTCGTTCGTGACCAACACGAACTGGCAGTCGTACTACGGCGAGCAGGCCATGGGCCACGTCGTGCAGACCGCCGGCCTGGCCGTGCAGAACTTCGTCTCCGCCGCCGTCGGCATAGCCGTCGCGGTGGCGCTCGTGCGCGGCTTCGCCCGCTCGCGCACCGGTGAGCTGGGCAACTTCTGGGCCGACCTGGTGCGCGGGGTGGTGCGCATCCTGGTGCCGCTGGCGTTCGTCGCCGCGATCGTGCTGGTCGCCTGCGGCATCATCCAGAACTTCTCCGGGATCCACGAGGTCGGCCAGTTCATGGGCGGCACGCAGCAGTGGAACGGCGGTGCGGTCGCCTCGCAGGAGGCCATCAAGGAGATCGGTACCAACGGCGGCGGCTACTTCAACGCCAACTCCGCCCACCCCTTCGAGAACCCCACCCCGTTCTCCAACCTGTTCGAGATCTTCCTGATCCTGCTGATCCCGTTCTCGATCACCCGGACCTTCGGCCTGATGGTCGGCTCGGTCAAGCAGGGCTACGCGATCCTCGCCACCATGGCCACCATCTGGCTCGGCTTCGTCGCGCTGATGATGTGGACCGAGTTCTCCCACCACGGTCCGGCCTTCGAGCTGGCGAACGGAGCGCTGGAGGGCAAGGAAGTCCGCTTCGGCGTCGGCTCCTCGTCGATCTTCGCGGTGTCCACCACGCTGACCTCCACGGGCGCGGTGGACTCCTTCCACTCCTCCTTCACCGGCCTCGGCGGCGGTATCACCATGCTCGGCATGATGCTGGGCGAGATCGCGCCCGGCGGTGTCGGCTCCGGCCTCTACGGCATGCTGATCATGGCGATCATCGCGGTGTTCATCGCCGGTCTGATGGTCGGCCGCACGCCCGAGTACCTGGGCAAGAAGGTCGGCTCCCGGGAGATCAAGCTCGCGGCCTGCTACATCCTGATCACCCCGGCGCTGGTGCTCGTCTTCACAGCGTTCGCGATGGCGCTGCCGACCCCGGCGAACTCGATGACCAACAGCGGGGCGCACGGGTTCTCCGAGATCCTGTATGCCTACACGTCCGGAGCCAACAACAACGGCTCGGCGTTCGCCGGCCTGAACGCGGACACGCAGTGGTTCAACACCACGATCGGCCTGGCGATGCTGCTCGGCCGCTTCCTGCCGATGGTGTTCGTGCTGGCGCTGGCCGGCTCGCTCGCCGAGCAGAAGCCGGTCCCGGCCACCGCGGGGACCTTGCGCACGGACAAGCCGCTGTACACCGGGCTGTTGGTCGGCACGATCATCATCATCACCGGTCTGACGTACTTCCCCGCCCTCGCGCTGGGACCGCTGGCCGAAGGGCTGGCGTGATGACCACCGACGTAAAGAAGCAGGACTCCATGTCCACTCCCACCCTCGCTCCCCACCAGGACGCCCCCACCGGACACAAGCCCGCCGAGGGGCGTGTGGGCGCCGGCCTCTTCGACCCCAAGCAGCTTCTCAAGTCGCTGCCGGACGCCTTCCGCAAGCTCGACCCGCGGGTGATGGTCAAGTCCCCCGTGATGTTCGTGGTGTGGATCGGCTCCGTGCTGACCACGGTCTTCTCCTTCACCGACCCCGGCGACTGGTTCGGCTGGACCATCAGCGCCTGGCTGTGGCTGACCGTGCTCTTCGCCAACCTGGCGGAGGCCGTCGCCGAAGGCCGGGGCAAGGCCCAGGCCGACACCCTGCGCAAGGCCAAGACCGACACGGTCGCCCGCCGCCTGGTGGGCGACCGCGAGGAGCACGTGCCCGGCACCGAGCTGAGGATCGGCGACCCGGTCGTCTGCGAGGCCGGCGACATCATCCCCGGTGACGGAGACGTCATCGAGGGTGTGGCCTCCGTCGACGAGTCGGCGATCACCGGTGAGTCCGCGCCCGTGATCCGCGAGTCCGGCGGCGACCGCTCGGCGGTCACCGGCGGCACGAAGGTCCTCTCCGACCGGATCGTCGTCAAGATCACGACGAAGCCCGGCGAGACCTTCATCGACCGGATGATCAACCTGGTGGAGGGCGCGGCCCGGCAGAAGACGCCGAACGAGATCGCCCTCAACATCCTGCTGGCTTCGCTGACCATCGTCTTCCTGCTCGCGTGCGCCACGCTGCCACCCCTGGCGGACTACGCGGGCACCCACCTGACGATGGTCGTGCTGGTCGCTCTCCTGGTCTGCCTGATCCCGACCACGATCGGTGCCCTGCTCTCGGCGATCGGCATCGCCGGCATGGACCGCCTGGTGCAGCGCAACGTGCTCGCCATGTCCGGCCGCGCGGTCGAGGCCGCCGGTGACGTCTCCACCCTGCTGCTCGACAAGACCGGCACCATCACCCTGGGCAACCGGCAGGCCGCCGAGTTCGTGCCGGTACGCGGCACGACCGAGGCACAGGTGGCCGACGCGGCACAGCTGTCGTCGCTGGCCGACGAGACACCCGAGGGCCGCTCGATCGTCGTCCTCGCCAAGGAGAAGTACGGCCTGCGCGAGCGCCACCAGGGCGAACTGGTGGGTGCCGAGTGGATCGCCTTCACCGCCCAGACCCGCATGTCGGGGGTGGACGTCGACGGGCGCAAGATCCGCAAGGGCGCGGCCGGTTCGGTCATCTCCTGGGTCCAGGAGCAGGGCGGCACCATCGCCGAAGACGCCGACGAGATCGCCAACCGCATCTCCGAGGCGGGCGGTACGCCCCTGCTCGTCGCGGTCGAGGACGCGCCCGGGGCCCGTGTCCTGGGCGTCATCCACCTCAAGGACGTCGTCAAGCACGGAATGCGGGAGCGGTTCGAGGAACTGCGCCGCATGGGCATCAAGACTGTCATGATCACGGGCGACAACCCGCTCACCGCCAAGGCCATCGCCGAGGAGGCGGGCGTCGACGACTTCCTCGCCGAGGCCACCCCCGAGGACAAGATGGCCCTCATCAAGCGGGAGCAGGCGGGCGGCAAGCTGGTCGCGATGACCGGTGACGGCACCAACGACGCCCCCGCGCTCGCCCAGGCGGACGTCGGCGTGGCCATGAACACCGGCACGTCGGCCGCCAAGGAGGCCGGCAACATGGTCGACCTCGACTCCAACCCCACCAAGCTCATCGAGATCGTCGAGATCGGCAAGCAGCTCCTCATCACCCGGGGTGCGTTGACGACGTTCTCCATCGCCAACGACGTCGCCAAGTACTTCGCGATCATCCCGGCGCTGTTCGCCGCGGTCTACCCGGGCCTGGACAAGCTCAACATCATGGGCCTGTCCTCACCGGACTCCGCGATCCTGTCCGCGGTGATCTTCAATGCCCTCGTCATCATCGCCCTGGTGCCGCTGTCCCTGAAGGGCGTGCAGTACCGGCCGGTCAGCGCGGACAGGCTGCTGCGGCGCAATCTGACGATCTACGGCCTGGGCGGACTGGTCGCCCCCTTCATCGGCATCAAGCTCATCGACCTGCTCATCTCCCTCATCCCCGGGCTGTAACTTCTTGAAAGCGTGCTGAAGGCCATGAACAACTCCGTATCGAACACCGCCCGGCTGCTCGGGGCGGGCCTGCGCGCCCTCCTCGTGCTGACCCTGGTGACCGGCGTCCTCTATCCGCTGGTCGTCACCGGCATCGCGCAGGGGCTGTTCAACGACAAGGCGAACGGCTCCGAGATCAAGGCGGACGGCAGGGTCGTCGGCTCGTCCCTCATCGGGCAGGCGTACAACCTGCCGCTGAAGAAGGGGCAGGAGACCCCGGCACCGGACCTGAAGTGGTTCCAGGGCCGACCGCAGAACGGCCTCGGCACCAACAGCGTCAACACCCAGTACAAGCTCATCCTGTCCGGCGCGACCAACCGGTCAGGGGACAACGAAGAGCTCATCCAGTGGGTGAAGGACGCCAAGGCCGCCGTCGTCAAGGACAACTCCACTGGCACCTACCGGGTGAAGCCGTCCCAGGTGCCCGCGGACGCGGTCACCTCCTCCGGCTCCGGACTGGACCCGAACATCTCCCCGCAGTACGCGGACCTCCAGGTCCACCGGGTCGCCGAGAAGAACGGCCTGTCCACCGCCGAGGTGCACAAGCTCGTCGACGAGCACACCGAGGGCCGCACCCTCGGCTTCATGGGCGAGCCGCGCGTGAACGTCCTCGAGCTCAACATCGCCCTCAAGGAACTCGCGGCGAAGAGCTGATGACGTTACGCGATGTCCTCGGGAGCCGGCGGCTTCGGGAACATCCCGGACCCGCCGGCTCCCGCAGCCGCGACGTCGGGCGCCCCGCTTCCGGGCGTGCACGGCACGACGTACAGGAGAGGCAGACACCCATGACCCGGGTGCTCGTGGTCGAGGACGACCCGCAGCTGGTGCGGGCCCTCGTCCTGAACTTGCAGGCACGTCACTACGGCGTGGACGCGGCTCCCGACGGGGCCACGGCCCTGCGGCTCGCCGCCGCACGGCAGCCCGACGTGGTGCTGCTCGACCTCGGTCTGCCCGACATGGACGGTGTCGACGTCATCAAGGGCCTGCGCGGCCGGACCCGCGTGCCGATCCTGGTCCTTTCCGCCCGCCAGGGGTCGGACGAGAAGGTGGCCGCGCTGGACGCCGGTGCCGACGACTACGTCACCAAGCCGTTCAGCATGAACGAACTGCTGGCCCGGCTCCGGGCCGCCGTACGCCGTACCGAGACAACCCCCGCCGGTCCGGCGGCGACGCTCGTCGAGACCGACGACTTCACCCTCGACCTGCTGGCCAAGAGGGCGGTGCGCGACGGGAAGGACGTGCGGCTGACGCCGACCGAGTGGCACCTGCTGGAGATCCTCGTGACGAGTCCGGGCCGGCTGATCACACAGAAGCACCTGCTGAAGGAGGTCTGGGGCGTCTCGCAGAGCAGCAAGACCAACTACCTGCGGGTCTACATGGCCCAGCTGCGGCGCAAACTGGAGAAGGACCCCTCCCACCCCCGCTATCTGATCACCGAGCCCGGCATGGGCTACCGTTTCGAAGGCTGACCGAGGAACGACATGGCACGCGGCAAGCTCCGGATCTACCTCGGCGCGGCACCCGGCGTCGGCAAGACGTACGCGATGCTGTCGGAGGCGCACCGCCGCATCGAGCGGGGCACCGACTGCGTGGTCGCCCTCGTGGAGCACCACCACCGGCCGCGCACCGAGGTGATGCTCCACGGTCTCGAACAGGTTCCGCGCACGGAGCTCGACCACCGTGGCGCCAGGTTCACCGAGATGGACGTGGACGCCGTTCTGCGCCGCGCCCCGGCGGTCGCCCTGGTGGACGAGCTGGCCCACACCAACGTTCCCGGGTCCCGCAACGCCAAGCGATGGCAGGACGTCGAGGAACTGCTCGCCGCAGGCATCGACGTGATATCGACCGTCAACATCCAGCACCTGGAGTCCCTCGGCGACGTCGTCGAGTCGATCACCGGGGTCCGGCAGCGCGAAACCGTACCCGACGAGGTCGTCCGGCGTGCCGACCAGATCGAACTGGTCGACATGTCCCCGCAGGCGCTGCGCCGCCGCATGGCACACGGCAACATCTACAAGCCGGACAAGGTCGACGCGGCGCTGTCCAACTACTTCCGGCCGGGCAACCTCACCGCCCTGCGCGAACTGGCTCTGCTCTGGGTCGCCGACCGGGTCGACGCCTACCTGACCAAGTACCGCAGCGAGCACCGGGTCTCCGCCATCTGGGGTTCGCGGGAGCGGATCGTGGTCGGCCTCACCGGTGGTCCGGAAGGGGGCACCCTGATCCGTCGCGCCGCACGACTGGCCGAGAAGGGCGCCGGCGGGGAAGTCATGGCCGTCTACATATCCCGCAGCGACGGCCTCACCGCCGCTTCCCCGAAGGAGCTGGCTCTCCAGCGCACCCTGGTCGAGGACCTGGGCGGCACCTTCCACCACGTCATCGGCGACGACATCCCCGCCGCCCTGCTCGACTTCGCCCGCGGCGTGAACGCCACCCAGATCGTCCTCGGTGTGTCCCGGCGCAGGAGCTGGCAGTACGTCTTCGGGCCCGGCGTCGGCGCCACGGTCGCCCGCGAGTCCGGCCCCGACCTCGACGTCCACCTCATCACGCACGCCGAGGCCGGCAAGGGCCGCGGCCTGCCCGTGGCGCGCGGCGCACGCCTCGGTCGCACGAGGGTGATCAGCGGCTGGCTGGCCGGTGTTCTCGGCCCCCTCCTGCTCGCCTGGCTCCTGAACAGCGCCGTGCCCGACGTCGGCCTCGCCAACGACATGCTGCTGTTCCTGTCCCTGACGGTGGCGGCGGCCCTGATGGGCGGACTCCTGCCGGCGCTGGCCTCCGCCGTGGTCGGATCGCTGCTGTTGAACTGGTTCTTCACCTCGCCCGTCCACACCCTGACCATCGCCGACCCGCAGAACATCGTCGCCATCGTCGTCTTCGTCGGTGTGGCCGTGGCGGTGGCCTCGGTCGTCGACCTCGCCGCCCGCCGCACCCAGCAGGCCGCCCGGCTGCGGGCCGAGTCGGAGATCCTTTCGTTCCTCGCGGGGAACGTGCTGCGCGGCGAGACCGGGCTGGAGGAATTGCTCGAACGAGTCCGCGAGACCTTCGGCATGGAGTCGGTGGCGCTGTTGGAGCGGACCGGCGAAACAGCACCTTGGACCTGCGCCGGCAGCGTAGGGCCCCGGCCCGCCGGCACACCGGACGACGCGGACGTCGATGTCCCCGTCGGCGACCACATGGCCCTGTCCCTGCGCGGCCGGGTACTGCCGGCCGCCGACCGGCGGGTCCTGGCCGCGTTCGCCGTACAGGCCGCCGTCGTCCTGGACCGTCAGCGACTCAAGGGCGAGGCGGACCGGGCGGAGGAACTGGCCGAGGGCAACCGCATCCGCACCGCGCTGCTCGCCGCCGTCAGTCACGATCTGCGCACCCCGCTGGCCGGAATCAAGGCCGCCGTCTCGTCACTTCGGTCCGACGACGTCGAGTGGTCCGAGGAGGACGAGGCGGAGCTCCTGGAGGCCATCGAGGAAGGGGCCGACCGGCTCGACCAGCTGGTCGGCAACCTGCTCGACATGTCCCGTTTGCAGACCGGCACGGTCACACCCGTACTGCGCGAGACCGACCTCGACGAGGTCGTCCCCATGGCGCTCGGCGGTGTCCCCGAGGACAGCGTCGAGCTGGACATCCCCGAGACACTGCCCATGGTCCAGGTCGACCGGGGACTGCTGGAGCGGGCCGTCGCCAACGTCGTCGAGAACGCCGTCAAGCACAGCCCGCCGGGGGAGAAGGTCCTGGTCTCCGCCAGCGCCCTCGCCGACCGGGTCGAGGTGCGGATCGTCGACCGCGGCCCCGGGGTGCCGGACGAGGCCAAGGAACGCATCTTCGAGCCGTTCCAGCGTTACGGCGACTCACCCCGCGGTGTGGGTGTGGGCCTCGGCCTCGCGGTCGCACGCGGCTTCACCGAGGCCGTCCGCGGCACGGTACACGCCGAGGACACACCCGGCGGCGGCCTCACCATGGTGCTCAGCGTCCCCATGGCCCCCGGGCGGCTGGACCAGCCGGCGCTTCCGGCCACGGCCGGGTCCTGAGGGCCCCGGGGCAGCGAGGTCCCGAGGGCGTGTGACCGGACGGTGTTCCGCCGGGACGGCCGGATGCCGCCGGCGGCACCGTCAGTGACCCCTGAGCAGTCACCGCACCGGCCGCGGTCCGCCGCGCGGCACCGGGCCTTGTGGAGCGCGCGGGGCGCGGCGGTGTCACTGCCCGCTGAGCCGCCAACCCCAGGACGGTCGCGAGCTGCCGAGCGCGGGCGGACCCGCCGACGCTTCCACACTCTGGCTGCCGAGGGGCACCCGTCGGCCATCAAGCGCGCACCCGCCTCCCGCGCCTGTACCGCACGGTGTCCGACGGCCGTTGGGTGACATCCCGGTCCCTCCGCACACCGGCTCCGTGGCCCCTCCCGCCGACCACCGCGTCAGCGATCCGTACGGGTCGACGGCACTGGCGTCAGCGTCCCGTCAGGACCGGACCGGACCGCGTGGCACCGGGCATAACGTCGATGACGGGCCCCGGACCGCCTCCCCGCGTTCCGGGGCCTCCCGGACTCCGCGCTTCGCGCAAACCTCTCAGGAGACACCCCATGGCAGAACTCCTCTCCGACGACGACCCCGACCCCTCCTGTCGTGTTCCGGCCGGACCCCTGTACGTGCCGGTCGGCCGGGGCCCATCGGGTGCGCGATACGGGTTTTCCGCACCTCGATCGGCGAGCGCACCGCCCTCGGCTTCACCTCCTGGCGCCGGCTGAACTAGTCCGGCACAGGCACGGCATGGGACGCCGCGAACTCGGACCCACCCACCACGCCGCATTACGCCACTCGCCCTGCCCCGTGGCCCTCGTGGGCGGCTACTGTTTTTTCCCCTGAAGGTCGGTGTCGTGATCAGGCGGACCCGTGACGCTCGTTTGACGCTCCGAGTCCCGACGGCCCCTCATGCGAGCACGTAGACCGCCTCTGACCTGCTGTTTCCTTATCCGTGCCCAGGGTGACGTGTTTCCGATGACGCATCATGTGGAGTGTGTGGCGATTCTGGAGCCGGTGAAGAAGGACGCCTGACCTGCGGCTTTGCATTTCAGGTGGTCAGCTCGACCTGTTTTCGCTCGCGGAATGCATCGACTGAGGTTCGTTTGTGCAGAACGGTCTGAGCTGCAGCGTCAAGGGCTGGCGCGGGTCTCGCGGCGACGTGGCGATGATCGGATGACGCTCGAGCATCGGAAATCTCCACCTCGCGGACCTCCCCGGCCCTGGGCCGCGCGGACCGGGGCCGTCGGCACGGGCAAGGACTCCGGTTCGGGGGTCCGGCTGCACCTCACCCGCGGCGGCGTGTGCTGCTGCCTCGGCGCACCCACCTTGGAACCGAGACCGCGGCCCGACGAGGCACGAAGGACGGCGTTGTGGTCCGAGCGCTTGAGTGGCTGGTATCACCTCGCCACCCAGATACCAGTCCGGTATCATTCCTGTATGGCGATGACACTCCGACTCCCCGACGACCTTGACGCGAAGCTCACCGAGCGAGCTCGTCGGGAGCGTCGCAGCAAGCAGGAACTTGCCATTGAGGCCATCCGTGACGCCCAGAATCGGGCCGAGCTGAGGGTCGATGACGTCCTGGCCGAACTCATGGACAGCGATGCGGAGATCCTGGACTACCTGAAGTGACCGAAGTGCGCTACATCCAGATCGACGAGATCCTGGCCATCGCTCGCACGGTCAACGATACCGAGCACAGCGTGCGTGACATGGGACTTTTGGTGTCAGCGATCGAACGGCCCCGGACGAACGTGTTCGGGGCCGAGCTGTATCCCACGCTGCACGAGAAGGCGGCGGCACTGCTGCACTCCGTTGCCCGCAATCACGCGCTGATCGACGGCAACAAGCGCACAGCCTGGCTCGCCATGCGTGTCTTCCTGCGGCTCAACGGCGTCAGCGCCGATACCGTCCCGCCACCCGTCTCCATTGCCGGCCCGTTCGTCGAGGAAGTCGCGCAGGACAACATCGATGTACCGGCCATTGCCAAGCGCCTGTCGGCCTGGTTCCCCGTTTCCTGACGTTCGACGTCGTGGGTACGGGACGGGATGCAGTTCCGGGAGCGGTGCTGGCCCCTGGCAGCCCGCCGGGCGGACTGATCCCGTTCTTGTAGGACCCGTTCGTTCAGCGGGCTGATTCGTATGCTTTCGCGAGATGGGGCAGCGGGTCCGATCGGCGCGACATGGCGTCCTGAGAGCGCCTTCCCGTTTGGACGGCAGGCAAGGTCCACATTGGCTACGGCGGTCTCTTCTCAACCAACACCCGCCCCTGCCTTCCCAGCGGTCACGGAACGCGCTGTCCGTGCCCCTCGCGCGCCCCGTGCGCACTGAGCCGGTCCTTTCGCCTCGAACAAGCTGTGTCTGCGGTGATCCACCGTCCACGTCCACAGCTTGGAGGGGGGCAAGATGCCGGAGGAGTGGATACGTGAAGTTTCCCCGTGATCTCGGATACTCGTTCGTTATGCCGCGAGGGCGTGCTGGTGTCGTTGTCTGGTCTCGGCCGGGGTGAGGTAGCCGAAGGTCTTGTGTTTGCGTGGGCGGCGGCGGTTGTAGAAGGTCTCGATGAAGGTGAAGACCTCGGCTCGGGCGGTGGCCCGGTCGGGCCAGGTCCGGGTGCCGATCTCCTCTTTGAGCAGGGCCCAGAAGCTCTCCGCGGCGGCGTTGTCGAAACAGGATCCGGTGCGTCCGCAGCTTTGCCGAAGCCCCAACTCGCGTATGCGGCCGCGGAATTGGGTCGAGGTGTACTCGCTGCCGCGATCGCTGTGGATCACGCAGCCGGGCTCCAGTCCGCTGCGGCCGTGGGCCATGTCGAGGGCGTCGACGACGAGTTCGGCGCGGTGGTGGTCGGCCATGGCATAGCCGACGACCTCGCGGGTGGCCAGGTCCAGCCAGCAGGCGAGGTAGAGCCAGCCCTCGGCGGTGGGCAGGTAGGTGATGTCGCCGACCAGCTTGGTGCCGGGCCGCTCGGCGTGGAAGTCGCGGCCGATCAGGTCCGGGGCCGGCTTCGCCTTCTTGTCCGGCCGGGTCAGCGAGTGGTGCTTGCGGCGGGTGACGCCGCGGATGTCGCGTTCGCGCATGATGCGGGCGATGCGCTTGCGGTTCACCCGCTGCCCCAGGCGCCGAAGTTCGGCGTGGATACGCGGGACGCCATAGGTCTTCCGGGAGGCGATGTGCAGCACGGTGATCTCGTGCGCGAGCGCATCGTCGGCCGCCTGGCGCCTGCGGCGGGCGGCCTCGCCCTCGCGCCAGGCGTAGTAGGAGGAGCGGGCCACGTGCAGCACCCGGCACAGCAGGCTGATCGGGTAGTTCGCCTTCTCCGCATGGATGAACCGGTACAGCTCGCTCACCGGTCGTTCTCCTTCACGAAGAAGGCGGTCGCCTTTTTCAAGATCTCGATCGTCTGCTGCTGTTCGCGGTTCTCCCGCCGCAGCCGCTTGAGCCCCTCACGCTCGGCGCTGGTCAGCTCGCCGGAGGCGCCCTCTCCCCGGTCGGCCTTGGCCTGGCGGTACCAGCCGCGCAGGGACTCGGAGCTGATGCCGAGTTCCCGGGCGACGGCTGTGACCGTCTTGCCCGAGGAATCGACGAGCGCGATCGCGTCCCGCAGGAACTCCTCGGTGTACCGCTTCGTGTACTTGCTTCCCACCTGGTGCTACTTCCTCTGGAACCTCAGATCCCAGTCTCCAGGTGTCCACGATCAAGGGGAAGCTTCAGACTCGCTGATTTCTTGATTCCCCAGGTTGCGGGGCGGGTCGTGCCGACATGTTTCCGTAGGTCCACCGTGTAGAGCATGCTGCGGGTCCCCCGCCTCGTGCCTCACCCGCGGGTTCGCAGCGGGGGCCTGGGCGACGACGCCGTGGTCGTCGCCGACCGCTCCTCGGCCAGGACCTTCTACTCACCGTCCGGCGGCACGCTCTACGCCGGCACCGACGGTGGCGCGACCTTCACCGCTCGCGCCACCGGCCTGCCCTCCGGCCGGCTCACAGCGGTGCCCGGCATCGCCGGAGACCTGTGGATCGCCGGCAGCACCAAGGGGCTGCTGCACTCCACCGACGGCGGCCGCACCTTCACCACGCTCAAGACGGTGCAGGCCGCCTCCGCCCTCGGGTACGGCAAGGCCAAGCCCGGCGCCCGCTACCAGGCCCTGTACCTGGTCGGCACCGTCAAGGACGTCACCGGAGTCTTCCGCTCCACCGACAAGGGCGCCACCTGGCTCCGCGTCAACGACAAGGGCGCCACCTGGCTCCGCGTCAACGACAAGGCACACCAGTGGGGCGCCATCGGCGGCGTCGGTGTCATCACCGGGGACCCCGACACCTACGGCCGCGTCTACGTCGGCACCAACGGACGCGGCCTGCAGTACGGCGACCCGTCCTGACCTTGACACCCGAGCGGGGCCGCAGGCACTACCGTCTGCGGCCCCGCCATGGCCGGTGTACTTCGTGAACCTGCCAAGCCGGCCTGAGCGGTGACGGGTTACGGGAGCGTGGTCCACTTCTGGTTGTTCTGGCCGTTGCAGGTCCACAGGATGACCGGGGTCCCGTTGGCGGAGCCGGCCTCCTTGGCGTCGAGGCACAGCCCGGCGCGGACGTTGCGGACCGACCCGTCGGAG
Organism: Streptomyces sp. AK010; assembly: GCF_014207295.1. Taxonomy (NCBI): domain Bacteria; kingdom Bacillati; phylum Actinomycetota; class Actinomycetes; order Kitasatosporales; family Streptomycetaceae; genus Streptomyces; species Streptomyces sp. AK010. The sequence goes on from NZ_JACHCX010000022.1 coordinate 17,137, forward strand.
CCGACCGTCCACTTCTGGTTGTCCTGGCCGTTGCAAGGCCAGATGACGACCGGCGTGCCGTTGGTGGTACCCCGGCCGGAGGCGTCCAGGCACTTGTCGCCGTAGACGCGGATCTCGCCTGTGGCCCAGCTGCTCCAGAGCTGGTTGGCGGCGGTGTGGCAGTCCCACAGCAGCGTCTTCGACCCGGCCGCGGTGGCCGCGCCGTCCACGTCCAGGCAGCGGCCGGACCCGCCACCGCGCAGGCGCCCGGTGGTGGAGGCCAGCGGGCTGCCACCGGTCATCTTGTACACGGCGACACCGTGTGCCGGGACGCTCGCGGAGATCTGCCCGGAGGTGCTCGACGTGCCGCCGGTCCACAGGTCGGTGAGGGTGAACGACCCCCCGGTCAGGCCGACCTGCGTGGCCGCGGCCGTGATGGTCGCGGTGCTGCTCCCTCGGTTGAACAGGCCCACGGCGACCGAGCCGTCGGACAGGCGCTTGGCGAACACCTCGGTGTCGCCGTCGTCGCGCACCCGGCGACCGCCCGCGCCCAGCGAGTCCTGGTTCACCGCCAGCAGACGCTGGTTGCGCAGGATCGCGCTCACGTCACCGGACATGGTGCGGATGTCGTTGCCCGCGATGAGCGGGGCGCCCATCAGCGCCCACAGTGCGAAGTGGGAACGGGACTCGGTCAGTGACAGACCGGGGCGGCCGACGACGAGCATGTCGGGGTCGTTCCAGTGGCCCGGGCCCGACTGTGCCGCCAGGGGCGCGGTGATGTCCAGGACGTTGCCGACGCCCATGGGGTAGCTGTTGGTGTTGCCGTTCTGCCAGATGTCGAGCAGGTCCTCGGTCGTCCGCCACAGGTCGGCGACCTGTCCCCAGTCGTAGGTGGCGCCGGTGGGGGAGTGGAAGCTGTTCGGGTTGATGCTGTAGACGATCGGACGGCCGGTGGCACGCAGGGCGTCGCGCATGGTCGTGAACTGCGCGATCTGCTCGCTGAGACTGCCGCTGCCGGAGCACCAGTCGTACTTGAGGTAGTCCACGCCCCAGGAGGCGAACGTGGCGGCGTCCTGGGCCTCATGACCCTTGCTGCCGGTGGAGCCGGGGTAGGTGCCCACGCCCTGGGCGCATGTCTTCTCGTTGGGCGCCTGGTAGATGCCGAACTTCAGGCCCTTGCCGTGGATGTAGTCCCCGAGCGCCTTCATGCCGCTGGGGAACTTGGTCGGGTTGGACCGCAGGTTGCCCGCCGCGTCGCGCTGGGGGTCGAACCAGCAGTCGTCGACGACGACGTACTGGTAGCCCGCGGCCTTCATGCCCGAGGACACCATCGCGTCAGCGGCCTGGCGGACCTGGGCCTCGGTGATCCCGCATCCGAAGCTGTTCCAGCTGTTCCAGCCGAGCGGCGGGGTGAGCGCGGGGCTGCCCGGCGCGGCCTGGGCGGTCGTGCCGACGGAGGCCGTGGCGCAGGCGCTCAGCGTCAGCGCGGTCGCCGTGAGGAGCCGCAGCAGTCGTCTGTGCAGGGGAACCATGGGGGGTTCCTTCCTGGCCCGCAAGCGGTAGCCGCTTTGCGGGCCTGATCGGCGGGTCAGGAGTGTGTGATCACGTGCGCGCGGGTCAGCGTCGCAGGGTGAGGAGCCCCGGCCGGTACGGCAGTTTCAGGTAGTCGGTGCCGTCCGATGCGGGGGTCCTGCCCTGGTAGAGGAACTGCAGGTTGCAGGGGTCGACGGTCATGGTCTGGTCGGGGTTGGCGCGGACCAGGTCACCGTGGCTGATGTCGTTGGTCCAGGTGGCACCGCTGTTGGCCTTGCCTGCGAAGGGGCTGCTCTCGCTGCCGGCCTGCAGTGTCCACGGGCCGTTCAGGCTGGAGGCGGTGAAGGAGCGGAAATAGCGGCCGTTCGCACCCATCGCCTCAACGATCATGAGGAACTGGTTCTGGCCCTTGACCTTGTAGACCTCCGGCGCCTCGAACAGCTTCTCCTTCGTGTCGCTCATGACCGTGGTGTACGACGAGCCGAAGCTGCCCGGGAAGTTCCCGAGCGGCATGGTCGACTTGTAGATCTTGCCGTTGTCATCGGCGAAGAACATGTACATGTTCTGTTCGTCGGCGATCATGGTCGGGTCGATCGGGCCGCTTTCGGGGAGGCTGCCGGTGAACAGCGGCTGCGGGGCGGACCAGCCGTTGGGGTTGGTGGGGTCGCTGGACGTGCGATAGGTGAAGGGCCAGGCGGTACCCCACCCGTTGGAGGTCAGCACCCAGACGTTCTTGGGCGCGAAGTAGAACAGTTTGGGCGCCACCGCCAGGCCCGGGCTCATCCCGGTCTGCGTGGCCGTCGCCATGTCCGACCAGTTCGTGAAGGGACGGAACGCCATCGTGCCCCACGACGATCCGTCAGAGGTGGTCGCGTAGACCAGCTGCTTGCCGTTGTACGGCACGGTGGTGAAGTCCTTCAGCGCGACCCAGCCGTTCGACGGCTGCGCCAACGGGCCGGTCGACGACCAGCGGTACGCCGACGGAAGAGCACACGTGTCGCCCGGTGGCGCGGACAGCCCCGTCCACTTCTGGTTGCTGCCGCCGTTGCAGTTCCAGAGCTGCACCGCCGTGCCGTTGCCCGTGGCACCGCCGCTGACGTCCAGGCAGAGCCCGGACTCCACTCCGACGATCGTGCCGTCGGAGTTCACCCGCCACTGCTGGTTCGCGCCGCCGTGGCAGGCCCAGATCTGCACCCGCGTACCGGCCGAGGTGGCGTGGCCGGGCACATCCAGGCACTTGTTGCCGTACACGGTCAGCTGGTTGTTGTCCGTCAGCGTCCACCGCTGGTTGGTCCCGCCCGTGCAGTCCCAGATCTGCAGGTTCGTGCCGTCCGTCTGGCCGGCGTTCGGCACATCGAGACACCGGCCGGAACCGGCGCCGCGCAACGAGCCGCTGGTGGCCGCCTGAGCCGGGTTGGCGACGAGTGTCGCCGCCGAAGCGACCAGGGCCGCGAGCACCACAGACAGATGCCTGGGGCTGAAACAACGTCCGCGCATAGGGGTCTCATTCCTCGAGTGAGCGGTTCCGGTCGGCCCCGTCAGAGGCTGTCCGGACTGTTGATGCGCTATGACCTGACCTCGGCGTTCGCCGTATCGGACGCCGAACGTCCGATACGTCGAACAGTGGTCGAAGTCTCGCGCAGGCGGGAGCGGAGAGAGTGACCACGATCTGTTTGCGGGGGCGTCAGTTCCGCACGAGGCGCCAGCGGTTGTCGGCGGTACCGTCGTCCGGATCCTGGACCGCGAACGCGCCGACAGCGGTGGAGTTGTTCGCGATCGCGAGCAACTTGCCGCTGTGCACGTTGCGGATCTTGTAGGTCCCGTCTTGCTGGTCGATCAGCGTCCAACGATGGTCGGCGGTGCCGTTGTCCGACCACTGCAGAACGGTCGCGTTGTCCGCCGTGGACATGTCCTGGAGACCGAGCACCTTGCCGCTGTGGGCGTTGCGGAAGCGGAACCCGTTTCCGTCTGGGACCATGTGCCAGTCGTGGTCGGCTGTGCCCGAGTCGTTCCACTGCAGAGCGCGGCCGCCGTCGGCCGTGGACATGTTCTGGATGCCCAGCACGAGACCGCTGCCCACGTTGGCGAGACGGACGGTGCTGCTGGTGCTCCAGTAGACGGTGTAGTTGTGGCCGTGTGCGTCGTGGAAGGGGCCCAGGTTGACGGTGGAGCCGTTGGCGGTGGCGGTGAAGGCGAGCGACGTGTTGCCGGTCCGTCTGATCGAGGACGTGTCCAGTGTCGGCAGGGAGTCGAGCGCGGAGTTGCCGTAGTCGCCGGACAGGATCACCGGACCGTAGGTGATCGCGGCGACGTTCGCGTCGTCGTTGGCCGCTCGCATGACGACCCGCATGGGAAGGCGGACGGTGACCGTGTCGCCGGAGGTCCAGGAGCGACTCAAGGTGGCGTAGCTGCCGGGCGTGGTGGTGATGTTCTGCGCCGCGCCGTTGACGCTGACGGTGGCCCCGGAGGTCCAACTCGGGATGCGGATGCGCATCGCCCAGGTTCCGCTGACGCTCCCGGTGACCCGCAGGGTCGTGGTGTCGCTCACGGGATAGGTCGTCGTCTGGGTGACGGTGATGCCACGCTCCGACCAGTCGAGCACCGAGGGCGCGAACATGTTCACGATCAGCGTGGTGTCACTGCGGTAGTAGAGGGAGTCCATCAACCTGGTGTGCATCTCCAAGCCTGTGCCCTGGCAGCACCAGAAGGTGCTGTAGTCGGTGCTCCACGTGCCGCCGCCCCACGCCGGGCCCACACCTCGTCGGCCTCCAGGGTTGAGCGGGGTGAAGTAGGTGACGTGGCCGTGGTCGTCTGCCGGGTTCTGCTGGCCGATCATCTGGTTCAGCCACGCCCGCTCGTAGTAGTCGAACAAGGCGGCCCGATTCGGGTCCAGCGCGAACAGTTCCCGGGTGAGGGTGAGCATGTTGAAGGTATTGCAGCTTTCGCACGTGTCCTTGTTCAGGTAGTCGGCGATGGCGTTCGGGGCGCGGAAGTGCTCCGCCTGGCTGTTGCCGCCGATGGCATAAGTGTGGTTGCTGACACAGAAGTTCCAGGCATGGGTGGCGATATCCCGGTACCGAGTGGTGCCGGTGGCCTTGAACTCCCGGGCGGCCCCGATCCACTTGGGTACCTGCGTGTTGGCGTGCAGTCCGCTGAGCTGGTCCTGGTTGGACGCCAGAGGGTCGAACACCGCTGCGTGATCGAACCGTTGGGCGACGGTGAGCCACCGCGCGTCGCCTGTCTGCTGGTAGAGATCGGTCAGCACGGCGTTCATGCCGCCGAACTCCGTCTGCAGCATGGCTTGCATCTGCCGGCCGCTGAGCCGGCCGGTACGCCGGTCGACCCACCCTGCCAAGGAGAGCAGGACGTCACGGGCTTGTGTGCTGCCGATGTGGCGCCACACATCCAGCAGGCCGGCCAGGGTCTTGTGGATGGTGTAGTACGGCACGTTGCCGTTGCTCAGTGTCCGCTGCTCGAGAGCGGCGAAGTCGGACTCGGGGTAGCCGGAGAGATACCCGGCGCCGAAGCCGGCGGCACTGTTGTTGGCCTGGCATTTGGATAACTCCGCAACCATATGGGTTGCCTTGTCCCGGCAGACGGTGTCCCCGGTGACGGCGTAGAGCTGTGCCCAAGCCGTGAGGAAGTGCCCTTGGGCGTGGGTGCGGAAGGGGAACGTCGGCGCGTCCCAACCGCCGTTCGCAGTCGCGCCGTTGGTGGACAGACGGTGGTTGGCGCGGAAGTTGTACAGCAGCCGGTCGACATCGACGAACCGCAGGTAGTTCCGCGTACGGTCCTGGTTCTCCAGCCAGCGGCTCGCGGTGAGCCGGACCTGGCCGAGCGCGAAGGGATGCGCGGACACCCCGATGGCGGCCCTTGCGGGAGGGACGGCCGCTCGGGCAGACGATGCGTCGATGAAGGAATCGGTGGCGGAGGCGGCGGCCGTGGCCCCGACTACTTGCAGAAGACGCCGTCTGCTGACGGAGGAAGACATCTCGCACCTCTCGGTGGGGGAAGGTGACTGCTTGGTCTCCGGCGCGTTCGCTCACAGGTCGGGCGGTCGGGCGGTCGGGCGGTCGGGCGGTCGGGCGGTCGGGCGGTCGGGCGCGACGCGTCACGTGCTCATCCGTTGGGGTCTCGGTTCGATCAACCCTCGCGAGTGATACCTGGGATGGATTAACGGATACGGACGTTGCTCCTGTCTAGTCTCGCGACACGGAAGACTTGCCTCCTTGCGGGTTTCGTCTGGCTCACGCCTCTGACGTCGCGTCACATATGGGAGTACCGGGCCGGCCAGGGCGCGCAGCACATGCCACAACTGGAGGAGCAGGTCTGGGCCTGGTTCAGGTAGCGGGGCAGGTCGTCGCGCAGTCCCTCGTGCAGGACAGTGCGGTACAGGCCCATGCGCTGGCGAGGCTTGCTCATGTCATACGAGGTCATCCCCGGCCAGGCCATGTGCGGAGGCGGCTCTACGACCCTGGGCCGTGCAACTCCCCCAGCGACTCCGGCGGGCGCCGCCGGAACTTTTCCCTGTGCAGCGCGAGATCCTCGCCTCTCCGCCCCCGAGAGTTCATGATGAGCCAGCCAAAGCCGGCCAGCCGACCGGCCAGCCGGCCAGCCTCACGAGTGAGCGGAACGGAGCCTGCTGGGGCAACGGGGTCGTGCCAGCTCGGTCTGCCCCGAGTGGGCGGGATGCTGTCGACCGTGACGCTCACTCGACGCTCCGGGAGCACTCACGCTGCGCGGCAACCCGAGTGGCTGACCAACTTCGCCCCCAAGTGCTGAGAGGGTTCAGCAGTTGCTCGACGGCCTCCATATCATCTCGGAGACGACATTCTGGCAAGGGTTACTGGAACATCTGAGATCGGTCCTAGTCGGTGAAGTCACCGGGGAACATTGCTTCGTCAAGGAAGGCGGGGCGGACCCCTCGCGGATCGTCATGGGGCGGCCTTCCGTTTCCGGGGGAGCGGGGGAGGCATCAGATGCCGACGGGCCACGACCGCGAGCAGGACATAGGCGAGCACCGCCAGCACGACCGTGATGATCCACGCGCGTGATCCGGTCGGGTTATAGACCCGCCCCGCGTTGCCCACGTCCACGGCGGGCGCCGTCTGTCCGGCCTCGAACGTGTCACGGCCACTGCCGTACAGCTTGACGCCCTCAAGTTCCACGGTGCCGTCGTCGGACTGGAACGTTCCCAACCACTCGCAGGTGGTGTGCCCAGCGTGCCCGAAGCACATGAGGCGGGTTGCGGTGAAGGTGCCCCGTGGCCCGTCAGTCGTGGCGGCCCTGGCGGCGGTGCCGAGATTCGGCACCGACATCCAGAAGAGAAGGATGCCTGCCAGCAGGAGCAGCAGGGACACGAACCCGGAGGGCTTCCTCCCGTTCGTAGCCATGCGTTCAGTCCTTCGGCGCGCAGGCGCACCGTGCGGTGACGTTGTCCGGCCGGTTTGCGCTGGTGTGCAGGTACATCGCCACCACCATGGGCACCGTCACCAGGGTGTTGTAGAAAAGGTGCAGTTCCACCCGGGGCAGGATCAGCTGAACCAGGCTCGTCGGGGCGGCCTTGCCCAGCAGGTGCGCGCCCGCGAGCACCTGGATCAGGAGCAGCAGGTGCTCCAGGTGGTGCCACACCTGCATGCCGAGCGACACCTTCCACCAGGTGCCCGAGCGGCCGGTGAAGCCAGGACGCAGGAGGAACAGGCCGACCATCATCACCAAGGCGTAGCCGTAGTGCATCCATTCCGAAGTGACGAGCCACGGGAAAGGAACCCCGAGCACGCCGCGTGCTTCCGGGATGGGCCAGCCCAAGACGTAGATCTGGTACGCCTGGACCAGGTGCTCCGCCCAGTGCGCGACGACGATGACCAGGAAGACGCGCAAACCGAGTTGATGATGACGGCTGTTGAGAGAGTCGAGCCCCCCGCGCAGAGTGTGCGGTGACGCTCCCGTGCTGATGGCCATGCCTGAACCTCCGCGGTCAGGGAACGGTGGCTCATTACATCAGGATCGTGCACGGGAGGGCTTCTTCCGCTGTGCTCTCCTTGAGGGACTGGTTCGCGGACACCTGCGCCCTGCCGTACGGCCCGGCGGCACGCCCGCGGTGTGCGCGATGCCGGCCATCCCGACCCTCACCGAACAGGCGCCGCTGCTCAGGGGCTTGAGGGCAGGAGGACCGATCGTCCTGTCCTCTCGGTCGGCCGGAGGCCCGGTCCCGGCACCGGCAGTTTTCCTGCTGCGGCGGGCAGTTGCCACCGACGGGACGGTTCATTAGCTTCCTGGCATCACGAGGCCCCCGTCGTTCCGCGGCCACTCGGCCCTCGCCGGTCGTCTGTCTCCCCCTTCTCCTGGAGGAAGAGCCATGCCTCATATCGCACTGAACAACGACCTCCCCGGAATCATCGGACTGATAGTCCACCGTCCCGACACCGGCGGACCGCTGGGCGACCTCGCGGATGCTCTGCTGCGGGCCCCGTCCTCGCTCGAACCGGGAGAGCGCGAGCTGATCGCGGCGTACGTCTCGCGGCTCAACGGCACCGAGTTCTGCTCCTCCTCGCACGGGGCCTTCGCCGCCGCGCAACTGGCGGGAGGCCAGGAGCTGGTCCGGGACGTGCTGGCCGACCCCGGCACCGCGCCGGTCAGCGGCCGACTGCGTGCGCTGCTGGGCGTGGCGGCCGAGGTGCAGAGCGCCGCGCGGCCGGTCTCCGACAAGGCGGTCGCGGCAGCCCGCGCCGAGGGCGTGGACGACACGGACCTGCACGACACCGTTCTGATCGCCGCGGCGTTCTGCATGTACAACCGCTACGTCAGCGGCCTCGACACTGAGCTGCCCAAGGACGACGGGTACTACCAGCACGCCGCCCGGCGGATCGTGGCCGACGGCTACCGGGCCGGGATCGTCCAGGGCGACTGACACCACCCGCCCAGGAAGGGACGTCGCAGGGGCACCCGGCGCAGCTGGAGCACGGACGACGTTCCGGAGCGGCGCCACCGCGGTGGTCACGGCGCGAGTCTCTGTCGGTGGCCGCCGCGGCGGCGCCGTCGCCCCTTGAAAGGAGTCTGCCGTATGACCGAAAAGACCGCTGAACCGCTGGCGGACGCTGTCCACCACCTCACCTACCGCGCCTGTCGGGAGAACATCACCCGACTCGTCACCTCGGGCCCCTCGGTCGCGGATCTCCCCGTGCCGGCCTGTCCCGGCTGGAGCGTGCGTGATCTCGTCGGACACCTCGTTCTGGTCTGCCGGATGGTCGTCGACGAGGAGCCGGGTGAGATCAGCGAGCCGCCGGCCCCGGCCCCGGGTATCCCCGTCGCTGAACTCGTCTCCACCTGGGTCGAGTTGGAGAAGGAGTTGCCGCGGGCGCTCCCGCGCGCGGACTGGCTGCGCCGCCGCATCCTTCCGCTGGACGCGTTCTCGCACGAGCTCGATCTCCGTACTGCCCTCGGCATACCCCTGCCCGACCGTCACCCCGCCCTCGCCGACGCGCTGGATCTCGCCGTCATGGGCTTCACCCTGTCGCTGCACGAGCACGGCCTGCCGGCGTTGCGTATCCAGACGCCCGACCGGGCGTGGACGGCGGGGGAGAGCGAACCGGCCGCCACGTTGCGCGGAGAGAGTTCGGAGATCTTCCGCGCGCTGACCGGGCGGCGCACGGCCCGGCAGATCGGCGAGCTGTCCTGGAGCGCCTCGTCGGCAATGTGGCTACCCGCTTTCACCTGGGGTCCGTTCACGCCACCGACGCATCCCGTCGAGGAGGCGGTGCCCACCGGTCCGGCAGTGGACCGCCACACCCGTAACTGACGTCGTCGCCACCCGGGAGGCCGAGTGGCGAGGATCATCAGAGCCTGGGGCCGGGTGTTCTCGTCGGCTCTCGCTCAGCCCGCGGTCTCAAGCCGGCGGCGGCGCTCGCCGGCGGGGCGGCCCGACGCGGCGCGGAAGACGATGGGGCGGGCGATGGCCTGGAAGTCCACTTCGGGGTCGAGGCGGCGGACCGTCTGCTCCACCATGAGGAGGGCGAGGAGGGGGAACACGAACTCCGACGAGGCGTAGATGCCGTTGCGCCGCTGGCTGGCGAACAGTTCGGTGGAGAACGCGATCAGGTCGAAGTCGCGGGCGGTGGTGCCGCCGTACCGGTCGACGAGGCGGGTCATGTCCGCGGTGAAGGCGGCGGTGTCGCTGTGCCGGTCGACTTGTTCGGCGCTGGCCAGGACCGCTTCGGCGCACCGGGGGCCGTTGCGGAAGCCGAGGTTGAGGAAGAACAGGGCCAGGTTCTCCCGTACGACTTCGGGGACGCGGTAGACGAACCCGGCGTCGAGCACGACCACGGAGCCGGTACGGGTGAGGCGCAGGTTGCCGGGGTGCAGGTCGCAGTGGACCAGCCCGGTGCAGAACAGCATCTCGAAGATGGCCCGGAGCGTCTGGTCGGCGAGCGCCCGGCGGCGCTCCGGGCTCAGTTCGGCCACCTCGACGTGGTCGCGCACCCCGGGCACGAAGTCCATGACGACGCAGGACTCTCCGCACAACGCCGTGACGGGTGCGGGTACGGCGATGAACTCGAGGGTGGAGAGGTCGTCGCGGAGCAGGGCGAGGTTTTGTGCTTCGGCTTCGAGGTCGAGTTGGCGGAGCACGCTCGCCCCAACGGCGTGCGCCATGTCGGCGAGCGGGGCTCCGCTCAGCCCCGGCAGGCGTCCCGCGAGCGCGAAGACCGTGCTGAGGATGGTGACGTCGCGGCGGACCATGTCGGTGAGGCCGGGCCGACGGAGCTTGACGGCCACCTGGGTCCCGTCGCTCAGACGGGCCGGATAGACGCAGGCGATGCTGCCCGACCCCAGGGGTTCGGGATGGAAGTCCGTCAGCAACTCCGCCCGTTCGGAGCCGAGATGCTCCGTCAGCGCCAGGTGGGCGTCCTGGGGCCGCATGGGTTCGACGTTGTCGTGGAGGCGTTTGAGCGCCGCGCAGGCGCGGGGCGGCAGGACGTCCTCGCGGGTGCTGGCGATCTGGGCGAACTTGATGAAGGCCGGGCCCAGTCGCTCGACGATCCGGCAGAGCTCCTCGGGCCAGTCCGCGGCCGTGGTCGGTCGTCCCTTCAGGCGCCGCCAGGTGTGTCGCGCCAGGTGGCGGGCGGTGCCCGCGGAGACGGTCGACAGGATCCGGCCGAGGCGCAGTAGGGCTGCGGTGGTGGTCACGTAGGGCAGATCAGGACGGTCAGCTCGTTCCATATGGCCACACGTTCCTTAAGTGGATGATCTACGACCCCCAGTATCCGCCAAGGGAAACCAGGAGGCACCGTGCTTGACAGGTAGATCTAACTTAGTTTTCATATAACTACCTCGCATGGGGTGCACTACCTAACTGCGGAGGAAAGATGACCCAATCGATCGAATCCCGGTTGCAGGAAGGGCTGGTGGCTCTCACGCCGCCGCCGGCCGCCCGGTACAACGACCCGGCGGAGTACCTGGACTTCGCCCGGCCGATCACCGAGAAGTTCCTGCCGTACGACACCCGTAGCGACAGTGAACTCCGAGAGGTCTCCGAAGGACACGAGAGCCCCCTGGAGCGCGAGCGCGCGCTGTGGGAGCTCGCCGACCGCAACCCGGAGGAGAGCCTCGCGTTCATCTCCGACACGATCGGCACCGAGAAGGACCGCCTGGTCCGCTCGGGCGCGCTGTGGCTGGCCCTGCGTTCGGCCGGCCCGAGGGCCCTGAGCGTCCTCGAGAAGTACGCGACGGACGACGACCCCGAGGTCGCCGACTGGGCTCGCGTGCTCACCGGCGACATCACGGGCGTGAAGCCGCAGCGGGTGTACAGCGAGGCCGAGGTCGAGGAGACCGGGTACTTCGACCAGACGGTGCCGCTCATCATCGGCGGCCGGGTCGTCATCATGACCCCCGGCGTCGGCGCGGTCCGCGCGGTGCTCTCGCCGCTGTGGTTCGACTCCATCCTCGGCCGTGTGCTCGCGAGCACCAACGTCTCGACGATCCGTACCGACCTCACCGTCGAGAAGGAGCTCAAGGGCCTGAACGAGGACGGCTCGTGCCACTACGAGATCTTCCCGTTCCGCGGGCTGAGCGTCGAGTACGACGGCAACAACCTGGAGCACAACTACCTCTCCGAGACGCTGCGGCCGTTCTACCCGAGCGGCTTCGTCGGCAAGGGCGAGATGGTCGAGGTGCCCGTGTCGCTCGGGCGTATCGCGCTCACCTCGCTCGCCCGCAAGGGTGAGGTGGCCATCCATGGCGACGGTCCGCGTGCGCAGCGCCTGCGCGACGCCGACATGCCGTTCGTGGAGAGCGTGCGCGGCCGGTACTACGGCTGGGCCGCGGTCAACCTGGACCGCACCTTCGACCGTGGCACCGTCGGCGCCGGCGACGTGCAGCTGTCGAACCCGACGGACCCGATCGCGGGCCCGATGACCAACGCGAAGCTGTACGGCACGTTCCGCGGCAAGACGGGCGACCACACCGGCGCGGGCCGCTACACGCTCAACTCGATCAAGTGCCACGGCCGTCCCGACGGCAAGATCGACGTGGTCCAGGGCGGTGCCGAGCTGGCCGCCGAGTGACCTGAGTCGTGACATGACGGTGCGCCCCCACGCGAGTGGAGGCGCACCGTTGCGTCGTGCCCGCCCGGTCCGGACCGGGCGTCGAACGACGAAGCGGGAGGGCGCGTCGGGCGGCTCAGTCCAGGCCGAGCATCACGGAGCAGCGGAGCACGGCCTCCGGGTCGCCCTTGATCCGGACGTCCCCGGTGGCGATGGCCTGAAACGGGGAGAGCATCCGCGCGCCCACCCGGACGAACGTGCCGGCGTCGCACTCTATGGTCAGCGCGGGCTCCGCCACCGCGCCGCGCTCGAAGGACACCCGGCCGTCGCGGACCAGGATCTGGAAGGTCTGCTCGCTGACCCTGAACTCGTAGACCTCGTCCACCTCGGGGACGGCGTCGTCGACGATCATCGCCTGCACGGCGAGGAATCCCCACTCGGCGCGGGTCGCCCCGTCGGCGTCCGACTCGTCGAGGAACTTCAGGCCCCAGCGCGCGAGCGCGAGGACGGGCTCCCGCAGCTCCTGTCCGGACTCGGTGAGCCGGTAGAGCCGGGCGCGCCCGTCGTCGGCCACGGACATCTGCTCCACCAGGCCATGGTCGCCGAGCATCCGCAGCCGGTCGGTGAGCAGGTTGGGGCCGATGCCGGGAAGGTTCTCCAGCAGGCTCTTGAAGCGGGCGGGACCGATCAGCAGCTCCCGCACGATGAGGAGGGTCCACCGCTCACCGATGACGTCCAGCCCGGCGGCCAGACCGCAGAACTGTCCGTATTCACGCTTCACGGCGGCCTCCTTTACTCTCGTTGTCGATAGTAACATTCGTGCTCTTGCAAGGGAGTGCGGGGCGGCCGGTGAAACGGCCGGCCGGGCCGGTGCGGCCGGCCCCCGGGCCGGTGGCGGGTGGGCGGCGCGAGGTGGGGACGGGGCCGGGGGGTGTCGGCCGACCGCGCGGGCCAGGTCCTGACCCCACCGCCCCGATCGCGTGCGGCGGGAGCCTGCGTCCGCCATAACCCCTGCTGAAAAAGGCAGTTCGGAGATTGAGCGGAGGTTGGGTGTGCTCCGGGTCCGGGTCGCCCGAGGCGACCCGGGACGGCGACTCTCCGTCGATCCGCCGCGGCGCGGGCAGGTGACGGCGGACGTCGGCGGGGCGCGTGGAGTCGGCGCGGATGTGGTGCCGCACGGGTCGTGGGGCGCCCGACGTGATCCTTGCCACTCACTACGTATTCGTATAGCCTCCTGCCGGACAGCTCGATTCACAGGACCCTTTTCGGGGGCTCAGATCTCGCTGGGTGGTGGATTCCGTGTATCTCATCTGGTTCCTGCACAGGGTGCCCAGGTCACGCGAAGAGGATTTCCGCGCCGTCGTCTATGACGCCGTCGAGGTGTTCCGCCGGCACGGCGCCATCGGGGGCACCCTCATGGAAGTGAGCGACCCGGCAGCGAAATACGGCTGCTCGGACATCGAATCCGGCGTCGACGTGGCTCCGGACGAGGTGATCTACGCCGAACTCACCTACTTCCACGACCGCGCGCACTACGACGAGGTCATGCCGAAGGTCGACGCCGACCCCGAGTTGGCGGAGCTCTACGAAAATCTCGTGGAAACAGTCGATATCTCGAGAATCCTGCGCAGCGAGATGAGCACTGTATTCGAGCTGATGAACACCGACGAGTACACCAAGTACCGGCGTACTCCGTATAGGCAGTGGCATCCGGCGCACCAGGAGACAGCGTGACGACTGAACACCAGGACGAGGCCGGTTCGGCGAAAGCCGAACCCACATGGAACTTACGGGCCGTCACCTGGCTGTCCGGAACCCAGTTCTTCATGTTCGGCATCGCCATCGGCGTGATGACGGTCGCCTGGGCGGAGGTCATCCGCTCCCTCGATCTGAGTGACGGGTTCTTCGGCACCGCGCACCTGTTGCTGCCGGTCGTCGGACTGCTGACGCTGCTCGCCGCCAAGCGGATCTACCGCTACCTGGACCACCGCTGGATCGGCATCTACGGCCAACTCGCGCTCATCGGACTGCTCGTGATGCTGGCCGTGAGCGACCACTTCGTAGGTCTGCTGATCGCCTTCGTCCTCGCCGGTCTCGGGTCCGCGCTGGTCGACACCGCCGCCAACAGCGTGTTCATGGAGATCCAGTCCCGCGGCGGCCGCGAAGTGATGAACATGATGTACGCGATCAACAGCGGCGGCACGGTCATCAGCGCCCTCGGCGCGGGCGCGCTGATCAGCCTGGGCATGGATTACCGCTGGGTCGCGGTGCTGTTCGCCGTCATCATGACCCCGGTGCTCCTCGCCTCCTTCGTGATCACATACCCGCCGGTCAACCGGGACGAGCCCGAGGGGGCGCCGGTCGGCGCGGAGGCCGAAGGCGACATCGGCCTCATCAAGCTGATGCGCAACCCGCTGTTCCGCGTGGTTTTCGTGATGACCGTCCTCGGCATCGCGGTCGAGAGCATCGTGCAGGTCTGGTCGGTCATCTACGTCGACCAGCTCCTTGAGGCCCCCATCGTCTACGGCGGCGCGGCCTTCGCCCTCTTCAGCCTCACGATGATGATCGGTCGGATGATCAACGCCTGGCTGGTGGCCGCCCTCGGCATCCGCAGGTCGTTCCTGATCTCCGCGGCCGGAACCGCCCTGTCCGGGGCGCTGCTGATGGCCGCGCTCGACCTGTGGCTGTCCGTCTTCGCCTTCCTGCTCATGGGCATCGCCATCGCCGGCGTGCAGCCCACGTGCCTCAGCGCCGCCGCCCGGGTGGCGCCCAGCCGCGTCAACATCGTCGCGGCGGCCATGATGGTGCCCGCGTACGCCGCGTTCATCGCGACGCCGACCGCCTACGGCTGGCTCTCCGACGCCACCTCCCTGAACACCGCCATGGTGCTCGTCGTGGCCGCGGGCGTCGGGGTCGGCGTGCTCGCCCTGGGCCGTCCGATCGCGGAGGCCGACCGGGCGGCGGCGCCGGCCGAGTCCGGGGACTCCACGCTCACCGCCCAGACCTGACCGGCCCGTCCCCGCCGCGTACCGCCCGCACACCTCCACCACGCCCGGCCCCGCGCACTCCCCCTCCCCGCCCACGCACAGAAGCGGAGTCCATGATGAGCGGATCGCTCAGCGCCCTCGGAACGGCATCGCGCACGGCGCGCACGGCGAAGCTGGACCGGGTCCTTCCGGCGACGCCCGACGAGGTGTGGCGGGCCTGGACCGAACCGGACCGGCTGCCCCACTGGTTCGGCCCGGTCCTCAAGGGCATACCGGGGCCCGATGTGGAGTACGTCCTCGAAGGCCGTGGGGAGCACGGCGACACCATCGTCTGCCGCGTCCTTGTCTGGGAACCGGCCACCCGGCTGCGGGTGACCTGGCGCTACACCGGCGAGGCCGAGTCCGAGCTGCGGCTGGACCTGTCGCCCACGGACGACGGCGGCACCCGACTGCTCCTGGAGCACGTGGGGTTCGGCCCGGAGGCCGACCCGGTCGACTACGCGGCCGGCTGGCACATGTACACCGACAACCTGGAAGCACACCTCGCCGGCACACCCGGCCTGGCGGACTCCGACGCGCGCTGGATGGAACTGATGCCCGTCTACGCCGCATCGGCCGACTGAGTTCACAGAACCGAGCAAGGAGAGAGCACGGCATGAGCGCCACCGACGAGAACAGCACCCCCCAAGGCGCTGTTCAGGTCCCCGACATCCTGCATTCCACGCTGGTCCGCGCGGCGCCCGAAGCTGTGTTCGACCTGCTGTCCAGTGGCACCGGCTGGGACAAGTGGTTCACCAACGGCTCGACCTTCGGTCCGTCCGAGGGCAGCCCGGTGCACTTGGTCTGGCGCGGGTGGACCGACGACGGCAGTGATGTCACCGACGACGGGGTGGTCATGGAGTGCGTGCCGAACGAACGCTTCGCGTTCACCTGGGGCACGCCGCCTTCGCTGGTCACCTTCACCACCGCCGAGCACCCGGACGGCACTTGGCTCACGGTGGTGGAGACGGGGCTGCCGCAGACCGCGGCCGGTCTCGCCCGGTTCGGGGAATGCGCGACCGGATGGGGCGAGGCACTGACACTCGTCCGCTGCTACGCCGAACACGGAATCCGCCTGTCCACCTGAGCGGGCACCGCCCCCGCCGACACAGGAGCTGATGTTCATGACAGACCCCCGCATACCTTCGCGCGTCGCTCTGGTCACCGGCGCCAGCACGGGGCTCGGCGAGACCATCGCCGAGTTCCTCGGCGGCGCCGGCTGGCGGCTCGTGCTCACCGCGCGGACCGAGTCCGATCTGACGGCGGTCGCCAAGCGGCTCACCGACCGGGGCGTCACCGTCGTCGCGGTGGCGGGGGACGTGGGGGAGGCCGCCCACCGGGAGCGGCTGATCGCGGAGGCCGGCTCGCTCGGACGCCTCGACTGGCTGGTGAACAACGCCTCCCAGATGGGGGTCAGTCCGATCAGGCCGCTGCTCGACCACCCGGTGGACGTGTTCGAGAAGGTGCTCCGCACCAACGTGGTCGCTCCCGTGGCACTGGCGCAGCTCGCGCTGCCGCTTCTGCGGGAGACCGGTGGGCTGGTGGTCAATCTCTCCAGCGAGGCGGCCGTGGACGTGTTCCCGTGCGCGGGCATCTACGGGGCCAGCAAGGCCGCCCTCGACCAGGCCTCGCGCATCATCGCGGCGGAGCTGGCCGACACCGGCGTAGGGGTCACCTCCGTCGACCCTGGCGGCATACGCACGCGCGGCTACGCAGAGGCGGAGCCTGGATTCGATCTGTCGGGCGTGCCGACACCGGACGTGACGCTGCCGTTCTGGAAGTGGCTGGCACAGACCTCGTCCAAAGAGGTCTCCGGCCAGAGGTACATGGCGCAGGCCGGTCCGTGGGACGCCCGGTGAGCCCCCGGCCGGAGGCGGACGACGGGTACGGGGCTCCGTACAGCGCGCTCGCCCAGGTCTACGACCGGTGGATGGCCGCCGATCGCGTCCCGTACGACCAGTGGCTCAGCTTCACAGAGAAACGATTCGCCGAGGCCGGCCTCGAAGTGCGGAGCGTGCTCGACGTCTGCTGCGGCACCGGTATGACGATCAAGGCACTGCAGGACCGCGGCTACGAGGTTACCGGGGTCGACGCGTCCGCCTCGATGCTGGAGGTCGCCCGCACCCGCACCGCCCCCGGCACCGAACTGCTCTGCCTGGCCGTGCCTGACGAGCGCCTCGCGGAGCTGGGCCCCTTCGACGCGGCCCTCGTTTGCTTCGACGGGGCGAACTATCTGACGGGAGAGGACGCCCTCGCCGCTACCCTGCACCAGCTCGCCCGGGCGCTCCGGCCCGGCGGGGTGCTCGTCTTCGACCTGAGCACCCGGCGCACCTTCGAGGAGATCGCTGCCCTCGGCGAGTTCGGCGAGGACTTCGGCGACTTCGCCTACATCTGGAACACCCGGCACGAGCCGGACACACCCGCGTACGAATACCTCGTGTCCCTCTTCGTGCCCGAGGGAGAGCTGTTCCGGCGATCGGTCGAGCAGCATGCGCAGCGCCACTTCACCCGTGACGAGGTCGGGAACGCGCTCCGCGCCACCGGGTTCACCGACATCGCCGTCTCGGACAACTACACCGAGCGCGAAGCGACCGACACCACCCGGCGGGAGACCTGGAGTGCCCGCCGCTCGACCGGCTCCGTACCACGATGACGCCCAGGGGGCTCTGATGTTGCGCCGTTTGTGCACCGCCACGGTGGCCACCGCCATGTTCTGCGGACTGATGACCGGCGCCGCCTCCCAGGCCGGGGCCGGCGGACGGCTCGACGTGGTCGCCGACAACCTGGTGACCCCGCGTGGGCTCACCTGGGACGCCCGCGCCGGGCGCGTCCTGGTCACCGAGGCCGGCCGGGGCGGACCCAGCCCGTGCGCGCCCGGCGTGGGCGGATACCCCGCCTGCTTCGGCGCCACCGGGGCCATCACCTCGTACACCCCGGGGAAGAAGGGAAGGACCGAGCGCATCGCCACCGGTCTCCCCTCGGTGATCAACGAATTCAGTGTGCTCGGACTCCACGACATCGACGCGAGCCACGGGCGGATCTCCGTCGTCTTCGGTCTCGGCGGCGAGATGGCCACCCGCAACGGTCTGGGCCCGGCTGCGCGGGGGCTCGCGCAGACCGGCACCATCGACCGCCGGGGCCGCCTCCACCCGGTCGGGGACCTCCTCGCGTTCGAGCAGCGGTACAACCCGCACCGCGCGGACGTCAACGCCAACGCATACGGGATCGTCCGGGTGCCGGGCGGAACCCTGGTGGCGGAGGCCGGCGGCAACGACATCCTGTCGGTGACCGATGACGGATCGGTCCGCATGGTGGCCCTGATGCCCGACCAGATCGTCGACGGCAAGCCGCTCGAGTCGGTGCCGTCTGCCATCGTGAAGGGACCCGACGGCGCCTTCTACATCAGCGAGTACAGCGGTGAGCCGACCCAGCTGGGCAAGGCCCGGATCTGGCGCATGGCACCCGGACGGAAGCCGGTCGTCGTGACGAGCGGGTTCACCGGCATCATCGACCTCGCCTTCGACCGCCAGGGACGGATGCTGGTGCTCGAACTGGCCGAGAAGGGCTTCGACTCGCCCGACCGCACCGGGCGGCTGGTGCGCGTCGAGCGGGACGGACGACGGACAATCCTGGCGCGCGAGGGACTGGAGCATCCCGGCGGGGTCACCGTGGCCCCCAACGGCGACATCTACCTGACCAACCACACGACGTCGCTCGGCGAGGCCGACGGCCAACTGCTGCGCCTGCGCCCGGGCCGGTCGTGATGCCGGGGGCACGCCGGGGACGGATCAACCGTCGCAGTGGCCGCAGCCGTCCCGGCCGGTCCGGTCGCCGTAGTCGTCGTGGTGGCGGACCCAGTTCATGATCCCCGCCTCCTCCTGGCGCCCGAGCGGGGTCAGGTCGAGGTAATTGAAGGTACCGTTGAGGAGATCCGTACCGCGCGAGTACGTCGAGTACGTGTGGAACACCCTCTCGTCCTCGCGGAGAAAGACGCTCAGGCCGTGCTGCTCTCCGCTCAGGGCCCAGGAACCGATTCCGGCCTCCCGCAGTTCGTCCTTCGTGCGGAAGTTGAAGAGAACGGGCGCCACAGATTCATCCATGGTGACGTGGAAATCGTAGTTGAACGACGTTCCGTGGGACGAGTACCAGGGGAACGTCCACCCCATGCGTTCACGGAATTTTGTGATGGTCGCGAGCGGTGCGCGGGAAACCGCGGCGAATGATGTACGGGCCGCGTGCAGATGTGCCAAGTGGCCGATGTTGTCGGCGAGGAGCGAACACCCGGTACAGCCGGCTTCCCAGTCGGGGTCCAGCATGAAGTGATAGACGATGAGTTGACGGCGGCCGCCGAACAGGTCGACGAGGGTGGACGTCCCATTCGGTCCGTCGAAGACGTACGGTTCGGTGATCTCGACCATCGGCAGCGCCCGGCGCTGGGCGCTGAGCGCGTCCCGTTCCCGGTCGAACTGCTTCTCCCGTACCAGCAGTTCCTTGCGGGCCGCTAACCATTCTTCTCTGGATACAATCGCCGGACTGTTCATTTCCGATCCTCACCTTCGTCGTGCTTTCCCAGCAGGGGTACCCTACCGGAAGAGCGGCGGCCACAGTGTTCGACGCCTGTGGTGGCACCCGGTGCATTCGCATCCTCCCCGGGCGTCGAGACCCGGGCTCCCCCGATCCGCCGGACCGGGCCTGGAATAGGGTGCGCACATTTCGAGTAGACAGAGGGCCCGAACCGCCGGGTACATTCGGCAGGTCTTTCCGCACCGCTTGAGGCACCCAAACGAGGGGGTACCGAACAGTGACGGCTGCATTACGTGCGCTCCGGCGCCGAATATTGACCCCCGCCCTGTCCAGCACGAGTCTGGATGTACGCGGATTCCGGAAAAAGAATCCGGCGGCACAGGAACTGCTGGAAACCATCGGCCGCAGCTTCCTCGAGGGCTACGGACAGATCGTCTCAGCCTCGGACGTGCAAGCCGTGGAGCCCCGACTGGAAGCGATTCCCAGGCAGTTCCGGGGTTTCGCCTACGAGGGCGCGGCCATGGGCTGCTCCATCATGGACGCGCTGCCCGGCAGCGGGGGACGACGCATGAGCGGTCTGCTGGCCGGACACGGCGACGCGCACAGGTACATGGCCTACGTCGGCATCGGCTGGGCCATGGCGCGGCTGCCGCGAGTCCTGCACCCGGACGTCCAGGAGACGGACCCGCTCCTGAGGTGGTTGATCCTGGACGGATACGGGTTTCACCAGGCCTACTTCCACACCGACCGCTATGTCCATGGGCAGCGGCGCGAGCGGAGGCTGCCGTGGCCGCAGGACCAGGCCTGGTACGCGCACCGTGCGGTGGACCAGGGGATCGGCCGGGCGCTGTGGTTCGTCGGCGGCGCCGACGTCGACGCCGTTCTGGCGCTGGTCGGTGCCTTCGCGCCGGCCCGGCGCGGTGACCTCTTCAGCGGGGTGGGACTGGCCGCGACCTACGCCGGCGGCGCCGGTGCGGACGAGCTGCTGCGCCTGCGGGAGAGCGCCGGGGAGTACCGGCCGCAGCTCCTCCAGGGCTCGGCGTTCGCAGCGGAGGCGCGCGAACGCGCCGGTCTGACGGTGCCTCACACCCAGATCGCCACCGAAGTGCTGTGCGGCATGGAACCGCACGAGGCGGCACATGTCTGCCGGGAGCTGCGGCCGGGCGCGTCCGACCGCGTGGACGCGCCCGCGTACGAGACATGGCGTCAACGCATAGCCGGAGCACTCGTTTCCGAGGGAAGGTGCTAGCCAGGTGACCACCGTGCGATCCCGCCTCTACCTGCAGCTTCCTGGAATCGTCGCCGTCCTGCTCATGGTGGTGACCTACATCGTGGTGCGTCCCGCGACGCCGTCCGCCGCGCAGACGGACGAGCTGGCGAGCGCCTTCGCGTTCGCCCCGAAGACCATCGCCATGCCCGCCGGCCACGACCAGCAGGAGATCCGCAAGGTCAACAAGGCCTACCAGCACATCGAGGCATGGATCTCCTCGGTGGGCGCCGGTATCGCCATGAACGACGTCGACGGCGACGGCTTCTCCAACGACCTGTGCGTCACCGACCCCCGGATCGACCAGGTCGTCCTGACGCCCGCGCCCGACGAACGGGGCGACCGCTACGCGCCGTTCGTCCTCGATCCCGCCCCGCTCCCCATGGACGACGTGATGGCCCCGATGGGATGCGTCGCCGGTGACTTCAACGAGGACGGGAACAGCGATGTGCTCGTCTACTACTGGGGCCGCACCCCGATCATCTTCCAGGCCCGGTCCGGCCGCGACGACATGACCGCCGACGCCTTCGAACCGGTCGAGCTGGTCGCAGACGTGGGCCAGGCGCGCTACACAGGGCCCCGGTGGCACAGCAACGCGGTGACGATCGCCGACTTCGACGGCGACGGCCACGACGACGTCTTCATCGGCAACTACTTCCCCGACAGCCCCGTCCTCGACCCCTCCGTGCGGGGCGGCGTGGTCATGAACGATTCGCTGTCCAACGCCCTCAACGGCGGCGAGGACCACATCCTGCGCTGGACCGAGGACGGCTTCGTCCAGGCCGAGGACTTCATGCCCCGCGACATGCGCATCGGCTGGACGCTCGGCGCGGCCGCCACCGACCTGGACGGCGACCAGCTGCCCGAACTGTACGTCGCCCACGACTTCGGCACCTCGCGACTGCTGCACAACAGGTCGAAGCCCGGCAGCATCGAGTTCGGCGAGGTCAAGGGAGCGCACCACCCGATGGTGCCCAAGTCCAAGCGCTTAGGCGCCAGCTCCTTCAAGGGGATGGGGATCGACTTCGGGGATCTGAACCAGGACGGGCTGTACGACATGTTCGTCTCCAACATCACCACCTCCTTCGGTCTCCAGGAGAGCAACTTCTCGTTCATGAGCACCGTCGACCGGACGGAGGACATGCGCGCCCGGATGAGCCGGGGCGAGGCGCCGTACGTGGACCGCAGCGGTCCCCTCAACCTTGCCTGGTCGGGCTGGGGCTGGGACGTGAAGATGGGCGACTTCGACAACGACAGCCAGCTGGAGATCACCCAGGCCACCGGCTTCGTCAAGGGCCGGAACAACCGCTGGGCCCAGCTTCAGGAGCTGGCCACCGCCAATGACGGTCTGGTCGCCCACCCCGGCTGGTGGCCCCACGTCAGGAAGGGCGACGACCTGGCCGGCTCCCAGACCATGCGGTTCTTCGCCAGGACCCCGGACGGCGACTACGCGAACCTGTCGGACCGGCTCGGCCTGGCCGTGCCCATCCCCACCCGCGGCATGGCCGTCGGGGACTCCAACGGCGACGGCAGGCTCGACCTGGCGGTGGCACGGCAGTGGGGCGAGCCCGGCTTCTACCTGAACGAGAGCCCGACCGCCGGCGACTTCCTGGGCCTGAAGCTGACCCACCCGTCCGGATCACCGGTCGTCGACGCCCAGGTGTCCGTGACCCTGCCCGACGGCACCCGGCGGGTCGGCCGGGTCGACGGCGGCGGCGGTCACTCCGGCAAGCGCAGCCACGACGTACACATCGGCCTGGGCGAGCAGGGCGACGCACCCCTGCCTGTGCGCCTGAGGTGGCGCGACCGCTCCGGCGCGGTCCACGAGAAGGACCTGCGGCTGGCCCCCGGCTGGCACGACCTCCAGCTTGCGTCCGACGTCAAGGAGAAGTGACCGAGATGACCGAGGCACCCACCACACCCCCACGGCACGACCCGAAGATCGTCACCGCGCTGCGTCGGTTCGCCATCTCGATCACCGTGCTCAACGTCGCCGGGTACACCGTGCTCGGTTTCGAACAGCCCTGGCTGTGGCCCTTCATCGCGGTCGCCGTCGGCTACTGCGTCGAAACGGTCCTCGAGTTCATCGGCGCCCGGGTCGAGAACCGCCGGCCGCGCTTTGCTGGGGGCGGGGCGAAAAGGGTCATGGAGTTCCTGTACCCCAGCCACATCACCGCGCTCGCCGTCAACATGCTGCTCTACGTGAACGACCGGCTGTGGGTGATGGTCCTCGGGGTCGTCATCGCGGTCTCCGCCAAGTGGGTCCTGCGCGCACCTGTGCGGGGCAAGCCGCGGCACTTCATGAACCCGTCGAACTTCGGCATCGCGGTGGTGCTGCTGCTGTTCCCCTGGGCCAGCATCGCGCCTCCGTACCAGTTCACCGAGTACACCGACGGGGCGGTCGACTGGATCATCCCCGCAGTGATCGTCACCCTGGGGACCCTCCTCAACGCGAAGCTCACCGGACGGATGTGGCTGATCGGCGGATGGCTGGTCGTCTTCGTCCTTCAGGCCGTGCTTCGAGGGGTCCTCTTCGACACCGCGATCCCGCCGGCCCTGGGCATGATGACCGGGGTGGCCTTCGTGCTGTTCACCAACTACATGGTCACGGACCCCGGGACCACTCCGTCGCGGCCTGTCGCGCAGGTCGCCTTCGGAGGCGGCGTCGCCGCGACGTACGGGATCATGACCGGGCTGGGCATCGCGTACGGGCTGTTCTTCGCCACCGCCGTGGTCTGCCTGGTGCGCGGCGGCTACCTCTGGCTGGTGTACCTGCGCACCGAACCGAGCGGTACGAAACCGGCACCGGAGTCGGCCATCGAGGCCCGGGGCGTCTCCTCGGGGGCGGCCGGGAAGGCACCGGTGGCGGCATGACCCGCGTAGCGATCGTCGGCATGGCCTGCCGGTTCCCGGACGCCGCTTCCCCTCGCGAACTATGGGAGAACGCGGTGGCCGGTCGGCGCGCCTTCCGCCGCATCCCGGACGTACGGATGCGCCTGGACGACTACTGGGACCCGGACCCGGCCGCCCCCGACCGGTTTTACGCGCGTACGGCCGCCGTCCTGGAGGGCTACGCCTTCGACCGCGTCGCGCACCGGGTCACCGGTAGCACCTACCGCTCCACCGACCTCACGCACTGGCTCGCCCTGGAGACCGCCGGCCGGGCGCTCACCGACGCCGGATTCCCCGAGGGCGGCGGACTGCCGCACGCCCGGACCGGTGTCGTCGTCGGCAACACCCTCACCGGGGAGTTCACCCGGGCGGGCGGCATGCGGCTGCGCTGGCCGTACGTACGCCGCGTGCTCGCGGAGGCGCTGCGCGGCCAGGGCTGGGACGACGACCGGCTCGCCGTGTTCCTCGACGGCGTCGAGAAGACCTACAAGCAGCCGTTCCCTCCGGTCGACGAGGACTCGCTCGCGGGGGCCCTGTCGAACACCATCGCCGGGCGGATCTGCAACCACTTCGGACTGGGCGGCGGCGGGTACAGCGTCGACGGCGCCTGCTCCTCCTCGCTGCTCTCAGTCACCACCGCCGCTGGCTCCCTGCTGAACGGGGACCTCGATGTCGCCGTCGCCGGCGGCGTGGACCTGTCCATCGACCCGTTCGAAATCGTCGGCTTCGCCAAGACCGGCGCCCTCGCCCGGTCGGAGATGCGCGTGTACGACCGGGGCTCCAACGGGTTCTGGCCCGGCGAGGGCTGCGGCATGGTCGTGCTGATGCGTGATGAGGACGCCCGCGCTGCCGGCCTGCGCCGCTACGCGACGATCGCGGGATGGGGCGTCTCCTCGGACGGGCAGGGAAGCATCACCCGCCCCGAGTCGGGCGGCTACCGGCTGGCCCTGGCACGCGCCTACGAACGGGCCGGGTTCGGGATCGACACGGTGCCGTTCTTCGAGGGGCACGGCACCGGCACCCCGGTGGGCGACGCGAATGAACTCGGCGCCCTCACCGCCGCTCGCGCTGAGGCCGATCCCGGCGCACCGGCCGCCGCCATCGGCTCCGCCAAGGCCATGATCGGCCACACCAAGGCCGCCGCCGGGGTGGCCGGACTGATCAAGGCAGTGATGGCGGTGGACGCGGGGCTGATGCCTCCCACCATCGGCTGCCAGGAACCGCACGAGCTGCTCACCGGACCGGGAGCGGGCCTGCGCGCGCTGCGCACCGCCGAGCCGTGGCCCCGGGACATGCCGCTGCGCGCCGGGGTCACCGCGATGGGCTTCGGCGGCATCAACACCCATGTCGTCCTCGACAAGGAGGCGCCGCCGCGCCACCGGGCACCCAGTCGGCGCCACCTCACGCTCGCCGCTTCCCTCCAGGACTGCGAACTGCTCCTCCTGGACGGCGCATCGCCGGCCGAGCTGCGCGAGCGCTTGACCAGGGCGGCCGACCTCGCGCCCCGGCTGTCCTACGCGCAACTCGCCGACCTGGCCCATACCCTCCAGCGCGACCTGCGCGAACTGCCATGGCGCGCAGCTGCGGTGGTGACCTCGCCGGAGGACGCCGAGCGCCGACTGCGGCAGTTGACCGACGCGCTGGAGCAGGACCCGGGCCCGCTGGTCACCATAGACGACCGGGTTTTCATCGGATGCGCGGAAGGCGAGGCCGGGCGCATCGGCTTCCTCTTCCCCGGCCAGGGTTCCGGCCGGGGCACCGACGGCGGCGCGCTCCGCCGGCGCTTCGCCCAGGCCGCCGAGGTCTACGAGCGGGCCGGGCTGCCCGGCGACGGCGACCCGGTCGCGACCGACGTGGCGCAGCCGCGGATCGTCACCGCCGCCACCGCCGGACTGCGCGTACTCGACTGGCTCGGCGTGGAGGCCGAGTCGTCGGTCGGGCACAGCCTGGGCGAACTCGTCGCCCTGCACTGGGCGGGAGCCCTGGACGAGGCGCTGCTGTCGGAGGCGGCCCGGGTACGCGGCGAGGCCATGGCCTCGCACGGCGAGCCCGGCACCATGGCGTCGCTGTCGGGGAACCCCGAGCGGATACGGGCGCTGACCGACGGCCTCGACGTGGTCATCGCCGGGTACAACGGACCCGAGCGGACGGTCGTCGCCGGACCGGCCGACTCCGTGGCCGCCGTCACCGAGCGGGCCGCCCGGGAGGGCGTCGCCTGTACGCCGCTCGCGGTGTCCCACGCCTTCCACTCCCCGCTGGTCGCGTCGGCCGCCGACGTCTTCGGGGGCTGGCTGGACGACACGCGGTTCGGGCCGGTGCGGCGCCGGGTGCTGTCCACGGTGACCGGGCAGGAACTGGCCGAGGACACCGACCTCTGCAAGCTGCTGCACCGGCAGATCACCGAGCCCGTGCTCTTCACCCGGGCGGTCCAGGAGGCGGCCCGGGACGTCGAACTCTTCGTCGAGGTGGGCCCGGGGCAGGTGCTCAGCTCCCTGGCCACTGGTGCGACCGGCGTTCCGTCCGTCGCGCTGGACACGGACGAGCGGTCCTTGCGCGGTCTGCTCCGGGTCGCCGGGGCCGCGTACGTGATCGGCGCCCCGCTGATGCATGAGCGGCTGTTCACGGACCGGCTCACCCGGCCCCTGGACCTCGACGCCGAGTTCGACTTCCTGGCGAGCCCGTGCGAGAGCGTCGCGCCGGACGGGTTGTCGGCCGTGCCGTCCGCGGGGGAGCGGGACGCGAACGGAGCCCCGTCGACCGGCGGGGAGACGCAGGCGACCGGCGACGGCGGGCCCGCCGTCGAACCGGACGGCAGACAGGGGCCGTCGGGCATCGAGGTGCTGCGCGCCCTGGTGGCCGAGCGGACCGAACTCCCCGCGGAGCTGGTGCGGGACGACAGCAGCCTCCTGGACGACCTGCACATGAGCTCCATCACCGTAGGGCAGATCGTCAACCAGGCGGCCACCCGCCTCGGACTCGCCACCGCACACGCCCCGGCCAACTTCGCCACCGCCACCCTGGCCGAACTCGGCGAGGCTCTGGACTCGTTGGCCGCCACCGGCCCGGACGGGGGAGCCGGGACGACCCCGGCCGTGCTGGGCGCCGCCTCCTGGGTTCGGGCCTTCGCCGTGGACCTGGACGAGGAGCCGCTCCCAGCGGCCCGGGCCGAAGCATCCGACGGCGACTGGGAATTGTTCGCGGCGGAGGGGCACCCGTACGCCGAGGAGCTGTGCAGCGCGTTGCGCAGCGCCCGAGTGGGGCCCGGCGTCCTGGTGTGTCTGCCGCCGCGGTGCCCCCGCGACCGGCTGGCGCTGGTGCTCGACGGTGCGCGGCGTGTCCTCGCGGGCGAGGCGGGGCAGCGGTTCGTACTGGTCCAGGAGGGTCTCGGCGCGGCCGGTCTCGCCAAGTCCCTTCATCTGGAGGCTCCTCACCTGCGGACCACGGTCGTGGACACCCCGGCGACCGACGGCGTCGTGGACCGGATCGTCGCCGAGGTGGCGGCGACCACGCGGTTCACGGAGGCGTCCTATGACGCCGCCGGGACGCGCCGGGTGCCCGTGCTGCGGGTGCTGCCGGTGCGTGGCGGGCGCACCGACGAGGTGCTGGACTCCACCGACGTCCTCCTGGTGACCGGGGGCGGTAAGGGGATCACCGCGGAGTGCGCGCTCGCGGTGGCAGCACGGACCGGGGCCGCCGTGGCGGTCGTGGGCCGCTCCGACCCGGCCCGCGACGAGGCCCTCGCGGCGAACCTGCGGCGCATGGCAGACCGGGGCGTCCGGGTGGGGTACGCCCGCGCGGATGTCACCGACCCGGAGCGGGTGAGCGCGGCGGTCGCCGAACTGACCGCCGAACTCGGGCCCGTCACCGCGGTGCTGCACGGCGCCGGACGCAACGAACCGGCCGCGCTCGCCGATCTGACCGAGGAGGACTTCGAGCGCACCCTCGCGCCCAAGGTCGACGGGCTGCGGGCCGTCCTTGCGGCGGTCGACCATGGCGCCCTGAAGCTGCTGGTCTGCTTCGGCAGCGTGATCGGGCGTACCGGACTGCGCGGCGAGGCGCACTACGCAACCGCCAACGAGCGGCTCGCCGACCTCGCCGAGCGGGTGGCCGACGCGTCGCCGCACTGCCGTGTGCGGTGCGTGGAGTGGTCCGTGTGGTCCGGTGTCGGCATGGGCGAGAAGCTGTCCGTCGTCGAGTCCCTGGCCCGCGAGGGCATCACGCCGATCTCCCCGGACCAGGGCGTGGAGGTTCTGCTGCGCCTGATCACCGATCCGGACGTGCCACCGGTCACCGTCGTCACCGGCCGTACGGGAGAGCTGGACACGCTGCGCCGGGAGCGCCCCCCGCTGCCCCTGCACCGGTTCACCGTCGCCCCGCTGGTCCGCTACCACGGCGCCGAGCTGGTCACGGAGGCGGAGCTGAACGTGGGCACCGACCCCTACCTCGGGGACCACCTGCTCGACGGCAACCTGCTGCTCCCCGCCGTGATCGGTATGGAGGCCATGTGCCAGGTGGCCGCCGCGGCCACCGGGTGGAGCGGCGTCCCGGTCCTGGAGGACGTGCGGTTCCTGCGCCCCGTCGTGGTGCCGCCCGACGGTACGGCCCGGGTGCGGATCGCCGCCACCGTCACGGACGCGGACACGGTGGAGGTCGTCCTGCACACGGAGGAGTCCGGATTCGTCGCCGAGCACTTCCGGGCGCGGTTGGTGTTCTCCGGCCAACCGGCGCCCGAGGGGCCGCCCACGCTCCGCGGGCCGGGCCTCGGGGACGTACCGCTGGACCCGGCGGCGGACCTCTACGGCGATGTGCTCTTCCAGGGCGACCGGTTTTGGCGGCTGCGCCGCTTCCACCGCGTCTCGGCGCGGCACGTGGACGCGGACCTGTCGGTGGCCGAGGCGTCGGACTGGTTCGCCCCCTACCTCCCGGGCGGGCTGCTGCTGGCCGATCCCGGAATGCGGGACGCGCTGATGCACGGCAACCAGGTGTGCGTGCCCGATGCCACCCTGCTGCCGTCGGGCATCGACCGGTTGTACCCGCTCGCCGCGGGCGCCGACGTACCGAAGGAGCTCCGCTACTGCGCGGTCGAGCGGGAGCGCGAGGGCGACACCTACGTGTACGACATCGCCGCCCACGCCCCCGACGGACGCGTCGTGGAACGGTGGGAAGGATTGCGCCTGACGGCGGTGCGCAAGGGGGTGCGGAGCGGTTCGTGGGCCGCGCCCCTGCTCGCGTCCCACCTGGAACGGACCGTGGAAGAGCTGACCGGGCAGCGGGTGGCCTTCGCGGTGGAGCCGTACGCGGGGCAGGGGCCGGACGAGGCATCGGCGGACAGCGGGGTGCGTCGTTCCTCGACGGCGCGGGCCGCGAGCCGTGCTCTGGGCGCTCCCGCCGCTGTCACCTACCGGCCGGACGGCCGGCCCGAGCTGTCCGAGGGCCTGGTCGTGTCCGCCTCGCACGCGGCCGGGTGGACGCTGTGCGCGGTGGCTGACGCCGCCGCTGTGGGCTGCGACATAGAACGCGTCGTGGCCCGGCCGACGGCCGAGTGGGAAGGGCTTCTCGGCGATCATGCCCCGCTGGCTGCGATGGCGGCAAAGGAGACGGGAGACAGTTACGACACCGCCGCCACCGCCGTGTGGGCCGCTCTGGAATGCATGCAGAAGGCCGGCCTCACCACGCACGCCCCGCTCTCGCTGACACCGCGCACCGTCGAGGGCTGGACGGTGTTCGCCTCGGGTGGGCTGCGCGTGGCGGTCCTGGCGACCCGGCTCAAGGGCGTGCCCGATCCGGTGGCGGTCGCGGTCCTTGTCGCGGCGCAGCCACGCCCATGACAGTGGCCCCGCACACGCGAGTACCTGCCGCACTCGTGCGGCAGGCTCCGCACCGCTCAGGAAGGAAGGACAGGTTCGTGGCGGACCACTTCGAGTACCGGCATGTCGTCGGCTTCGAGGAGACCAACCTCGTCGGCAACGTCTACTACGTCAACTACCTTCGCTGGCAGGGGAGGTGCCGTGAGATGTTCCTGAACGCCCATGCCCCGGAGGTGCTCGCCGACATCCTCGCCGATCTCAAGCTGTTCACCCTGAAGGTCGACTGCGAGTTCTTCGCCGAGATCAGTGTGTTCGACGAGCTGTCCATCAGGATGAGACTGACCGAACTCCGTCAGACGCAGCTGGAGTTCACCTTCGACTACGTCCGACTCGACCCCGAGGGATCCGAGCGGCTTGTCGCCCGGGGCAGGCAACGGGTCGCGTTCATGAGAGGTCCGAACACGGCCACGGTCCCTGCTCCCGTGCCCGAACCACTGGTCCGGGCGCTGGAAGCGTACGCTCCGTCGCCTCGCCCCCGGACCGGGTGGAGCGCATGACCGGTCTTCGCGAGACCGCCCTTCCGCCCCGGCGCGACACGGACGCGAAGGAGCTGCGTCACGCGTTCGCGGAGTTCGCCACCGGAGTCACCGTGGTGACGGTGGGCGGGCCCTCCCCGCGCGGGATGACGGCCAATTCCTTCACCTCTGTGTCCCTGAGCCCGCCGCTGCTGCTCGTCTGCGTCCACAACGACGCCGTCATGCAGCAGGCTCTCCACCCCGCGCCTCACTTCGGGGTGTCGGTGCTCGGCGCTGCCCAGGAGGCCGTGGCCCGGCATTTCGCCGACGACTCCCGCCCTGCGGGTCTGCAGCAATTCGACCCGGTCGGCTGGTCCCCCGGCGCCACCACCTCGGTACCCCTGATCGGCGGTGCGCTGGCGTGCTTCGAATGCGAGAAGTGGCGTGTGTACGACGGCGGCGATCACACGATCCTCGTCGGCGCGGTGGTCGGCTGGACTCGGTCACCGGCGGCGAACGCAGGGAGCACCGGGCCGGGAACGGCCAGGGACGCTCTGCTCTACTTCCGCGGCCGGTTCCAGATGCACGGCTTTGCGGCCGAGGGGCCGCCCCGGTGAAACACAGGCCGGGGCGGGACAGGTCATGAACCGAGCGGGGCCGGGCGTAGTCCCCCGTGGGGCACCGAGCAGAGACGAAGAGTGGCCGGCTTCACCCGGTGCAGGCGGATCGCGACCGGGCCCGGTGCGTGGTCCGCAGACGTGGTGACCGGCCCGACGCCGCCGACCGCCGGGGCGTGCCCCACCTGGCGCCCTTCGCGGGTTCTCTGTGTCACGGAACGTGCCAGGACATGCCAGCTCCCCGTGGGCACGTTGTCGAGTACGAAGGCCCCGGGGCGGAGCAGCACCTTACAGCGCACCGGGTGACCGTCCGGGACGGGGGAGGGGAAGAGTCCCACGAAGACCACCCCGGACTGATCCGCAGAGGGCGCTTGCACGTGTCCGTGAAGCGGCATCAGCGCCGTCGGGGTGCCGTCGCCCCGCTGCGGGCCTGCCGAGGCGAGGGGGTCCGCCGAGCGGAGCCGCCGGTACGCGGACGGGGTGACACCCGTGCAGGACTTGAAACATGAGCTGAAGGTCCCGACGCTGCTGTATCCGACGGCGTGGCTTATCTCGGCTATGTTGAGCCGGGAATCAGAGAGGAGCCGCTTCGCCTCCTCGAAGCGGACGGCTCTGAGGAAACGTCTGGGAGAGACTCCTATCAGGTTCGTGAACTCCCGGGTGAAGTGGAATCTGCTGAAGCCGGCCGCCTGGGCTATGCCGTCAATGGTCAGGTCTTCCCTGAAGTTGTGACACATGTCCGCTATCACATGAAAAGCGGCTCGCGTAATTGCAGTCTCCAAAACCTCTCCCTCACCAGGAATTGCAGTCAGCGACTGGACGACACCAGTCAGCGACTGGACGATGCCAGTCGCAAAAGGGGTGATGCAGTGTCACGGCCGGTGGGGTGACTCATTCACGGACGAGATAGTTGAACATACAAATATATGCTCCTCGGCTCGAGAAAAGAGACGGTGGGTTTCCGGACGATTCCGTTCCTGCACCCGGTCTGGTCGATGTGAACACTCGAATCTCTAACATCGTGAACGGAACGGATCGGCGGCGACAGGCTGCCCCATGGTCGTCGGCTGGTTTCGGTGGGTTCTGTGCCCGGCTCGCCCCGATACGTAGCAGGAATTGGCTGGGAAGCGCCGGGATGCGGAGTCTTCGAGGGCTTTGGGCTCATGTGGCGGGAATGACGGAGGTGGCAGGTGAGGCGGAGGAGTGGAGTAGATATCCGACTACTTCAGGCCGGTGCGCCGGCGGTCGCGCTCCTTGGACGCCCGCTCGACTGACCCTTGTCCTCGCGGCAGCGAGATACCCCTTCGAGGCCGACGGTCGCCGGCGTGAGCCAGTGGCCGCCCCGTACGCAATGCATGCGGAAGGTGTGCGGTGGCCCTGGTCGCCAGGCGATCGGGGCGGGTTGCGTCCTGGGAAGTGCTGTACGGGTTGGACCTGATCCCGGGGTTTGCTCCGGCATCGGGCTGATGCCCGCATGGGCGAACGGCCACCGGCTGATCGTCGAAGTGTCGAAGCCTCGAAGGAGATCAGCACGATGCCGGGCACGCCGCTGCAGGACCGAGCTTTTGAGGCCCTGTCAACTCGAAGCGTGCCCTCTGTGGAGTGTCGGCCGTGCGGTCGCAGGCGCGGAGGGAGGGAAGGGGGGCCTGCGCCGTCTTGCGCCGTAACGCCTGCGTGATGGCGCGCGCTTCGATGCCCGCCTGGTGAAGGACACCCGTGAGGGGATTGGTGTGCCCGGTGAAGTGCAGGCGCGGAGTTGCGGGATGTGGTCTCTGGCGTTGGGGCGAGGGGGTGCCCGTCCTCGTTGATTACGCCCAAGGGCTCGACCAGGTCGTGCAGGTTGGGCTGGTACCCGGTGGCGGCGATGACCGTGCCGGGTCGCCGTGGGCTAGTAAGACGTGACACCGACGGGGCGCGGAAATCACCGACCGTGGTGTCAACCTCATTTGACTGCATCACTGGTTCGGGCGCATCAGGGTCGGGCCGTGCTTAGCGGGTGCGTCTCCCGAAAAGAATCATGTGGACCACACCCTGCCGAAAGGACCAATTCATGCGCTGCGCCTCGGTCTTCATGTTCGCCGCTGCCGGTGCGCTGCTCGCGGCGAGCGCGGCCACCGGCACCGCTGCCGCGGCGGCGCAGGGCGACGTTGTGGTGTTCAGTACGGAAGCGACGCCACTGACGGTCTATCGCGATCCGCACGGGTGCCAGAAGCTTCCGCCCGACGCGCATGTGCTGACGAACCGCACCGACCGTCCGGTCACCGTCTACGCCGACCCGTTCTGTCTGACCCCCGGCCTCACCGTGGAGCCCGGATACGGCTCGCACGTGGCGCCCGGCAGCGGCAGTTTCTCCGCCTGAGCCACCTCAGTTCCCGTTCCCCCCCACACTCAGGAGAACGTACGCACATGGCCGCCGATCTCGTCGTCATCGGGCTGGGGCATGTCGGGCTGCCGCTCTCCAGAGCCGCGGTCTCGGCCGGTATGGCGACCGTGGGGTACGACGTGTCCGGCACGGTGGTGTCCGGACTCGCCGCAGGCCGTTCCCATGTCGGCGGCGTCCGCGACGCTGAGGTCGCGGTCATGCTGGACGCGGGCTTTCATGCCACGACCGACCCAGCGGTCCTGGACGGCGCGCAGACCGCGGTGATCTGTGTGCCGACCGGACTCACACCGGAGGGCTTACCCGACCTGTCCGCGGTCGAGGACGCAGCCCGGGTCGTCGCCGCCCGGCTGCGCCCCGGCATGCTCGTCGTCCTGGAATCGACCAGCTATCCCGGCACCACGGAGGACGTCGTGAGGCCGCTGCTGGAGCAGGGCAGCGGGCTGCGGGCGGGCGAGGATTTCCACCTGGCGTATTCGCCGCAGCGCATCGATCCCGGCAACGAGACGTGGACCATCCGCAACACGCCGAAGGTCGTCAGCGGTTGCAGTTCCCTGTGCGCCAAGTACGCCGTCGCGTTCTACTCCCGGTTCGTGGACCATCTCGTCGTCGCCCGCGGCACGCGGGAGGCGGAGATGGCCAAACTTCTCGAAAACACCTACCGGTACGTCAACGTGGCCTTGGTCGACGAAGTGGCGCTGTTCTGCCACGAGACCGGCATCGACATCTGGGACGTGCTGCACTGCGCCGCGTCGAAGCCGTTCGGCTTCGCACCCTTCAGGCCCGGACCCGGCGTCGGCGGGCACTGCGTTCCCGTCGACCCCCGTTATCTCGCCGCGCGGGCTGAATCCCAGGGCTTCGCCTTCCGTACGCTGGCAGCCGCACACGAGGTTCTCGGCCGTATGCCGAACCATGTCGTGGACCGAGCGCTAGCCCTGCTCACCGAGGTCCGGGGCCGCCCTGAGGGCGCACGGGCCCTGCTGCTCGGAGTCACCTACAAGGCGGATGTGGCCGATGTCCGGGAGACGCCGGCGCACCCGGTGGCGGCAGGCCTGCTCGCCGCCGGTGCCGAGGTGTCCTACCACGACCCGTACATACCCGAGTTCACCGTCGGCGGCCGGTCATTGCCGCGCGCCGAGAACCTCCGGGAAGCCATGGCCCAGGCCGATGTGGCGATCCTGTTGCAGGACCACGCCTGTTACGCGAGGGAAGCACTGGGTCAGGCCCGCTGCGCTCTGCTCGACACCCGCGGCAAGGCCGTGGGCAGCCGGGTCACCCTTCTCTGATCCCCGCGCGCCGGCCTGAGTCGGTGCCTCCTCGCGCCGGCCTGAGTCGGTGCCTCCCCCTGCCGGCCTTCGCCGGCCCCAGAGCCCGCGCAGCGGAACCGCCCTGCGCGGTCGCGGCCCTGCCCAGGTGCCGCGGTCCGTCATCCACCCGACACCACTCGACATCAACGGACACCGTCCGAGACTAGGAGAGACACATGAGCACCGCTGTCGCCAACGACCGCCTGGTGAAGCGCTTCGAGAAGTGGGACACCGACGGCAACGGCGTCCTGGAAGCGAGCGACTTCCAGAGCGAGGCCGCCCGGATCGCCCAGAACCTCGGCAAGAGCGCCGGCTCCCCGGAGGTGCAGGAGCTCCACAGTGCCTTCCAGGGACTGTACGAGCACCTCGCCCAGAAGGCCGGCGTCCCGGCCGGTGGCGCCATCAGCCGGGAGCAGTTCCTCGACGCCACGGGGGAGTTGCTGTTCAAGGAGGGCGAGGCGAGTTTCAACCGTGCGCTCTCTCCCATCGTGAAGGCGTTGGTCCGCCTGTGCGACGACAACCACGACGGAGAGATCGACGCCCGCGAGTTCCAGGCGTGGCTGTCCGCCGTCGGCGTGCCGGCCTCCCAGGCCGGGGAGATGTTCCAGAAGGTGGACACCAACGGCGACGGAAGGCTTTCCGAGGACGAACTGCTGCAGGTCGTCCGTGACTTCCACTTCGGCAGCCTGAAGGTCGACCTGCTCGGCTGATCTGCAGCAGCGGCAGCTGTGACCCGGGTGGGCGACCGCCCGGGTTCCACCGCCACCGGATGGCGCCGCCCGTTGACCGGGCCGGGGCCATCCGGTGCGCCACCAGAGGCCTTCAGGCACCGGGCGGCGCGGGACCCGTGCCCTGGTCCCCGGCCCGGCCCTGGACGAAGGTGACGGCGGTCTCCGGCCGCAGGCCCAGGTCCGTGCCGCTGACCGGACGCGCCGCGTGGATCAGGATGTTGTAGTGGTTCGGTAGGTGGCAGGCGTCGAAGCCGAGCACCGTGCCGACCGTCGTGTCCCCGATCCTGAGCAGATCACCCCGGTCGATCACACCACCGCACAGCAACTCGGTGAAGCCCAGGAAACCGACCCGGTCGATCCGTGCGCCGGGGCGCGGGTCCCACTGGTCCGTGGTGACCAGTTCATGCACCTCGCCCCGGCGTACGCAGCGTGCCTCGTGCTCCTCCACCCGCATGCCGCGGTCCGTGCGGCGGTGCACGAGCACCTTGACCAGTGATCCGCGCACCACACGCTTCGGGCCGTCCTCCGCCGGATTCACCGGGCCGCCTCCGCTGCGGTCGTATCCCGTCCGGACCGGGCGCAGCGGTAGGCCGCCTCCACCAGTTCCAGCGAGGCCAGGCCGCTGTGCGCCCCCGGGCCGGCCGGGACACCGAGACGGACCAGCGAGGCGAACTCGGTGAGGATCGCCTCGTACTCGTGCCACAGCGACGCCTTGAAGCCGGTGTGTCCGGCCAGCATGTCGGCGTGCAGGACCTCTCCGTCGGCCATCTCCACCTCGATGTCCTTGAGTTCCCCCGGGTACGACCAGTCCAGCTCGACCGAGGCCGTGGTTCCCGTGCGGCCGCGCAGGCGGATCACCGCCTGACGGTCGATGCCGGAGCCGTCGCGGCGGATGTCGCAGCCGGTGACGGTGAGTTCGCCGAGCAGCAGCCGCACCAGGTCGAGGGCGTTGGGGCCGTTGTCCGCCACACAGCCGCCGCCGCAGCGGGCCGGGTCCAGATACCAGTCCTCGCCGCCGAGGTGCTCCTCGATGCGCTCCAGATAGCGCACCCGGACGGAGCGGATCTCCCGGCCCGTCGTCCGGCATGCCAGGGCGCGGACGGCGTCGTTGTACCGGCGGTGGAACGCCGTCATCAGCGGGACTTCGGAGCGCCGCGCCAGATCCACCAGCAAGGACCCCTCGGCTGCGGTGAGGGCGAGGGGCTTCTCCACGCAGACCGGGACGCCGGCGGCCAGGGCGTCCCGGCACAGGGGCAGGTGAACGTCGTTGGGCACGGCCACGACGAGGGCGTCCGGTCGCGCCCGGTACAGCAACGTGCGGTGGTCGCTGAAGCGTGCCGCCGGGCCGGGGAACTGCTCCAGGGCTTCGGCCCGGGCGTCGCACACGGCGGTCAGCCGCCACTCGGGCAGCCGCTCCGCGGCGGCCAGGTAGTAGGGGGAGATGGCGCCGAGACCGACGACGCCGAGTCGCAAGGGCCGCGTCATCGCGGGCTCCCGGGACCGCCGAGGAGGCCGAGGTCGGTCAGCTCCGCATGGAGGTGTGCAGGCATGGGGATGCCGTGGCGGCGGCGCTCGGTGGCGAGTTCCGCCTCCCGCCAGCCCGGATAGCGCACCGGTTCACCGCCGGGCACCGGCGGGCAGTCGGCGAGCGTGCCGAACAGGGACCGGGTCGCGGCGGCCACGTCCGCGCCCGGGCGCAGCACCTCCGGGGCGATCGCGAGGAGGAAGAAGCCGATGCCGTCGTCGCTGCCGTGCGGCCGGCCGTCGCCTTCCAGCGCGGCGGGCGCGGGCCCCACGGCCGCGCCGGACACCACGGCGGCCAGCAGTTCCACGGCGATGCCGAGCCCGTAGCCCTTGTGTACGCCCGTCTCGGCCGTGCCGCCCAGCCAGCGTAGGAAGGCCTCGCCGCGGTCGAAGGCGGACGGGTCGGTCACCGGGGCGCCCGCCGTGTCCTCCAGCCAGCCGGCGGGAACCGGCGTACCGCGGCGGGCGGCGACGCGGACCCGCCCGGTGGGGGCGACGGTGGTGCTCATGTCCAGCAGGAAGGGGTGTCCGTCGAGGGCCGGCGCGGCGACGCTCAGCGGGTTGGTGCCGAGCATCGCCACCGCGCCGCCCGGGGGCCGCGCGATGCGCTGGCCGCCGCAGTTGCTCGCGACCACACCGATCATCCCGGCGTGCGCGGCGCGTACGGCGTGGAAGCCGGCGCACCCGAAGTGGGTCGCCCCGCGCACCGAAACAAGCCCGACCCCGTGTCGTCCGGCCCGTGCCACGGCGTCGTCCATGGCCTCGGCCGCGGCCCACAGGCCCAGGGCGCGACGGGCGTCGACGACCACGCAGGCGCCCAGGTCGGTGAGGGTCTCCGGTTGGGCGCGGGGGTCGCAACGGCCGGACTCCAGCAACGGCAGGTAGAGCCGGGTGAGGTTGAACGCGCCGTGCGAGTCGAGCCCGGTCAGATCGCCGTGACACAGCGCGTCCGCGGCGAGCCGGGCCCGCGCGTCGGGGATGCCGTGGCCGGTGAAGAGGCCGGTGAGCGAGGCGTGCAGCTCCGCGTGGTCGACGAGGACGGTTGCGCGCTCGACCGCCGCTCGCGGGGCGGGGGGTGCCGTCATACGGGTTTCCTTACGGGGCGGGCCAGTTGTTTTCGCAGGTCGTTCGGTTGGCGATGTGGTGCTCTACGGAGGTCGCTGCGCCGACGCCGCCGGCAGTGCCTCGGCGAAGAGCGTGACGAGCCGGCGAACCACGCCGGCGAACTCCTCCAGGTCGGCGAGGTCGATGAACTCACCGGGCGCATGGGCGCGGTTGGCGGCGAGACAGCCGGGTCCGAGTACGGTGGTGAAGGCGTTGTCCAGGCCGGCCGCCCAGATGGCGTCGCACGTGAAGCCGGGGTCGCCGGCCGCCGGCCGGGCTCCTGCGCGGGCCAGGAGCTCCTCGGCCCACGGGTCGGAGTCGTCCAGCGCGGGCAGGCCCTGTTTGTCCCAGCCGAGCCGGGTGATCCGTGCCGCGTCCCGCGCCGTGCGGGCGAACTCCCGCGTGGGGGCGAAGCGTTCGGTGAAGTAGCGCACACCGTTGGCGAGATGCCGGGTGACCTCGGTCTTCAGGCGGTCGCCGTCGGCGGTGCGGCGGTACGACAGGTTCAGCAGCAGCGTGCCGGTGCCGTGGACGCGGTTGTGCGTACGGCCGGTGTGCAGTCCGGCGACGCACACCCGCGTACCGGGTACGGTCCCGTCCAGGCGGGCGGCGAGGTGCTGGGCCAGGAACCCGAGCAGCACAGTGGCGTTGTGTCCGGCGTCCGGGTGGTCGTCCACCGCGTCCTGGCCCGCGACCGTGATGCGCGCGGTCATCGCGGCGGTGGCCCGGGGCAGCGCGCGCATCCCGGTCGGTTCACAGAACACGTTGAGGCGGCCGTGGTGCCCGGCCTCCAGCAGCGGGCGGGTGCCGTAGGTGCCCAGGGCGCCCCCCTCCTCCCCGGCGACGGCCTGGAGCAGGACGGTGACGTCCCGTCCGACGGCGGGGTGGGACGCGGCGGCCCGCAGCCCGGCGAGGAGGGCCACGGCGGGTCCCTTGGCGTCGACCGCGCCCCGGGCGGTGAACCGCACGCCGTCGAAGGCGGGCGGGGCGTGTCCGCTGACGGTGTCCAGATGGACGTTGAACATCACGGTGTGCGCACGGGGACGCTCGGGTCCCAGTCGCAGCAGCAGACTGGGTTGGCCCGCGAGGAAGCGCGGATCGCGGGCGGCGGCGCGGACCGTGGACGGCACGCCCGGGCGGTCCAGGCAGGCGGCGGGCGGACTGGCGAGGCGGAGGGTGCGGAATCCGGCTTCGGCGGCGGCCGTCGCATACCGCTGGAGGATCTCGGGCAGCCGGGACGGCGGATCGTCCGGGCCGGCCTCCAGGGGGTTGACGCTCGGTAGGCGCAGCAGGTCCAGCAGCAACTCGCGGTGCCGGCCGGTGAACAGTTCGCTCACACCGGGCCGTCCAGCGGGCCGGTGACCGGCTGTCCGGCGCCCAGCAGCTCGGCGAGCGCCTGTCCGGCCCGTACGAACAGGTCGGCGGCGTCCTCACCGGCCCGAACCAGCCCCTCGTGGGGGCGCACGGCGAGATGGGGTTCCAGGGAGAGCGCTCCTGTGTAGCCATGGGCGGCCAGCAGCTCCAGGCATTCCGCCACGCCGGCCTCACCCTCGCCGGGCAGGGTGTAGGCGGTGCCGCCGTCC
The DNA here is from genome assembly GCF_014207295.1 of Streptomyces sp. AK010. NCBI lineage: Bacteria > Bacillati > Actinomycetota > Actinomycetes > Kitasatosporales > Streptomycetaceae > Streptomyces > Streptomyces sp. AK010. The sequence goes on from NZ_JACHCX010000022.1 coordinate 56,464, forward strand.
GGCGTGCGGACGGCGTCCTTGATGTGCACGTGGACGACGTATGGGGCGAGGTCACGGAGCAGGTCCGGGGCGCGATAGCCGTACGGGACGCCGTTGCCGGTGTCGAACAGCAGCCGCAGGGCCGGACTCTCCACGGCGCGCAGCAGTCGCAGCGCGCGGTCGGCCCGGTCCCCGGCCCAGCCCGCGCAGTTCTCGTGCGCCAGCACCAGGCCGGCGCGCGCGGCGCGGTCCGCCAGGACTGCGGTGCGGGCCAGGGCGCGGTCGGCCCACTCGGTCTCCGTCAGACCGTCGTTGGGGTACGACATGATCCGCACCAGACGGCAGCCGAGGGCGGCGCAGCGCTCGGCCAGGACATCGAGTTCAGCCAGATCCAGGCCGAGGTCGCCGGTGATGGGACGGGACCAGTTGCCGATCCGGGACGCGACGGCGGTCACAGTGACACCGGCGTCCGTGAGCCGCCGGGCCAGTGTGCCGAAGGCGGCCGGGGAGAGGTCGGCGAGGGCCGTGCCGTCGACCGTGCGCAGTTCGATGGCGTTCCAGCCCAGGCGTCGCAGGGCGGCAAGCTGTCCGTCGGTGCCGGTCGCCGCCTCGTCGCCGATACCGGCGAGCGGCCCGAACTCTTGGAAACGGGGTCTGTCGGTGCTGTGCCGGGACATGTCAGAGGCTCCCGGCGCGGGCGGGCGAGGTGACGGCGCAGTGTTCACGGGCCGCGCACAGCAGCCGGGCGGTCGCGCAGGCGAGCTGGAAGTTCCCGGCGTCCTCGGTGCCGGAGACGAAGCCGCGGTAGGCGCCGTCCAGGAAGTCGGTCAAGGCGTCGTCCCGGAAGACGTGGTGCCCGGTCCCGGGCGCTCCGTCCGCATCGCGGACTCCGGCCGACGGGGCCGCCGTACCGCGGTCGAACGGGGCGATCACCAACTGTGCGTGGTCGTCGTCCTCGCTGAGCGGGAAGTGGGCCGTGGCCGTCCCGCCTTCGAACTCGCAGACGACGCTGCGTTGCCGGACGGGTGCGCCGAGGTCGGAGCGCAGCAGCGTCACCACGCCCGAACGGTGCTCCAGTTCGACGTGTGCGCCGCCCAGGCGGGGCAGTCCGCGATCCTCGTAGCGCAGGTCCCAGCAGTGCGCCGACCGGAGTTCGGCCGGTCCGGCCAAGTCGAGGGCGAGTGCCAGGGAGTGGGGGATCTCCACGTCCAGGGCGGACGGATGCCCGTGGGTCGCCAGGGACCGCAGGAAACGAGGTTTGTGCTGGTCGACGGTGATACGGCGCAGGGAGCCGAGCCTTCCGCCGCTCACCAGCCGACGCAACCGGCCGGCGAGCCGGGAGGTGATCCAGTGGGCGACGGTCACGAGATCGAGCCCGGTCTCGTGACGCAACCGGATCAGGGCGTCGAGTTCGTCCATGGATGCGGCGAGGGGTTTCTCCACGATCATTCGGCGAAAGCCGTGTCCGGCCAGCTCCGCGAGGAGGTGGTAGCGCAGCCGGGGTGGTGTGCACACGTGGACCACCGCGGTGGCGGGGTCCACGTACCGCAGGGCCTGTTCCAGCGTGGTGACGGCCGTGACCTCGTGGGGCGTGCCGTGGAGCCGCAGACTGTCGGCGCGTGGGTCGCAGCCGACCGCGGGCAGGGCGACGAGCGGATCTCCCGTGGCCGCGGTCCGTCGGGCCAGACTGCCCAGCGTGTTCAGATGCAGTCCTGATCCGGACCGGCCGAGCCCGACCACGAGGGGCTGCAGCACAAGGCCTCCTGAGAGGGGGAAAGGGAAGGAAACGCGCGTGCTCATTGGCTTCGCCGCGCACAACTTGGGGGCGCTGCACCACAGTTGCGGCTACCCGCGGAAATGGTCAAGACGTCCTGAACGTCATTCCCTAGAACGTGTGAAGATGATCCTTTCCTTTCTCCGGCGACCGGGCGTCTGGTTAGTGTGGGCATTCCGCTGACACGACGGAGACAGGTGAGAGATTGCCTTCCAGTGGACAGATTTCGGCGCGCGCCGTGGGTGCGTTATCGACTGAGTCAGGAACGCCTGATCGAATTCCCTTCTTCTCTCAGGCCGCGACTTTCGAACGCCTGTGGCCGTCCATCGAAACGGCGTTGGACGATGTTTTCCACAGCGGTAAGTTCTCCCACGGAAAACAGGTCGGGCAGCTGGAGGCGGCGCTCACGGACTACACCGGCGCCCGGCATGTGATCGGCGTCAACAGCGGCACCGACGCGCTGGTGTTGCTGCTGCGCGCCTGCGGAGTGCGCCCCGGCGACGGTGTCCTGGTGCCGGCGTACTCGTTCTTCGCCACCGCCTCGGCTGTCGTACTGGCGGGCGGGACACCGCAGTTCGTCGACATCGACCCGGAGACGTACGCGATGGACCCCGCGGCCCTGGAGGCGGCCGTCACTGCGCGGAGCCGGTTCGTGATGCCGGTGCACCTGTTCCACACGATGGCCGACATGGCGGCCGTCACCGCCGTCGCCCGGCGGCACGGCCTGACAGTCGTCGAGGACAGCGCCGAAGCGATCGGCATGCGCCGGCACGGAGTGCACGCAGGCCTGCACGGGGCCGGCGGCGTCCTGTCGTTCTTCCCCTCCAAGACGCTCGGCGCGCTCGGCGACGCGGGAGCCGTGCTCACCGACGACCCGGAGGTGGCGGCCACCGTCGCGGCGCTGCGCCACCACGGCAGGACGGGCCGCACGCTCGACAACTTCCCGGCCATCTCCACCGAGAGCGCCCTGCCCGGCGCGAACAGCAAGATGGACGACATGCAGGCGGCCGTCCTGCTCGTCAAGCTGTCCCTTCTGGAGGAGCACATCGCGCGCCGGGCCGAACTGGCGGAGGCGTACACCGCCCGTCTGCGGGACGCGCCGGGGATCATCCGCCTGCCGCGGACCACCGCGGGGAAACCGGACGACCGCGACGTGTACTACGTCTACCTGATCGAGACCGAGCACCGGGACGCCCTCGTCGGCCACCTCGGCCGGCACGGCATCGGCACCGAGGTCTACTACCCCGTGCCGCTGCCCCACCAGCCCGCCCTCGCGCACCTGGGCCACCGGCAGGGCGAGTTCCCCCGCGCCGAGGCGGCGGCCCGGCACGCCGTCGCCCTGCCCTTCCACCCCGATCTGGGATCAGGCGACCTGGACCGCGTCTGCGACACCATCCGCTCCTTCCTCGCCGGAACGAGGACGACCGCATGACCGCATCGCTCCCTCCCGCCGTCCCGTTCTTCCCTCCCGCCCTCTTCGAAGCCGACCGCTCCGCACTGATCGGGCTGGTCCGCGAGGTGGGACTCGACCCGGAGCAGCGGTTCATCCTGGGCAGGCGCACCGCCGCCTTCGAGGACCTCATGCGCGAGGACCTGGGGGCCGCCGACGTGGTCGCCTGCTCCAGCGGCACGTCTGCGCTCTCGCTGGTGCTGCGGGCCATGGACGTAGGCGCCGGTGACGAGGTGATCGTGCCGGCGTTCGGCTGCGCGCCCCTGGCCGCCTCGGTGGTCGATGTCGGGGCCACACCGGTCTTCGCCGACATCCGGCCGGACACCATGACCATGGACCCGGACGAGGCGGAGCGGCTCGTCACCGAGCGGACCAAGGCGGTGATGCCGGCCCACATGTTCTCCGTCATGGCCGACATGCCACGCTTCGCCGAACTGGCCCGGCGGCACGGACTGCGCCTGCTGGAGGACTCGGCGGTCGCCCAGGGCGGCGTACTGCGGGGCGTCCCGGCCGGACTGTGGGGCGACGCGGGGCTCTACTCCTTCGTGCAGGTCAAGACCTGCGGCATGCCCGGCGAGGGCGGCGTGGTCGTCACCCGGGACCCGGCACTGGGCGAGAAGGTGCGGATGCTGCGCAACCACGGTCAGTACGCCGGGCGGCGGTTCGTCCACCACGCCGTCGGACTCAACAGCCGGTTCGACGAGATCCAGGCCGCCTTCCAGACGCACCGCTACCCCGGTTTCCCGGCGCGGCTGGCGCGGCGGGCAAAGATCGCCGCGTACTACACCGAACGCTTCACGCCCCTGGCCGACCGTGGTGTGGCACCGCCGCCGCCCGGCCCGGACGGCCGGTGCTTCTACGTGTACACGGTCCTTGCCGAGGACCGGGAGGCTCTCGGCGCCCACCTGGCCGAGTGGGGGGTGGCCACGCACGTCTACTATCCGCAGCCCCTCCCCGCCCACCGTGCGTTCGCCCCCTACGCGCCACCCGGTGCCCGCTGGCCGCGCGCCGAACAGGCCGCCCGCCGTCATCTCGCCCTTCCGGTGCACCACCTGCTGACCGACGCACAGGTCGAGCATGTCGCCGACCTCGTGTGCGCCTTCGCCAACGAGCACCGCTGACGCGCGGCTGCCCGCCGCGGCCACCGTCGGCCCGCGACCGCCCGCCTCGCCCATCCCGCTGCCCGGGCGAGCGGCACCCCCCTTCGGACGCAGACACCCCCAAGAGGTCACCCATGACGGACAGCATCGCGGCCGGCCGTCCCGCCGCGACCGCCCACGGCCACAGCCGGCTGCGCACGTACGCGCGGCTCGGCAAGCTGGACGTGTACGACTACTACCTCGGCATCTTCCTCGCCCTGACCGCCGCGCTGTTCCCCGCCGGCGCCTTCACCGCCCGTCAGGCACTGGTGATGGCGGCGTTCCTGGCCGGCGAAGTCGCGGTCCTCATGGCGATGGTCGCCCTGGACGACGTCACCGGGTTCCGGGACGGCAGCGACCTCGCCAACTACGGCCCCGACAACCCGCTGCGCAGCACGGCACGCAAACCCCTGGTCGCCGGGGCCCTGACGGTGCCCCAGGCACTGCGCTTCGCCTGGGTCTGCGCGGCGGCCGGGGCGCTGCTCTGGGCGGGCGCCGCCGCGCTCGCCCCGCACCACCCGCTGTGGGCGCTGGTGACGGCGGGCGCGCTGTTCGCGGTGTCGCTGCAGTACTCGTACGGGTTGAAGATCAGCTACCACGGTTTCCAGGAGGTGTTCCTGGTCGCCCTCGGCGCCGTGCTGGTGGTCGTTCCGTACGGCCTGGTGACGGGGAGCTTCTCCGAATTCCTGATGGTGCAGGCCGTGCTGTTCGGGTTCGGGCCGCTGATGTTCGGCGTCTACTCCAACACCAACGACGTGGCCGGCGACCGGGCTGTGGGCCGTCCGACCGTGGCCGCCCTGGTCTCGGAGCGGGGCAACGCCGTCTTCATCGGAGCCCTGTCGGCCGCCGAGTTCCTCATCGGCGCGGTCGCCTCGGCCACCGGGGTGGCCCCCTGGTGGTTCGTGCTGTTGATGCTGCCGGCGACCGTGCTGCGGGCCCGTCAGTACCTGACCGGATTCGTCCGCGGTGACATCATGACCGCCCGCCGGACGGGCTTCGCCGTGCACCGGCTCAGCGTGGTGCTGATGACCGTGGGCAACGTCGTCGTCGGAACGGGAGCCGCCCGGTGAGGCCCGAACTCGACGTCGCCGTCGTCGGCGCGGGCATCGCCGGTCTGACCGCCGCCCACGAACTGCGCCGCGCCGGGCTGGCCGTCCGGGTGTACGAGCAACTTCCGGATGTCGGCGGCCGGATGCGCAGCATCCGCCAGGAGGGCTGGACGGTGGACACGGGCGCCGAGCAGGTCCCCTCCCGTGGTTACCGCGCGACCTGGGAGCTGCTGCGCCGGCTGCGCGTCGCCCCCGCGGACGTGCCCCGGGTCGGCGGCGCGGTGGCCCTCTGGCGCGGCGGACGAGCCCACCTGGGCGTCGGCGAGAGCACGGCGGTGGTCACCGGAGCGGGCCTGTCCCCCCGGGCGCGGCTCGACCTGGCCGCCTTCTCCGCCCGGACCGGCCGCCGCCGCGCCGGATTCGACGGCGACCGTCCCGAGAACAGCTCGCTGGGCGCCGCCACCGTGCGGGAGATGACCGCCCGCTACCACCGCGACCTGCACGACTACCTCTTCCAGCCGGTCGCCGGCTGCTTCTTCGGCTGGGACACCGCCCGTTCGACGGCCGCTCCCCTGGTCAGCCTGCTTCTGGAGGCCGGTTCCACCGCCTCCTGGCGCACCTACCGCGACGGCATGGACTTCCTGGCCCGCCGCCTCGCCACCGGCACCGAGGTCGTCACCCACCGGACCGTACGCGAGGTCACCGACGCGGGCGGGCACGCCGTACTGCGGTTCGACGACGGGCAGGTCACCGCGCGTGCCGCCGTGCTCGCCGTTCCGGCCCCCGTCGCGGTGGCGCTCCGCCCGGACGCCCCCGCCGACGAGCAGCCGTTCCTCACCGCCTGCACTTTCACGCCCATGATGAAGGTCAGTTGTCTGCTGGACCGCCCCCTGGCCCCAGCCGCCCGGCGGCCGGTGCACATCCTGCTCACTCCGGCCGCCGAGGAAAACGTGCTCTCCGGCGTCGTCGTCGACCACGCCAAGCACCCCGGCCGGGCACCCGCGGGCCGGGGCCTGGTCACCCTCGTGGCCGGTCCGCACCGGGTGCCCGAGCTGCTGGAAGGCCCTCCCGAAGAGGCCGCCGAACTCCTCGTGCGCGCGGCGGAACGCTATGTCCCGGGCATCGGCGACGCCTGCCGCCACCGTCTCGTGCACGCCTTCCGCCACGGCCTGCCGGAAGCCACACCCCAGGCCCTGCGGGAACGCGCCGGCTTCCTCTCCCGGCCGGTGCGCGCGGTGGAGTACGCCGGCGACTGGCTCATGCTGCGACCCGCCTCCGAGGGCGCCGTCCGGGCGGGCGCGCTGTCCGCGTCCCGCGTCCTGAGCAGGCTCGGACGGAACATTCCGGCCGGCCACGACCGAGCGGAGGAGATTCATGCGACCGCATGACATGGGCACCCTGTTCGACGAGGCGGCGGCAGGCGGCGCCCGGACGGTGGTCCACTTGGACCGGCCCTTCGACATCGCCCCGCACGCCGGCACCCGGTGGACCGTCACCGAACTCGCCGGCCTGGTCCGCGCCACCGCGGCCCGCCTCGCCGACGCCGGTGTCGGGCCGGGGGACCGCGTGGCGATCGTGAAGGACAACCACTGGGACTACGACCTGCTCGCCTGCGCCGTGGTCCGCCTCGGCGCCGTACCCGCGCTACTGTCCGCCCGGCTCGACACCGCGGACCTCGTCACCCTGCTGGAGCGGCTGCGGCCTGCCGCGCTGGTCACCACCTCGGCGGTGCTGGCCCGCTGCCGGGACACCGCCGCCCGCGTACCGGCCCGGATCCTCGTCACCGTCGACTCCGCCGCGCCCGGCGCGGTCCACCTGGCCGCGCTGGACGCGTCCCGCCCCGGCGTACCGGCGCGGCGCCACGACGACGAACCCCTGATCATCCACCACACCTCGGGGTCGACCGGCCTGCCCAAGCTGGTGGTCCACTCCACGCGGACACTCGTGCACAAGCTGGCCCGCTTCGAAGCGGTGCGTTACCCGGGCATCGGCATCCGCGGGGACGACGTCCTGGCCAACGCCAGCGCGTACGGCCACGGGCGCACCTTCTGCTGGACGGCCGTCGTCGTGTCACTCGCGCCCGCCGGCATGCTGATCCTCACCGGGAACGACCCGGAGGCCGCCGACCCGCTCCTGCGGGCCCACCCGCCCACCGTCGTCGAGGCCCTGCCCGCCTCCTACATCCGGATGCGGCCGCTCACCACCCGGCTGGACAACCCCTTCCGGGACGTCCGCCTGTACATCAGCACCTACGACGCCGTGCACCCGCCCACCCTGCGCGCGTACCTGTCCGCCAGTCGCCGCGCCCGCCCGCTGTGGATGCAGGGCTGGGGCCAGACCGAGACCGGGCCGCTGACCTTCCGCTTCCACACGCGGCGTTCCGCGCTCGCGCCGGACGCGGAGACCACGGCGCGGCGGCTCGGCCGTCCCGTGCCGGGCCGGACCCGGCTGCGCGCGGTGGACCCGGACACGCTGCGCCCGGTGCCGCGCGGCCGTCCCGGCCTGCTCCTCGTCCGCACCTCCGCCCTCGCTTCGGGGTACGTCGGCGAACAGGACCGCTGGGACGCCAAACGCGTCGGCGACTGGTGGTCCACGGGCGACATGGGCGTGCACCACCGCGACGGCAGTGTCAGCATCCTGGACCGCGCCGTCGACGCCCTGCCCGGTATGAGCTGCCTGCGGACCGAGGACGTACTGGAGCAGCGACTGCCGCAGGCCCTGGAATGCGTGATCCTCGGTGCCCCGGACGGCGACCCGCTGCCCGTCGTGGTCACCGCCGACGGCCGGCTGGACCCCAATGCCTGGAAGCAGGCCACCCATGGACTGCCCGCGCTGCGCGACCCGACCGTCCTCACCTGGGACGAGGTGCCCCGCACCGGGACCGGCAAGGTCCGCCGGGCGACCCTGGCCCGGCAGCTCACAGGCGCCGCACCTGCCGGCACCGGCCGGTGGACGTGACCGGGGCGCCGTCCGACGCTGCCGGCCGGTCCGGGCCGCTCTACGCTGCCGGCCTGCCGGGGCCGCTGCCCGGCGGCGGCTGTCCGGGCCACTCCCTTGACAGGTCTCGCCGGAACGACCGGCTCCCGCCCCGGCCGGCGGTCGCCCACCGGGCGCATGCCGACGGTGTCGACCCCACCGGTGCCGGCCGCAGGGCCCCGTCCGGGCCGACCCTGACGACGCCGGGCCTGACCGGGCAGCGTTCTCACGAGAGGAGCCACACCGTGTCCCAGCCCGCTCCCGTCCGGGAGGGCACCCACGCGGTCTTCCGAAACGGCACCGCGCACAGCCGCGACCAGCACTCCTGCCTGGCTGCCGCCTACGATCCGGTGACCCTGCCGCGCCTGGCGGCCGCCGGTGTCGGCCCGGGCTGGCACTGCCTGGAGGTCGGCGCCGGCGGCGGCAGCATCGCGCGCTGGCTGGCGGGCCGCGTGGCACCGGGCGGCTCGGTGCTCGCCACCGACCTCGACCCGCGCGACCTGGCACCCGGCCCGCGCCTGGAGGTCGCCGCCCTCGACCTGGCTCGCGACCCGCTGCCGGAGGCGGCCTACGACCTGGTGGTGGCCCGCCTGGTCCTGCAGCACCTACCCACCCGGGACGCCGTCCTGCACAAGCTGGTGCGCGCTCTCACACCAGGCGGCCTGCTGCAGATCGACGAGCTCGACGCCTCCTACGAGCCGCCGCTGCTGACCCCGGACGCGGAGGCGGAGGCGCTCTACGTCCGTTTCCTGCGGGCCAAGACTGAGGCGCTGCGCGCCGCGGGCGGCGATCCGCACTGGGGACGGAAAGTGCCGGCGGCACTGCGGGCGGCGGGGCTGACCGCCATCGACGTCCACCTCCACATCGGAGTGCGGCACGCCCAGGACCCCGGCCTCGGACTACAGTTGAACCACACCCGCAACCTCCGGGACCGGCTGACGGAACAGGGCATGACCCAGGGGGACCTGGACCGCGTGGGACGGCTGATGCGGGACCCGTCCTTCCGCGCCGCATCCAGCGTCCTGTACTCGGTGCAGGGCCGCCGGCCCGGCCGGGGGCGATCGTGACGCCACACCTGCGCGCCGCGGCCCGGCCGGACGTCGCTGCCGCGATCGCCGGCCGGCTGCTGCGGCACGCCGCGCGGGACCTGCCGGAGACGAGCGGCCCAGGCCGGGACACGCCGCGGTACACCGTCGACTGGGCGGGGCCGGTCGGTGCGGACCTGCCGGACGAGCGCGCCGTAGAGGCCGCCTGCGGTCTCATGCAGGTCCACGGCCGGGCGACGGGCGGGCCGCTCCCGCTGGCCGTCGATTACGCCTCGGTGGTGGCGGGGGTGCTCGCCGCCCAGGGCGCCACCGCTCTGCGCGTCGCGCGGGCCCGCGGCCTGGACCTGCGCGAAGTGCGGACCTCTGTGGCCCAGGGGGCGCTGCTGGCGGTCGGTCAGTACCTCGCCGCCGAGACGGCCCGCGACAACTCGGGTCCGCCCGAGCCGGGTTCGCCGGCCGCGTCGACGGCCGGACCGGACGCGCTGCGGACGGGCGGTCTGGCGACGCTGGAGACGTCCGACGACGCCCGAGTGGAGGTCGAGACCCTCGACCCCCTGGCGTGGCGGGAGTTCTGGGCCCGGCTCGGCGTGGCCCCCGCGCTCGCCGGCCGTGGCTGGCTGCCGTTCCAGCAGCGGTTCGCCACCGCCGTCTGCCCGCTGCCCGACGAACTGCGCCGGGCCGCCCGCCGCCGCACGCTGGCGGAGCTGCGGGCCGCCGCGCACCATACCGGCGTCAGCCTCCTCACCGTCGGCTCCGACCCGGCCCCCGCGGTCCGCCCGGCCGCCTGGTGCCTCACTCCGGGACCGGCACCGTTCCCCAGGGCCCGGGCGCACCCTGACATCGCCGTGCCCGGCCCACGCCCGGCCGTCCCGCCCTCCGGTGCCGTCCTGCCGCTGACGGGCCTGCGGGTGGTGGAGTCCACCCGCAGGGTGCAGGGCCCGCTCGCCGGGCACGTCCTGCGGATGCTGGGTGCCGAGGTGGTCCGGATCGAACCGCCCGGCGGTGATCCGATGCGCTGGCTCCCTCCGCTGGCAGGGGGCTGCTCGGCCCGGTTCTCGGCTCTCAACGCGGGCAAGCCGGTGGTCGAGGCCGACCTCACCACCGCGCCGGGCCGGGACACGGTACGCGCGCTGACCGCCGAGGCCGACGTCTTCCTGCACAACTGGGCCCCCGGAAAAGCCGCGCGGATCGGCCTGGACGCGTCCGACCTGCTGCCCGGCCACCCCGCCCTGGTGTACGCCTGGGCATCCGGCTTCGGGGACGCCTTCGGCGACCGGCCGCCGCCCCTGGGCACCGACTACCTCGCCCAGGTGCACAGCGGCCTCGCCGCGGCGGTACGGCCGGCGGACCAGCCCCCGGCCCCCTCCCTGATGACCCTCACCGACGTGCTCGGCGGGTTGGTGTGCGCCCAGGGGGTGCTGGCCGCGCTGGCCGCTCGGGAGGCGACCGGCCGGGGCAGCCGCGTCGACTCCTCCCTGGTCTCGGCGGCCGCTCTCGTCCCCCGTCCCGCGCACCGGCCCCGCTGGACGGCACTGGACCGTCCGCTGCGCACAGTGGACGGCCATCTGTACCTCGGTCCCGAGGCACGGGCGTGCCCCGAGGCGGTGCTCCGCGTGGCGGACGGCGCCGGCCCCACAGCCGCCGAGGACCTCGCGGCTCGCTTTGCCCGCCGTACCACGGAGGAGTGGACGGCACGGCTGGCCGAGGCCGGGCTGACCGCCACCCCCGTACTCACCGACCTGACGGCTCTGGCCCGCGACCCGGCCTTCCGGGCGGCCGTCACACCACCTGATCCGTCCACCGGCCACGCACGCCCGTACGCTCCCTGGGAGTTCGCATGACAGCCGCCCCCGCGACCCGGCACCGTACTGCCCCGTCCGCGAGCCGGGCCGGGCAGCCGGTGTGGACCTCACGCGCCGGAGTGCGCTTCTCGGATCTGGTGCCCCGCGCCCGACGACGTGCCTGGGTGAGAGCGGGCCTGTGCCCCGACACCGACCTCTACGCACTGTTCACCGCTCAGGTCCGCGAACACCCGGACCGCCAGGCGTTGGTGGACGACGTCGGAGTGCTCTCCTACGCGGCACTGGACGCCGAAGTGCGCCGGATCGCCGCCCTGTTCGCCCAGGAGGACCTGGGAGACGGGGACGTGGTGGCGCTTCTGCTGCCCAACGGACGCGACGCCGTGGCCGCGGAACTGGCCGTCTACGCGATCGGCTCGGTGGCCCTCCCGATCCCCGCGGGCGGCGACGACCGGGACGTCCGGGCGCTGCTCGCCCGCTCGCGGGCCCGTGGCGCCGTCCTCCCATCGGCCCGCCGGGCACGGACCGTCGCGGATCTTCCGCATCTGCGCACCGTGTTCGCCCCCGGCCCGGGTGACGGACGGACGCACGTGCTGCACTCCGCGCCGACCCCGGCCCGCCCCTGGCGGCCGCGGCAGGCCGACCCGTACGGGCCCGCCCGCATCCTGGTGTCGTCCGGTTCAGAAGCCGAGCCGAAGATGGTCGCCTACAGCCATCACGCCCTGGCCGGCGGCCGGACCCGGTACGTCGGGAGCCTGCACCCCGACACCACGGTGCCGCCCCGCCACCTGGTCCTCGTCCCGCTGGCCTCCTCTTTCGGTTCCCTGGGCACACCGGTCACCCTCGCCGCCCTCGGCGGCACCCTCATCGTCCAGTCGGCCTTCGACCCGGCCGGAGCGCTGCGGATGGTCGCCGAGCATCGTCCCACCCACCTCTTCGCGGTGCCCACCATGCTCCGCCGCATCACCGACCTCCCAGCGCGGCCGGACGAGGACACATCGTCGTTGCGTGCTGTTGTCTCCAGTGGCGCCCCTCTGCCGGCGGCCACCGCCCAGGCGTGCCGTGAACGGTTCGGCAGCCCGGTGGTGACCGTGTACGGCTCGTCGGACGGGGTGAACTGCCACACGGCCGGAGAACGCACCCCGCCGGGCGACAGCGCCGGCACTCCGGACCCCGCGGTGGCCCGCATCCGGATCACCGGACCCGACGGCGCGCCGCTCCCCGCCGGGCGGACCGGTCAGATCGAGGCACTGGGCCCCATGACGCCGCTGTGTTACGTCAACGCGCCTGAACTGGACACCCGTTACCGCACCTGTGACGGCTGGGTGCGCTCGGGCGACCTCGGCCGGCTGGACGAGCACGGAAGACTGCATGTCCTGGGGCGGCTCAAACGCATCGCCGTGCGCGGCGGTCTCAACATCAGTCTCGCCGAGGTCGAGCGCGAACTGGACACCCATCCGGCGGTGGCCGAGGCGGTGTGCGTCCCGGTGCCCGATCCGGACCTCGGAGAACGACTGTGCGCCTGCATCCGCCCGGTCCCGGGCGTACCCGTTCCCACGCTGTCCGACCTCACGACCCACTTGGGCAGCCGTGGCCTGGCCCGACGGAAACACCCCGAACACCTCCTGGTGGTGGACGAGATGCCTCTCGCCCACAGCGGGAAGGTCTGCTACCGCACCCTGATGTCGTTGTGTGGACAGGCGGCGAGCCAGTTCGGTGATCGTGTCCCGGCTGAGACCCGTGATCCTCGCTGCCCAGGCGGCATCCTTGGCAACGCCGTCGAATGCGCCGGTCAGGCAGGAGGCGAAGCGGTCGAACCCGACGCAGCAACGGCGAAGGAAGTCCTCGTCGTGCCAGCCGTTGACCAGCATGGTGTGTGCGATGCCGAGCACCACGGCGGTGTCGGTGTCCACGTCCCCCTCGCCGGCCCCTACGACCTGAAGATCGTCTGACAGACCGCCGAAACCTGCGGCGCCCGGCAACCGCTCCCGCCGACCGCAGCCGCCGAACGGGCAAGGCAGGTCAGGACGGTGAGGGGAAGCGGACGGTGAGCAGGGCCCGGTCGTCGGGGAACGCCGCCTCGGGCTGGTGGTGCAGGAATCGGTCGCACAGCTCGGCGATGCCCAGGCCGCTGGTGATGCGGGCGAAATCGGTCAGTCGCCGCATCCCGATGGCGAGGTCTTCGCGACGGCGCTCGATCAGCCCGTCGGTGTACAGCAGCAGCGTGTCGTTCTCGGCCACGGTGGTGTCGGCCTGCCGGTAGCGGATGCCCCGGACGGGGCCGAGAGGCGGGGAGGTGGCGTGGTCGAGGAAGGTGCTGGAGCCGTCGGCGTGGATGAGCAGCGGCGGCGGGTGGCCGGCGGTGGCGTACAGCAGGGTGCGGGTGCGGCGATCGAAGACCAGGTAGCAGGCGGTGGCCATCCGCTCCGGGTGATAGCGGCCGAGGAAGGTGTTGACTTCGTCGAGGACGGCGGCAGGGTCGGTGCCGCAGCGCGGCACGATGTTGCGCAGGGCGGCGGTGACCTGGGCCATGACGGTCGCTTCGGGCAGTCCGTGGCCGGCGACGTCGCCGATGCTCAGGCCGATGTGATCGGCATCCACGTCGTAGACGTCGTACCAGTCGCCGCCGACCGAGAGCAGGTCACTGCCCGGGGCGTAGCAGGTGGCCGTCTCCAGGCCGGGAAGCTGAGGCAGCTGGGGCAGGAGGCTGAGCTGCAGGCGTTCGGCGACCCGATGCTCGTGTTCGTGCAGGCCCGCCCGGCGCAGGGCCTGGGCGATCTGCTGCGCCACGGCCGTCACATGCTCGGGAGCGGTGGAGCTGTCCGAGCCGTAGACGATCAGCATGCCCAGGTGGACGCCGTCCGCCTCCAGGGACAGGGCCAGGGGAACCGCGTCCCCGGTTTCACGAGTGAGCGGGCCGTCCGAGGAAGAGGGCCGGTCCAGGTCGGTCCAGCCGCCCGCGCCGACCGGAGGGCTGCTGTCCTCCGGCTGGAGGGGCGGTACCAGCCGTGCCGCGTGCAGATAGAGCTCCGCCGCGGTGGCCCCCAGGGCAGCCGGCGCCACCTCGCTGACAGCGCGGGAAACCTCCGCGAGAGTGATCGCTCCGGCCAGGGCGGCGGTCAGGTCGTACAGGTGCTGCAACCGGGCACGGGCGGCCTGTTCAGCGGCCAGCAGCCGCGCCCGGTCCACTTCGGTGGCCCGACGGAAGGCCACCTCCCGGTTCAGTGCCTCCACCTGCTCGCTGAGCGCGACGAACTTGTCCGACGCCCCGGCCTCGACGAGATGCAGCTGCAGAGCCGGCTGCGGGCCGTCCCACCACGTGGCCCGCGCCCCGTGACAGCGGAAGCGCCGCGTACGGCCGTCGGCGTCCTTGAGGACCAACGCGCCGGGCACGGGAGTGCCGCTGCGCAGCCACACAGCCAGCTGCTGACGCAGCTTCGGGGTGTCGTCCGGCCGTAGATCGAACACGCTGGTTCCCGGGCGCAACCGGTCGTCACAGCGGACGGCCGCCAGATTGGCGGCCAAGACGCGGCCGTCGGCCCCGCACAACAGCACCGGATGGGGCAGTGGTCTGGTGATGGCCCGGAAGAGGCCAAGGGTCATGGGGTCACAGCCCGGTCGCCGAAGTACTCACGGCCACTCACCGTGTCGACATCCACGTCGGGCACCAGGTGCACCACCACCCGGCAGCCCGTGTCGCCGCGCGCGATGGTCTCCTCCAGCTCCACCCGCGCGTAGCCCAGATTGCGGGCGGCCACGGTGCCGAAGACGTTGGACGTCATCATGCACATCGACTCCCGGCCCACCACCTTCTCCGCGAACGGGCAGACCCGGTTGCCCAGCACGATCTTCGTCTCGTCGTGCTCGATGACGTAGAAGTCACCGTTGATACGGCGCTTGAGGTCCACGAGTGCCTCGGCGACCTGCTCACCCGTGAGCCGTTCGATGTCCAGTGCCGTGAGGTACATCTCGTCGATCTGCGTGCCGACGGCCTGCCCCACGAGACTGACGTAGCCGGACGCCTCCTCCAGGCCGATCACCGACTCCAGCGACGTCGCCAACTCGCGTACCAACGTCCGCAGGAACACGTCACGGTCCAGGGGAATCTCCACATCCGAGACCTTTTCCATGCCGGCTCCCTCACCCTCGGGCCCCGGCGACAACGCCACCGGCGTGACCTCATGTCGTGTGACGGGATGATTCTGCCAGCGCCCTTCAGCCCTCCACCACCAGTCCCGTCGACAGCGGCGGTCGACCCTTTCACAGGATCAGCCCGTCACCCGACGGACACGGATGGTTCACCAGGCAGGCAGTGGTAACCCGACAGACGACTGCGACCGGCTGTACGCAGCGCCGGCCGGCGGCAGAGCAGGGCTCCCAGGCTGGAGGAACCTCAGGAACGTCGATCCGGCCATCCCGTCCAGCGAGTCGCGTTTCCCCGCCGTCACGGCGAGCATCGCGGCCGCCCGGCACTGGGGCCCGCGACCGCGTGGAAGGTTTCGGCGGCCCGCTGCACCAGCACCGGATGAGCCAGACCGCCGAACCGCTGTCTCGAAAATGATCACCAACGCCCATCCGCCACGGCGCCGCCTCACCCCTGGTCCGACTCACCTGGAACGGCCGGCTGCGCGCATCGCGGTCAGTGACTACGGCGACCGCCGGCCACGCATGCGTGTCACCAGGAACACCGAGCCCGGCGGTTTCGGCATGCAGCTCCTCGAACGGCTGGCGCACCGCTGGGGCGTCACCCCGCGCCACCCCGGCAAAACGGCCTGGGCCGAACTCAGCCCCGCTCCCTGAGATCGCCCCTCTGGGCGTGCGCCGGCACGGGCGGCTACCTCGGGAGGACACCGACTCGGTCGCATCAGCTCCACCGACTCGCCTCACCGGGCCCGTGGGCCCGGCCCGACTCCCTCGCTCGGCCGGACTGGGCGTGCGCGGTGCCTGACCGAGTATCGTGCAAGGTGACCGGTAGAGCCGCCGTGCGGCCGAGGCCGGGGAGCTGGGGGCAAGAGCGTGGATGCCGTACCCGGCGAGGGC
The DNA here is from genome assembly GCF_014207295.1 of Streptomyces sp. AK010. Lineage (NCBI taxonomy): Bacteria > Bacillati > Actinomycetota > Actinomycetes > Kitasatosporales > Streptomycetaceae > Streptomyces > Streptomyces sp. AK010. The sequence continues at coordinate 72,716 of NZ_JACHCX010000022.1, forward strand.
GGGACCCCCGTCGCGCCGTCGCGTGACGCGGTACTGCAGATCGATCCGTTGCCTGACAGTTCGGGGCTGGGGGCGACAGGGGAGATCAGCATGAACACACGGTCCGTATGGCAGCAGGCGCTGAACCAGCTGGTCGAGCGACGCGCGGACGTGCTGCATGTGGATCTGTCCCGGGTGCGGTTCGTGGATGTGGCCGGCGTGACAGACCTGGCGGTCACCGCCCAGCGTCTCCCCCAGGGGCACCGGATCCTGCTGCACCGGCCACCGCCGCAGCTGCCGCGCATCCTCGAGCTCTTCTGGCCCGGTATCGCCGCGATCGAGGTGGCTGCGTGATGAGTACGGCCACCTCGCACGAGCCATTCGTCCACCCCGCACTGTTCTACGAGGGGGCGGACCAGTACATCGAGGGCACGGTTCCCTTCTTGCAGGAGGGGCTGGATGCCGGTGAGCCCGCAGCCGTAGCCGCGCCGCCGGATCGACTGGAACTGATCCGCGAGGGGCTGGGTGAGCGAGCAGCGCAGGTGCGCTTCATCGACATGACTCAGGCCGGCCGCAACCCCGGCCGCATCATCCCCAACGTGCTGCGCAGGTTCGCCGACGCCCAGCCGGGTGCCCGCCGGGTCCGCATCATCGGCGAGCCGATCTGGCAGGGTCGATCCGCCGTCGAGTACCCGGCCTGCGTCCAGCACGAGGCGCTGATCAACACCGCTTTCACCGGGCGCGCGGTAACCATCCTGTGCCCCTACGACGCCGGGCAGCTGGACGAGCAGGCCCTCAGCGACGCCCTGGCGACCCACCCGGTCGTCATCGACGCCGACGGCCAGACGCATTCCACCGCCTATGGCCCCGAGCAGATCATCGCCCGCTACAACGAGCCACTGCTCGCCCCCCTCGAAGCAGCGGCCCGCCCGTTCGCCGTCCGGACACTGCCCGAGACACGCGACTTCGCCGTGTCCCAGGCGCGGTCCCTGGGCGTGTCCGAAGCGAGCCTGGGAGATCTGGAACTCGCGGTGGCGGAGCTGACCACCAACAGCGTCGTCCACGGCGCCGGCTCGGGGACAGTGCGGATCTGGGCCGAGAGCGGCCGGGTCGTCTGCGAGGTACACGACGGCGGGCAGCTGACCGATCCGTTGGCCGGCCGCCGCCCGCCGAATCCCACCCAGCCCGGCGGCCGTGGACTGCTGCTCGTCCACCAGCTCGCCGACCTCGTCCGTGTCCATACCGGCCCCGACGGCACCACCATTCGCTGTTACCTCCCCGGCTGACCGCGACGATGTGCCGGGCCCGCTCGGCACAGCACAGGTATAGGTGCGGGAGGACGGGGTAGGCGCTGCGCCGTCGGCCGTTTTGCAAGCGGTAGCGGTCGGCTCGAACCTTGGGAGGGCACAGCATGGCGCTCATGAGCATTCCGGCGGCACTGGACGCACGAACGAACGAGCTGCCGGAGGTCGCCGACCCCTCCCGGGTGGCGCCCAAGGACGCTCGGCAGCTCTCCCGGCTCTTCTTCGAACAGCTGACGGTCCTGGAAGAGGGCACCTCCGAGTACAGCTACGCCCGCGCAACGCTGATCGAGATGAACATGTCCCTGGTCCGATACGCGGCCGGCCGTTTCCGCAGCCGCGGCGCGGAGGAGATGGAGGACATCGTCCAGGTCGGCATGATCGGCCTGATCAAGGCCATCGACCGGTTCGAGCTGACGCGCGGAGTGGAGTTCACCTCGTTCGCGATCCCCTACATCGTGGGTGAGATCAAGCGGTTCTTCCGCGACACCACCTGGGCCGTGCACGTGCCGCGCCGGCTGCAGGAAGCCCGCGTCGAACTCGCCCGCGCCACCGAGGAACTGCGAAGCCGGCTCGGCCGCACGCCCACGGTCCAGGAGCTGTCGGAGCTGATGAGCCTGTCCGAGGAAGAAGTGCGGGAGGCCCGGCTGGCCGCCAACGGCTACAACTCCTCCTCCCTGGACGCCGCGATCGGCGGGAGCGAGGACGGGGAGAGCGCCCTGCAGGACTTCATCGGCGCCGATGACCAGGCGCTGGAACTGGTGGAGGACTTCCACGCTCTCGCCCCGCTGCTCGCCGAACTCGATGACCGGGACCGGCAGATCATCCACATGCGGTTCGTGGAAGAACTCACCCAGGCCCAGATCGGCGAACACCTGGGCGTGTCCCAGATGCACGTCTCCCGGCTCCTGTCGCGGACCCTGAACCGCCTGCGTGAAGGCATGCTCACGCACCGCTGAGGCCCACCGGTGTTCCCCCGGACCTGCTGTGGGCAGGCGGGAGCCGACGGCTGCGCTCAGTACGCCGTCGCCCGCATCCTCGTGGCCCGTCGCCACCAGTCGGCAGGTAACCGCTGCCGGGCGCACAAACCGGTTCCGGTCGGCCCCTCCTGGCGGGCCCGGTGGGCGTGACCTGCTCCGGTTGGTCCACGTCAGTGGTGGAAGGCCAGAAGCTTGGCGATGCCGTTGCGCTGGATCTCGGATGTGCCGGTGAGGATGCGGAACATGCGGATCTTGCGGAAGAGGTACTCGATCTCGTTGCCCTGGGTGAGCCCTTCCTTGCCGTGGATCTGCACGGCCTCGTCGAGGATGCGGAAGGCGGACTCGGCGACGAACAGCTTGCACATGAACGCCTCCGCGTGGACCTCGCGCCCTTCGTCCAGAGCGGCCAGAGCGGCGTATGTCATGGAGCGCGCGGCGTAGAGCTCGGTGGCCATGTCGGCGACCTTGTGCTGGATGGCCTGCAGCATGAGCAGGGGCTGGCCGGCGACCTGACGGGTGCGGGTCCGGTCCAGGGTCAGCTGGACGGCGCGGCGGGTGGCGCCGAGCACCGTGGGGCAGTGCAGCAGGCGGTTGGTGGTGACCCGGCCGAGCGCGATGCGCATGCCCCCGCCCTCCTCGCCCAGGAGGTTGGCGGCGGGGACGTAGCAGTCCGCGAGGACGATATCGCTCTCGATGTGCTCGCCGGACATCGGAGTCGCCCCGTCCTCGACGTGGCAGCCGGGGCTGTCGAGGTCCACGAGGAAGGCGGAGAACCTCGGCTTGTCGCTTCCCTGTTCGCCGGTGCCGGCCATGCGGGCCACGACGATCGCGAAGTCGGCGAACGGTCCCGCGGAGGAGAAGACCTTGTGCCCGGTCAGCCGGTAGCCGTCGCCGTCGCGCACGGCGACCGTGCGCAGGGAGCGCACGTCGGAGCCGGCGTCGGTCTCGGTGAGGGAGAAACAGCAGGCCCGCTCACCTCGGATCAGCGGCAGCAGGTACGTGTCGAGCTGATGCTCGGTGGCGTGCCGGAGGATGTCGCCGGCCCGTAGCGGGCCGCCCATGTCGCCGAGCACGCTGTGCGCCAGGACACGGCCGCTCGCGCCGATCTCCTCCTTCAGGGCGGCCAGCTGGGAGTACGTGAGGACGCCAGCACCGCGCCACCGGGCGGCGGCCCCGACCTGCCCCGCCTCGACCGCGCGGCAGTCCTCGCCCACGGGGGCCGGCCCTTCACCGTGCCCGCACGTGAGGGCGAGGACAGCTGGCGGGTCATCGCCCTGACCCAATCCGCCCAGGTCTTCGCACCGGACCGTTCCGAGACCCGCGGGAGTGTCGTCGTGGCCACCTCGCTGGAGGAGGTCGACCGCGCCATCACCCAGACCCGGAACCTCTTCCTGACGGCAGGCGTCGTCCTGATCGCGGTCCTGGCCGCCGCCGGCTGGTTCGCCGTCCGCTCCGGACTGCGCCGACTCCGCCCGGCGGCGGCCCCATGCCGCGTCCACGGGCTCCGCATCCGCTCTTCGAGTGCCGCCTCCGATTCCGGCCGGTCAAGCTGCCTACGGCTTGGCCGCGGGTTGCTCGCCCGAGCCTCGGACGATCAGGCGGGTGGGGACGGTGATGGTGCGGGCGCGGGTGCGGTCGCCGTCGAGTCGGGACAGTGCGGTGGTCGCCGCCGTTCTGCCGAGTTCTTCCGGGTCCTGGGCGACGACGGTCAGGGCGGGTTCGAGTGCTTCGGCGAGTGAGACGTCGTCGAAGGCGACGACAGCGACGTCCTTGCGCTTGCTGCGGGCGAGTTCGGCGACTATCCCCAGCGCCATGATGTTGTTGCCGGCGAACAGGGCCGTGGGGGTATCGGCCAGGCCGAGGAGTTGGGCGGTCGCGGCCTCGGCGCCTTGCTGGTCGTGGGCGTTGGAGACCAGCGGGCGGTCGTAGGGAATGTCGGCTTCCTGCAGCGCCGAGCGGTAACCGGCCAGACGTTCGCGGCGGGTGTAGAGCGTGGTGGGCAAATCGCCGATGAAGCCGATGCGCCGGTGGCCGTGGGCGATGAGGTGGGCGACACCGTCGTGGGCTCCGGCACGGTTGGAGCTGACGATGCTGTCCGCGGCGAGGCCGACTCCGGGCCGGTCGAGGAAGACCACGGGCAGTCCCGCCGTACGGTGCGGCTTGAGGTGGGAGTGGTCGGCGCCGACGGACGGCACGACCATCAGGATGCTGACGCGGCGGGCCAGGAACTTGTCCGTCAGCGACCGCTCGCGGTCGGGATCGTCCGCGGAGGAGCCCATGAGCAGGGTCAGGCCGCGGTCGCGGACCGTGTCCTCGATGCTCCTGGCCACGGCTCCGAAGAAGGGGTTGGCCAGGTCGGGGATGACCAGACCGATCGTGGTGTCGGGCCCGCCCACCCGGATGTTGCGTGCCATGAGGTTCGGCTGGAAGCCGAGCTTGGCCACCGCGGCGAGCACCTGTTCCCTGGTCTCGGCCGAGGCGGGGCCGTCCTCGTTGAGGACGCGGGAGACGGTCTTGGCGCTGACGCCCACTTCTCGGGCGACGTCTGCCAGTGTCGGGCGGCGGTTCGCTGCCATCGAGGAAACAGTCTCCTGTGCTCGTCGGTCCCGGCCGCGGCCACGGCCGGAACCTGTGAGTGCGTCAGTTGGCCTGGACTCCCGCGGCCTTCGCCGCCTCGGAATCGGCTACGACAGTACCTCCGGCCGCGTCGACGGTGAGCGCGCCGGTCATGATGGCCACGACCTCCGCCATGGAGTAGTCGGAGGGCTTGATCACGGCAGCGCGCCGGCCGAGGCGGTGGACGTGGATCCGGTCGGCGATCTCGAAGACGTGCGGCATGTTGTGGCTGATCAGGACGACCGGCATGCCCTTGTCCCGGACCCGGCGGATGAGGTCCAGGACCTGACCGGACTCCTTGACGCCGAGGGCGGCGGTGGGCTCGTCCATGACGACGACACTGCGGGCCCAGGCGACGGAACGGGCGACCGCGACGGCCTGCCGCTGTCCGCCGGAGAGCGTCTCGACCGCTTGCGTGAGCGAGTGCAGTCCGATCTTCAGGTCGGCCATGTGCTCGGCGGCCTCCTGGCGCATGCGCTTCTTGTCCAGCATGCGGAAGACACTGCCGAGGACGCCGGGGCGGCGGAGCTCCCGCCCCAGGAACATGTTCGAGGCGATGTCCATGGAGGCTGCCACGGCGAGGTCCTGATAGACCGTCTCGATGCCGTGGGCGCGGGCGCTCTGCGGCCCGGAGAACTGGATCGGCTTGCCGCCCAGGCGTATCTCGCCCTCGTCGGGAACCAGCGCGCCGGTGAGCGCCTTGATCAGGCTGGTCTTGCCGGCACCGTTGTCGCCGATGACGGCCAGGACCTCGCCGGGCATCAGGTCGAAGTCGGCACCGTCGATGGCGGTGACGTGGCCGTAGCGCTTGACCAGACCGCGAGCCTGCAGAACGGGGGTCTCCGTGGTGGTGGTCATCGGGCCTTCTTCCGGGAGATCTGGTCGACGGTCACCGCGAGGATCACCAGGACGCCGGTGATCAGGGTCTGGTAGATGGAGGCGACGCCCATCAACTGCAGGCCGTTGCGGAACACGCCGACGATGAGGACGCCGATGAAGGTGCCCAGCACCGACCCGCGTCCGCCGAAGAGGCTGGTGCCGCCGAGGACCACGGCGGTGATGCTGTCGAGGTTGTCGGTCTGGCCGGCCTGGGGGTCGCCGACACCCGTGCGGGAGATGAGCAGCAGGGCGGCGATGCCGTAGAGGAGACCCGCCGCGGTGTAGACGCCGATGGTCAGGCGGGAGGTGCGGATGCCGTTCAGCCGTGCCGCTTCCGGGCTGTTGCCCAGGGCGTAGACGTGCCGTCCCCAGCCCGTGCTGCTCAGGGCGTAGGCGAGGAGCAGGAACAAGGCGATGGTGACCAGGGAGCCGTAGGTGATGTCGGTGTGACCGAGCGGGAAGGTCTCCCCGAGGGCCGTCAGCGGGCCGGGCAGGTTGGTGACCGTCTGCTCCTCGGAGTAGATGTGGGTCAGCGCGAACGCCACATTGAGCATGCCGAGGGTGACGATGAACGGCGGCAACGGGATCTTCTGCACCAGCGCCCCGTTGAGCAGCCCGAATCCGCCGCAGACGGCGATGCCCAGGGCGATGGCCACGAGCGGGGGCAGGGAGCCCTCCGCGGCCATCCTGGCGATCACGATGCTGCCGAACGCCATCACGGCGCCGCACGACAGGTCGATGCCCGCGGTGAGGATGATCAGGGTCTGACCGATGGCGAGGGTACCGACGACCATGACCTGCTGCACGATCAGCGAGAAGTTGCCGCCGGTGAGGAACTGGTCGGTGGAGAAGGAGAAGAAGGCGCAGGCCAGGAGGAGCGCGACCAGCGGGCCGGTGGTCGGTGCCGTGAGCAGCCTGCGGGCCGCGGTCGGCGCTTTGAGCCCGGCGTACGGCGAGGACGTGCTCGGGGGCGTGGACGTGGCGGTCATGCGAAGTCCTTGTCGGAAGACAGAAGTCCGTGTCTCTCCTTGCCGGAGGACAAGGGAACGAGGGGGCGGCCGTCCCCCGGCCGGGGAGAAAGGGGCCGACCGCCCGGCTTGGGGGCGTACGGTCGGTCGGGGGCGGCTCAGCCCCAGCAGTTGTCCAGGCCGTAGGCGGTGTCCTTGGACGTGACTCCGTCCTGCGCCTTGTCGGTGATCAGGGTGACGCCCGTGTCGGTGTAACCGGACGCCTTCTTGCCGTCCTTGGCGTACGTCACGACGGCCTTGACGCCCTCGGCAGCCATCTTCAGCGGGTACTGCTGGGACGTCGCGGCGATCTTGCCGTCCTTGACGGCTCGGGTGCCGGTGCAGCCGCCGTCGACGGAGACGATCAGGACGTCCTTCTCCCGGCCCTTGGCCTTGAGCGCGGTGTACGCGCCCAGCGCGGCCGGCTCGTTGATGGTGTAGACGACGTTGATGCCGGGTTCCTTCTGGAGGCAGTTCTCCATCGCCGTCTGCCCCTTGGCCTGGTCGCCGCCGGTGTCCTGGGCGCAGGCGACGTCCTTGTCGGTGGCGCCGAAGCCCTTGAGGAATCCGTTGTGCCGCTGGACGCCGACGGAGACGCCCGGCGCGAGGTCGAGGGCGGCGATCTTCGCGGTCTTGCCCTTCATCGCGGCCTTGGCGTACTCGCCGATCAGCTCGCCGGCCTTGAGGTTGTCGGTGGCGAAGAGGGCGTCGACCGCGCTCTGCGGCTCGGTGGGGGTGTCCAGGGCGATGACCAGAACGCCCTTGGCCTTGGCCTTCTCGATCGCGGGCACGATCGCCTTGGAGTCGCTCGGGGTGATCAGGATGCCCTTCACGCCGGAGGCGACCATGTTCTCGATGGCGGTGACCTGACCGGCGTTGTCGCCGTCGAACTTGCCCGCCGCGGTCATGAGCCGCACGCCCTCGGCCTTCGCGGCCTTCTCCGCGCCCTCCTTCATCTTCACGAAGAACGGGTTGGTGTCGGTCTTGGTGATCAGGCCGACCTTCACGTCGCCCGACCCGGCGCCGGCGGAGCCCGACCCGGAGCCGGAACCGGAGCCGCAGGCCGTCAGGGTGAGGGCCGCGACGCCGGCGACGGCGGCCGCTCTGAGGAGGGAGGAGGACAGACGAGTGGTGCGAGGCATGATCGACTCCTGAGGTATGGCGAGCGGCACGGGGTTGATGTCAGAGCAGGCCACCCGCGGTGTCATCGTTGACTTATGTCATCGTTGACACTGCATGGCGAGGATGATGGACTCCGTCTCCCGGAAACGTCAATGCCTTGCGCTCGTCACAAATCGACAATGCGCGTGGCCGCCCCCTTCGTGGCAGTCCGGCAGCCGCACCCCGACGCCCCGGTGTGCCCGCACGTTCGTCAGAGAAGAGCAGCCCATGAGCCCGCGTCAGATCACGGTCCTGGGAGAGTGCGTCGCGGACGCGTTCGCCGAACCCGCAAGTGCCTCGAACGAACTCGCCCTGCGTGTGCTGCCCGGCGGCGGACCTGCGAATACGGCGGTGGCCCTGGCCCGGCTCGGCACCCCGGCCCGCTTCCTCGCGCGTTTGTCGGGTGATGTGTTCGGGCGGCTGTTCCGCGCCCACCTGGAGACATCGGGAGTGGACCTGTCGAGCGCCGTCCGGGCTGCTGAGCCCAGCACGCTGGCCGTGGCGGAACTGGACGACCAGGGGCGGGCGGCGTTCTCCTTCCACGCGCAGAACACGGCCGACTGGCAGTGGACGGCCGAGGAGCTGGCGCGGGTGGATCTGTCGGAGACCGCCTGCGTGCACACCGGATCCCTGGCCCTGGTCCAGGAGCCCGGAGCGTCGGTGGTGGAGGACTTCCTGGCGGCGGCAGCCCCGCACGCGACCATCAGCATCGACCCCAATGTCCGGCCGCTGCTGGTGCATCCCGACGTCTACCGTGCCCGGCTGGCGCACTGGTGCGGCCTCGCCGACGTGCTGCGGCTGAGCGAGGACGACCTGGAGCTCCTGCTGCCGGGCACGCCGCCCGAGGAGGCGTGCGACATCTGGCACGCCGCCGGGGCGCACCTCGTGGTGATCACACGAGGCGCCGACGGCGCTCTGGCCTCACTCGCCGGCGACCGGATTCAGGTGCCCGCCGTGTCGACGAGCGTCGCCGACACGGTCGGGGCGGGGGACTCCTTCACGGCCGGGCTGCTGCACCACCTCGGCATCCGCGGCCTGCTCGGTCGCCGGCTGACCGAACTCCGTCTCGACGACGTCGCGGAAGCCTGCCGGTTCGCCGCCCGCGTCGCCGCCCTGACCTGCTCGGTCGCCGGTCCCAACCCTCCGTGGCGGAACCGGCTGGAGCAGCTCACCGCAACCGATCGCGCATGACGGACGGACGGGTCGCGCAGCGGACATCGCGGCCGAACCGTTGACGCGCTGGCCGGCTTGCCTCCATCATCAGGCCCACCCGGTGTCATCGATGACACAAGTCAACGATGACACCGCTTCTGGATGCCGTGGACGACGGCGTCGAGAAGGCGTCACCTATCGGTCGGTTCCGCTCCGGGCATCAGGCTTCGCCGCGCGGACGCAGCACAGGAGACACCATGAGCTCAGGACGTGTATCCCGGCATGCCCGCATACGGATGATCGCGGCGGTGGCGACCGTCTGCGCCCTGTCCGCAGCTCCGCCGGCCCCGCAGGCCGTCGCCGCCGACACCTCGCCGTACTCCGAGACCTACCGGCCCCAGTTCCACTTCACTCCGGAGAAGAACTGGATGAACGACCCCAACGGTCTCGTGTACCACAAGGGCGAGTATCACCTCTTCTACCAGTACAACCCGAGCGGCGACTCGTGGGGTGACATGTCCTGGGGGCACGCGGTGAGCAAGGACCTCGTGCACTGGAAGGAGCTGCCGCTCGCCCTGTCGCACGACGCCAAGGAGATGGTGTTCTCCGGCAGTGCGGTCGTCGACTGGAACAACACCACCGGCTTCGGCACCAAGACGAACCCGCCCATGGTGGCGATCTACACCGGCTTCGACAAGGGCACCGGCATCCAGGCCCAGTCGCTCGCCTACAGCACCGACCGCGGCCGCACCTGGACCAAGTACCAGGGCAACCCGGTCCTCGACATCGGCTCCAAGGAGTTCCGCGACCCCAAGGTCCAGTGGTACGAGCCGACCAAGAGCTGGCTGATGACGGTGTCGCTGTCCACCGAGCACAAGGTGCGGTTCTACTCGTCCAAGAACCTCAAGGACTGGAACCTGCTCAGCGAGTTCGGGCCGGCCGGCGCGACGGGCGGCGTGTGGGAGTGCCCCGACCTGTTCCCCCTCGCGGTCGACGGGGACAGGAAGAGAGTCAAATGGGTCCTGGTCGTCAACATCAACCCCGGTGGTGTCGCGGGAGGTTCGGCCGCCCAGTACTTCGTCGGCGACTTCGACGGCAAGAGGTTCACCGCCGACGACAAGGGCACCTACACCCCGCCCGCCGGCACGGTGATGCAGGACTTCGAGAGCACCGGCTTCGGCGCGTGGACGGCCACCGGCGCCGCGTTCGGTGATGGGCCGACAGCCGGTGCGGTGGCCGGGCAGGGGACCGTCGAAGGCTTCGACGGCAAGGGCCTCGCCAACAGCTTCCACGGAGGTGACGCGGCCACCGGCATCCTCACCTCACCCGAGTTCACCGTCGACAGCCGCTATCTGAACTTCAAGGTCGGTGGCGGACGGCACCCGCACGAGTCAGGGACGCTTCTGGAGCGGGGAGACCCGCCTGCGGGGACGGTCCTGGCCGACTTCGAGGGCGGCAGCTACGGCGACTGGACGACGACCGGAGCCGCCTTCGGCTCGGCACCGGCCACCGGCACCCTCCCCGACCAGCAGGAAGTCTCCGGATTCCTGGGCGACGGCCTGGCCAACAGCTACCTGAACGGCGACTCCACCACCGGCACCCTCACCTCGCCGGAGTTCACCATCGACAAGGACTACGTCAACTTCCTCGTCGGCGGCGGCAACCACCCCGCCGGCTCCGCCGACCGCACCGCCGTCGAACTCCTCGTCGACGGCCACGTGGTGCGCAGCACGACCGGAAAGGACGCGGAGGCGCTCAACTGGGCTGCCTGGGACGTCGAGGACCTCGCCGGGAAGAAGGCCCGGATCAGGATCGTCGACGACAACACCGGCGGCTGGGGCCACCTGAACGTCGACCACATCATGCTGTCCGACACCAAGGCCCGGCCCGTCTCCCAGGAGACGTCCGTCAACCTGATCGTCGACGGCCAGGTCGTCCGCAGCGCCACCGGCGCCAACAGCGAGACCCTGGACTGGGCGTCCTTCGACCTGCGCCCCTACGCCGGCAAGAAGGCGAAGATCCAGATCGTCGACATGAACACCGCCGGCTGGGGCCACGTCCTGGCCGACCGGTTCACCGCCGCCGACGCCCCCGCCAAGTCCGTCGTACAGCGCGCCGACTGGGCCGACTACGGCAAGGACTACTACGCGGCCGTGTCCTGGGAGAACGCCCCGGGCGGCAAGCGGTACATGGTCGGCTGGATGAACAACTGGGACTACAGCGGCGCCATCCCCACCTCCCCCTGGCGCGGCGCGCAGAGCGTTCCACGGGACATGGCGCTGCGTACCGTCGACGGCCAGGTCCGGCTGACCAGCCGGCCGGTCGACAGCCTGGAGTCGCTCCGCCAGAAGCGCCCGGCGAGGGTGTCCGGCGTCACCGTCAAGAGCGCCACGAAGCCCCTGATCGGCCCTGCGGCCAAGGGCAAGGCCCTCGACATCGAGGCGACCTTCTCCCTCGAGGACGCCGAACGCTTCGGCCTGAAGGTACGCACCGGCTCCGGGGGCGAAGAGACCGTCATCGGCTACGACACCACGACCCAGGAGCTGTACGTCGACCGCACCCGCTCAGGGGCCGTGGACTTCAACAGCACCTTCCCCGGCGTCCAGACGGCACCGCTGAAGGCCGAGAACGGCAAGGTGAAGCTGCGGATCCTCGTGGACTGGTCGTCCGTCGAGGTCTTCGGCGGCAGCGGTGAGGCAGTGATCACCGACCAGATCTTCCCCGACCCCGCCAGCCAGGGAGTGCAGATCTTCGCCGAGAACGGCTCGGTGAGGCTGGACCAGGCCCGCGTCTGGCACCTCGACTCCGCTCACGACTGACAAGGACACCAGAGCATGACGAAGACCCTGCTCGCCGAGTTCACCGCCCGCGAGGGTGCCGAGGACGAGGTCGCCCGCATGATCGTGGAGTACGCCGAGAAGGTGCGCCAGGAAGACGGCAACCTCGCCTTCGACGTCTACACCAAGGAGGCCAACCCTCGCGCCTACTGGATCTTCGAGGCGTACCGGGACGAGGACGCCTTCCAGGCGCACCTGAAGGCCCCGTACGGCGGCCCCTTCAACACCGCCCTCTCCCCGCTGATCGAGGAGGACGCCTCGGTGCTGACCTTCCTCGATGCGGTGGCCTGACGGATTCTCGACGCGGCAACGGCCGGGTTCACCCAGCGAGCCCGGCCTCGTACGTCGGCGGAGTGAACGGCCACGGGTGGGGCGCCGCGTACGCGCGGCTGTACGCCTGGGAAAGTCTCTACGCGCTCATGTCCGGCGTAACGGAACCCTCTGCTGGTCCGGACCGGCTCATCCGGAGCCGGGCCGCTGCCGACCTGCGCGGCGGATGCGGATCGGCCCGCGGGCCTCGGCCTCCGTGACGGGCCGGCCGGACTGGGTCACCTCGACCTTGCCGGCCGTCACCAGACGCCAGGCCGCTCGCCGGGCCGGTTCCATCAAGGCTCGCCAGCCCTCGTCGTCACCTTCGTAGGCCTCGCGGGCGGCGTCGGACGGACAGATCGAAGACGTGGCCGCACGTCGGTCCAGCAGGTTCATGATGACCTGCTCCAGCCGCTGAGCGAGCTGCCGATCCGTCTCCGCCACGCAGTCCAGTGTGGCACCGTTCGCAAGGGGACGACGCTCGCCCATCCCGGGAACGTCAGGTCGGAGGCGACAGCAGACGGGCCGACGTGACGTGGCGGAGGTGGAAGAGGGCGTCGTGGGAGTCCGCGGGGGCGATCCGGTGCGGGCGTTCCGGGTAGGACGTGCCGATGCCGCGCCCCTGGATCCGGGGACGCTGGCGTTCGACTTCCGTGTCGCGCCCCGCCACGACGAGGCACCCGGCGCTCCTCGATAGCGGCCCGGCCCGGTGGCTGCCGTGCCGCCCGCCCGTCACTCGCGGTGGGGCGGTGCCACCGCGTCGACTCGCTCGTCGTGCCAGGGCAGCGCGTCCGTCATCACGAGATCCCGATCCCCCGGGAGGGCCTGGTCATCGCTCCGTCGCTGTTCGCGCCCGGGCCGATGGTCCTCGACGCGGAGACGGGCGGCCAGGACGCCCCCGTCCTCGTCTACAACGTCAGCCCCACCACCGACACTGCCGCCGGACTCCGGCAACAGCAGGAGGAGGACCGGACCGCCGCCCTGAGTGATCTGCTCGGGCACACTCGCGCGAACGTCCTCGAATCCCTGCGGTCGCCCGTGTCCATCAGCGAGATGTCCCGCCGTCTCGACCTCTCCCACCCCTCCGTCAGCAGACATCTGGGTGTCCTGCGCAGCTCCGGGACGGTCGCGGCCGAACGCCGGGACAACCTGACCCCGCACCGCCTGACACGTCTCGGCGAGGCGGTACTCGGCCGCAAGGACTGACCGGCCCCGGCGACGGCCGGGACGGCCGGACCCTTCACGGCCTCACGGTGCCCGCGGGCCCCTCTCCGCCAGGACCTCCGCCTCGTGGGTGCGTCGGGTGCCCGCGGTGAACTCGCGCGTGTACGTCGCCTCGTCCATCGTGGCGCGCAGGCGGGCCGCGATGCGTTCCACGTCGCCCCGTTCCGCCGGGGGATGCGGAGCGCCCGCCCGTTCCCGGGTCGCCGCCGCCGTGCCGAGGAGGCGGGTCGCGCGGTGCGGGGCGCCGGCCAGGGAGTAGGCGCCGGCCAGCCCTTCGAGGGCCAGGGCGACCGAGCGGGGATCCTTGGTCGTCGCGGCGGCGGCGAGGCCGTCCCGGTGGTGGGCCAGGGCCCGGTCGGCGTCGCCGCGCTGTTCGGCGATGAAGCCCAGTTCCGCCAGGACCAGCGCGAGGCCGGGGCCGTCACCGCGGCGGCGGTTCCAGGCGAGCCAGGGACGCAGCCACTCCTCGGCGGCGTCGAGGCTGCCCTGGCGGCGGGCGCTCAGTGCCAGGCCCAGCGCGGCGAACTGCTCGGCCGGCTGGTTGCCCTGCCCGACCGCGATCCGCAGGGCGCGCCTGTGCAGGTCGTCGGCCTCGTCGTAGCGCTGGGTGAGCAAAGCGATCCTGCCGAGACCCGACAGCTTCGTGGACATCTCGGGCCAGGTCTCCAGGGCCTGGGCGATCCGCAGGCTCTCCCGGTGCAGCTGGGCCGCGAGGTCGTAGTCGCCGTTGATCTCGGCGAGCCTGCCGAGCACGTCCGTCGTCTTCAACCGGCCCCACAGATCGCCCAGTTCGGCGAAATGGGCGCGGGCGTCCTCGGCGTTGCCGCGCAGCGACTCCAGGTCCCCGCGCGCCAGGGCGAAGCACGCGCGGGTGGTCAGCGCGGCGGCGGTGCCCCACACGTCGCGCAGGGTGCGGAAGCGGACCAGGACACGCTCGACCCGCTGCTCGCCCTTGGCCAGGGCCCCCACCGTCCACTGCGCGTGCGCCAGGAACCACTGCGCCCTGGTCGACTCCAGGGTGGACTCGGGCGGGTACTCCTCCAGGACGGCGCACTCCCGGTCGTGCTCGCCGAGCAGCAGCCGGATGCCCGTGTACCAGAACTCCGCCTCCACGCGCTCCTCGTGCGCGGCCTCGCCCGCCGTGTCCAGGGCCGTCGCCAGCGCCCTGCGGGCCTCGCCCAGCCGGCCGCGGACGTACCAGTACCAGGTCAGCGAGTTGACCAGGCGCAGTGCCTCCTGCGCGGCCCCGGCCCGGTCGGCCTCGGCCAGCGCCCGCTGCACATTGGCCGCCTCCAGGTCCAGGTACTGGAACCAGCGGGACTGCTCCCGCTCGTGCAGATGCGGCCGGGCCCGCTCGGCGAGGCGGACGCAGTGGCGCAGGTGCCGGGCGGCGGTCGCGGCGTGCTCACCGGACTCGGCGAGCTTGTCACGCGCGTAGACCGCGACCGACTCCAGCAGCCGGTAGCGCGGGCCCTGCGGTCCTTCGGTGCGGACGGCCAGCGAGCGCTCCACGAGCAGGCTCAGCGCGTCGAGGACGTCGGCGGGGGACACGCCGTCACCGGAGCACACCTCCTCCGCGGCCCGCAGCCCGCATCCCTCGCCGAACACCGACAGCCTGCGCAGCACGGTCCGTTCGCGGTCGTCGAGCAGCCCCCAGCTCCAGTCCAGCGTGGCCTGCAGTGTCCGGTGGCGTGACGGGGCGTCCCGGTAACCGCTGTTGAGCACCTTGAAGCGGTCGTCGAGCCGGTCGTGCAGCTCCCGGATGCCCAGCGAACGCACGCGCGTGGCGGCCAGTTCCAGGGCGAGCGGGATGCCGTCGAGACGCCGGCACACGTCGGCGACCAGGGGAGCGGTGGTGGCGTCGAGCACGAACTCCGGGTCCGTCGCCCTGGTCCGGTCCACGAAGAGACGTACGGCGCCCGCACTCGTCAGCGCGTCGAGGTCCGGGTGGTCCTCCGGGGGCAGCGACAGCGGCGTCACCGGGTACACCGTCTCGTCCCGGGTGCGCAGGGGCTCCTGGCTGGTCGTCAGGATGTGCAGATGCGGGGCCCGGCCCAGCAGCAGGCCCGCCAGGCGCGCGACGCCCTCCACGACATGTTCGCAGTTGTCCAGCACGAGCAGCAGCCGCCGCCCGGCCAGGGCGTTCGCCAGGCGGTCCGCCGGGCCCCTGGCGTCGTCGTCCGAGCTGTTCTCCCGGATGCCCAGCGTCGCCATCACCTGCTCGGCCAGCGCCTCCGCGCCGGCGAACCGCTCCAGGCCCCCTGCGTCCGCGAGCTCCACGAGCCAGGTGCCCTCGCCGAACGCGCCCGCCAGACTCTCCGCCGTGGCCTGGGCGAGCCGGGTCTTGCCGACGCCGCCCGGGCCGGTGAGCGTCACCAGGCGCCGCTGTAAGAGCAGCGCCCGGATCGCCCGCAGGTCCTGCTCGCGGCCCACCAGGGGCGAGGCCGAACCGGCGGGACCCGGAGTCGCCTGCGCCCCCGCGGCGGACGGCGCCACAGGCCCCGGTCTCGCCAGGACCGGGTCGTGGCGCAGGATGGCCTGCTGCAGCGCCTCCAGGGACGGGCCGGGGGTCAGCCCCAACTCCTCGTCGAGCCGGCGCCGCAGATCGTTGAAGCAGTCGAGCGCGTCGGAGGAACGCCCCGCCTGGTACAGCGCCCACATCAGCGCGCCCCGCAGCCCCTCGCGCAGCGGATGCTGCTCCACCAGCTCCGTCAGCTCGCCCACCAGCAGGCTGTGCTCCCCCAACTCCAGCCGCACCGCGGCGTGTTCCTCCACCGCCGTCAGGCGCTCCTCCTCCAGACTCGCCGCGGTCGGCCGCACCGACGGCTGGTCGGCGAACTCGGCGAAGGCCGGCCCCCGCCACAGCGCCAGCGCCTCGGTGTACAGCGCCGCCCGTGTCACCGGGTCCGCGCCGGACCTGGCCCGGGCGACCAGTTCGCGGAACCGCCCGGCGTCGAGCGCCGCGGCGGGGACGTCCAGGACGTATCCGGGCGGCCGGTGCGCGATCAGTTCACGGCCGCCCGCCTCCGCGTCCTCCAACGCCCGCCGCAACTGGGAGACTTTGGCCTGGAGCGACGCCGTCGGCCGGGCCGTGAACGTCGAGCCGCCCCACAGGTCCTCGATGAGCCGCGCCGCCGGGACGACCTGCCCGTGATGGGCGAGCAACTCGGCGAGGAGCATGCGCACCTTGACTTCGGGTACCCGCACGACCCGACCCTCGTCCGTGCGCACCTCCAGCGGCCCCAGCACCCCGAATTCCATGATCTCAGCGTAACCGGCCGACGACCGGCGTGACGTGCGACGAAAAGGGCTCGGCCACCGGCCCCGAAGGGCGCCCCGCAGCGCTTCCGAAGCCGTCCGAAGCGAATCCGAAGGGGCATATGCCAGGGTTCCTCGAGGAATGCGGTTCGGCGCTGGGGCGGAAGGCGGGGGCAGGTGGCCGAGAATGAACGACTGCGGCTGGTGGTCATCATCGGCAGCATCAGGAAGGGCCGGTTCGGGCACGTCGCGGCGGAATGGCTGGCCTCGCGGGCCCGGTTGCGGCCCGACTTCGACGTGGACGTCATAGACCTCGCCACGGCCTGGCTGCCCGACGTGATGTCCGCCGACCCGTCCGCGCCCCGGCCCCAGGCCGTCAAGGACCTCGCGCCCTGGCTGCGGGCGGCCGACGCGTTCGTGGTGGTCACCCCCGAGCACAACCAGACCTTCCCGGCGTCCCTGAAGAACGCCATCGACTGGTACGACACGGAATGGCACGCCAAGCCCGTCGGATTCCTCTCCTACGGCGGCCCCTCCAGCGGATTGTGCGCGGTGGCGGCCCTGCGCCAGGTCTTCGGCGACGTCCACGCCGTCCCGGTGCGCGAGACCGTGAGCTTCCACAACTACTGGGAGCGGCTCGGCCCCGACGGCACCCTGGCCGCCTCCGACGACTGGGACGTGTCGGCCCGGCTGATGTTCGACCGCCTCAGCTGGTGGGCCGGTGTGCTGCACCGGGCCCGGGCCGAGCGCGGCTACCACGTACCCCAGCTGAACAGACAGGAGCGCAACGCGCCATGGACGGCCAGTGGTTCCGACGATTCGCCGATCCCGAGCCCGACGCTCTCCGGCTGATCTGCTTCCCGCACGCCGGGGGCGCGGCCAGCGCGTACCAGCCGCTGTCCCGGCGGCTGCGACCGCACGTCGAGGTGCGGGCGGTGCAGTACCCCGGCCGCCAGGACCGCCGGCTGGAGACGCCGGTGGCGGACATCGGGGAACTCGCCGCGGTCGTCGCCCGGAAACTTCAGGACGACGAAACGGCGGCGCCCTTCGCGTTCTTCGGCCACAGCATGGGCGCGCTGGTCGCCTACGAGACCGCCCGGATCCTGGAGGAGCGCGGCGCCCCGTCGCCCCGCAGGCTCTTCCTGTCGGCCCGGGGGGCGCCGGGGCCGGGGCGCAGTCCGCACGACGTCCTCCCGGACGACGACGCGATTCTGACCGCCGTACGCCGGCTCGGGGGGACCGGCGTGAGCCTGCTCGACGACCCCGAGCTGGTGGCAATGGTGCTGCCGGCTCTGCGAGCGGACTACGCGGCCCTCGCCGCGTACTCCTGGACACCCCGGGAGCCGCTGCACACGCCGGTCACCGTGCTGTGCGGCGACGCCGACCCGGTCGTCTCCGTCGAGGAGGCAGCCCGCTGGCGGGCGTTCACCCGCGCCGAGACCGAGGTGCGGGTCTTTCCCGGCGGTCACTTCTATGTGGACCAGCGTCTCGACGACGTGGCCGAGGTGGTACTGCGCGGCGTCCGCTCGGCGAGCGCCGCTCGGGCGGGCAACGACGCCTGCCATGACTGATCACGGGTGTGCGACGTACGGGGGTAGGCGTGGAATTCAAGGTTCTCGGACCACTGGACGTGGTGAGCGGCGGGCGCAGTCTGCCGCTGGGCGGCGTCAAGCAGAGAGCGGTCCTCGGACTGCTCCTCCTCCATGCCAACCAGGTGGTCGCCACCAGCCAGCTCCTGGAGGCCCTGTGGCCCGAGGACGCCAGGCCGGTCACGGCCCGCAAGATGGTGCAGAACGCCGTGTGGGGGCTGCGCGCCCTGCTGGAGAGCGGTGACGGCGAGGGGCACGCGGCGCCCCGGCTGCTCACCCGGGCACCGGGATACGTCCTGCGCGTCGACCCCGAGCAGCTCGACGCGACCCGCTTCGAACGTGCCGTCGCCGCCGGCCGGGCACGCCTGGACGCGGGTGAGGCGGCCGAGGCCGCCGAGCTGCTGGGGGAGGCCCTGGCCGAATGGCGCGGCCCGGCCCTGTCCGACCTGGCCGAACAGGGCGTGGAGTGGGCCGAGCTGACGGCACTGCGGCAGCTGCGCCTGGACGCCATGGAGGACCGCTTCGAGGCGGAGCTGGCGTGCGGCCGGCACCACGCCGTGCTCGGTGAACTCACCTCGCTCGCCGAGGCCGAACCCCTGCGGGAGCGGCTGTGCGGGCAGTTGATGCTCGCCCTGTACCGCTGCGGGCGGCAGGCGGAGGCGCTGAGCGTGTTCAGCAGGGTGCGACTGGCCCTGGTGGAGGAGTACGGCCTGGAGCCGTCCGCCGCCCTGCAGACTCTGCAGCACCGCATCCTGCGCCACGACCAGGCGCTGGCCTGCCCCACGGAGGTCCGCGCGGAGCCGGGCGCCCCCGAGGCGAGCGCCCCGGGACGCCACGCGGCCGGGGAGACGGGTGCCGAGCGGGCCCCGGTCCGGATCACCACGGACACCGGGTTTCCCGGGGCGGCCGGGCCGGACGTCATGGCACCGGAACCCCTGAGGGCACCCGCCCTCCTGTCCGTCGGTGCAGCGGAGGGCGGGGACCGTCCCGGCACGGCGGCCACGTACGGCGTCGCGCAGCGCGGCGAACAGCCGGGCGTCACCACGGGATTCGGCGTCGCCGTGGGGGGCGCCGTCGCCGAGCGGCGGGACGTGTGCGTGCTCGTGGTGTGCACCGAGTCCGCCGGGGACGCCGCGGCCATGGCGAGCGAACAGCTGGACACCTCCCTGCACGACGCGGTCACCGTGCTCACCGAGAGCGTCGAGGACCGCTCCGGCACGGTCGTCGGCTCCATGGGCGGGCTGTGCGCCGCGCTGTTCGGGCTGCGGTCCGAGCGCCCCGAGGCGTCGCTCGACGCGGTGCGCGCGGCCTTCGCGGCCCGTGACCGGCTGACCTCACGGGCGGGCATGGTGATGCGTGCCGTGGTGATCTCCGGCAAGGCGATCGTGCGGCACGACCCGCACGACCCGAGCGCCGCCGTCTCGGTCGTGGGCACCCTGCTCGACAAGGCGCACGGGCTGCTCTCCGGCGTCCCGGAGGGCGAGCTCTACGTGAGCGAGGACGTGGCCGGCGACACCGGCGCGTGGGTGAGTTACGACGAGACGACCCGCGCCGCCGACGGCGCTCCCGGCATCCGCCGGGCCCGGGCCCTGCACCCGGACGAGCCCGCCGGGCACGGCACCGACGCCCCGCGCCGACCCGAACTCGCCCTGCTGGAGAACCTGCTGGAGTACTCGCGCCACCATGACGTGCCCTCCCTGCTGACGGTGCTCGGCGATCACGGGGTCGGCAAGTCCCGCCTGCTCGCCCAGTTCGCGCACCGCGTCGCGGGCGACGCCGACGGGGTGCGGGTCGTACGGCCGCGCCTTCCGAGGGACGGCCAGGACGCCGCGGGTGTCGCGGCGGCGCTGCTGGAGGCATGGGCGCCGCGGCACGGGGCGCGGCACGACCCGCCGGAGCAGCGGATCAGGGCAGTGGTCCGCTCCGCCGTCGACTCCGACGTGGACGCCGCACGGCTGCTGCGCGTGCTGTGCGCCGCACCCCATCCCGGCCCGGCCGGACGCGGGGTCGACCTGCTCGCCGCCTGGGGCGAGGTGATCGAGCACGAGGCACGCCACCGCACCGTGGTGCTCTGCCTGGACGACCTCCACCTCGCCGACGACGCTGTGCTGGACTGGGCGGAGAGTCTGGGCGGCACGGGCACCGGGGCGTTGCTGGTCGTCGCGTGCGGCCACTCGGACCTGCTGCGCCGCAGGCCCATCTGGGGCAGTGCCTGCGAACACGCCGGCCGGCTGACCCTGCCGCGCCTGCGCGAGGCGGCCGCCGCTCCGCCGCCGCGGCGCATGCTGCCCTTCCTGGACTGCCGCCCCCGCCGCCCGGAGGAGCGGGCGCGGCCGTCCGGCCGGATCCACGCCGGGTTCCGGGGCAAGGCGGCCGAGCCGGTCGAGGTCCGACCCGGGCGACGGGCGGTGTGAGGGCGGAGTCGGCCGGGTGGCGCCGCCCGCCATGACCGCCCGGCCTGCGACAGCGGCCGCCCCGGTGCTCACACGCCCGCCACGCGGCGTCGGGCGGTCGTGGCGGGGTCCGGGGCGGTCGTGGCGCGGTCTGGGCGGTCGTGGCGCGGTCTGGGCGGTCGTGGCGCGAGGCGGGCGGTCGTGGCGCGAGGCGGGCTCATGGCGGGGGCCGTGGCGGTCATGGCGCGGGCCAGGGCGGTCATGGCCAGGTCCGGGGCGGTCGTGGCGCGGTGATGACCGGGCCGAGGAGTCGCGAATGGGTGGGGTGTGGGCGGGACTTGGTGTGCTGTCCGTATGGACATCGCATCCCCACAGACCCGCCGTCCCGCGCACGCCTCCCCTCGCCCCGGGCGCGGATCCGCCGCCGAGATGGACACCCCGATGGCCGTCTTCGTCGGCGAGCGGTTCGCCGCGGCCCTGCACGAAGGACTGAGCCGGGCCGGCCGCCCCCGGCAGACCGGCCCGGCGCGGCCGGGCGACGCCGAACCGCTCGCTCGCCCGCCCGGGCACACCGTGGCACGGCAGGACGCCCTGCTCGCCGAGCACGCGGCGGAGATCCTGGCCCGCTTCGGCGTCGGGCTCCGGGCCGTGCCGGGCGTCACCGCGGCGGACCGGGCCAGAATGACCGCGTGGGCGCGGCGGGTGCTCGGCGAGGCCGGGCCCGCCGGACCGGTGGGGGCGGGCAAGCCGGCCCCCTGGGCGGCCCTGGCCGGGTCCCTGCTGGTCGAATCGGCCGCGGACGTCCTGCCCGACGGGTCCGTGGACGGTACGCGGGCCCTGGGCGCCCTCGCCCGTGCCATACGCCTCAGCGGCACGGGCCAGGCGCGCTCAGGCGACCTCGGACTCCCGGACCGGCGGAAGCAGGGACTCCAGTAGCCGGTCCAGGGCGTCGCCCGTCTCCGGGCTGAGGCTGAGGGTCACCGTGCGCGGGTGCGCGGTGGCCCAGCCCGGCCGCCGGTCCGGCAGCCGGGAGTCCGCGCCGACGACGGCGAGCAGCGGCACGCCCGCGTGGGTCTGCGTGAGCCGCTCCACCATGTCCAGCAGAGTGTCGTCGGCGTACTGGAGGTCGTCCCAGATCAGCACCAGCGGCTGCTCGCGCGCCGCCCGCCCCAGGAACGCCCCCCACGCCCGGAGCATCTCGCCGGGCCTCTCCCGCTCGTGCGCCGCCCGTTGCGGCGACAGCAGCCGGGCCAGGGGCGCGAACAGATCCGCCGCGCCGGCCGCGTCGCCGCCGAGACGGTTCAGGGTGGCCCGCAGCCGCGCCGCGGTGTGGGGTTCGGAGCAGGCGGGGTCGATGCCGCAACAGGCGGCGAGGATCTCCGCCGGCACCGACAGGGCGGAGCCGGTGTGCGGCGCCGGAACCGTGCCGGCCAGCACCCGCACCGGGCCGCCGTGGCTCTCCTCGACCCGCCGCTGAAACTCCATCAGCAGGCGTGTCCGGGCGCGGCCGGACCCTTCGATGAGGGTGATCAGATGCGCCGTCGAGCGCTGCCGGGTGTGCTGCAGCGTGTGGTGCATCAGCTCCAGTTCGCTGCCGTGGACGGCGGCGCCCGCCGGGCCCCACGCCAGGTCCGTGACGTCGTCGTGCAGGGCGTGCAACTCCCACGGGGCCATGGCGGACGCGCAGGCACGCCGGAACGTCGCCGCCCGCTCGACCTGCCGGTGCGTCTCCTCGCAGACGTGGATCTCCCCGGCCTGCACATGGGCCAGCATCGTCCGGCAGGTGTCGACGAGCCTGCCGCCGCTCCAGGGCGGGGGCGGGTCGTCCGATCGCCGGGGCGGAAGCATGGCCTCCCCGGACGCCACGGCCGCGTGCACGGTGAGGCCGCGCACGGCGGCCTGCGGCGGTGCGAGCGTGCCGGTGGGGACGCTGAGGCTGTCGCGGACGGCGGCCGCGGTGCGGACGGCGCGCTCGGCGCGGTCGGCCGCGTCGGCCCCGTCGGCGAACACCGAGAGCACCGTCGAACCGAGCATGGCCGTGACCCGGCCGCCGTGGAGTCCGGTCTTCTCCCGGGCGATCTGGGTGAGCGCGTCGACCACCCGGTCGCGGTCCTCGGCCAGCACTCGCCCCAGTTCCGCACCGAGCCCGAAACGGAACATGACCACGCTGGCGGTACGGGAGGCGTGCCGAGCAGGGGAAGGGACCTCGGCGGCGGAGTCGGCCGGCCCGCCGCGCGCGGGCGGATCGGTGCATGCGGCCCGCATCGCGGGGGTGACGGTGGCCGGGACGGCGCGTGCGCCCGGCTGTGCGGGTGCGGCCGGTGTGGTGGGTCCGCCCGGCTCCGTGGGTGTGGCCGCTGTGGGTGGTGCGGCCGAGCCCCCGGGTGTGCCCGGGCCCGTGGACGTGCCCGGGCCCGTGGACGTGCCCGGGCCCGTGGATGTGCCCGGGCCCGTGGATGTGCCCGGGCCCGTGGACGTGCCCAGGCCCGTGGACGTGCCCAGGCCTGTGGATGTGCCCGGACCGGTGTGTGCGGCGGCCGGTGCGGTGGGGATGCCCGGCCCGGTGTGTGCGGCCGGTGCGGTGCGTGTGCCGGGCTGTGGGGGTGCGGCCGGTGCGGTGCGTGTGCCGGGCGGTGGGGGTGCGGCCGGTGCGGTGCGTGTGCCCCGCTCCGTGGGGGCTTTCGGAGCCGCCGATTCCACGGCAGCGACCGACGCGCCGCGTGCGGCCGGACCCGCGGAGGCCGTCGCCGCCGCCGCGGGTGCGGGGGCCGCGCCGGGCAGAGGCGGGGACGGCGCGGGCCGGGCGGCCGGGGCGAAGTCGGCCGGCTCCCTGCCGCCCACCGTGCGAGGCACCTCCAGCGTCGGGTCCTGGGTGAGGATCGCCTGCTGGAGCCGGTGCAGTTCGCGCCCCGGCTCCAGCCCCAGCCCCTCCACGAGCGCGGTGCGCACCCGGCCGAAGACCGCCAGGGCCTCGGCCTGCCGCCCGCACCGGTACAGGGCCACCATGAGCTGACCCGAGGCGCGTTCCCGCAAGGGCTCGGCGGCCACCAGACTCTCCAGGTCGGGCAGGACCAGCTGGTGCCGGCCGCAGGCCAGGGCGGCCTCGAAGTGGTCCTCCATGACATCGAGCCGGCGATTCTGCAGGGCCGTCAGCTCAGGCCAGCAGATACCTTCCTCCACCAGGTCGGACAGGACCGGCCCGCGCCACAACGCCAGCGCCTCGCCCAGCGAGCGGCGGGCGGGTTCCACCTCGCCCGCCGCCAGGGCGGCGCGGCCCGTGACCACCCGCTGCTCGTAGTCGAGCAGGTCGACCCGCTGCTGGGGCACCCGCAGCAGGTAGCCGGGCGCGCGGGTCAGCAGCTCGGGACCCTGCTCGCCGCGCGGCGGCCTGGACAGGACGCCGCGCAGCTTCCAGACGGCGTTCTGCAGGATCTTGCGCGCGGTCATGGGCGCTTCGTCGTCGGCCCACAGGGCCGACAGCATCTGGCTGGTGGACACCACCTTGTTCGCGTGCAGCAGGAGATACGCCAGGACGGCGCGCTGCCGGTGCCCGCCCAGGTCCACCAGGCTGCCCGGCGGTCCTCCCGCCGGCTCGACTTCAAGTGGCCCCAGTAAGCGGAACTGCATGAACTCCCCCGTTTCGCTTGCTCCGGCGTACTGCGTATCCCGGGACCGGTGTGTCGCCCGAGGCTCGTCGACGCGGTCCGCTTCCCGTGATGCCTCCGGTCGGGTGGGCCGGCCCGGTCATGGCCGGCACCCGGCCGGAATGCCCTGGGAGTCCGCCGGTGGGGGGAGGCGGCGGACCCAGGGTGGATCAGCGGCCCGCGGCGGTGAGTTCGTCGCCGGCCTGCTTGCGCAACAGTGTGCACACGTCGTGCAGTCCGGCGTACAGCTGTCCCAGTTCGGCGTCTGTGACATGAATCGACGGTTCGAAGCGCAACGTGCCGACCGCGCTGGCCGTCGGGAACGTCCGCACCCGGTGCCGGCGCAGCAGATGGCCCGCCAGGAAGTAGCCGAACAGGCCGCTCTGCGCGATCTGCCGCAGCTCCGGCGAGGACGCCTCGGACTGGTCGTGGAACTCCAGGCCCTGCATCAGCCCCTGTCCGCGTACGTCCGCCACCACGTCGGGGAATTCCGCCCGCAGCGCGTCGAGTTTCGCGCGCAGCGCCGCGCCGCGCTCCTCGGCCTGCCGGTAGGCTGCGCCGCCGTCCCGCTCCAGCAGTTCGAGGACCTTCAGGGCGATGTGGCAGGAGAAGCTGTCCTTGGCGAAGGTCGAGCTGTGCACGATCTCGAAGTCCCGGCGGTAGCGCTTCTCGCGCACCAGCATCACGGACGCCTTCGCGATGCCGCCGCCGAGCGTCTTGGCCAGGGTGTAGTAGTCACCGCGCAGGCCCGTCCGGGAACTGGCGAGCAGGGTGCCGGTGCGGCCCATTCCGCTCTGGATCTCGTCGACGACGACGGGGCAGTCGATCCGGGCGCAGAACTCCTGGATCTCCCGGGCGAACGCGCGGGACAGGACGCGGATTCCGCCTTCTCCCTGGATCGGCTCGACGAGGAAGGCGCAGAACACGGGGAATTCGTGCTCCGTCACCGTGATCCTGCCGCTCTCCGTGCTCAGGCCGAGCAGGGTCCGGCATTCACGCGCGTAGACCGCGTTCAGGTCCTCGGGGCTGTCCTGCGGGACGAACCGCGCCTGTGCGGCGAGGGACTTGAAGGGCAGCCGGTAGCCCTCGTTGTGGGTCAGCTGCACACTGCCGGCGAGCTTGCCGTGGAAGCCGCCCTCCAGGGCGAGGAAGAGCGGCGGGGCCGCGGCGACCTCGTCGTTGTGGCGCCTGATCGCCGCCTCCAGCAAGCGGAGGGCGTCGTTGTCGTCGGCGGCGAGGGCGACCCCGAGGCGGGCGGCGGCCTCCCCGTGGACGGTGGCGGACCCGTCGGCCACCGCGGCCCGCGCCCGCACGAGTCCGGCGTCGACGGAGCCGAGCAGTTCGGACACGCGTATGCCCCGGTCCAGTTCGGCGTGCTTCACAGCGGCTTCCACCGCTTCCGCGCCACTGTTCCCGAAGATGGCGTAATAAGGCTCGTCGTCGGAGAGTTCACGCGCGATGATGCGGTTGAGTTCGGCGGCCAAGCGGTTGGCGTACGGGTGGCGAGAGAACTGGGCGTGCACCGGTGTATGTTCGGCGAGCAGTTCACGGGCGTACGCGGTGATCTCGGGGTGGTGATGGCCGAGCAGCACCGAGCCGTAACCGCCGGCGAAGTCCACGACCGGGAACTCGGTGCCGTCGTCGTCCCGTACGTACAGCGTGTTCCGCTCGGCGCGCACGTACTCCACCGCCAGTCCCGCGGTGTCGAGTACCTGGCGCAGATAGGGCTCGGCGAGTTCGCGTTCCGCGGCTGCGGCGGAGGTCTCAGTCATGTCCTCAGGGTCCGATGGACGGGTAAACATCCGGTCATTGAAAGGTCATCGGTGACGGTCGGTCACTGAAGGCCCCCCGGTTACCCGGGCATGAAGGATCCGCGAGACGCCGCGACTACGTTGATCGAGCCGGCTGCCCCTTTTCGTGCGGACGGCACTGACGTGTCCCGTGACCCATCGGAGAGTGGCATGAATTCCGCGTCCGCCGAACTCGAACACGCTGCCGTGCGTTCCGGGCACGAGCCGGTACGCCCGGACCGGCTACGCGGGGTGATGTCCCGCTTCGCCACCGGCGTCACGGTCCTGACCGTGGGCGGGGAGCACCTGCACGCCATGACGGCGAACGCCTTCAGCTCGGTCTCCCTCGACCCCCCGTCGGTGTTGTGCAGCGTGGGCCACAGCGCGGTCATGCACGGCGCGCTCACCGGGGCCGGGCGCTTCGCCGTGAACATACTCGGCGCCCACCAGGAGCCGCTCGCCCGGCACTTCGCCGACAAGAGCCGCACGCTGGGTGCCGCCCAGTTCGAACGCGTCGACTGGCGCGCCGGTGAACACACGGGGGCGCCGCTGCTCGACGACTCCGTGGCGTGGCTGGAGTGCGAGCTGACCGAGTCGCACGCGTTCGGCGACCACACCATCTTCATCGGCACCGTGCTGGCGGCGGGCGAGGGCGGGAGCGTTGACGAACTGCTCTTCGTCAACGGCCGCTTCGGGAAGCCGGCCACCGGCTCCTGACGGCCACGGCCGGCCCGCCGCCGGCCAGGCGGGCGGACAGCCACAGCAGGGCGGCACCACCCACCGGTGGTGCCGCCCTGTCGTGTGTCATGAACTGCTGTGTCATGAACTGCTGTGTGTCATGAACTGCGGTGTGTCATGAACTGCCGTGTGACATGGCCTCCCGCCGCCGCGGGAGGCCGGACGTCACAGGAAGTACGTGCCCGGGTCCATCCCGACCAGGACCCGCCCCTGGACCTCCAGGTTGGCGTCCCGCTGGACCAGGGCGTGCAGCGAGAAGCCCTGGATGTCGCGGTGGAACCGCTGCAGGGCGACCTCGCGCCGGATGACCGAGCCGCCGCTCGCCGCGTACAGCAGCTCGACGGCCTCCTTGGCGAGCTGTGCCGCGTACGCCGTCCGGCCGCGGATCACCGCCTTCTGCTCGTCCGTGGGCTGCTCGCCGGCGTCGGCGCTCGTCTGCAGGACCTTCAGCCACAGGTCCGCCAGGCCCTCGGCGGCGTCGATCTTGTTGGCGGCCGTGGCGACCTGGATCTGGGTGAGCGGGTGCAGCTTCTGGTCGGTCCAGTCGGTGTACGTGATCCCCCGGCCGGGCAGGCGCTCGAGGAACAGCTCGTACGCGCCGCGCGCGATGCCGGTGAGGGCGGCCGCGACGCCGGACAGGACATAGCCGAGCAGACCGTAGTTGCGGCCGGTGGCGCCCGTGTTCTCGCGGTCACCGGTCGCGCTGACCATGGCCTCCTCCAGGGAGACCACGCGATGGGCGGGCACGAACAGGTCCTCGGCGGTGGTGGTGCAGCTGCCGGTGGCGGCTCCCGCGCTGACGTGCCAGTCGTCGATGACCTCCAGCTCGGAGACCGGGACCAGCGCGACGAGTTCCTCGTGGGCCCCGTCGGGGTGCTCCACCATCGCGGCGAGCAGGTCCCAGCCGGCGCCCCGGACACCGGAGTTGTAGCGCCACGTGCCGTTGAGGCGGTAGCCGCCGTCGACGGGGGTGAGGGTGCCGGTCGGGGCGAAGACGATGGACACCCGGGTGTCGCCGCCCTCGAACACCTCCTTCTGCGCCCGGTCGGGGTAGAGGGAGGCGCACCAGGTGCTGGTGAGCCAGACCATGGCCAGCCAGCCGGTGGACGGGCAGCCGCGCGCGACCTCGGCGATGACCTTGAACTGGTCGGCCACGCCGAAGTCGAGCCCGCCGTGGGCGCGGGGCACCGCGGCGCGGAACACCCCGGCCTTCTCCAGCAGTCGGATGTTCTCCTCGGGGATCCAACGCCGTTCCTCCGCCTGCGCGCCGTTCGCGCGCAGCGTGGGGACGGCATCGCGTACGGCGTCCAGTACGGACGCCAGTTCCTTCTGGTCGGTCACTGTCTCTCCGTCTCTCGTCGGGCCAGTTGGGGGGTTCCGGCACGGCGGAGCCCCCCTGGCGCACCAGGGGGGCTCCCTCCAGGGCTAGTCCGCGACGAGGCCGGTCGCGGCCACCGGGCGGTCGATGGCCATCAGCCAGCGGCCGTCGTCGGTCTTGCGGAGCACATCGGTGCAGACGCCCTCCAGCAGGACCGGCTCACCGTCCGGGCCGGTGGTGGCGATGGAGTACTCGACACCGATCAGCGC
The DNA here is from genome assembly GCF_014207295.1 of Streptomyces sp. AK010. Lineage (NCBI taxonomy): Bacteria > Bacillati > Actinomycetota > Actinomycetes > Kitasatosporales > Streptomycetaceae > Streptomyces > Streptomyces sp. AK010. The sequence goes on from NZ_JACHCX010000022.1 coordinate 101,160, forward strand.
CACGTCACCGGCCACGTACGAGTGGGTGACGCTCGCCTTGAGGGTCGGCTTCGAGGCAAGGAACTCCTTGAAGAACGCCAGCCGGTCGGCGCCGGTCAGGGGCTCACCGGAGAAGTTCGAGACGGAGTCGTCGAGGTAGAGGCGGTTGAACAGCTCGCCGTCGCCCGAGTTGAAGACCTGGATGAAGATCTCGTTCTGGATGTCGGTGTCGGCGGTGAGGTCGGGGCGTTCCGGGTCGAAGGGGACGGTGAAGGACGTGGCTGACATGGGGATGCGGTTCCCTTCCGGGGGGTGGGTGGGTGATGCCTCGGTGGTCATTCCTCGCCCGCTGCCTGCCGGGCGGCACGCAGACCGGACTCGATGGCGCCGTCGATGTAGCCGCTCCAGCCGTTGGCTATGTCGCCGCTGGCGAAGGAGAGCCGCCCGCTGGTGTAGGTGACCTCCGGGTAGAGCGTGGTGAGCTGCTTCGGCTTGCGGAACGCCCAGCCGCCGCGCGCGTAGGGGTCGCGGCCCCAGTCGTGCGCCTTGACGCCGATGATGTCCAGGTTCACGCCGAGCTGCTGCACGGCCTTCTTCACCTGGGCGGTGTTGGCCGGGTCGAGCCCGGGATCGGTGCTGAAGGCGATGTAGAGCATGCCGTCGGACGTTTCCTTGAACGGCAGCAGCATGGGGATCTGCGAGCCGCCCTCGGCGCCCTGGCCGTAGACCCGGCCGGCTCCCTTGCGGGCGTGGATCCACAGCTTCACCGCGTTCTTCACGGCGATGCCCTGAGTCGTCGCGGCGGTGAGAGCCGCGGGCAGGGACGGGCTGAACTTGACCGTGCTCAGGGCGTTGACCGGCATCGCGACGACGACCGCGGTGGCGCTGTAGCGGGTGCCGGAGGTGGTGGTGACGTACACCAGGGATCCGGTGTCGTTCACCGAGGCGACCGGCGAGCTGAGCTTGATCGTCGGCTGTGCCTCGTTGACCATCGCCTGCAGCAGGGCCTTGGTGCCCTTGGCGATGCGCCAGCGCATGGTGTCGTTCCAGCCCGCGTTGGTGTGGCCGGCCAGGGCCCACCAGTGGGCGAACATGGTGAAGGCACCGGCCGTGCTCGAGCCGCCCGCGTAGACCGCCGTCTGCCCGTTGACGAGGAGTTCCTCCTCGGGCGTGAGGGAAAGCTGGGTCAGGCGGTCGCGCAGCGTCAGCTGGTCCAGGCTCTGCAGCAGGTCGGCCCGGTGCAGGGGCTGGAAGGGCTTCTCGAAGTACGTCCGCGTGCCGTCGAACATGCGCTCGAAGACGGTGCCCATCCGGCCGAAGCCGTCCTCGGGCGTGAACTGCCGCGGGCCGGCCGGCGTCGGCAGCCATGTGGTCGAGATCGGCTCGTCCTCCTCCAGCGCCAGCTTGTAGCGCGTGAGTTCGGCGCCGAGGTAGGGCTGGGTCGGCTCGACCCAGGTCCCGCCGCGCTCGATCAGCTGACCGCCGTAGGTGTCCGTCCAGGTGCGGCCGCCGATGCGGTCGCGGGCCTCCAGGACGAGCACCCGCTTGCCGCGGGCGCGCAGTTCGCGGGCCGCGGTGATGCCGGCGAAACCCGCGCCGATGACGATGACGTCCCAGTCCGCCGCGGCGCCGCGGCCGGCGGCCGCGGCGGCCGGGGCGAACGGAGTCAGGGCGGGTACCGCGACGGCGGCCGCCCCGGCCGCCTTGAGCAGGGTGCGGCGCGTCGGCCGCCGCCCGCCGATGGGTCCGGTGCTGTGCATGGTGCTGTGTGTCCCCCGTGTACTCGGTGCGGGCCCGCTGTGCGGAACCGGCATCTCACTCATGAGCCAAGGTGTTTTCGGGTGCTGCGTGCCGTGGCGCTCGCGCCGGTCAGCTCGCCTGGCCGTACGGGTCGTCGATGGCGTAGCGCCACACCCCGTCCTCGCCCCGGGTCAGCACGTCCACCCCGACACCGGCCAGGTGGTCGGTGGTGCCGTCGGCGCCGGGAATGTCGATCGTCCAGTCGACGATCATCAGTGCGGTCTCGCCGGTCACGAACACCTGCCGGGGCTTGGCCGCCATGCGCGGCCCGGCCTCGAGGAATTCCCGCTGGTACGTACGGCGTTCGTCACCGCTGAGCGGCTTGCCCGGTTCCCAGACGGCGACAGCGTCGGCGGTGTAGAACTTCTCGACCGTCTCGTAGTCGCCGGCGTTGACGGCCTCGACGTAGCGGGCGGTGTGGTTTTCCAGTTCCGCGACGATCTCGGACATGGCGGAAATCGACCTGCCTTCTTGGCTGGAGAAACGTTTGAGGGGAACGTCCAGGGAAAGGAACGTCCACGTGGCTGCTGCACGGGCGGTGCGGGTGCTCGTGCATTTCCGTGGCCGACACTATTCGGGCGGGTTCAACGTTCCAGCCACGCTGCGGTAATGCCGTGGTCTCCCCGCGGGCGGGGCGCGACATGACAGTGCCGCCGGGCGACTCGGTCCGAGTCGCCCGGCGGCACGTGATCCGGTGAGCGGGGGAGGGGCGGCGGTCTCAGGCCTGGCGCTCCCGGGCCTGCGGCGGTCTCAGGCCCGGCGCACCCGGCCGTCCCAGCGCCAGGCGCCGCGGCGCGGCAGTCCGGGCAGCGCGGCGCGCCCGGTGCACCACAGCAGGGTCTCGGCGGGGGAGTGACCGGTGGGAGCGTCGGGGAAGAGCCGCTCGACCACGGGCGCCGCCAGGGCGTCCGACGGGGTGTACTCCACGCCTACCGCCTGCGCGATGTCCCGCCCGTGGACGACGAGTTCGAGCACGCCCATCGCGGCGAAGCCGGCCGCGTCGGAGTGGCCGTAGGGGTGCCAGGCGCGGACCTCCGGCGGGGTGTCGCGGACGGTGCCGGCAAGCAGCGTGCCCGCGATCCGGATGCCCTCCAGGGCGGCCGGGACCGGGGCGTGACCGTCGATCGAGGAGAACAGGGTGATGTAGCGGTCGGTGGGGCGGGCGATGAGCAGACCCGCGTACCCCACGACGCCGAGCGCGATGTGCGAAAGGGTCTCCCGACAGCTCCAGTCCAGATCACCCGCCTTTCCGTGCCAGTCCTGATCTGCTCCCTTTTCCAGTGCCGAGGTCGTGTCCTCGGCCGCCGTCCTTACGAGTTCGGGCCATGAAAGATTCATGCTGGGATGTTCCCATACGGGCCTTTGCGAGCACCGTCCGATCATTTCTCGGTCAGCGCCCGGTAATTGTCAGGTAATTCTGCTTCAGATCGGCTCCGGTTTCCGGAGGTACGGCAGTGATGACCAGGCGATGAGTGTGCTCTTACTCATTTCTCCGGGCCCTTCGTTAAGGTTTTGAACTGCCGGGGAGCGTATGGGTTCTCACGCCTCTCGACCGGCAGTAGGAATCACAACCGAGGAGCCGGAATGGCCACGAACGACGACCTGGCAGCCGTACTGGAAGCCGTGGACAGCATCGTCCCGACCCTGCGCGAGAACGGCCGCGCCGCCGAGGACCGCGGCTGGCTGCTCGACGAGAGCATCGAACTCCTGGAGAAGGCCGGGGTGTTCCGCATGGCCGTGCCGCGCCGGTTCGGCGGGCTCGACCTGCCGCTCGCCGACCAGGCCCGGGTCATCACCGAGATCGGCCGCGGCTGCCCCGCCGCGGCCTGGGTGACGATGGTGTGGGTGACGAGCACCTGGACGGCGACGCTCTACCCCGACCGGGCCCAGGAGGAGGTCTTCGCGTCCGGCTCCGTCAAGATCTCCAGCGCGTTCGCGCCGACCGGCGTCGCCGTCCCCACCGAGGGCGGTTACCTCCTCAACGGCACCTGGAAGTTCAACACCGGCTGCAAGGGCGCCGACTGGGACTTCACCGCCGCGATGGTGCGCAACCCCGACGGCACCGAGGGCGAGATCATGGCCCTGGTCCCCATGTCGGACCTCAGGATCGTCGACGACTGGGACGTCTCGGCCGGCGCCGCCACCGGCAGTGCCACCGCGGTCGCCGAGGACGTCTTCGTACCGGCCCACCACGCCGTGTCCTTCGAGGAGGTCATGGTCAGCGCGACCGGCGACCGCTCCAACATGGGCGCCACCGGCCGCAACTACGGCCTGCTCAGCTTCGTCATGGCCGAGTGCGCCGCCGTGTTCATCGGCATCGCCCGCGGCGCCTACGAGCTGTTCCTCGAGCGCCTCCCCGGACGCGGCATCACCTACACCGACTGGACCGACCAGAAGCTGCACCCGCTCACACAGATCCAGGTCGCCACGGCCGCCAACAAGATCGACGCCGCCGAGGCGCTGTCGGCCCGCTGGCTCACCCTCCTCCAGGAGCGCGCCGACGCCGGGGAGCAGCCCACCGACGAGGAGAAGGCCATCGTGCGCGGCCAGACGGGCTTCGCCGCCCAACTGGCCAAGGAGGCCGTGGAGATCCTCCACAACGCCAGCGGCGGCTCGGTCATCCGGCGCGATGTCCACCTGCAGCGCTTCCACCGCGACATCCAGGGCTTCTCGCTGCACGCGCTCGCCAACGCCGACGTCAATCTCGAACTCCAGGGCCGCGTCCTGGTCGGCCTGGAGCCCGGCACCGTCTTCCTCTGAGTCGACGCCCCGGGCCCCCTCTTTCACCGGCGCGCCCCGCGTGCCGGTTCGCTCAGCACACCACTTTCGTACTGGAGGAACTGATTCATGGGTGACAACCACACCTCGGTGTCGGTGCTCGGCCTCGGCCTGATGGGGCAGGCCCTGGCCGCCGCCTTCCTGAAGGCGGGTCACGCCACCACCGTGTGGAACCGGTCCGCGGACAAGGCCGACGGCCTCGTCAAGGACGGCGCCGTCCTCGCCGCGAAGCCCGCCGACGCCGTCGCCGCGAGCGACCTCGTGATCGTCTGCGTGTCGACGTACGACGTGGTGCACGACGTCATCGGCTCGCTCGGCGACGCCCTGCGCGGCAAGACCGTCGTCAACCTGACCACGGGCTCCTCCGAGCAGGCCCGGCAGACCGCGGAGTGGGCGGAGAAGAACGGCGCCAAGTACCTGGACGGCGCCATCATGATCACCCCGCCCGGCATCGGCGCCGAGACCTCCGTCCTCTTCTACGCGGGCGACCAGGCCGTCTTCGACGCGCACGAGCCCGTGCTGAAGCTTCTCGGCGGCGGCACCACCTACCTCGGCACCGACCACGGCAAGCCCGCCCTGTTCGACGTGTCGCTGCTCGGCCTGATGTGGGGCGCCCTCAACAGCTTCCTGCACGGCGTGGCCATCGTGGAGACCGGCGGAGTCAAGGCGCAGGAGTTCCTGCCGTGGGCCCACATGTGGCTCGACGCCATCAAGATGTTCACGGCCGACTACGCCGCGCAGATCGACGCCGGCGACGAGAGGTTCCCGGCCAACGACGCCACCCTGGAGACGCACCTGGGCGCGCTCAAGCACCTCGTCGAGGAGTCCGAGGCGCTCGGCGTCGACACCGAACTGCCCAAGTACTCCGAGGCGCTGATGGAGGGCATCATCGCCCAGGGCCACGCCAAGAACAGCTACGCCAGCGTCGTGAAGGCGTACCGCCGCCCGAACCAGTGAGCACCGGGCCCGGTATTCGCTGCACCCCCTGACGAAGGGGCCGGTTCCGAATCCCCCGTCGGAACCGGCCCCTTCCCCATGCCCAAAACACCGGCGCCCCGGAATCGGACGCGCCCTTCTTCCTTCGTTTCCGGCACCTCTTTCCCGGGCCCTGTTTCCGGGCCTCGTTTCCGGACCTTGTTCTCGTCCGCCGATCACGTCGATCCCGTGCGCTTTCCGCCCCGCAATTCCCGCTCTTCGCGAAAGGTGTGTTCCATGACCGAGAACGGCGACAGCACGACTCCCCGAGCCCACGGACGCGTCACCAGAAGATCCGTCCTCAAGGCGGCGGCGGGCGCCACCGCACTCGCCGCCGGCGCCGTCACCGCGACGGGGTCCTCCGCCGCGGCGGAGGACGGCAAGCCCTACGACGCCATCGTGGTCGGCGCCGGATACGCGGGCGGCACGGTCGCCCGCGAACTGGGCGCCCGCGGCATGAAGGTCCTGGTGCTGGAAGCCCGCGGCCGGATCGGCGGACGCATCGAACCCGGCACCCTGGCCGGCCAGCACATCGAACTGGGCGGCGGCTGGTTCGGCCCCGGCCAGGACCTCGTGGCCCGCGAACTGAAGCGCTACTCGCTGACCACCACCGAGGACGTCCACGCCACCCGCATGGTCATGCCCGGACCGAACGGCTACGCCAGCCACTCCCCGCAGGAGGCGGGCGCCCGCCTCAACAGCCTCTTCGCGGACTTCTACGCCGGCTCCGAGCAGTACTTCGAGCGGCCCTACGAGCCGCTCCACCGCAAGGACCTGCTGGCGTCCGTGGACCGGCTCTCCCTCGCCGACCGCATCGCCCAGCTCCAGCTGAGCGGGGTCGACCACGACTGGGTGAGCGGCGCCACGTCGGTGTTCGCCGGCGGCAACAAGACCGGCTCCCTCACCGGCCTCGCCCAGTGGTACCAGCTCGCCGGCGGCACCTACGACAAGTTCCTCTCGGTGATGAGCGAACTGCCCCAGGGCGGCATGATCTCCATCCTGGAGCGCATGCTGAGCGAGTCCGGCGCGACCGTCAGCCTCAACTCGCCGGTCACGGCCATCCGTGAGCGCGGCGGCCTCACCCACGTCGAGGTCCGCGGCGGCCGGGTGTACCAGGCTCCGGTCGTCGTGCTCGCCACGCCCGTCAACATGTGGTCCACGCTCACCTTCGAGCCGGGCCTGCCCGAGGTGTACGCCGACGCCGCCCGCGAGGGTCTCGGCGTCCCGCACGCCACCAAGCTGTGGCTGCGCGTGAAGGGCACCTCCGAGGCGGTGTCCGCCCAGGCCCCGGAGGGCGCCCCCCTCCTGCTGCTGATCCCGCAGAAGCAGCTGCCCGACGGACGCATCTTCGTCGCCTTCACCGGCCCGGCCCTCGACGTGTCCGACCCGCAGGCGGTACGCGCCGCCGTCCGCGGACTGCTGCCGGAGGCCAGGGTCGCCGAGTACCGGGCGAAGGAGTGGCACAAGGACCCGTACGCGCGCGGCGGCTGGGGCCTGCGCCGACCGGGCCAGCTCCTGCGTCAGCTGCCGGACATCCAGCAGCCGTTCGGCCGCATCGTCTTCGCGGGCGGTGACATAGCGAGCGGCTGGAACGGGGCCTTCGTCGAAGGCGCCCTGGAGTCCGGCTTCCGAGCCGCGGAACAGGCCGCGACCCTCGCGGGCTGACCGACGGCAGCGCCATGACCGGGCGGTGGAGAACGAGGAGTGCGGTCCCCGACCACCGCCCGGTCATGGCGCCTTCTCCTTTTCCCCTCCTTTTCGTCCGGACCGAATTACCGAAGCGAGGCCGGACACTGAGAAGGGTGAGAGACCCCCCTGCCTACGATCGGGCCGAACATTCCCCCACTCAGCAGTCTTGCGGTAATTCGGCCGAAAGGGCAGTCGAGCGCGATGACGAATCAGCACCAGTCCGAATCGATCGGGACGCGCCGTGCACGGAGCGAGGACATCGCGGTCGTCGGCCTTTCCTGCCGTCTGCCCGGAGCGGAGAATCCCGAGGCCTTCTGGGACCTGCTCAGCACCGGCACCTCCGCCATCACCCCGGTCCCGGCGGACCGCCTGAAGCCCACGACCTCCGGCGAGGCCGCGTCCGAGGGCACCGGACCCGGCCTGCGCCACGGGGGCTTCCTGGAGACCGTCGACACCTTCGACGCCGGCTTCTTCGGCATCGCCCCGCGCGAGGCCCGCGTCATGGACCCGCAGCAGCGCCTCGTGCTCGAACTGGCCTGGGAGGCACTGGAGAACGCCGGGATCGTCCCGGCCACCCTGCGCGGCAGCCGCACCGCCGTGTTCGTCGGCACCCTGCGCGACGACTACGCCGCTCTGCTCTACCAGCACGGCGCCCGTGCCGTCACCCAGCACACCATGACCGGCGTCAACCGCGGCGTGATCGCCAACCGGGTCTCCTACCACCTCGGCCTGCGCGGCCCCAGCCTCACCGTCGACTCGGCCCAGTCCTCCTCGCTGGTCGCCGTGCACCTGGCGTGCGAATCCCTGCGCGCCGGAGAGTCCGACGCCGCCATCGTCGCCGGAGTCAACCTCAACATCCTCGCCGAGGCCGCGATCGCCGGAGAGCGCTTCGGCGGCCTCTCGCCCGACGGCACCACTTACACCTTCGACGCCCGCGCCAACGGCTTCGTACGCGGCGAGGGCGGCGGCGCCGTCGTCCTCAAGCCGCTGTCCCGGGCCCTCGCGGACGGTGACGGCGTCCTCGGCGTCATCCACGCCAGCGCCGTCAACAACGACGGATCCACCACCCCCGGACTGACCGTGCCCGGCCAGGAGACCCAGGAGCGGGTCCTGCGCGAGGCGTACGAACGCGGCGGCCTCGCCCCCGACGCCGTCCAGTACGTCGAACTGCACGGCACCGGCACCCCGGTCGGTGATCCCGTCGAGGCCGCCGCACTGGGCGCGGTGCTGGGGACGGCCCGCTCCGACGCGGGCCCGCTGCGGGTCGGGTCCGCGAAGACCAACGTGGGCCACCTGGAGGGCGCCGCGGGCATCGTGGGCCTGATCAAGACCCTGCTGGCCCTGCGCCACCGCCGCCTGCCCGCCAGCCTCAACTTCGACACCCCGAACCCGGAGATCCCCCTGGCCGAACTCGGCCTGGAGGTGCAGCGCGAGACGGGCGACTGGCCCGCCCCCGACCGGGCCCTCATCGCCGGTGTCTCCTCGTTCGGCATGGGCGGCACCAACGCCCACGTGGTCCTGGGGGAGGGGCCGGCCACACCGGCACCGGCCGAGGCCCCGGACGGGGACGGCGTCCTGCTGCCCTGGGTCGTCTCCGGCCGCGACGCCGCCGCCCTCGCCGCGCAGGCGGACCGGCTGAGCGCCGCCGTGAACGCCGGGCCCGGGCCCCGCCCCGAGGACATCGGCCACTCCCTGGCCACCACCCGCACCGTCTTCGACCACCGGGCCGTCGTCCTCGCCGACGACCGGGCCGGCATGGTCGCCGGCCTGACCGCCCTGGCCGGGGGCCGCGCCGCCGCTCAGGTCGTCACCGGAGCCGTCCGCCCCGGTACGACGGCCTTCCTGTTCACCGGGCAGGGCGCCCAGCGCGCCGCCATGGGACGGGAACTGCGCGACGCCTTCGCGGTGTTCCGCGCCGCCTTCGACGAGGTGTGCCGGGCCTTCGCCCCGCTGCTCGACCGGCCCCTCGCCGAGGTGGTCGACTCCGGGACCGGCCTGGACGACACCGCCTGGACCCAGCCCGCGCTCTTCGCCGTCGAGGTCGCCCTGTACCGCCTCGTCACCTCCTGGGGCGTCACCCCCGGCCACGTGGCCGGGCACTCCATCGGGGAGATCGCGGCCGCCCATGTCGCGGGCGTGCTGTCCCTCGACGACGCCGCCCGGCTCGTCGCCGCCCGGGGCCGCCTGATGCAGGAGTTGCCCGCCGGCGGCGCCATGGTCGCCGTGGAGGCCACCGAGGACGAGGTGCTGCCCCTGCTCGCCGCGCAGGACGGGCCGGTGGCCGTCGCCGCCGTCAACGGGCCCCGCGCGACGGTGCTCTCGGGCGCGCTCGACAGCGTCACGGCCGTCGCGGAGCAACTCGCCGCGCAGGGCCGCAGGACCCGCCGTCTCACGGTCAGCCACGCCTTCCACTCGCCGCTGATGGACCCGATGCTGGAGCCCTTCCGCGCGGTCGTGGAGGAGCTGACGTTCCACGAGCCGCGGATCGCCGCCGTGTCCACGGTCACCGGCACCGCCGTCGCACCGGGCGAGTGGACCTCGCCCGCCTACTGGGTCGAGCAGGTGCGCCGTCCGGTCCGCTTCCTCGACGCCGTCCGCACCCTGGAGGACCTGGGCGCCGCCACCCTGCTGGAACTGGGCCCCGACGGCGTCCTGACCGCGCTGGCCGCCGCGAGCGCCCGCGACACCGGGGCCACCGCTCCCGTCGCCACGCTCCGTGCCGGACGCGCCGAGGTCCGTTCCCTGCTCACCGGCGTCGCCGCCGCGTTCGTCCGCGGCACGCCCGTCGACTGGGCGGCCGTGCACGCCGGCGGCCCGGGCCGCCGCGTCCCGCTGCCCACCTACGCCTTCCAGCGCGAGCGCCACTGGATCGACGGCCCGGCCGCCCCCGCAGCACAGGCGTCCGCGCCGGGCCTGCCCGACGCCGGGACCGCCGCCACAGGAGCCGAGATCACCGCCGCGGCCCCGGCCGCCCCGGGCCCGTACGCCCCCGACGCCACCGCCCTCGTGCTGGAGCAGGTCGCAGCCGTCCTGGAGCACACCGACGTCCGGCGCGTCGATCCGCACGCCGCGTTCAAGGACCTCGGCTTCGACTCCCTGATGACGGTCGAGCTGCGCGACGCCCTCGCCGCCGCCACCGGCCTGAAGCTGCCCAGCGGCCTGCTGTTCGACCACCCCACCCCGGCCGCCCTCATCGCCCACCTCACCACCCTCCTCGCCGGCCCGGACACGGCCGCCCGCACCGAGGACCGTCCGGGCGGCACCCCCGACATGGCGCACGAACCCATCGCCATCGTCGGCATGGCCTGCCGCTACCCGGGCGGCGTCACCTCTCCCGAGGAGCTGTGGAACCTGGTCGCCGACGGCCGGGACGCCATATCCGGCTTCCCCGGCGACCGCGGCTGGGACGCGGGCCTGTACGACGCCGACCCCACGCACGGCGGTCACAGCACCGTCCGCGAGGGCGGCTTCCTGCACGACGCCGCCCTGTTCGACAACGAGTTCTTCGGGATCTCGCCCCGCGAGGCCCTTGCCATGGACCCGCAGCAGCGCCTCCTGCTGGAGACCGCCTGGGAGGCCGTCGAGCGGGCCGGTCTGGACGCCGCCGCCCTCAAGGGCAGCCGTACCGGCGTGTTCGTGGGCGCCACCACCCTCGACTACGGGCCCCGGATGCACGAGGCCCCCGACACCGTCGAGGGACACCTCCTCACCGGCACCACGCCGAGCGTCATGTCCGGCCGCATCGCCTACCAGCTCGGTCTGCTCGGCCCGGCCGTCACCGTCGACACGGCCTGCTCCTCCTCGCTGGTGGCCCTGCACATGGCGGTGCGCTCCCTGCGCTCGGGCGAGACCGACCTGGCCCTCGCGGGCGGCGCGACGGTCATGTCGTCGCCCGGCATGTTCGTGGAGTTCTCCCGCCAGCGCGGCCTGGCGGCGGACGGCCGCTCCAAGTCCTTCGCCGCCTCCGCCGACGGCACCTCCTGGGCCGAGGGCGTCGGCCTGCTGGTCGTGGAGCGCCTGTCGGACGCCCTCCGCAACGGGCACCGGGTGCTGGCGGTGGTGCGGGGCAGCGCGATCAACCAGGACGGCACGGGCAACGGCCTCACCGCCCCGGTCGGCCCCTCGCAGCAGCGCGTCATCCGCGACGCCCTCTCCGACGCCCGTCTCACTCCGGCCGAGGTGGACGCGGTGGAGGCGCACGGCACGGGCACGCGGTTGGGTGACCCGATCGAGGCGCAGGCGTTGCTGGCGACGTATGGCCAGGATCGTGAACAGCCCTTGCTGTTGGGGTCGTTGAAGTCGAACATCGGGCACGCTCAGGCCGCCGCGGGTGTGGGCGGTGTGATCAAGATGGTGCAGGCGATGCGGCACGGTGTGCTGCCCCGGACGCTCCACGTGGACGAGCCGTCGCCGTTCGTGGAGTGGGACACGGGTGCGGTCGAGCTGCTGACCGAGGAGCGGGAGTGGACCGCCCGGGACGGCGTGCCGAGGCGTGCGGGTGTCTCGTCCTTCGGGATCAGCGGGACCAACGCGCATGTGCTGGTCGAGGAGTTCGTCACCGTGCAGGACGAGGCCGAGCGTCCGGAGCCGTCCGGGCCCGTTCCGTTCGTGCTGTCCGCGCGGGACGAGGCGGCGCTGCGCGCCCAGGCCCGGCGCCTGCACGACGTCGTCACGGAGAGCGGCACGCACCCCGCCGACCTCGGCGCGTCCCTCGCCGTCACCCGCACCGCACTGCCGCACCGCGCCGTGGTCACCGCCACGGACACCGACACCCTTCTCGCCGGTCTCGCCGCCCTGGCCGACGGCGAGGAGACCTCCCAGGTCGTCACCGGCAGCGCCGCGGGCGCGGGACGCACCGCCTTCCTGTTCACCGGGCAGGGCGCCCAGCGCGCCGGCATGGGCCGCGAACTGTACGCAGTGTCCCCGGTGTTCGCGGCGGCCCTGGACGAGGCGTGCGCGGCCCTGGACGAGCACCTCGAACTGCCGCTGCGCACAGTGATGTTCGCGGAAGCCGACACCGAGCCCGCCCGGCTGCTGCACCGCACCGCCTACACCCAGCCCGCCCTGTTCGCCGTGGAGGTCGCCCTGTTCCGGCTCCTCGCCCACCACGGCACCACACCGGACCTGCTCGCCGGGCACTCCATCGGCGAGCTCGCGGCGGCCCATGTCGCGGGCGTGCTGACCCTGGCCGACGCGGCCCGGCTGGTCGCGGCCCGGGGAAGGCTCATGGAGGCGGCACGCGCGGGCGGAGCCATGATCGCCGTGGAGGCCACCGAAGCCGAGCTCGCCGACGACCTGCGGAAGGCGGCGGGCCGGTTCGACCTCGCCGCCGTCAACGCCCCCGACTCCCTCGTGATCTCGGGCGACGAGGACGCCGTGGAGGAACTGGCCGGACAGTGGCGCGCCCGGGGCCGCCGCACCCGCCGGCTCAAGGTCAGCCACGCCTTCCACTCGCCGCACATGGACGAGATCCTCGACGAGTTCCGCACGATCGCCGAAGGCCTCACCTTCCACGCGCCGCGCATCCCGATCGTCTCCACGGTCACCGGCGAACTCGCCACCCCGGACGAGCTGACCTCGCCCGACTACTGGGCGCGGCAGATCCGCCGGCCCGTACGGTTCGTCGACGCCGCCCGGGCCCTGCACCGGCACGGCGCCACCGTGTTCGTCGAGACCGGCCCCGACGCCGTGCTCGCACCGCTGACCCGGGCCGCCCTGACCGACGCGGACGCCGTCGTCGTCCCGATGCTGCGGGCCGGGCGCGCCGAGGGCGAGACCTTCCTCGCCGGGATCGCCGCGGCCTGGACCGGCGGCGCGCCCCTCGCCGCCGAGACCTTCCACCCCGGCGCCCGCCTCGTCGACCTGCCGACCTACCCCTTCCAGCGCGAGCGCTACTGGCTCACGCCCGAACGCCCCCTCGACGCCCGGGGTCTGGGTCTGGACCCGGCCGGGCACCCGCTCCTGCACGCCTCGATGGAACTGGCCGGCAGCGACGGGCTGGTGCTCACCGGCCGCCTCGCCGTCGCCGACCAGCCCTGGCTCGCCGACCACACCATCACCGGCACGGTCCTCGTGCCCGCCACCGCGTTCCTGGAGCTGGCCTTGACGGCGGCGGGCCGCCTGGGCATCGACCAGATCGACGAACTGACCCTGGAAGCACCCCTGGAGCTGCCGGAGCAGGGCGCCGTGCGCGTCCAGGTCGCCGTCGGCGCACCGGACGCCTCCGGCAGCCGGCCCGTGGAGATCCACGCCTGCCCGGACAGCGGCCCGGACGCCGCGCAGCTGTGGACACGGCACGCCTCCGGCACCCTCGGCGGCACCCTGCCGACCGCGCCCGACCTGAGCCAGTGGCCGCCCGCCGACGCCGACGAGATGCCCTTGGACGACGCCTACGAACGCCTCGCCGGACTGGGCTACACCTACGGCCCGGCCTTCCAGGGCCTGACACGCCTGTGGCGCACGGCCGACGCGCTGTACGCCGAGGTCGCCCTGCCCGACGCCCACAAGAGCGGCGCCGACCGGTTCGGACTGCACCCCGCCCTCTTCGACGCGCTCCTGCACCCGGTGGTGCTGCACGCCGCCGGGGACGACACCGCCGCGGACACCATCCGGCTGCCGTTCGCCTGGTCCGGCGCGTCCCTGCACGCCGGCGGCGCCGACACCCTGCGGGTGCGGATCGAGCCCGGCGGGTCCGGCACCTACGCCCTGCACGCCGCGGACGCCGTCGGTGCTCCCGTCATCAGCGTGGAGGCCCTCGCCCTGCGCCCGGTCGCCAAGGACCGGATCCGCTCCGCACCACGGCTCGACGACGCCCTGTACGCCGTGGAGTGGACGCCGGTCGCGAGGCCCGAGGGCGATGCGCCGAGTGTCGTGGAGGCGACCGACCTCACGCAGGTGGACGGCACAGCCGATGTGGTGCTCGTACGCGCCCCGGCCGGTGACGGACACGTCGATGTGGCGGCCAGTGCCCACCACACGGCGGAGGTGTTCCTGCGCATGGTGCAGGACTTCCTCGCCGACGAGCGCCTGACCGACGCGCGCCTCGCGGTGCTCACCCGGGGCGCGGTGGCCGCCGCACCCGGCGACCTCGTCCCCGAGCCCGCCCAGGCACCTCTGTGGGGCCTGCTGCGCGGCGCGCAGTCCGAGCATCCGGACCGGGTGGTCCTGATCGACGCCGACGTCCCCACCGACGACCGGCTCCTGGCCGCCGCCCTCGCTTCGGGTGAGGCGCAGGTGGCGGTGCGGTCGGGCGGGTTGGTGGTGCCGAGGCTGCGGCGGGCGGTGCCGGGTGACGGTGGTGCGGTCGCCTGGGGTGAGGGCCCGGTGCTGGTGACCGGTGGTACCGGTGGTCTGGGTGCTGTGGTGGCCCGGCATCTGGTGACGGTTCACGGGGTCCGCTCGCTGGTGCTGGTGAGCCGGCGCGGTGAGGCGGCACCCGGCGCGGAGGAGCTGCGGGCGGAGCTGGAGGCTCTGGGCGCGGCCGTGAGGATCGCGGCATGTGATGTGACCGACCGGTCCGCCCTGGCCGAACTGCTTGCCGGAGTAGCCGAGTTGTCGGGCGTGGTGCATACGGCGGGTGTGCTGGACGATGTGACGGTGGAGGGGCTGACGCCCGAGCGGTTGCATTCCGTGCTGCGTCCGAAGGTGGACGCTGCGTGGCATCTGCACGAGCTGACCCGGGACTTGGGCCTTCGGGCGTTCGTCCTGTACTCGTCGGTGTCGGGTCTGCTGGGTACGGCGGGTCAGGCGAACTACGCCGCCGGCAACGCGTTCCTGGACGCGCTGGCGGCGCACCGCCGGGCTGCCGGACTCCCCGCCACCTCCCTCGCCTGGGGCCTCTGGGACGGCTCCCACGGCATGGGCGGCACCCTGGGCGACGCCGATCTGGCGCGCTGGACGCGCCAGGGCATCAGGACCCTCACCCCCGAGCACGCCCTGGCTCTCTTCGACGCGGCCCTGGCGGGCGACGACGCGCTGCGCGTGCCCGTGGTCTTCGAGCAGCGGGCACTGCGCGCCGAGTCCTCACCCCTGCTGCGCGACCTGGCTCCGGCACCCCGCTCCCGGCGCACCGCCGCGCGCGCCTCCGACGCGGGCACCGAAGGCACCACCTGGGCGCAGCGGATCGCGGCCCTGCCGCAGGAGCGGCGCCGCGAGACCGTCCTCGACCTCGTCCGCGGCATCGTGGCCGGCGTCCTCGGCCACACCGACCCGCAGCGCCTCGATCCCAAGCGCGCCTTCAAGGAGAGCGGCTTCGACTCCCTCGCCGGCGTCGAACTGCGCAACCGGTTGAACACCGCCACCGGACTGCGGCTGTCCGCCACCGTCGTCTTCGACCACCCCACGCCCGACGCGGTCACCGACCATCTGCTCACCCGGATCGCGGACACCGCCACCCCCGTCCCGGCCCGCACCCCGCGGCCCGCCGCCGCCCGGGACGAACCGATCGCGATCGTCGGCATGGCCTGCCGCTACCCGGGCGGCGTCGCCTCACCGGACGACCTCTGGCGGCTGGTCTCCGAGGGCGGGGACGCCATCAGCGAGTTCCCCGTCAACCGGGGCTGGGACCTGGACGGCCTCTACGACCCGGACCCCGCCCACACCGGCACCTCCTACGTCAGGCACGGCGGATTCCTGCACGACGCCGACCGGTTCGACCCCGCCTTCTTCGGCATCCCGCCGCGTGAGGCGACCGCCATGGACCCGCAGCACCGGCTGCTGCTGGAGACGGCCTGGGAGGCGTTCGAGCACGCCGGCATCGACCCGACCGGCCTGCACGGCTCGGACACCGGCGTGTTCGCGGGCGCCATGTACGACGACTACGCGTCCCGCCTCGCGGCGAGCCCCGAGGAGTACGAGGGCTTCCTGCTCGCCGGCAACCTCTCCAGCGTCGTGTCCGGCCGGCTCTCCTACACCTACGGCTTCGAGGGCCCGGCGGTCACCGTCGACACGGCCTGCTCGTCCTCGCTGGTCGCCCTGCACCTCGCGGCGAACGCGCTGCGCAACGGCGAGTGCTCGCTCGCCCTCGCCGGCGGCGTGACCGTCATGGCCGGGCCGCACGTCTTCGTGGAGTTCTCCCGCCAGCGCGGCCTGTCGCCCGACGGCCGCTGCAAGTCCTTCGCGGCGGCGGCCGACGGTGTGGCCTGGTCGGAAGGCGTGGGCCTGCTGGTCGTGGAGCGTCTGTCGGACGCGGTGCGCAACGGGCACCGGGTGCTGGCGGTCGTGCGGGGCAGCGCGGTGAACCAGGACGGCGCCTCGAACGGCCTGACGGCGCCGAACGGCCCGTCGCAGGAGCGTGTCATCCGCCAGGCACTGGCCTCGGCCGGTCTGTCCGCCTCCGAGGTGGACGCGGTGGAGGCGCACGGCACGGGCACACGGTTGGGTGACCCGATCGAGGCGCAAGCCCTGCTGGCGACGTATGGCCAGGATCGTGAACAGCCCTTGCTTTTGGGGTCGTTGAAGTCGAACATCGGGCACGCTCAGGCCGCCGCGGGTGTGGGCGGTGTGATCAAGATGGTGCAGGCGATGCGGCACGGTGTGCTGCCCCGGACGCTCCACGTGGACGAGCCGTCGCCGTTCGTGGAGTGGGACACGGGTGCGGTCGAGCTGCTGACCGAGGAGCGGGAGTGGACCGCCCGGGACGGCGTGCCGAGGCGTGCGGGTGTCTCGTCCTTCGGGATCAGCGGGACCAACGCGCATGTGGTGGTCGAGGAGTTCGTCACCGTGCAGGACGAGGCCGAGCGTCCGGAGCCGTCCGGGCCCGTTCCGTTCGTGCTGTCCGCGCGGGACGAGGCGGCGCTGCGCGCCCAGGCCCGGCGCCTGCACGACCACGTCGGCCGCCATCCCGAGCAGTCCCTCGCGGACCTCGGCTGGTCCCTCGGCACCCGCCGGGCCCGGCACGGCCGCGGAGCCGTGGTGGCCGCCCGGCACCGCGCCGAGCTGCTCGACGGACTCGCCGCGCTGAGCCGCGGTGAGACCACCCCGGCCGCGCAGCGCACCCCCGCGTCACCGCGCGGCAAGACCGCCTTCCTGATGACCGGGCAGGGCGCCCAGCGCCTCGGCATGGGCCGCGAACTGTACGCAGCGTCCCCGGTGTTCGCGGCGGCCCTCGACGAGGTGTGCGCCCACCTGGACCCCGAACTCATGCGCCCGCTGAAGTCGGTGCTCTTCGCCGCCGAGGACAGCGCGGACGCGGCGCTGCTCGACCAGACGGCGTTCACCCAGACCGCGCTGTTCGCCCTGGAGACCGCGCTGTTCCGCCTCGCCGAACACCACGGTCTCACCCCGGACTTCCTGCTCGGCCACTCGATCGGCGAGGTCACCGCCGCCCACCTCGCGGGCGTCCTCGAATTGCCCGACGCCTGCGTCCTCGTGGCCGAACGCGGCCGGCTGATGCAGGCCGCACGGGAGGGCGGCGCCATGGCAGCCGTCGAGGCCGGAGAGGAAGCCGTTCGCGTCGCGCTCGCCCCCTACGGCGACCGGATCGCGGTCGCCGGCGTCAACGGGCCGCGCTCCACCGTCGTCTCGGGTGACGCCGACGCCGTGGACGAGCTCGCCGCCCGGTTCAAGAAGGAGGGCGCCCGGGTCAAGCGCCTCCCCGTCAGCCACGCCTTCCACTCGCCGCACATGGACGAGATCCTGGCCGAGTTCCGCGCGATCGCCGAGGACCTCACCTTCCACGCGCCGCGCATCCCCATCGTCTCCAACGTCACCGGCGCACTGGCCACCGCGGAGGACCTCGCCTCGCCCGACTACTGGGCCCGGCACATCCGCGAAGCCGTCCGCTTCCTCGACGGCGTACGCCTCCTGGAGGCGGCGGGGGTCACCGAGTGGCTCGAACTCGGCCCCGACGGGGTGCTGAGCGCCCTGGTCGCCGAGTCCCTGGAACAGCCCTCCGGCGTCGTGGCGCCCCTGCTGCGCAGGGGCCGCTCCGAGCCGGAGGTGTGCGCCACCGCCCTCGGGCTGCTCGCCGCACGCGGCGCCGACATCCGCTGGGACACCGTCTTCCCCGAGGCGTACGGCACCGACCTGCCGCTCTACGCGTTCCAGCGGCAGCGCTACTGGCTGGACGCGCCGACCACCGTGACGGACGCCGCGGGCTTCGGGCTCGTGGCGGCCGACCACCCGCTGCTCGGCGCCGCCGTCCCGCTGGCCGACCGCGACGAACACATCCTCACCGGACGCCTGTCACGCGGCACGCACCCCTGGCTGACGGAGCACACCGTCTCCGGCACCGTGCTCGTGCCCGGCACCGGACTGCTCGAACTCGCCCTCCGGGCAGGCGAACAGCTCGGCGCCGCCACGGTCGAGGAACTCACCCTGGCGGCCCCCCTGGTGCTGCCCGAACGCGGCGGCGTACACCTCCAGGTGTCCGTCGGCGCCGAGGACACCGACGCGACCCGCCCGGTGCGCATCCACGCCCGGCCGCACGGCGACCCCGGCCACGACGGAACCTGGACCCTGCACGCCTACGGCTCCCTGAGCGCCGGCACCGACGCGGCCGGGGCGTCCCTCACGGTCTGGCCCCCCGCCGGGGCCCGCGAGATCGACCTCACCGGCGCCTACCAGCGTCTCGCCGAGCAGGGCTACGCCTACGGGCCCGCGTTCCGCAACCTGCGCCGGCTGTGGACGGCCGGCGACGACCTCTGCGCCGAGGTCGCCCTCGATGACGACCAGCGTGGCGAGGCACGCCGGTTCACCCTCCACCCGGCCCTGCTCGACGCCGCCCTGCACCCGCTGCTTCCCGGAGTCGCCGGTGACGACGGCCGACCGGTGCTGCCGTTCTCCTGGGCCGGAGTGAGCGCGACCGCCACGGGCGCGTCCGTGCTGCGGGTCCGGCTCGCCGGAGCGGCGGCACCCGAGGCCGCGAACGGCGGCTCCACGACGGTCGCCCTCACCGTGGCCGACGGCTCGGGCGCACCGGTCGCCGAGGTGGCGGAACTGACCCTGCGCCCGCTGTCCGCCGAGCCGCTGCGCACCGCCGGCACCGGCTCCGCAGACGGCCTGCTCAAGGTCGAGTGGAGCAGGCCGGCCACCGCGGAAGCCACGGCCGACCTCACCACCTGGGCGGTCCTCGGATCCACCCAGGACCTCGGCCTGCCGGACGGCACGGTCCGCTCCTACGCGGACCTCGGCGCGCTCACCCGGGACGTCGAGGCGGGCGCACCCCTGCCCGCGGTCGTCCTCGCTCCCCACTTCTCCGCGCCCGTCGGCGGGGCGCTGCCGCACACCGCCCGGGAGGCGGCTCACCAGGCGCTCGTCCAGGTGCAGGAGTGGCTCGCGGACGACAGGTTCGCGGACACCCGCCTCGTGGTCACCACCCGGGGCGCCGTGGCCACCGCGGCCGACGAGGACGTCACCGACCTGGCTCACGCCCCGCTCTGGGGCCTGCTGCGCACGGCACAGTCGGAGAGCCCCGGCCGCGTCCAGCTCCTGGACCTCGACGCCACGGACACGCCTGCCCTCACCGCCGCCCTCGCTTCGGGTGAGGCGCAGGTGGCGGTGCGGTCGGGCGGGTTGGTGGTGCCGAGGCTGCGGCGGGCGGTGCCGGGTGACGGTGGTGCGGTCGCCTGGGGTGAGGGCCCGGTGCTGGTGACCGGTGGTACCGGTGGTCTGGGTGCTGTGGTGGCCCGGCATCTGGTGACGGTTCACGGGGTCCGCTCGCTGGTGCTGGTGAGCCGGCGCGGTGAGGCGGCACCCGGCGCGGAGGAGCTGCGGGCGGAGCTGGAGGCTCTGGGCGCGGCCGTGAGGATCGCGGCATGTGATGTGACCGACCGGTCCGCCCTGGCCGAACTGCTTGCCGGAGTAGCCGAGTTGTCGGGCGTGGTGCATACGGCGGGTGTGCTGGACGACGTGACGGTGGAGGGTCTGACCGCGGAGCGGTTGCATTCCGTGCTGCGTCCGAAGGTGGACGCTGCGTGGCATCTGCACGAGCTGACCCGGGACATGGGCCTTCGGGCGTTCGTCCTGTACTCGTCGGTGTCGGGTCTGCTGGGTACGGCGGGTCAGGCGAACTACGCCGCCGGCAACGCGTTCCTGGACGCGCTGGCGGCGCACCGCCGGGCTGCCGGACTCCCCGCCACCTCCCTCGCCTGGGGCCTCTGGGAGGAGACCAGCACCATCACCGGTCACCTCGCCGAGGCGGACCTGCGCCGCCTGGCGCGCTCCGGCCTGCTGCCGCTGGCCACCGACGACGCGATGGCCCTCTTCGACGCCGCCCCGGCCACCGGAGAGAGCGTCCTCGCCGTCACCCGGCTCGACACCCGGGCGATCCGCGCCCTGGGCGACGCGGTACCGCCGCTCCTCTCCGGACTCGTCCGCGCCACGAGCGCCCGCCGCCCGGCGGCCTCGGGCGACACCCCCGCCGGCCGCCCCGAGGGCCGGGGTCTCGCCGAGCGGCTCGCCGAGCTGGCCGCCCCCGACCGGGAACGGGCGCTGGTGGACCTCGTCCGCGGCCGGGTGGCCGCCGTCCTCGGGCATGCCGACCACACCGCGATCGACGCCGACCGGCCGGTCCAGGAACTCGGCTTCGACTCCCTGACAGCCGTCGAGCTGCGCAACCAGCTCGCCACCGAGACGGGACTGCGGCTGCCGACCACCCTCGTCTTCGACCAGCCCACGCCGAGGGCGCTCGCCTCGTACCTGGGCGACCGCCTCACCGTCGATGAGACCGCGCCGGACGAGCCGGTCCTCGCGGAACTGGCCCGGCTCGAAGCCGCCATCGAGGCGGCCGCCACCGACGCGTCCGCCCACGGCCGGATCACCGCCCGACTGCGCGAACTCCTCGACGCCGCCGACAGCGCGGCAGGGGCCCGGACCGGCGCCTCGGCCGAGGACCGGGACGACGACCTGGACTCGGCCACCGACGACGAACTGTTCGCCCTCGTCGACGAGCTGAACTGAGCCACACCGCCACTTCGGCACCGATCACCACACGACACACGGGAGTTGACACACCATGGCGGGCGAGGACAAGCTCCGCGACTACCTGAAGAAGGCCGTCGCCGATGCCCGTGAGGCACGCCGGCAGCTGCGGGACATCGAGGACAGGCGGCGCGAGCCGATCGCGATCGTGGGCATGGCCTGCCGCTACCCCGGCGGCGTGTCCTCGCCCGACGACCTGTGGCGCCTCGTGGCCGACGGCACCGACGCCGTCGGCGGGTTCCCCGGCAACCGGGGCTGGGACGTGGACGGCCTCTACGACCCGGACCCCGACCGCACGGGCACCTCCTACGCCCGCGAAGGCGGATTCCTCTACGACGCCGACGAGTTCGACCCGGCCTTCTTCGGGATGTCGCCGCGCGAGGCCATGGCGATCGACCCGCAGCAGCGGCTGCTGCTGGAGACGGCCTGGGAGGCGTTCGAACACGCCGGCATCGACGCCACCGCCCTGCGCGGTTCGGACACCGGCGTGTTCACGGGCCAGATGTACAACGACTACGGCTCACGCCCCCATCTGCCGCCGGAGGACTTCGAGGGCTACCTGTTCAGCGGCAGCGCCGGCAGCATCGCCGTCGGCCGGCTCTCCTACACCTACGGTTTCGAGGGCCCGGCGGTCTCCGTCGACACGGCGTGCTCGTCCTCGCTGGTCGCCCTGCACCTCGCGGTCAACGCACTGCGCAACGGCGAGTGCTCGCTCGCCCTGGCCGGTGGCGTCACGGTGATGTCGACACCGGTGGCCTTCCTGGAGTTCTCCCGCCTGCGCGGTCTGTCGCCCGACGGCCGCTGCAAGTCGTTCGCGGCGGGAGCCGACGGTGTGGCCTGGGCGGAGGGGGCCGGCGTTCTCGTCGTCGAGCGGCTGTCGGACGCGGTGCGCAACGGGCACCGGGTGCTGGCGGTGGTGCGGGGCAGCGCGGTGAACCAGGACGGTGCCTCGAACGGTCTGACGGCGCCGAACGGCCCGTCGCAGGAGCGTGTCATCCGTCAGGCCCTCGAGAACGCCCGTCTCACGCCCGCCGAGGTGGACGCCGTGGAGGCGCACGGCACGGGCACACGGCTCGGCGACCCGATCGAGGCGCAAGCCCTGCTGGCGACGTATGGCCAGGATCGTGAACAGCCCTTGCTGTTGGGGTCGTTGAAGTCGAACATCGGGCACGCTCAGGCCGCCGCGGGTGTGGGCGGTGTGATCAAGATGGTGCAGGCGATGCGGCACGGTGTGCTGCCCCGGACGCTCCACGTGGACGAGCCGTCGCCGTTCGTGGAGTGGGACACGGGCGCGGTCGAGCTGCTCACCGAGGCACGTGACTGGCCGGCGCGGGAGGATGCGCCGCGCCGCGCGGGTGTCTCCTCCTTCGGATTCGGCGGCACCAACGCGCACGTCATCCTCGAAGAGGCCCCGGCCGCCCCGCCCGCCGAGACCACCGGCTCCCGCACCCTGCCCGTACTGCCGTGGCTCCTGTCCGCCCGCACCCCCCAGGCGCTCACCGCCCAGGCCGAACGGCTCCACGCCTTCGCCTCGGCCCCCGGCGCCCCCGCCCCCCTGGACATCGCCTACTCCCTGGCCGCCACCCGAGCAGACCTCCCGCACCGCGCCGCGGTCGTGGGCACCGGCCGTGCCGGACTCCTCGACGGCCTCCGCCACCTGACCCCCGTCAGCCCCTCAGGGGGTGCTCTGGCGGTGGTGTTCTCGGGTCAGGGTGCGCAGCGGGCTGGTATGGGGCGGGAGTTGTATGCCTCGTTCCCGGTGTTCGCGGGGGCGTTGGATGAGGTGTGTGGGGTGCTGGATCCGTTGCTGGGTGGCTCTTTGAGGGAGGTGATGTTCGCGGTCGAGGGGTCGTTGCTGGCGCAGACGGGGTGGACGCAGCCGGCGTTGTTCGCGTTTGAGGTGGCGTTGTTCCGGTTGGTGGAGTCGTGGGGTGTGCGGCCTGGTCTTGTGGCGGGTCATTCGGTGGGGGAGTTGGTGGCTGCGCATGTGGCGGGGGTGATGGATCTGGGTGAGGCGGCTCGGTTGGTGGCGGCGCGTGCG
>NZ_JACHCX010000023.1:0-49939 GCF_014207295.1 Streptomyces sp. AK010
TCAGGAGTCCACACAACCCCCGATGATCACGCGGTGGCCGTACCCGTTCCCAGCCGGACCCGACTCAAGATCGCGAAGTCAGACTGGAGTATTAGGACTGTTCGGCCGTACGGCAGGCGCCATTGGGGCAACCCTTCCCGCGCCTGCCGCCGGCCCGTAGCTTCCAGGGGTCCCCTTCGCGTACGGTTGACGGCTGCCCAGCACGTCAGAAGGGGGCCCGGTGGCCGCTCAGGCTCAGAGACAAGGCGCGGTCGATTCGGTGCACGACTCGGTTCGTGACCGGGAGATCGACGTCGAACAGGAACACCTGGACCGGGTGTACCGGCGCCTCGAGGAGAAGATCCACGAGGCGGAGTTCCTCATGCAGGACGCGGCCCGGCGCGGCCAGGTCGGCACCCCCGGCGCACTCGCCGAACGGGACGCCCAGGTCTTCCGCGCGGGCATTCACCTGAACCGGCTCAACAACGAGTTCGAGGACTTCCTCTTCGGCCGTATCGACCTGCTGACCGGCAAGGACGGCAAGAAGGGCCCCGACGGGGCGTACACCGCCGTCGAGCCGGCGGAGGGGGCCGTACGCCCCGACAACACCGCCGACATCGCCGAGACCCTGCACATCGGCCGTATCGGTGTCCTCGACCAGGACTACACGCCGCTGGTCATCGACTGGCGGGCCCCGGCCGCCGCCCCCTTCTACCGCTCCACCCCGGTCGATCCCGGCCGTGTCGTGCGGCGCCGCGTCATCCGCTCCAAGGGCCGCCAGGTGCTGGGCGTCGAGGACGACCTGATGCGCCCCGAGCTCACGGCGTACCTCGACGGCGACGAGCTGCCCGCCATCGGCGACGGCGCCCTGATGGCCGCGCTCGGCCAGGCCCGCAGCCACACCATGCGCGACATCGTCGCCTCCATCCAGGCCGAGCAGGACCTGGTCATCCGCGCCCCCGCCGCCTCCGTGACGTACGTCGAGGGCGGCCCGGGCACCGGCAAGACCGCCGTCGCCCTGCACCGCGCCGCCTACCTCCTCTACCAGGACCGGCGCCGCTACGCGGGCGGCATCCTGATCGTCTCGCCCACCCCGCTGCTCGTCGCCTACACCGAGGGCGTGCTGCCCTCCCTCGGCGAGGAGGGCCAGGTCGCCATCCGCGCCATCGGCTCCCTGGTCGAGGGCAGCGAGGCCACGCTCTACGACTCCCCGTCGGTGGCCCGCGCCAAGGGCTCCTCCCGCATGCTCAAGGTGCTGCGGAAGGCCGCGCGCGGCGCCCTGGAGCTGAACGACCCGCCGGCCCGGCTGCGTGTGGTCGCCTTCGGACGCCGTCTGGAGCTTCAGGCCCGGGAGCTGGACGGCATCCGCCGCTCCGCCCTCGGTGGCACCGCCCCCGTGAACCTGCTGCGCCCGCGCGCCCGCAAGCTCCTGCTGGACGCCCTGTGGGAGCAGTCCGGCGCGGCCGG
Source organism: Streptomyces sp. AK010 (assembly GCF_014207295.1). Lineage (NCBI taxonomy): Bacteria > Bacillati > Actinomycetota > Actinomycetes > Kitasatosporales > Streptomycetaceae > Streptomyces > Streptomyces sp. AK010. The sequence goes on from NZ_JACHCX010000023.1 coordinate 1,447, forward strand.
CCGGCACTCCGACCCCGAACTCGCGGCCGAACTGCGCTCCTCCTTCGACGAGGACATCACCTCCGAGGACGCCTTCATCGCCTTCCTCGACGCCTGGTGGCCGGAGCTGACCCCGGCGGCCGTCCTGGACGCCATGGCCGACGAACGGCGCCTCGGCCGCTGGGCCCGGCGGATCCTCAACCCAGGCGAGGTCCGCAAGGTCGCCCGCTCGCTCAGGCGCGAGGGCCGCACGGTGCACGACATCGCCCTGCTGGACGAGCTCCAGGCCGTCCTCGGCGCCCCGGCCCGCCCCCGCCGCAAGCGTGAACTCGACCCGCTCGACCAGCTCACGGGCCTGGAGGAGCTGATGCCGGTGCGCGAGGAGTCGCAGCGCGAGCGCGCCGAACGCCTCGCGCAGGAACGCGTCGAGTACGCCCACGTCATCGTCGACGAGGCCCAGGACCTCACCCCGATGCAGTGGCGCATGGTCGGCCGCCGCGGCCGGCACGCCACCTGGACGGTCGTCGGCGACCCGGCCCAGTCCTCCTGGTCCGACCCGGACGAGGCCGCCGAGGCCCGCGACGAGGCGCTCGGCACCCGCCCCCGCCGCCGCTTCGAGCTCACGGTGAACTACCGCAACCCGGCCGAGATCGCCGAGCTGGCCTCGAAGGTCCTCGCCCTCGCCATGCCCGGTTCCGTGTCGCCGAAGGCGGTCCGCTCCACCGGCGTCGAACCCCGCTTCACCGTCGTGGAGGACACGCTGGGCGCCACCGTCCGCGACGAGGCGGCCCGGCTGCTGGAGCGCGTCGACGGCACGGTCGGCGTGGTCGTCGCCATGCAGCGCCGCGAGGAGGCCCGCCGCTGGCTCGCCGGTCTCGGCGACCGGGTCGTGGCCCTCGGCAGTCTGGAGGCCAAGGGCCTGGAGTACGACGCGACGGTGGTGGTCTCCCCGGCGGAGATCGCCGACGAGTCCCCGGCCGGCCTGCGCGTCCTCTACGTCGCGCTGACCCGGGCCACCCAGCAGCTCACGGTCGTCTCGGCCGACCGGGACGAGCCCGACGCGGCGGGAGTTCCGGACCTGCTCAGGGACTGAGGCTCGATACCCACTTACCGGCGAAATGAACTACCGGTACGGGAATGGCCTTACGGAATCTGTTTGTTAGCCTGGATGTGGCACCGGCTCGATCCAAGCCCCCGGGCCCAACCTTCGTCGCTACGAGCGACCACTTGCCGCGAGGCGAGCATGGCGGGTCGGTGCCACCTACTTGAGAAGAGACCCACGTCCACGTGACGTGGGTCTCTTTATGCTGCCCCGTTCCGCGAACAAAACGTTCGCAATCGAGGGCGGCTACCTGCTACTCAGCGGTAGGTGCGACGATCGGACGGCACAACTCAGGCTCAGGTGAAAGCAGAGGAAGTCGGCCATGGCAACGGCGCCCAGCGTCTCCTACTCGATGACGGTCCGGCTGGAGGTGCCCGCGAGCGGAACCGCCGTCTCGCAGCTCACCACCGCCGTGGAGTCCTCCGGAGGCTCGGTGACCGGCCTCGACGTCACCGCATCCGGTCACGAGAAGCTTCGTATCGACGTCACCATCGCAGCGACGTCGACCGCGCACGCCGACGAGATCGTGGAGGAACTCCGCGGCATCGAGGGCGTCACGCTGGGCAAGGTCTCGGACCGGACCTTCCTCATGCACCTCGGCGGCAAGATCGAGATGGCGTCCAAGCACCCCATCCGCAACCGTGACGACCTGTCCATGGTCTACACGCCGGGCGTCGCCCGCGTGTGCATGGCGATCGCCGAGAACCCCGAGGACGCCCGCCGCCTCACCATCAAGCGCAACTCCGTTGCGGTCGTGACGGACGGTTCCGCCGTGCTGGGCCTGGGCAACATCGGCCCCAAGGCCGCGCTGCCCGTCATGGAGGGCAAGGCGGCCCTCTTCAAGCGGTTCGCCGGCATCGACGCCTGGCCGATCTGCCTGGACACCCAGGACACCGACGCGATCGTCGAGATCGTCAAGGCGATCGCCCCGGGCTTCGCGGGTATCAACCTCGAGGACATCTCCGCCCCGCGCTGCTTCGAGATCGAGGCCCGGCTGCGCGAGGCCCTCGACATCCCCGTCTTCCACGACGACCAGCACGGCACCGCGATCGTCGTCCTCGCCGCCCTGACGAACGCACTCAGGGTCACCGGCAAGGCGATCGAGAACATCCGCGTCGTCATGTCCGGCGCCGGCGCGGCCGGTACGGCCATCCTGAAGCTGCTGCTCGCCGCGGGCGTCAAGAACGCCGTCGTCGCCGACATCCACGGCGTCGTGCACGCCGGCCGCGAGGACCTGGTGGACGCCGCCCCGCACTCGGCACTGCGCTGGATCGCCGACAACACCAACCCCGAGGGCCTCACGGGCACCCTCAAGGAGGCCGTGCGCGGCGCCGACGTCTTCATCGGCGTCTCCGCCCCCAACGTCCTCGACGGCGACGACGTGGCCGCCATGGCCGAGGGCGCCATCGTGTTCGCGCTTGCGAACCCCGACCCTGAGGTCGACCCGGCAATCGCCCGCCAGACCGCGGCCGTTGTCGCGACCGGCCGCTCGGACTTCCCGAACCAGATCAACAACGTGCTGGTCTTCCCGGGTGTCTTCCGCGGTCTGCTGGACGCGCAGTCCCGCACCGTCAACACCGAGATGATGCTGGCCGCCGCGAAGGCCCTCGCGGACGTGGTGACCGAAGACGAGCTGAACCCGAACTACATCATCCCGAGCGTCTTCAACGACAAGGTCGCGGGCGCGGTCGCCGGTGCCGTGCGGGAGGCCGCCAAGGCGGTCGGTGCGTCGGCGGGCAGCCCGTCCGGAGTCTGAGGCCGAGGCCGTCCGGGCCGCTGCGGGGGTCCGGACGGCGCAGTCTCCCCGGACTGTGAGTAACCCCACGGCAGCCTGGAACCCGGCGCGTCGCAAGAACCCAGTCAGCAGCGGAGCTATCGTGGCGTAAGGCTCAGGCCCTCTATCCGTGTGACTCCCCAAGGGTGTTCTCACGACTCCAGCGGGTGCCGGATTGGCTTTCCCGCCGCAGGTAGGGGCAGGATGCGTCCCTGGGCGCGAGGGTCTGACGACGGACCCGGGTCCGGGGACTCATCGAGGACCCTGGCAGCATCGGCTTCGATCTGACGCCTCAACGGCAAGATGAACACGGGAGTAACAACATGAACCGCAGTGAGCTGGTGGCCGCGCTGGCCGACCGCGCCGAGGTGACTCGCAAGGACGCCGACGCCGTGCTGGCCGCGTTCGCCGACGTCGTCGGCGACATCGTCTCCAAGGGCGACGAGAAGGTCACCATCCCCGGCTTCCTGACCTTCGAGCGCACGCACCGTGCCGCTCGCACCGCCCGCAACCCGCAGACCGGCGAGCCCATCCAGATCCCCGCCGGCTACAGCGTGAAGGTCTCCGCGGGCTCGAAGCTCAAGGAAGCGGCCAAGGGTAAGTAAACCCTGCCGTTCGTACGCCGACGGTGTACGGACCCAGTGAGTGACATCAAAGGGGCGGCCACCCGAACCGGGTGGCCGCCCCTTTGGCGTCACTGCCTGCCGTGCTACCCGAGCGCCTTGCCCGGCAGCTCGACCTTCGCGCCGAGCTCCATCAACTTCTCCATGCTGTGCTTGCCCGGGGGGTGACCCCCGGGACCCCCAGCCGGACGGGTGTGGCCGCTGGGACCTGGTCTACCCGAGCGCCTTGCCCGGCAGCTCGACCTTCGCGCCGAGCTCCATCAACTTCTCCATGAAGTTCTCGTAGCCGCGGTTGATGAGGCCGATGCCGTGGACGCGGGACGTCCCCTGGGCCGCCAGGGCCGCGATCAGGTACGAGAAGCCGCCGCGGAGGTCGGGGATGACCAGGTCCGCGCCCTGGAGCTTCGTCGGGCCCGAGACGACGGCCGAGTGCAGGAAGTTGCGCTGGCCGAAGCGGCAGTTCGAGCCGCCCAGGCACTCGCGGTAGAGCTGGATGTGCGCGCCCATCTGGTTCAGCGCGGACGTGAAGCCGAGGCGGGACTCGTAGACCGTCTCGTGGATGATGGACAGGCCCGTGGCCTGGGTCAGGGCCACGACCAGCGGCTGCTGCCAGTCCGTCTGGAAGCCGGGGTGCACGTCCGTCTCCAGCGCGATGGACTTCAGCTGACCGCCGGGGTGCCAGAAGCGGATGCCCTCGTCGTCGATCTCGAAGGCACCGCCCACCTTCCGGTAGGTGTTCAGGAACGTCATCATCGAGCGCTGCTGCGCCCCGCGGACGTAGATGTTGCCCTCGGTCGCCAGTGCCGCCGACGCCCAGGACGCGGCCTCCAGGCGGTCCGGGAGGGCGCGGTGGTTGTAACCGCCGAGCTGGTCCACACCGGTGATGCGGATCGTCCGGTCGGTGTCCATCGCGATGATCGCGCCCATCTTCTGCAGCACGCAGATGAGGTCCTCGATCTCCGGCTCGACGGCCGCGTTGGACAGCTCCGTGACGCCCTCCGCGAGGACGGCCGTCAGCAGTACCTGCTCGGTGGCGCCGACGGACGGGTACGGCAGCGCGATCTTCGTACCGCGCAGCCGCCGGGGCGCCTCCAGGTACTGGCCGTCTTCCCGCTTCTCGATCTTCGCGCCGAACTGCCGCAGCACCTCGAAGTGGAAGTCGATGGGCCGGCCGCCTATGTCGCAGCCGCCGAGGCCGGGGATGAACGCGTGGCCGAGGCGGTGCAGCAGCGGGCCGCAGAACAGGATCGGGATACGGCTCGAACCCGCGTGGGCATCGATGTCAGCGACGTTGGCGCTCTCCACGCGCGTCGGATCCATCACCAGTTCGCCGGGCTCGTCACCCGGACGGACCGTCACACCGTGCAGCTGCAGCAGACCCCGTACGACTCGCACGTCGCGGATGTCCGGAACATTTCGCAGCCGGCTGGGAGCGCTGCCCAGCAGCGCTGCGACCATGGCCTTCGGTACGAGGTTCTTCGCACCGCGGACACGGATCTCGCCCTCCAGCGGGGTTCCGCCGTGGACAAGCAGGACATCGTCGTTGACGGTCATGAATCTCGCGTTCCATGGAGTCGGGCAGGGGCCAGGAGGGAAAGGGTAATCGCCCACCACCCCCCTTCTGTAAGCCCGAGCGAGACCCAGCCACGTCATAGCTCTGTCACAACACGAACGGTTCCGTTCCGGGCACATGGGGTCACGGCCGGTTTCGTGCGCACGGGGCGCATCAGTGCGCCCTGAGCTGCGTTCCCTGCCTGTCCCGCATTGCCTCCCCATGCGGAGGGAGAATGCGGGATCATGTCTGCCATGACCGAGGTGTCCTCGCTCACAGGGCGGTTGCTCGTGGCCACCCCCGCCCTGGCGGACCCGAACTTCGACCGCGCGGTGGTGCTGCTTCTCGACCACGACGAGGAGGGCTCCCTCGGTGTCGTCCTCAACCGCCCCACCCCGGTGGACGTGGCCGACATCCTGGAGGGCTGGGGGGATCTCGCCGTGGAACCGGGTGTCGTGTTCCAGGGCGGCCCGGTGTCGCTGGACTCCGCCCTCGGGGTCGCGGTCGTTCCCGGTGGTGCGACGGGTGAGGCCGCCCCGCTGGGCTGGCGCCGGGTGCACGGCGCGATCGGGCTGGTCGATCTGGAGGCCCCGCCGGAGCTGCTGGCCTCCGCCCTCGGCTCCCTGCGCATCTTCGCCGGGTACGCCGGCTGGGGCCCGGGCCAGCTGGAGGACGAACTGGTGGACGGCGCGTGGTACGTCGTCGAGTCGGAGCCCGGCGACGTCTCGTCCCCGTCCCCCGAACGGCTCTGGCGCGAGGTGCTGCGCCGCCAGCGCAGCGAACTGGCGATGGTGGCGACGTACCCGGAGGACCCTTCGCTCAACTGATGCCTGTGAGCTTCAGTACCCTTGGCTCTATGAGCACTCTCGAGCCCGAGCGCGGGACTGGTACGGGGACCCTCGTTGAGCCGACGCCGCAGACCTCGCATGGTGACGGTGACCACGAGCGCTTCGCCCATTACGTCCAGAAGGACAAGATCATGGCGAGCGCCCTCGACGGCACCCCCGTCGTGGCGCTGTGCGGCAAGGTGTGGGTGCCGGGCCGCGACCCGAAGAAGTACCCCGTGTGTCCCATGTGCAAGGAGATCTACGAGTCCATGAGCTCCGGCGACGACGACAAGGGCAAGGGCGACAAGTAGGCCCGACCCGCGGGGCGTGAGGCCTCCAGGGCGCGTTTTGCGTGCCCTGGAGGCTTTTGTGCTGTCCGGGTGTTGCGCGGGGTGCGTCTGCCGGTCACAGAGTGGTTGAGACCTCTTGTGGGTGTGTTCATGCAGTCCTTAGCCTCCGAGTGTTGTGCACAGCGAAACCTTCATTGCGCATGTTGCAACACTCCCTCGGAGGAGCACTCCATGAAGCTGTCCGTCCGATGTGCCGGGCTCACCGCGCTCGCCGCTCTCCTGGCCACCGCCTGCGCGCCCCAGACCTCCTCGAACTCCTCCTCCGACAAGGACGAGAAGACCGGCACGCTGCGCGTGTGGCTCTTCCAGGAGGTCGGCAACGCCCCCAAGCAGAAGGTCGTCGACTCCGTCGTCGCCGGCTTCGAGAAGGCCCACAAGGGCACCAAGGTCGACGTCGAGTACATCCCGATCGACACCCGCGCCCAGCGCGTCAAGGCCGCCTTCAACGACCCCGCCTCCGCGCCCGACGTGATGGAGTACGGCAACACCGACACGGCCGGCTATGTGAAGGACGGCGGACTCCTCGACGTCACGAAGGAGTTCGGCGACTGGGCCGAGGCGAAGGACACCGACCCGACGGCGAAGCAGTCGGTGACGGTGGACGGCAAGCTCTACGGCGCCCCCTTCTACGTCGGCGTCCGCGCCCTGTACTACCGCACGGACGTGTTCAAGGAGCTCGGTCTGTCCGTCCCGAGGACGATGGACGAACTCGCCTCCACCGCCCGCGAGATACGCGCCGCCAGGCCCGAGCTGTACGGGCTGGTGGTCGGCGGCGCCTACACCTACGGCGCGATGCCGTTCGTGTGGGCCAACGGCGGTGAGCTCGCGAACGGCAAGAGCGGCTCGTACGCGTCCGGCATCGACAGCCCTCAGGCCCGCAAGGGCATCAAGGCGTACACGTCCCTCTTCGGCGACGACAACTGCCCGGCCGCCAAGTGCGCGGGCATGGGCGGCAACGACACGATCTCCGCGTTCGCCGCGGGCAAGGCGGGCATGGCGATCGGCGGCGACTTCAGCCACACCGCCGTGGAGGCCGGCAAGGCCAAGGGCAAGTACGCCGTCGTCCCGCTGCCGGGTGTGAAGTCCGGCTCGATCGCCCCGGCCTTCGCGGGCGGCAACAACATCGGCGTCCTGAAGAGCACGTCCCACCGCACGCTCGCCGTGCGGCTGATGGAGCAGTTCGCCTCGAAGAAGACGCAGGGCGAACTCTTCGACGCGATGGGCTTCCTGCCGACCTTCACCGACGTCCGCCAGCAGGTCGCGCAGCAGGAGCCGTTCGTGAAGCCCTTCGTGCGGACCCTGTCCGCCGGCACCAAGTTCGTCCCCGCGTCGCCCGCCTGGGCCCAGATCGACTCCTCCCTCGTCCTGCCGACGATGTTCCAGGAGGTCATCAGCGGCAAGAAGGACGTCGCGAAGGCCTCCGACGACGCCGCGAAGAAGATGAACGACGCGTTCGGCTCCGCCGGGTGAAGCCGATGAACGACCGCGGTTGCGTGAAAATCCCCGTGGCCGCGGCGCCGACCGTGGCGGCCCCCCGGCCCCCGCGTGAAGCCGCCGGCGCACGGGGCCGCCGCACCGCACGCGGGGCCGCCCGCCGCACCGGCGGCTTCACGCCCTGGCTGTACCTCGCGCCCGCGCTCGTCGTGCTGGGCGGGCTGCTCGTCTACCCGATCTACCAACTCGGTCTGATCTCCTTCTTCCAGTACACGCAGGCGCAGGTCAGCGGCGGGGAACCGGCCACCTTCGAGGGGTTCGGGAACTACGCCGCGCTGTTCGGGGACCCGCAGTTCTGGCAGGTGCTGCTCGCCACCGTGCTGTTCGCGGCGGCCTGTGTCGTCTCCACGCTCGCCGTCGGCTGCGCCCTGGCCGTGCTCCTCACCCGCGTCCGGGCCGTACCGCGGCTCGCGCTGATGCTGGCCGCGCTGGGCGCCTGGGCGACCCCGGCCGTGACCGGCTCCACGGTGTGGCTGTTCCTCTTCGACCCCGACTTCGGCCCGGTCAACCGCATGCTGGGCCTCGGCGACCACTCGTGGACCTATGGCCGTCTCAGCGCCTTCTTCCTCGTGCTGCTCGAAGTGGTGTGGTGCTCCTTCCCGTTCGTCATGGTGACCGTGTACGCGGGGATCCGCGCCGTACCCGGTGAAGTGCTGGAGGCCGCCTCCCTCGACGGCGCCTCGCAGTGGCGCATCTGGCGTTCCGTACTCGCCCCGATGCTCCGGCCGATCCTGGTCGTCGTCACCATCCAGTCGGTCATCTGGGACTTCAAGGTCTTCACGCAGATCTACGTCATGACCGGCGGCGGCGGCATCGCCGGCCAGAACCTCGTGCTCAACGTCTACGCCTACCAGCAGGCCTTCGCGTCCTCGCAGTACGGCCTGGGCTCCGCGATCGGCATCGTGACGCTGCTGATCCTGCTCGCCGTCACGCTGGTCTACCTGCGGCTGCTGCGCCGTCAGGGGGAGGAACTGTGAACCTTCCACGCGCCCGAGTGCGCCGCCCGGGCAGGCTGGCCGCCGAGGCCTCCGCCCTGCTGATCGCGATCGTCGTGGCCTTCCCCCTGTACTGGATGGTGCTCAGCGCCTTCAAACCGGCCGGGGAGATCGAGTCCGGCGAACCCAGGCCGTGGACCCTCGCGCCCTCCCTGGATTCCTTCCGGCGTGTCTTCGGGCAGCAGGAATTCGGCCGCTACTTCCTCAACAGCCTCGTCGTCGCGAGCTGCGTCGTGATCGCCTCCGGGTTGATCGCGTTTCTCGCCGCGACCGCCGTCACGCGATTCCGGTTCCGCCTGCGGACCACCCTTCTGATCATGTTTCTGGTGGCCCAGATGGTGCCCGTGGAAGCCCTCACGATCCCCTTGTTCTTCCTCATGCGGGACGCCGGCCGGCTGAACACGCTGGGCTCGCTGATCCTGCCCCACATCGCCTTCTCGCTGCCCTTCGCGATCTGGATGCTGCGGGGGTTCGTGAAAGCCGTTCCGGAGGCGCTGGAGGAGGCCGCCTACATCGACGGGGCGAGCCGCGCGCGATTCCTCTGGCAGATCCTTTTCCCCCTCGTCCTGCCGGGTCTCGTGGCCACCAGCGTGTTTTCGTTCATCTCCGCCTGGAACGACTTCCTGTTCGCCAAGTCGTTCATCATCAGCGACACCGCGCAGTCGACGCTGCCGATGGCCCTCCTCGTCTTCTACAAGCCCGACGATCCGGACTGGGGCGGAGTCATGGCCGCCTCCACGGTCATGACGATCCCGGTCCTGGTCTTCTTCGTACTCGTACAGCGGCGCCTGGTCTCCGGACTGGGCGGAGCGGTGAAGGACTGACGTGACCGAACTGATCCCGGCGCCCCGCAGCGCCACCGCCGGATCCGGCGAGGTGCGGCTGACGCACCGCTCCCGGCTCCGCGCCGACACCGCGACGCAGGGCGTCGCCCACTGGCTGGGCGCCGCCCTGCGGCAGACCACCGGGCTGCCGCTGCGCGAGGCGCGGGAGCCCGACGACGCCGAGGGCGGCATCGAACTGCGACTCGCCCCCGGTCTCGGCCCCGAGGAGTACCGCCTCGTCAGCGACGGCTCCGGCGTCCTCGTCGAGGGCGGCAGCGCGGCCGGTGTCTTCTGGGGCGCCCAGACCCTGCGGCAGCTCCTCGGCCCCGACGCGTACCGCAGGGCCCCGCTCGATCGCGACCGCGCCTGGAGCGTGCCGCGTCTGACGATCGAGGACGCTCCCCGATTCCGCTGGCGCGGCCTGATGCTCGACGTCGCACGGCACTTCATGCCCAAGGAAGGCGTGCTGCGCTACCTCGATCTGATGGCGGCGCACAAACTCAACGTCTTCCACTTCCATCTGACGGACGACCAGGGCTGGCGCATCGAGATCGAGCGGCATCCCCGGCTGACCGAGATCGGCTCCTGGCGCGCCCGTACGAAAACCGGCCACCGCGCCTCGCCGTTGTGGGAGGACAAGCCGCACGGCGGCTACTACACCCGGGACGACATCCGCGAGATCGTCGCCTACGCCGCCGAGCGGCATATCACCGTCGTCCCCGAAATCGACGTGCCGGGCCACTCGCAGGCCGCCATCGCCGCGTACCCGGAACTCGGCAACACCGACGTCATCGACACCACATCCCTCTCCGTCTGGGACACCTGGGGAATCAACCCGAACGTACTCGCCCCCACTGACAACACCCTGCGCTTCTACGAGGGCGTCTTCGAGGAAGTGCTCGAGCTGTTCCCCTCGCAGTTCGTCCACGTCGGCGGCGACGAATGCCCCAAGGACCAGTGGCGGCGGTCGGAGACGGCCCAGGCGCGGATCAGGGAACTCGGGCTCGCGGACGAGGACGAGCTCCAGTCCTGGTTCATCAAGCACTTCGACGCGTGGCTCTCCGCGCGCGGGCGCCGGCTGATCGGCTGGGACGAGATCCTGGAGGGCGGGCTCGCCGAGGGCGCCGCCGTCTCCTCCTGGCGCGGCTACGCGGGAGGCGTCGCCGCCGCCCGGGCCGGCCACGACGTCGTCATGTGCCCCGAGCAGCAGGTGTACCTGGACCACCGTCAGGACCCGGGCCCCGAGGAGCCGGTACCGATCGGGTGGGTGCGCACCCTGGAGGACGTCTACCGGTTCGAGCCCGTTCCACCGGAGTTGACGCCCGAGGAGGCCCGGCACGTGCTGGGCACCCAGGCCAACCTGTGGACCGAGGTGATGGAGGACCACGCGCGCGTGGACTATCAGGCCTTCCCCCGTCTCGCGGCCTTCGCGGAGGTCGCCTGGAGCGCACTGCCCGCCCCGGCGGAACGGGACTTCGCCGCTTTCCGGAGCCGTATGGCCGCGCACTACGGGCGGCTCGACGCCCTGGGCGTCGCCTACCGGCCTCCCGCCGGCCCCCTGCCCTGGCAGCGGCGCCCCGGGGTGCCGGGCCGCCCGATCGACGGCCCGCCGCCCCGCCGGTAGCGGTACCCGTCACGACCGAACAGCTCGAACAGGCCACAGAAAAAGCGCACAAGGGTCACCGAAAGTGCCAATCGGCATGCACTGGTGAACCAGTGAGAAAACGGATCATCTCGCCGGTGAGGTGGGTGAATGCCTCCTAGCGGACCCGTGTCTTCGGCTCTCGCCAAGATGTGCCAGAGTTGCCACGTCCGCCCTGTCAGCACGTACCGTACGGCAGCACAGGTGGGACCAGGTGGGGCAGCGGGAAGGGGCAGCCGGTTTGACCACGCACGCACCGCAGGCGGCGCAGGCCGTCACGCTGCCCACGACGCTGGACGAGGCCGTCGCGGCGCTCACCGCCGTGCCCGCCGCCGTGCCCGTCGCGGGCGGCACCGACCTGATGGCCGCCGTCAACTCCGGGCAGCTCAGGCCCGCCGCCCTGGTGGGACTCGGCCGGATCAGCGAGATCCGAGGCTGGCAGTACCTGGACGGTCACGCGCTGCTCGGCGCGGGCCTCACGCACGCGCGCATGGGCCGCCCCGACTTCGCGGCCCTGATCCCGGCGCTCGCCGCCGCCGCACGCGCGGCCGGCCCGCCGCACATCCGCAACGCGGGCACCCTGGGCGGTAACATCGCCTCGGCCGCCCCCACCGGGGACGCGCTGCCGGTGCTGGCCGCCCTGGAGGCGACACTGATCGTCGCGGGTCCGGGCGGAGCCCGCCGGGAGATCCCCGTGTCGCACCTGCTGGCCGGGATGGACATGCTCCGCGCCGGCGAGCTCATCGGCTTCGTGCGCGTGCCGCTGCTGCACGCCCCGCAGGTCTTCCTCAAGGCGACCGGCCGGACCGGCCCGGGGCGCGCCGTGGCGTCCGTGGCCCTGGTCCTGGACCCGGCGCGCCGGGGCGTGCGCTGCGCGGTGGGCGCCATAGCGCCGATGCCGCTGCGGCCCCTGGACGCCGAGCAGTGGGTCGCCGGCCTCATCGACTGGGACAACAACCGCGCGCTCGTCCCCGAGGCGCTGAGCGCCTTCGGCGAGTACGTCGCCGCGGCCTGCATCCCCGACGCGGCGCCGGCCGAGGACGGCTCGGTCGCACAGCTTCCGCCCGCCGTACTGCACCTGCGGCGCACCGTCGCCGCGCTGGCCCGACGAGCACTGGGGAGGGCGCTGTCGTGAGCGACGACCAGCACGGAGAGGGCACGTCCCGGGGCGGCAGCCGCTGGGACCCGCTGCCCCAGGGCGAGTACGACGACGGTGCCACGGCCTTCGTCGAACTCCCCGAGGGAGGCGTCGACGCCCTGCTGGCCGCCGACAGCCCCCTGGCCGCGCCCGGACACGGCTACGTACCGCCGCAGATAACGGTCAACCCCGCGACGACCGCCGGAACCGACCCGGCCGCCACGGGCGCGTGGCCGGTGCCGGGCGCGCCGGTCGACGGGGCGCAGTGGCACGACCCGAACGCCGGGCACCGGCAGCACGGCCACGAGCACGGCGCGCACCACCAGCAGGGCCACGACGTGCCCGAGCAGTCCTACGGCGGCACCGACGCGCCCTACGACCCCGGCACGCCCTACGGCCCCGACGCGACGGCACCGCCGCACGTCGGCGACGACCGGTTCACGTACAACCCCGGGGCGACCGGGCAGTGGACCTTCGAGGAGACCGCGGCCGCCGAAGGCGCGCCCGGCCATGACGTGACCGGGCAGTGGTCCATCCCCGTCGCCGGGGGCGACCTTCCGGACGAGTCGGGCGAGTTCACCACGTCCTCACTGGTCGAGCAGTGGGGCGGCACCCCGCCGGCCACGCTGCCCGGCGGCGCGCCCGCGCCCTGGGCGACGCAGGCCACGGGCCGGCCGTGGGGGCAGGACCCGCAGGACACGGCGGAGCGGCAGGAGGCCCGGCCGGGCTTCCCCCACGAGCACGGTCACGAGCAGGGCGACGCCGCCCCCGTCACCGGTTACGCCCCGGAGTCCGGATACGCGCCGGAGCAGCAGGCCGCCGGGCCGCCGCCGCAGGAGGCGGGCCCGGAGGCCGGGCCCGGGCACCACCCGCAGGACGTTCACGCGCCGGGCGTCCACGAGGACAGCGGTCACGGTCACGCGCATCGGCCCGGGGAGTTCGGCCACGGGCCGGAGTCCCTCGAAAACGCCGGCCACGGGCCGCGGACGCCGGGTGACGGCCACGCGCCGCAGCCGCCGCCGAGCGCCGCGTACGCGCCGGGGGAGCCCGGGGAGGCCGGGCACGCGGTGGACCCGTCCCGTTTCGCCGACCACGGGGCCGAGCCGTCCGACTTCGCCGACCACGGGGCCGAGCCGTCCGACTTCGCCGAGCACGGGGCCGAGCCGTCCGACTTCGCCGAGCACGGGGCCGAGCCGTCCGACTTCGCCGACCACGGGGCCGAGCCGTCCGACTTCGCCGAGCACGGGCCGGAGCACCCGGACTTCGCCGAGCACGGGCCCGAGGGGGCCGGCGCCGTCGGTCACGCGCCCGGGCAGCCGTACGGCGAGGCCCATGACGGGTTCCCCGGGGAGCATGTGCCCGAGGCGCACCCGGAATCCGCCGCGCTTCCACAGGACGCGCAGGACGCCCAGATCGCCTCACAGGCCACTCCCGGCCTCGGTGAGGCCGATGCCCCCGCCGAGTCGCCCGAGGACACGCCAGGGGCCCTGGAGGCCGCCGACGGCCCCTCCGAGCCCGCTGCCGGGCCCCTCGCGGACCCGGACACCGGCACCGGCACCGGCACCGGCACCGGCCCGGAGACCGCCGACGGCGAGACCCCGGCCGAGGACCCGGCCCCGGACCAGGACCCGGCCAACGCCGCGACCACCCCGTCCGCGGACGCCCCCCACGACGTACCCCCCGCGGCCCCCCAGGAGGAACACCCCCTCGCCTCCTACGTGCTGCGCGTCAACGGCACCGACCGACCCGTCGGCGACGCGTGGATCGGCGAGTCCCTGCTGTACGTGCTGCGCGAGCGGCTCGGACTGGCGGGCGCCAAGGACGGCTGCTCGCAGGGCGAGTGCGGCGCGTGCAACGTCCAGGTCGACGGGCGGCTCGTGGCGTCCTGTCTCGTCCCGGCCGTGACCGCCGCCGGGAGCGAGGTCCGTACCGTCGAGGGCCTGGCCGAGGACGGGCAGCCGTCGGACGTGCAGCGGGCGCTCGCGCGCTGCGGCGCCGTCCAGTGCGGCTTCTGCGTCCCCGGCATGGCGATGACCGTGCACGACCTGCTGGAGGGCAACCCGGCGCCCACCGAGCTGGAGACCCGCCAGGCGCTGTGCGGCAACCTGTGCCGGTGCTCCGGCTACCGGGGCGTGGTGGACGCCGTCAAGGAGGTCGTCGCCGAACGCGAGGCCCACTCCGCGCCCGCCGACGGCGACTCCGGCGAACCCCGCATCCCGCACCAGGCGGGCCCGGGCGCCGGTGGCGTGAACGCATCGGCCTTCGGAGCGCCCCCGGAACCGCACACCCCGCAACCGCACACCCCGCAACCGCACTCCCCAGAAGCGCACGACCAGCCCTACGGCCAGGACGGAGGCCCCGCGTGAGCAACGAAGCAGCCACCGCCCAGGCCGCACAGGCCGCGGAGGCCGCCCCCGCCCCCGAACCGCTTCCGCACGGCATCGGCGCCTCGCTCCCGCCCGCCGACGCCCGCGCCAAGACGGAGGGCACCTTCCCGTACGCCGCCGACCTGTGGGCCGAGGGCCTGCTGTGGGCGGCCGTGCTGCGCTCAGCGCACCCGCACGCGCGCATCCTGTCCATCGACACCACCCACGCGCGCGAGATGCCCGGCGTCCGTGCCGTCGTCACCCACGAGGACATCCCCGGCCGCCCGCTGCACGGCCGCGGCACGGCCGACCGCCCGGTCTTCGCCTCCGAGGTCGTGCGCCACCACGGCGAGCCCATCGCCGCCGTCGCCGCCGACCACCCCGACACCGCGCGCATGGCGGCCGCCGCCGTCATCGTCGAGTACGAGGTGCTGGACCCGGTCACCGACCCGGAGCAGGCGTTCGAGGCGGAGCCGCTGCACCCCGACGGCAACCTGATCCGGCACATCCCGCTGCGCCACGGCGACCCGGAGGCGGCCGGCGAGATCGTCGTCGAGGGCCTGTACCGCATCGGGCGCCAGGACCCCGCGCCCATCGGCGCCGAGGCCGGCCTGGCCGTGCCGCGCCCGGACGGCGGGGTGGAGCTCTACCTCGCCTCCACCGACCCGCACGCCGACCGCGACGCGGCCGCCGCCGCGTTCGGCCTGGAACCCGAGCGCGTCAAGGTCGTCGTGACCGGCGTCCCCGGCGCCACCGCCGACCGCGAGGACCAGGGCTTCCAGCTCCCGCTCGGCCTGCTCGCGCTGCAAACCGGCTGCCCGGTGAAACTCACCGCCACGCGCGAGGAGTCCTTCCTCGGCCACGTCCACCGGCACCCGACCCTGCTGCGCTACCGCCACCACGCCGACGGCGAGGGCAGACTCGTCAAGGTCGAGGCGCAGATCCTGCTCGACGCGGGTGCCTACGCCGACACCTCCTCCGAAGCCCTGGCCGCCGCCGTCGCCTTCGCCTGCGGCCCCTACGTCGTCCCGAACGCCTTCATCGAGGGCTGGGCCGTACGCACCAACAACCCCCCGTCCGGCCACGTACGCGGTGAAGGCGCCATGCAGGTCTGCGCCGCCTACGAGGCGCAGATGGACAAGATCGCCAAGAAGCTCGGCATCGACCCGGCCGACGTACGGCTGCGCAACGCCCTGGCGACCGGCGACGTGCTGCCGACCGGGCAGACCGTGACCTGCCCGGCCCCGGTCGCCGAACTCCTCCAGGCCGTCCGGGACTTCCCGCTGCCGCAGCTGCCCAAGGACACGCCCGAGGACGAGTGGCTGCTGCCCGGCGGACCCGAGGGCGCGGGCGAACCGGGCGCCGTGCGCCGGGGCGTGGGCTACGGCGTGGGCATGGTGCACATGCTCGGCGCGGAGGGCGCGGACGAGGTCTCCACGGCGACCGTGAAGGTCCACGACGGTGTCGCGACGGTCCTGTGCGCGGCCGTCGAGACCGGCCAGGGCTTCACCACCCTGGCCCGGCAGATCGTCCAGGAGACGCTCGGCATCGACGAGGTGCACGTGGCGCCGGTCGACACCGACCAGCCCCCGGCGGGCGCGGGCTGCCGCGGCCGTCACACCTGGGTCTCGGGCGGTGCGGTGGAGCGCGCGGCGAAGATGGTCCGTACCCAGCTCCTCCAGCCGCTCGCCCACAAGTTCGGCATGTCGACGGAGCTGCTCCAGATCACCGACGGCAAGATCACGTCGTACGACGGGGTCCTCTCCACGACCGTCACCGAGGCGCTGGACGGCAAGGAACTGTGGGCCACCGCCCAGTGCCGCCCGCACCCGACCGAGCCGCTGAACGAGACCGGCCAGGGCGACGCGTTCGTGGGCATGGCCTTCTGCGCGATCCGCGCGGTGGTGGACGTGGACATCGAGATCGGTTCCGTACGGGTCGTGGAACTGGCCGTCGCCCAGGACGTGGGCCGCGTCCTGAACCCGACCCAGCTCGCCGCCCGGATCGAGGCGGGCGTGACGCAGGGCGTCGGCATCGCCCTCACGGAGAACCTGCGCACGCCGCGCGGCATCGTCCGCCACCCCGACCTGACCGGTTACGCCCTCCCGACCGCCCTCGACGCGCCCGACATCCGCATCGTCCGGCTGGTCGAGGAGCGCGACGTGGTCGCACCCTTCGGGGCCAAGGCCGTCAGCGCGGTGCCGGTCGTGACGTCCCCGGCGGCCGTCGCGTCCGCCGTCCGCGCCGCGACGGGCCGTCCCGTGAACCGCCTCCCGATCCGCCCCCAGGCCGCGGTGGTCACGGAACGGGGCTGAGGCCGGCGCCTCCCGCGGGGCCCGGCCGGGCCCCGCGCACCGGAGTCCGCTCCACCCTCGTGGAACCCGCGCCACGAAGGGAAGGCGATTTCGGCGGAAAGGGAACGCGCCCGAGTGCTCTGAGCGTCCTACGGGGTGACGTGGCGTGGTCGCCGGGCGCGCGTCGCCGGTCCGGGGCGTTGTCAGTGGTGGCACGTACTGTTCTGGGCAGTGGGGAACGGCTGCCGGGCTTCGCCGGGCGGTCCGCCGTGCTCCGCCAGAGGACGGTGAGCAAGCACATGCGGGGGAGCCCATGAGTACGACCGATACCGGTTCCGCGGTGATCACCCTGACCGAGTCCGAGCTGGACCCGTGGGTGACGCACGCGTCCACGAGGCACTGGCTGACCGGCCCCGGGCTGCCCTGCGACAGCGGCGTGCTGAGCTTCGCCGAGCTGAGCCGCGAGGGCCTGCGCACGGTCGCCGACTCGACCGGCGACCCGGACGACCGTCTCTCCGCGGAACTGCGCGAACAGCTCGTGATCGGCGGACTGCTGGGCCCCGGCTGCCTGGAGACGGAGTCGGTCCTGCTGGACGGCGCGACGGGCGAGATCTCGACGACGTACGTCCTGCACGACCGCCCCGACCTGATGAACCGCCGCCCCCTGGCCCCGTCCCTGCGGACGCTGGTCCGCTTCGCGGAGGCCACGGACGAACTGGCCGGCCTGCGCGGCCAGTTCGCCTCCTACGCCGGCCGCTACGGTCCCAAGGCGGTGGCGCAGGCATCCCAGCACCTGCTGGCGGTGTTCCGCGACGGCGCGGACGGCGAACCGGCCCCGTTCTGGAAGATGGCGGCGCTGATCCGCCCCTTGTCCCTGGTGGCGGGCCGGGGCGGCGCGTCCGGCCTCTCCCTGGACCTCCCGCACCGCCTCCTGGACCAGGAGTTCGGCCCCGGCAGGACGGTCCGCTTCGAGGACGTCGACTTCCCCGCGAACCTCACGCACGAACCGACCCGCCGCTTCCTGCGCGAGGTGGGCCTGCCGGAGGACGCCCACGTCTTCTGCCTGGACACGGACGTGCCCCTGGCGACGCTCGCCGAGTACCACGCCGACACCGACACCCCGGCCGTGCTCCCCGCCGGGGCCCACCGGCTGATCCGCCTCGGCCACCTGGTCGAGGGCAACAGCCTGGTCATCGACGGCGCGACGGGCGCGGTCCTGAACTGGAGCGAGCCCGAGGCGACGCTGTACCCGCTCAACACGGACGTGTCGACCCTCGCCTTCACCTTCTGGCTCCTGCACCGCGAGCGCGCGACAGACGCCCAGTCGTCCCACGAGTTGACGACCGACACCTACGACCAGCTGGCCATGACGATGCTCCAGGTCCTGTCAACGGTGGACCCGACGGGCGTGGCGGCCGGCGGAACGGTCCGCCACTACTGGACGGACGCGTTCCAGGACGAGGCCGGCGGGGTGCTCTGACGGGGGCTGCCGTCAGGCGGACTTAGAGGCGCTGCGGCGGCGTACGGCAAGACCAGACCGCCACCGAGCACCGCATCACACGGCCGTGTTCGTACTCGGTGTGATGACCGTAGGACGGGGTGGGGTGGGGCGGGGCTCAAGGGGATCGCGGGGGCTGCGATGTGACTGCCATACGCCGTTCATGAAGGGGTGGCCGGGAAGAAGGGTGTACGACCAAGGTCCGAGAGGGGGGCCGTCTTCGGACAGGGGTCAAAGTGCGGCGTGGACCTTACGCTGGCCGGCATGACCGTCCCGAAGCCGCGTGCTGCCGATGTCGAGAAAACCGTTGGTCCGCCCTCCGTGGCCGAGCGGGAAACGGGCGTGCTGGGGCCGGCCCACCGGGCGTTGAGCGTCGGGATCGTCTCCGTCGTGCTGCTGATCGCCTTCGAGGCGACAGCCGTGGGGACGGCGATGCCCGTCGCCGCACGCGAACTGGACGGGGTGTCCCTGTACGCGTTCGCGTTCTCCGGGTACTTCACGACCAGTCTGTTCGGGATGGTGCTCTCCGGGCAGTGGTCGGACCGGCGCGGCCCCCTCGGCCCGTTGACGACGGGTATCGCCTCCTTCGGGGCCGGGCTTCTGCTGTCGGGGACCGCCGGGACGATGTGGGTGTTCATCCTGGGCCGGGCCGTGCAGGGGTTCGGCGGCGGGCTGGTGATCGTCGCGCTGTACGTCGTGGTCGGGCGGGCCTATCCGGAGCGGTTGCGGCCCGCCATCATGGCCGCGTTCGCCGCGAGCTGGGTGCTTCCGTCGATCGTCGGTCCGCTCGCCGCCGGCACGGTGACCGAACAGCTGGGGTGGCGGTGGGTGTTCGTGGGGATACCCGTGCTCGTCGTCTTCCCGCTCGCGCTCGCGCTGCCGCAGATACGGCGCCGGGCGTCCGGGCCGGCGCAGCACACCGCTGCCGAGTCCGGTGCCGCGCGTAGTGCCGACGTCCCCGTGCCCGCGGAACGGACCGCCCTCGCCGACCGTCCCGTCGCACCGGACCTCGCGGACATGACCGACCGTCCCGTCGCACCGGACCCCGCGGACACGACCGACCGGTCCGCCGCACCCGCCTCCTTCGACCGTCGGCGCATCCGGCTCGCCCTGGGCATCTCCCTCGGTGCCGGGCTGCTCCAGTACGCCGCCCAGGACCTGCGCCCGCTCTCGCTGCTGCCCGGTGCCGTCGGCGTGGCCCTGCTGGTGCCGGCCGTGCTCGGGCTGCTCCCGCGCGGCACGTACCGGGCCGCGCGCGGGCTGCCGTCCGTCGTGCTGCTGCGCGGCGTCGCCGCCGGGTCCTTCATCGCCGCGGAGTCGTTCGTACCGCTGATGCTCGTCACGCAGCGCGGGCTCAGTCCGACGCTGGCCGGGTTCTCGCTCGCCGCGGGCGGGGGCACGTGGGCGCTGGGCTCCTGGGTGCAGTCGCGGTCGCGGGTGGAGCCGTACCGGGAGCGGCTGACCACGGTCGGGATGCTGCTGGTGGCGGCGGCCGTCGCCGCCGCGCCGAGCGTGCTGATCGAGTCCGTGCCCGTGTGGACCCTGGCCGTCGCCTGGGCCTTCGGCTGCTTCGGGATGGGGCTCGTGATCTCCTCCACGAGCGTGCTCCTGCTCAAGCTCTCCGCCCCCGAGGAGGCCGGCACCAACTCCGCCGCCCTCCAGATCTCCGACGGCCTCTCCAACGTCGTCCTGCTGTCCGCCGGTGGCGCCGCCTTCGCCGCGCTGGGCGGCGGCGCGGTGTCCCACACGGCCACCCACACCTCCGGCTCCCACCCGGCCGCCTTCACCGCGGTGTTCCTGCCGATGGCGGCGGTGGCCCTCGTCGGGGCCTGGGTGTCGACCCGGCTGCGGGAACACCGGCCGTAGAGCGGCAGAGCCGGCCGACGCGGCGCCGCCGACGGCTGTGACGTCGGTCCCACCCACCGGTGACCCGGACCGGTCCGCGCATGGGGCGGACCGGGGCGCCGGTAGGGTGGCCCGGTTGTCATACGTAGCCGAGCCGTCAGGCTCCCTCGCACGAGCCGCCCGACCCCCAACGGAGACCGTGACTACCACCGCCGGCACCAGTTCTGCCTCGCACCACCTGTCCCCGGCGTTCCCCGGCCGCGCCCCCTGGGGTACCGCCAGCAAGCTGCGAGCCTGGCAGCAGGGCGCGATGGAGAAGTACATCCAGGAACAGCCGCGGGACTTCCTCGCGGTCGCCACCCCCGGCGCCGGCAAGACGACCTTCGCGCTGACGCTGGCCTCCTGGATGCTGCACCACCACGTCGTGCAGCAGGTGACCGTCGTCGCCCCGACCGAGCACCTGAAGAAGCAGTGGGCCGAGGCCGCGGCACGGCTAGGGATCAAGCTCGACCCGGAGTACAGCGCCGGGCCGCTCGGCCGGGAGTACCACGGGGTCGCCGTGACGTACGCCGGTGTCGGTGTCCGGCCGATGCTGCACCGCAACCGCGTGGAGCAGCGCAAGACGCTCGTCATCCTCGACGAGATCCACCACGCCGGTGACAGCAAGTCCTGGGGCGAGGCCTGCCTCGAGGCCTTCGAGCCCGCGACCCGGCGGCTCGCCCTGACCGGTACGCCCTTCCGGTCCGACACCAACCCCATCCCCTTCGTGACGTACGAGGAGGGGAACGACGGGATCCGGCGGTCCGCCGCCGACTACACCTACGGCTACGGCAACGCCCTCGCCGACAATGTCGTGCGGCCCGTCATCTTCCTCTCCTACAGCGGCAACATGCGCTGGCGCACCAAGGCCGGTGACGAGATCGCCGCCCGGCTCGGCGAGCCGATGACCAAGGACGCCATCAGCCAGGCCTGGCGGACCGCCCTCGACCCGCGCGGCGAGTGGATGCCCGCCGTGCTGCGCGCCGCCGACCAGCGGCTGACCGAGGTGCGCAAGGCCATTCCGGACGCGGGTGCGCTCGTCATCGCCGCGGACCAGGACTCCGCGCGTGCGTACGCCAAGCTGATCCGCGAGATCACCGGCAGCAAGGCCACGGTCGTGCTCTCCGACGACACCGGCGCCTCGAAGAACATCGACGACTTCAGCGCGAGCACCGACCGGTGGATGGTCGCGGTGCGCATGGTGTCCGAGGGTGTCGACGTGCCGCGGCTCGCGGTGGGCGTCTACGCCACCACCATCTCGACGCCCCTCTTCTTCGCCCAGGCCGTCGGGCGTTTCGTGCGGTCCCGGCGGCGCGGCGAGACCGCCTCGGTGTTCCTGCCGACCGTGCCCGACCTGCTCTCCTTCGCCAACGAGATGGAGCGCGAGCGCGACCACGTCCTCGACAAGCCCAAGAAGCAGGGCGAGGAGGACCCCTACGCCGAGTCCGAGAAGGAGATGGACGAGGCGAACCGGGAGCAGGACGAGGACACCGGTGAGCAGGAGCAGTTCTCCTTCGAGGCGCTGGAGTCCGACGCCGTCTTCGACCGGGTCATGTACAACGGCGCCGAGTTCGGCATGCAGGCCCACCCGGGCAGCGAGGAGGAGCAGGACTACCTCGGCATCCCGGGGCTGCTCGAGCCCGACCAGGTGCAGCTGCTGCTCCAGAAGCGGCAGGCCCGGCAGATCGCGCACAGCCGCAAGAAGCCGGACGAGGAGGCCGACCTGCTCGAAATGCCCGCCGAGCGGCGGCCGGTGGTCTCCCACAAGGAGATGATGGAGCTGCGGCGGCAGCTCAACACGATGGTCGGCGCGTACGTCCACCAGAGCGGCAAGCCGCACGGGGTGATCCACACGGAGCTGCGGCGGGTGTGCGGGGGGCCTCCGGCGGCGGAGGCGACGGCGGGGCAGCTGCGGCAGCGGATCACCAAGGTGCAGGAGTGGGCTACGCGGATGAAGTGACGCGGTCCTCGTTGCCTGCGGGTTGGCTGTGGCTGGTCGCGCCCACGCGGCGGAGCCGCACACCGGCACAGCCCCGCGCCCCTTACGGGACGCATACCACCGCAAACGGCAGCGTGACACCCCCGTTACTGCCCGGATTCTGGACGGAGCCTTCCGCTCAGCGAACCTGCTTCGCTACTGTCCGGCTACGCACACGCCCCGTGGCAGCGCCGCCGCGGAGCGCAGCCGTGAAGCGACGCGGCCCGGACAGGCCGGGCCGCCGGCCGATCGGCGGCCTCTGAAGCGCGTTACCGACGGGACTCGGTGACGCATCCGCCGACCGGGGGGCCGCCGACCTCACCACTAAGGAGTGGGCGTCGTGACCGCGGAGACCTCCCAGACGCTCGACCGGGGACTGCGTGTCCTCAAGCTGCTCGCCGACACGGACCACGGACTGACCGTGACCGAACTCTCCCTCCGGCTGGGCGTGAACCGGACCGTCGTGTACCGGTTGCTCGCCACGCTGGAGCAGCACGCCCTCATACGCCGTGACCTCGGCGGACGCGCCCGGGTCGGGCTCGGTGTGCTGCGGCTGGGACGGCAGGTCCACCCGCTCGTACGGGAGGCCGCGATGCCGGCGCTGCGGTCACTGGCCGAGGACATCGGCGCGACGGCGCACCTGACCCTGGTCGACGGGGCGGACGCGCTGGCCGTGGCCGTCGTGGAGCCGACCTGGACGGACTATCACGTCGCCTACCGGGCCGGGTTCCGCCATCCCCTGGACCGGGGCGCCGCCGGCAAGGCGATCCTCGCGGCCCGGCAGCACCCGATGGCCGACCCGGGATACATGCTGACGCACGGGGAGCTGGAGGCGGGCGCCTGGGGGGCGGCGGCGCCGCTGCTGGGCGTGACGGGCGTCGAGGGCAGCGTGGGCGTGGTGATGCTGGCGGAGGCGGTACCGGAACGGGTGGGCCCGCGGGTCGTCGACGCGGCCCGGGAGGTCGCGGAGGCGCTGCGCTGAGGGCCGACGGGCTCCAGGCAAGGGCCCCGGACGCCCTGGTCCCGGCCGTGTCCTCCTCCCGCGTTAGATTGATCCCGTGTTCTCTCGCCTCACGCGCCCCCAGGCCATCGCCGTCTGCGCCCTGCCCGTCGTGGCCCTGCTCGCGACGGCGGTGCTGGCGCCGTTGCCGTTCTCGGTGGCGCAGCCCGGGCTGACGGCGAACGTGCTGGGCGAGAACAAGGGCACGCAGGTGATCACCATCTCGGGTGCGCCGGTCCGGGACACCCGGGGTCAGCTGCGGATGACCACCATCGAGGCGACCTCCCCGGACACCCGGGTCTCGCTGCCCGACGTCATCGACAGCTGGTTCCGCACCGACCAGGCGGTCATGCCGCGCGACTCCGTCTACCCGAGCGGGGACACCGTCAAGGAGATCGAGCGCCACAACGAGAAGCAGATGAAGGAGTCCCAGGACGCGGCGACGCGGGCCGCCCTGGGGTACCTCGACCTCGACGACAAGGACATCGAGGTCAGTCTGAAGCTCGCGGACGTGGGCGGGCCCAGCGCGGGGCTGCTCTTCTCCCTCGGGATCATCGACAAGCTCGACGGCGACGGCACCGGCGGGGACCTCACCGGCGGCCGGGTCATCGCCGGTACGGGCACGATCGACGCGGCCGGCCGGGTCGGCGCGGTGGGCGGCGTCGCCCTCAAGACCCAGGCCGCCAAGCGCGACGGGGCGACGGTGTTCCTGGTCCCCAAGGCGGAGTGCGCCGACGCCCGGGCCGAGCTGCCGAAGGGCCTGCGGCTCATTCCGGTGACCACGCTGAAGAGCACGGTGAGTTCACTGGTGGCCCTGGAGACGGGGAAGGGCTCCGTCCCCAGCTGCTAGTGGGCGGGGGCCGGCCCGGGCCGGGTGGCGAGCTTCAGCCCGACTTCTATGAGGGTCCAGCCCACTCGCACCCGGAGGTCCCGCCGGGGTGCCGGACGGGGCCCGGTCTCGGCGCGGAGTTCGGCGGCGCGGGCGTGGTGCAGGGCGAGGTGGATGTCCGGGTGCATGGGTGTTGGCCTCTCACGGCGTCATACGGCTGGGGAAGACGTGCGTGTGGACGCGTACCGTCTCGGCGCCCGGGGTGTCTTCGGGCAGGGGGCGGTAGCTCTGGATGAGCTCGTGCATCTTGCCGACCAGCTCACGGGCGAGCTCGGGAGTGAGCCGCAGGGCGAAGTCGCTGAGGTCCGTGGCGCCGTCCCATTCCTCGCCCCAGTCGCCGGTGGTGCCGAGCCAGGTCGCGAGCTCCCGGGTGTGCACATTGGCCACCTCGTACCGGAGCAGGGCGACGGCTCCCCGCACGGTCGGATCCGGGTCCTTGATCAGGGTCTCGTCGGTCCGGATGCCCTGGTCCACCGCCTTCCACCAGCGCTCCCGCCCCTTGCCGCGCTCCGGGTCGTCGGCGACGAAGCCGTGTGCGGCGAGTTGCCGTAGGTGGTAGCTGGTCGCGCCGCTGGACTCGCCCAGTTTCTCCGCCAGTTGGGATGCGGTGGCAGGTCCGCCGTGTCGCAGTGCGACCAGCAGCTGCATCCGCAGGGGGTGAGCCAGGCCGCGCAGGGAGCGGGCGTCGAGCAGGCGAGGAGCTGGTTCGTCGGGCATGCATGCAAAGGTAGCGTTGCAAAGCCTCCTTTGCAACGCCTTCTTTGTGACTCACTCCTTGACGAACCCCTCCTGCACCAGCCAGTCCAGCGCCACCTGGTGGGGATCCTCGCCGTCGACGTCCACCTTCGCGTTCAGCGTCTGCGCCACGGAGTTGTTCAGCTTCGCCGTGATCGGGTTGAGGACGTCGGCGATCGCCGGCCACTCCTTCAGGGATTTCGCGTTGATCATCGGCGCGACGTTGTAGTTGGGGAAGAACTTCTTGTCGTCGTCCATCACCACCAGGTTCATGGACTTGATCCGCCCGTCGGTGGTGAACACCTCCCCGTACGTGCAGTTGCCCTTCGCGGTCTGCGTGTAGATGATCCCGGTGTCCATCTGCGTGATGTTCTGCGCCGGCACGTTCATGCCGTAGGCCTTCTGCATGCCCGGCAGCCCGTCCGCCCGGTTCGCGAACTCGACCTCCACGCACAGCTTCACGGCCCCCGGGTCGGACTTCGCCAGCTTCGCCACGTCCGACATCGTCTTCGTGCCGTACTTCTTCGCGTTCTCCTGGTTCATCGCCAGGGCGTACGTGTTGTCGAGCTTCGACGGCGGCAGCCAGACCAGCCCGTTGTCCGCGTCCTCCTTCTTCACCGCCTCCCACTGCTCCTGCGGATCGGTGATCGGCTTGCTGTGCCCGAGGTACGTGATCCAGGCCGTGCCCGTGTACTCGTACCCGGCGTCCGCGTCGCCCTTGCGGACCGCCTCGCGGCTGCCGATGGAGCCCTGGATGCCGGTGCGGTCGATGACGTCCGCCCCGGCCGCCTCGAACGCGATGCCCATGATCGAGCCGAGGATGAGCTGCTCGGTGAACGACTTCGACGTCACCGTCAGATGCGCGCCCTTGAGCGGCTCACCCTGTCCGATCGACCCCGGCTCCACGTCGTCGGTCAGCGGGGAGCCGCTGTTCAGGCCGCAGCCGGCCGCCGCGACCAGCAGGCCCGCCGCCGCCAGGTACCTACGCCGCCTCATGGCTGCAACCCGCGCGGCCGCAGCAGCAGTTCGGCGAGCGACGCCAGCCAGTCCACCAGCAGCGCCAGCACCACCGTGAGGATCGACCCCAGCACCAGCACCGGCATCCGCTGATTGGTGATGCCGGTCGTGATCAGCACGCCGAGGCCGCCGCCCCCGCCGAAGACCGCCAGGGTCGCCGTACCGACGTTCAGGACGAGGGCGGTGCGCACGCCCGCCAGGATCAGCGGGACCGCGAGGGGGAGTTCGACCCGGGTCAGGACCCCCCTGGGGGACATGCCGATGCCGCGGGCCGCCTCCAGCAGGGTCGGGTCGTTCGCCTTCAGGCCCGTGATCGTGTTGGAGAGCACCGGCAGGATGGCGTAGATGATGATGCCGATCAGCGCGGCCCTGCGGCCGATGCCCAGCCAGATCACCAGGAGCGCGAGCAGACCGATCGCCGGGGTCGCCTGACCCATGTTGGCGAACGCCATCGCCACCGGCGTGGCCCGGCTCATCACTCCGCGGGTCAGCAGGATGCCCAGCGGGATCGCGATGATCAGCACGAAGAACGTGGAGATCACGGTCAACTGGATGTGCTGCCACAGCGCCTTGGTGACCTGGCCGCCCGACAGGGCGTTGCGGGTGAGCGCGTCCAGGTCGGCCTGCTGGAACCACAGCCAGGTGGCGAGCAGCACGACGATCAGGGCCACCGGCAGGAACGTCAGCTTCTGCCAGGTGAGGCGGGACGGCCGGGCCTGGGGTGGGGGCGCCTCGGTCTCCTCCAGAGGCTCGGAGGTCTCCTCGGCCTCCGTGGCCGTCACCGCTCCCCTCCCGGCCCGCCCACGCCCGCCGGACCCGCGGCGCCCTCCTGCTCCGCGTGCGTCTGCGAGGCGCGCAGCGACTCCAGTTCGTGCTGGTGTTCCATCGCGTCGAGCCGGTCGGCCTCCAGCATCTCGTGCACGGAGTTCATGAGGGTCTCCATGTCGACGACGCCCGTGTACTCCCCGCGCCGCCCGGTCACCGCCACCCGCCCCGCGTTGTCGGTGAGCACCGCCTCCAGTGCGTCCCGCAGGGTCGCGTCCCGGGTGACCGTGTCGCTCACCAGCGTCCCGGCGCGGGCCAGCGAGCCCCGGGCGCGCATCAGATCGCCGCGCCGCAGCCACTTGTAGGGGCGGCGGCGCCGGTCGAGCAGCAGGATCTCGTTGCTGCCGCTGGTCCGCAGCTGGTTGAAGATCTGCTGCAGCGGGTCGTCGACCGTGACCGTCGGATAGTCGGTGATCTCCACATCCCGTACGCGGGTGAGGTTCAGCCGCTTCAGCGCCGCGCCGGCGCCGACGAAGCCGGACACGAAGTCGTCCGCCGGGTTGGTGAGGATCGCCTCGGGGGTGTCGAACTGCGCGATGTGCGAACGCTCGCGCAGCACGGCGATCCGGTCGCCGATCTTGATCGCCTCGTCGAAGTCGTGGGTGACGAAGACGATCGTCTTGTGCAGCTCGTGCTGGAGGCGGATCAGCTCGTCCTGGAGGTGGTCCCGGGTGATCGGGTCCACCGCCCCGAACGGCTCGTCCATCAGCAGCACCGGCGGATCGGCGGCCAGGGCACGGGCCACGCCCACGCGCTGCTGCTGCCCGCCGGAGAGCTGGCGCGGATAGCGGCCGCGGAACTCCGCGGCGTCGAGGCCGACCAGGTCGAGGAGCTCCTCGGTGCGCTCCCTGATCCGCGGCTTCGACCAGCCGATCATCTTCGGGACGATCCCGATGTTCTGCGCGACCGTCATGTGCGGGAAGAGTCCGGCGGACTGGATGGCGTAGCCGACCTTGCGGCGCAGCTTGACCGGGTCCATGTCGGTGACGTCCTCGCCGCCGATGCGGATGCGGCCGCCGGTCGGCTCGATCAGCCGGTTGATCATTTTGAGCGTGGTCGACTTCCCGCAGCCCGAGGGGCCGACGAAGACGACGACCTCGCCCGGCTTGATCTCCATGCTCACGTTGTCCACCGCCGGCTGCGCACTGCCGGGGTAGCGCTTGGTCAGGCTCTCCAGCTCGATGGAGGCGCCGTGGTCACCGGTCTCAGGCACGGATCCCCCTGGGGATGGTCAGCCGTCCGATCAGGACGTACGCGGCGTCGAACAGCAGGGCCAGGATGATGATGCCGAGCGTGCCCGCGAGGACCTGGTTGAGTGCGTTGGAGCTGCCGAGCGAGGCCAGGCCGCGGAAGATGACGTTGCCGAGCCCGGGGCCCGAGGCGTACGCGGCGATGGCCGCGATGCCCATCAGCATCTGGGTGGAGACCCGGATCCCGGTGAGGATCGGGGGCCAGGCCAGCGGCAGCTCGATCCTCAGCAGCCGGGCCGGCCCGGACATCCCGATGCCGGTGGCCGCGTCCACCAGCGCCGGGTCGACGCCGCGCAGCCCGACGATCGCGTTGCGCACCACCGGCAGCAGCCCGTACAGCGTCAGCGCGACGACCGTGGGCGGTACGCCGAGGCCCACGATGGGGATGAGCAGACCGATCAGGGCGAGCGCCGGGACGGTCAGGATGGTGGCGGTGGTCGTGGTCGCGAGGTTCCCGGCCCACTCGCTGCGGTAGCTGGCGACGGCGATCAGCACCCCGAGCGCGGTCGCCACGACCATGCACTGGAAGACCACGCTCGCGTGCTGGTAGGCGTCCGTGAGCAGCTGCTGGTGCCGGTTGACCAGGTACTCCCAGAAGTTCACACGCGCTCACCCCTACACGTCAGGTCTCCTCCGCGGCCTGCTCCACGAGCGGGATGATCCGCAGCGGAACGGGGTTTTCCATGACGATCGCCGTCGAGGCCCGGACGATGCCATCAAAACCGACGACCCGGTCGATCACACGCTGGAGATCGGCGTTGGAGCGGGCCACGAGGCGGCACATCATGTCGCCGGTGCCGGTGGTGGTGTGCAGCTCCAGCACCTCCGGCACGGTCGCCAAGTGGGCCCGTACGTCCGGCCCTTGACCCTGCCGGATCTGCAGCGTGGCGAACGCCGTGACGGGGTAGCCGAGCGCGGCCGGATCGACCTCGGGACCAAACCCGCGGATGACTCCGTTCGACTGAAGCCGGTCCAGTCGCGCCTGCGCGGTGCCCCGGGCCACCCCCAGCCTTCGGGACATCTCCAGCACCCCGATCCGCGGCTCGCGGGCCAGCAGCAGAATGATCCGGCCGTCCAGACGATCGATCGCCACAGCAGCCTCCCGGCATGGTCATCCTGTACATAAAGGCCGAGGATGCGGCCGTATCGCTGAACAGATTGCCCAGCCCAAACAGAAACTATTGCGCACCTTGCCGAGCGGGGAGACCCTGCCGCTATGACGCAGACCACACACCACACTCCCGACACCGCCCGGCAGGCCGACCCCTTCCCGGTCAAGGGAATGGACGCGGTCGTCTTCGCCGTGGGCAACGCCAAGCAGGCGGCGCACTACTACTCCACCGCCTTCGGCATGAAGCTGGTCGCCTACTCCGGACCGGAGAACGGCAGCCGCGAGACCGCCGCCTACGTCCTGGAGAACGGCTCCGCCCGCTTCGTCCTCACCTCGGTCATCAAGCCCACCACCGACTGGGGCCACTTCCTCGCGACGCACGTGGCCGAGCACGGCGACGGTGTGGTCGACCTCGCCATCGAGGTCCCGGACGCGCGTGCCGCCTACGCCTACGCCCTGGAGCACGGCGCCCGCTCGGTCACCGAGCCGTACGAGCTCAAGGACGAGCACGGCACGGTCGTCCTGGCCGCCATCGCCACCTACGGCGAGACCCGCCACACCCTCGTCGAGCGCTCCGGCTACGACGGCCCGTACCTGCCCGGCTTCGTCGCGGCCCAGCCGATGGTCGAGCCGCCCGCGCAGCGCACCTTCCAGGCGATCGACCACTGCGTCGGCAACGTCGAGCTCGGCAGGATGAACGAGTGGGTGGGCTTCTACAACAAGGTCATGGGCTTCACGAACATGAAGGAGTTCGTGGGCGACGACATCGCCACCGAGTACAGCGCGCTGATGTCCAAGGTCGTCGCCGACGGCACGCTCAAGGTCAAGTTCCCGATCAACGAGCCGGCCATCGCCAAGAAGAAGTCCCAGATCGACGAGTACCTGGAGTTCTACGGCGGCGCGGGCGTGCAGCACATCGCCCTCAACACGGGCGACATCGTCCAGACGGTCCGCACGATGCGCGCGGCCGGTGTCGAGTTCCTCAACACGCCCGACTCCTATTACGACACGCTGGGGGAGTGGGTCGGCGAGACCCGCGTTCCGATCGACACCCTGCGCGAACTGAAGATCCTCGCCGACCGCGACGAGGACGGCTACCTGCTGCAGATCTTCACCAAGCCGGTCCAGGACCGTCCGACCGTCTTCTTCGAGATCATCGAGCGCCACGGCTCGATGGGCTTCGGCAAGGGCAACTTCAAGGCCCTCTTCGAGGCGATCGAGCGCGAGCAGGAGCGCCGCGGCAACCTGTAGCCGCCGGCGATCGGCGGGCGTGCGGGTGTCACGGGGCACCCGCACGCCCACGCGCATCGACCGGCAGCAGTCTTCCCGGCCGCCGTGAGGCGCGTGACCATGCGGCGCACCCCGGCGGTGCCCGGCTCGTGGCGCACCCCGGCGGTGCCCGGCTCGTGGCGCACCCCGGCGGTGCCCGGCTCGTGGCGCACCCCGGCGGTGCCCGGCTCGTGGCGTGCCCCGGCGGTGCCCGGCCTGTGGCGTGCCCCGGCGGTGCCCGGCCTGTGGCGTGCCCGGTGGTGCCCGGCTCGTGGCGGATCCCGGCCGTGTCCGGCTCGTGGCGGATCCCGGCCGTGTCCGGCTCGTGGCGGATCCCGGCCGTGTCCGGCTCGTGGCGGACCCCGGCGGTGCCCGGCCTGTGGCGGACCCCGGCGGTGCCCGGCCCGTGGCGGACCCCGGCCGTGTCCGGCTACCCCGCCCCGCCGTCCATCCCCGGCACCCCCTCGTCCGACGGTTCTCCCAGCGCCTCGATCGCCGCCCGTGCCGCAGGTGCGTGCAGTGGGGAGAAGTGGGGGTTGATGCGCAGGGCCTCCGTGAGGTGTCGGCGGGCCGCGCCGTGGCGGTTCAGCTTCTGCTCGATCATGCCGCGGTGGTACATGGACGCCGCGTCGAGCGCCCCGCCCCCGGGCTCGGGGGCCGTCGCCGTCAGCGCGAACCGCAGGGCCTTCTCCGACTCCCCGGCCCGGTACAGGGCCCAGCCCAGCGCGTCGGCGACCTCCGGCCCCGGCTGGCGTTTCCACTCCGCCCGCAACCGCCGCACCGCCGCCTTCGGATCGCCGTGGTCGGCCTCGAAACGGCCCAGCACCAGTTCCTCGTCGGCCCCGCCCGCGGCAGCGCGCCGCACCCGCTCCCGCAGCAGGCCGTACCGCACCCGGGCCGCCTCCGGCATGCCCAGCGACTCGTACAACTCGCCCAGCTCCAGGGCGTACTGCGGACACGGCTGCCCGGCGAGGGCCGCCCGGTAGGCGTTCAGGGCCCCCGTCGTCCGGCCGAGGGCCGCCAGGGTCCGGCCCTGCCCGGCCCGCGCGGCCCACTGGTCGGGGTCGAGGCGGACCGCCTCCCGGAAGTGCCGCAGCGCGACGTCCAGGTCCCCGCGTTCGAACGCCAGCTGCCCGGCCCGCTCCAGATAGGCGGCCCGTTCGGCCGGGGCCCGAGCGCCCGCCGCCGCGTCCGCCAGCGAGGCCGCCGCGTCCTCCCGCCAGCCCCGGTCCCGGTACACGGCCGCGGCCCGCGCCAGCACGGCGGGCCCGGAGCGCAGCCCGGTCAGCCGGTCCAGCGTCCGCTTGGCCGCCTTGTACTCACCGAGCCCGGTGTAGGCGTCGATGAGCAGCGGATACGTCGTCCACCGCCGCGGCTCCAACTTCAGCGCCGCCTCACCCCACCGGCGCGCCGCGGGGAAGTCCCGGCGGGCGTTCGACAGCGCGGCAAGACCCTCCAGGGCCCGGGTGTTGCGCTTCGGCCCCACCGACAGCGACGTCCGCAGCGCCTTCTCCGCCCGCGGGTAGTACGCCGGGTCCGCCAGACGCCGCCCCCGCTCCACGTAGGCCGCCCCGAGCACCGCCCAGGACGTCGCGTCCCGCGGGCGCGTCCGCACGGCCTCGCGCCGCTCCTCGATCAGCTCCGCCAGGCCGGGCAGCGTGGCCGGCACCCCACCGGCGACCGCCTCCATGGCCAGCGCCCCCGGCGACGGCGCAGCGGGCTCGGCGGACCGCTCCCGCGACAGCAGCACCAGCACCCCGCCCAGCACGGCACACCCCACGACGGAGGCGATCAGCACCGGCCGGACGCGCACCCGGCGCTTCGAACCGCTCTCCCGCCGCACCGGACCCTCCTGCTGGTTCTCCATGGCGCTCACTGTGCGTCAGTACGACGACCCCACCCGGGCAGGCGAAGGGTGCCGCCGACGGGGTTCACACCGATGGCCCCGGGTGCGAACCTGTGATCATGAGCCGTATCGAAGCGCCCAGCTCCGAGGACACCGCAGCGACCGGCGACCTCGTGGACCTGCTGCTCAGCGGCCTGCCGGCCGAAGCGGTCCTCACCGACCCCGACGTCACGGCCTCCTACGCCAACGACATGGCGAGCTTCTGCCCGGCCGGCGCCCCCGCCGTGGTCGTGCTGCCCCGCACGACCGAACAGGTCCAGCACGTGATGCGCACCGCCACCGCCCTGCGCGTCCCCGTCGTGCCGCAGGGCGCCCGCACCGGACTGTCCGGCGCCGCCAACGCCTCCGAGGGCTGCATCGTGCTGTCCCTGACGAAGATGGACCGGATCCTGGAGATCAACCCGGTCGACCGCATCGCCGTCTGCGAACCCGGCGTGATCAACGCCGCCCTGTCCCGGGCCGTCGGCGAGCACGGCCTGTACTACCCGCCGGACCCCTCCAGCTGGGAGATGTGCACCATCGGCGGCAACATCGGCACGGCCTCCGGCGGCCTGTGCTGCGTGAAGTACGGGGTCACCGCCGAGTACGTTCTCGGACTGGACGTGGTGCTCGCCGACGGGCGCCTCATGTCCACCGGCCGCCGCACCGCCAAGGGCGTCGCCGGCTACGACCTGACCCGGCTGTTCGTCGGCTCCGAAGGCTCGCTCGGCATCGTCGTACGGGCCGTCCTCGGGCTGCGCCCCAAGCCGCCCGAGCAGCTGGTGCTGGCCGCCGAGTTCGCCTCCGCCGCCGCGGCCTGCGACGCCGTGTGCCGGATCATGGAGGGCGGCCATGTGCCGTCACTCCTCGAACTCATGGACCGTACGACGGTCACGGCCGTCAACGACATGGCGCAGATGGGCCTCCCCGAGAGCACCGAGGCGCTGCTCCTGGCCGCGTTCGACACCACCGCCCCCGCCGCCGACCTCGCAGCCGTCGGCGCCCTGTGCGAGGCGTCCGGGGCCACCCAGGTCGTCCCCGCCGATGACGTGGCGGAATCCGAACTGCTCCTTCAGGCGCGGCGGTTGTCGCTCACCGCGCTGGAGGCGGTCAAGGGCGTGACGATGATCGACGACGTGTGCGTGCCCCGCTCCCGGCTCGCCGAGATGCTCGACGGGGTCGACCGGATCGCCGAGAAGTACCAGCTCACCATCGGTGTCGTCGCCCACGCGGGCGACGGCAACACCCACCCGACGGTCTGTTTCGACCCGGCGGACCCCGACGAGTCCCGGCGCGCCCGCGAGTCCTTCGACGAGATCATGGCCCTCGGCCTGGAACTCGGCGGCACCATCACCGGCGAACACGGCGTCGGCGTCCTGAAGAAGGAGTGGCTGGCGCGCGAGATCGGCCCCGTGGGCATGGAGATGCAGCGGGCCGTCAAGCAGGCCTTCGACCCGCTGAACATCCTGAACCCGGGCAAGCTCTTCTGACCCCCGGGCCCTCACTGGGCGAGCAACTGGGCCAGTTCGTCGTCGAGGCCCAGCTGTTCGCCCTCCGTCCCCGGCGGCACCACCCTCAGCGTCCGCTCCAGCCAGGCCGACACCGCCGCCGCCGGGGCCTCCAGCAGGGCGTCCCCGTCGGGTGAACTCAGCGCCATCAGCACCACGCTGCGCCCCTCGGTCTTCGTCGGCCACACCCGCACGTCCCCCTGTCCGCACGGCCGGAACACGCCCTCCACCAGCAGGTCCCGGGCGAACGTCCAGTACACGGGGTGCTCGGTGTCGACATGGAAGGTGACGTGGACGGCGTAGGGGTCGTCGGTGAGGTACCCGAGCCGGGCCGGCACCGGGATCCTGCGCTCCGGCGACAGGACGAGTTTCAGCTCCAGTTCCCGCTCCACCACGGTGTGCATGGCGGTGTTCCCTTCTCCAGACGGCTGCCCGCGAGGGCCGGTCGGAAGGAGAGAGCGGGCGGCGGCCGTGGCATTACGCGGCTTGCCGGAAGTTTTTTCGCAGGGGGATCCACCGGAACGGTGCGGTGCGTAGCACATCGGTGCTCGAAAGGGGCGGGTCCGGTGGGAGCGGCCGTGGGGCTTGCGCTCGTCTGATAGATGTGGAGGCCCCCATTTGGCCCCCGAGCAGATACGGGACGACGGACATGAGCGCCCCAACCCCGGCCCCCGGTGACGACAGGCCCCGCGAAGGGTATTACCCGGACCCGTCCATTCCTGGATATGTCCGGTACTGGAACGGCGCATCCTGGGTGCCGGGCACCAGCCGTCCGGCGCCCAAGGACGGCGAGGCGCTCGCGCCGCCGCCCGGAGCGGGGGCGGGGCAGTCCGGCGCGGCCGCCTCGGTCGAGGAGACCGGGCCGCACTTCTTCGACGAGGACCCGGTCGAGGAGCCGTCCGAGCCGCCGTCCGCCGCCGACGCGCAGCACGGCAGCCGTCCCGAACCGGCCTCCGCCTGGGGCGCCGACCGCTCCCGCCAGTCCGGCTTCGGCGGCGACCAGGACCGCCGGGTCTCGTGGGGCGCGCCGCAGGGGGCACAGGGCGCGGCCCCGCAGGGCGCGCAGAGCGGTGACCCGAGGGTGGCGCGCGCCGACCAGCGGTCCGAGGGCGAGTCCGCCCGTACGGACGGCGCGGCGAACAGCGCGCCGGCCGGCCAGGAGGCGAACGCCGCGGCGGGGGGCGGCACGTTCGTGTTCCGCCGTCCGACGGGGCAGGCCGGGGGAGGGGCCGCCGCCGACGCTCCCGACGACGGCACGATGACGTTCCGCGCGGTGTCCCCGCGCACGGGCCCGGGCGGCAACTCCGGTGGCTCCGGCGGCAACGCCGGCGGTTCCGGCTTCGGCCCGGCGGGCTCGGGCGGCTCGGGCAGCGGGCCGGCGGCCTCCGGTTACGGCGTGCAAGGCGCGCAGGGGGTGCAGGGCGCGCAGGGGGTGCAAGGCGCTCAGGGGGTGCAGGGGGTGCAGGGGGTGCAAGGCGGGGCCGCTGGCTCCGGCTTCGGACCGGCAGGGTCCGGCGGCGACTCGACGGCGTCCCCCTTCGGCGGCGGGCAAGGCGGCGCGGCCGGTTCCGGCTTCGGGCCGGCGGGCTCGGGCGGCGGGGCGGCGGCCGGCGCGGCCGGTTCGGGCTTCGGGCCGGCGGGCTCGGGCGGCGGGGCGGCGGCCGGCGCGGCCGGTTCGGGCTTCGGGCCGGCGGGCTCGGGCGGCGGGGCGGCGGCGTCCGCCTTCGGCCCGGCCGCGTCAGGACCCGCCTTCGGCCCGCAGGCCGGGCCGACCGGTTCCGGAAGCGGCTCCGCGGGACCCGGCTTCGGCGCCGGGAAGGCGGCCGCCGCCCGGGCCTCCGGCGCGCAGGCGGGAGCCGGGAGCGCCGCCGCACAGGCCTCCGGCGCCGCCCCGAGCGCGCTGTCCGGCCCCCAGGCGGCTCCCACCGTCCCTCCGCAGTCCGCCGGACCCGGCAGCGCCCAGCCCGGTGCCGCCGCCTCCGGCGCTCCCCTCAGCGCGGGCCCGGGCGGCGGTCAGTCCTCCTGGGCGCAGCAGGTGCACCGGCTCGCCGGAGCCGGTGGAGGTGACGAGCAGCCCGTCGCACCCTGGAAGCCGCCGGTCGAGGACGTGTTCCAGGCGGCCGCCCGGCGCCAGGCCGAGGCCCGCCCCGCGGGACTGGGCAAGCGGCTGGCCGCCCGGCTGCTGGACACCGTCGTCCTCGCCGCCCTCACCGCCGCGGCAGCCGTGCCGCTCGGCACCAAGGCGATCGACCACGTCAACGAGAAGATCGACGCGGCCAAGCTCTCCGGCGAGACCGTCACGGTCTGGCTGCTCGACGGCACGACCTCGATCTACCTCGGCATCATCCTGGCCGTCCTGCTGCTCGCCGGGATCCTGTGCGAGGTGCTGCCCACCGCCAAGTGGGGCCGCACCCTCGGCAAGAAGCTGATGGGCCTCGAAGTGCGCGACATCGAGGCCCACGACTCACCGGAGTTCGGCGCGGCCCTGCGCCGCTGGCTGGTCTACAGCGTGCCCGGGCTCCTCGTCGTCGGGATCGTCGGCGTCGCCTGGTGCCTGTTCGACCGGCCGTGGCGCCAGTGCTGGCACGACAAGGCGGCCCACACCTTCGTCGCGGGCTGAACGGGCGGAGGGGCTGAGCGGGCTGACGGGCTGAGCGGGCTGACGGGCTGACGGGCTGAGCCGACTGAGCGGGCCGGGCTCCCTCGGACGGCTGTCCGCCGGGTGCGGAGACCGGTGGTTCGCGGTCGACTCGGGCCATGAGCAGTGAACCGCCCCCCGGCTCCGGTCAGCAGCCACCGGACGACGACCCGTTCCGGAAGCGCCCCCCGGACGAGCCGCCCGCAGAGGGCACGGGCCCGCCCCCCGGCAGCGAGCCCCCGCCGTACGGGGGCGGCGGCGCGGGTGGTCCGGGCGGTCCGAACGGCCCGGGCGGTCCCGGCGGTGGCCCCTACGGCGGTGACCCGTACGGCGGCGGCCCCTACCCCACCGACCCGCTCGCCGGTATGCCCCCGCTCGGCGACAGTGCCATGCGCACGCTCGCGCGCATCATCGACATGATCCTGGTGGGCGCCGTCGTCTGGCTGATCACGTGGGGCTTCGGCGTCAACGAGTACGACGTGGACAGCGACCGCATCGAGATCAGCAAGTCGTTCTGGCAGGCGGCGGTCGCCGCCGTCCTCTACATCGCCTACGACACCGTCCTGACCGCGCGGACCGGCCAGACCCTCGGCAAGAAACTGCTGCACATGCGGGTGGCCAACCTGGACAACGGGGCGACGCCCTCCGTGCAGAACGCGCTGGCGCGCGCCGCGGTGCTGTGGATCCCGTTCGCCTTCTGCTGCGCCTGTGTCTGGACCGCGATCTGCGGCGGCTGGAGCTACTTCGACCGGCCCTACAAGCAGGGCCTGCACGACAAGGCGGCGAAAACGGTGGTGGTCAGCACGAAGCAGTGAGGCGCGGAAGAATCGACTGGAGCGCGACGGGCGGTCAGGAGGCCGCCCGTTCGCGTACCGGGGCCGGGGCCGGTGCCGGGACCGAGGCCCGCAGCGGCGCCTGGGGCGCGGGCTGTTCCACCGCGGCCGGGCGCTTCCCGGGCAGCGGCACCGTCATGGCGACCAGCAGTCCGAGGGCGAGCGCCGCGGCGCAGATGACCGCGATCCCCGCACCCGAACTCGTCTGAGACAGCAGCAGCATGGCGAGGGTCGAGAAGATCACGGTGCACGAACCGTAGGCGAACTGTGCGGCAGTCGGACGGGGCATGGCCATCATGTCCTCGAAAGTGGGGGTCCACGGGGGTGTCGGCCCGGCTTCACGCCGGCTTCCGGGCGTTCCGCCAACCGACATTCTCACCGCCAGGGTGCCCGACCGGAACCGGCGGTAAGCGTGACCTAATCAACAAGGGCGGTGCACAGGGGGCGCACGGAGTCATGACGTCCACCTGGTGGACAGGTGCACGCGCCCGCACGGCCGGTGGGGAGGGCCGGGGGACAACCGTTTGGTTGTCCGTAAAACGAACGTTGCCTCCGCATAGTGCACTTGACTTGTCCAAGTCAAGGTCTGTCTTTTCTTCTAAACCTCTAGTCAAATGTCGTCACTTGACTACACGCGTTGATCACGCGCGCGCGGATTTCCATGACCGGGACCCTGCCTGCCGCGCGCCCGAACGCGGGGGAGGATCTCAAGTGACCAGTAGACCCTGGACGTTCAGAGCGGCCGCCATAAGCGTGGCGCTCGCGGCGGCCACCGCCACCGCCTCGACGTACGCGGTGGCCGACGACGCCTCGGCCCCCCGGTCCACCACCGTGGACCGGCATGACCCGGCGGATCGTCACCACGACGAGCACGATCTCGAAGGCCCGCTGAGCAAGACGCAGGACGCTCAGCGCCAGGAAGCCCTGCAGCAGGTCATATCGGGCAAGAGCAAGGTCAAGAACCGCGAGGGCTCGAAGGTCGTCCAGCTCAAGAGCAAGAAGGGCGACGCCAAGTACGTCGAGCTGGGCCGCGAGAAGACCGACAAGATCTTCACGATCCTGGTCGAGTTCGGCGACCGGATCAGCGAGTTCGGCGGCACGCCCGGCCCGCTGCACAACCGGATAGCGAAGCCGGACCGCAAGAAGGACAACTCCACGGCCTGGCGCGCGGACTACGACCAGAAGTACTTCCAGGACCTCTACTTCGGCGCCGGCAAGGGCGTCGACTCGGTCAAGACGTACTACGAGAAGCAGTCCTCCGGCCGGTACTCGGTCGAGGGCAAGGTCTCGGACTGGGTCAAGGTCCCCTACAACGAGGCGCGCTACGGCAACAACGCCTGCGGTGACAAGAACTGCCCGAGCGTGTGGAACGTCGTCAAGGACGGTCTCGACGCCTGGGTCGCCGAGCAGAAGAAGGCCGGGAAGACCGACGCCCAGATCAAGGCCGACGTCAAGCAGTACGACCAGTGGGACCGCTACGACTTCGACGGCGACGGCGACTTCAACGAGTCCGACGGCTACATCGACCACTTCCAGGTCGTGCACGCCGGTGAGGACGAGTCGGCGGGCGGCGGCGCCCAGGGCGAGGACGCGATCTGGGCCCACCGCTGGTACGCCTTCGGCACCGACGCCGGCGCCACCGGCCCCGAGAACAACAGGCTCGGCGGCGCGAAGATCGGCGACACCGGCATCTGGGTCGGCGACTACACCGTCCAGCCGGAGAACGGCGGACTCGGCGTCTACGCCCACGAGTACGGCCACGACCTCGGCCTGCCGGACCATTACGACACCTCCGGCGGCGAGAACTCCACCGGATTCTGGACCCTGATGTCCTCCGGCTCCTGGCTCGGCAAGGGCAAGAACGAGATCGGCGACCTGCCCGGCGACATGACCGCCTGGGACAAGATGCAGCTCGGCTGGCTGAACTACGACAAGGCCAAGGCCGGCGTGAACTCCTGGCACAAGCTGGGCCTCGCCGCGTACAACACCAAGCACAAGCAGGCGCTCGTGGTGGAGTTGCCGAAGAAGGCCGTCACCACCGAGCTCGTGACCCCGGCCCAGGGCGACACCCAGTGGTGGAGCGGCAGCGGCAACGACCTGAAGAACACGCTGACCCGTTCCGTCGACCTGACCGGGAAGAAGTCGGCGTCGCTGACCCTCGATGGCTGGTACGACATTGAGGCCAACTACGACTTCCTCTACGCTGAGGCCTCGACCGACGGCGGCGCCAACTGGACCGCTCTGGACGGCACCGTGGACGGCAAGCCGATCGCGCGTGACGGCAGCGACAAGCCGGCCCTGAGCGGCACGGTCGACGGCTACAAGAAGCTGGCGTACTCGCTGGACGCCTACGCGGGCGAGAAGTTCGACCTGCGCTTCCGCTACCAGACCGACGGCGGCCTGGCTATGAAGGGCTTCGCGGCCGACCGGATCGCTGTGACCGCCGACGGCACCACCGTCTTCTCCGACGACGCCGAGTCCGCGGACGCCGCCTGGAAGGCGAACGGCTTCTCCCGCATGGGCGCGTCCTTCACCAAGGACTACGCGCAGTACTACATCGCGGAGAACCGCCAGTACGTGTCGTACGACAAGACGCTGAAGACCGGCCCGTACAACTTCGGCTTCACGGCGCGCCCGGACTGGGTGGAGCACTACGCGTACCAGAACGGCCTGCTGATCTGGAAGTGGGACACCTCCCAGGCGGACAACAACACCAGCCAGCACAAGGGCACAGGTCTGGTCCTGCCGATCGACTCGCACCCGGACCAGCTGAAGTGGGCCGACGGCACGCTGATGCGCAACCGCATCCAGGCCTACGACTCACCGTTCAGCCTCTACCGCACCGACGGCATGACGCTGCACAAGGCGGACGTGGCGAAGTACATCCCGGGCTCGAAGGGCGTCTCGGTCTTCAACGACCGGAAGAACGACTACTACGACGAGTCGAACCCGACCGCGGGTGTCAAGATCACTGACACCAACACGAAGATCAAGATCCTCAAGGAGGCCAAGGACGGCTCGACGATCGAGCTGGAGGTCGGCGCCGCGGGCAGGTAATCCGCATCCTTGCAGGTCAGAGCGTGTTCGGCGGTGACCCACTGGCGGGTCACCGCCGATCCGTGTTTAGGTGCGTCCTGTGGCTCTCTTATTGACACCGACCGACACGGGGGGATGAGCGCATGGCCGCAGGAGGCTTCTGCAAGCTGCCGAACGGCACGGTGGTGGTGGCACTGAACCTGCCCAGCCCCGCCGCCGACGGCCCCGGCGCCGTCCGCGTCCTCGTCCACTCCGTGAACCGCGCGCGGGCCCTGACCAGGCTCCGCAACCTCGGTCTGCGGTCGGTCTACCTGCGCGGCAACGCCGCCCCGCCGACCCCGGACGAGATCACCGCGGTCCTGCACCACCCCGACGGGCTGATATGGCGCACGGCCCCCGACAACGGTGTCGCGTCCAGCCCGGAGCTGGTCCAGGAGCTGTGGCGCCCGATCCGGGCCCTCCTCAGGCGCCCGACGGCACAGACCTGACCGGCGGGGCCCGCCGGGAGCGCCGCGCGGCTACTGCACGACCGGCTTGCCCGACAGCTCCACGCCCGCCGCACGCAGCTCCTCCAGGGCCCGCTCGGTGCTCTCCTGGGCGACCCCGGCCGTCAGGTCCAGCAGGACGTGCGTACGGAAACCCTCCCGGGCGGCGTCCAGCGCCGTGGCGCGTACGCAGTGGTCCGTGGCGATGCCCACCACGTCGACCTCGGTGACGTCGCGGGAGCGCAGCCAGTCGGCCAGCGGCGTGCCGTTCTCGTCCGCGCCCTCGAAGCCGCTGTACGCCGCCGAGTACGCCCCCTTGTCGAAGACGGCGTCGACCGAGCCGGAGGCGACGGCCGGGGCGAAGTTCGGGTGGAAGCCGACGCCCTCGGTGCCGGCCACGCAGTGCGCGGGCCAGGAGCGGGCGTAGTCCGGGTTCGTGGAGAAGTGGCCGCCGGGGGCGATGTGGTGGTCGCGGGTGGCCACGACGTGCTGATAGCCGGACCCGGCCGCCTGCCCGATCAGCTCGGTGACGGCGGCGGCCACATCGGCACCGCCGGACACCGCGAGGCTGCCCCCCTCACAGAAGTCGTTCTGCACATCGACGACGATCAAGGCGCGGCGCATGGTCGGTGTCCTTCGGCTATGAGGTCGGCAAGCCCGGCCGGTGAACCACCGAGCCTAATGACAAAGGGGAGCGGACGGGAGAGGGCACGGGTCGGCGCATCTCGGCATACCGCAACCAGGGTGTTCGGAACGTGCAGCACAGCCCCCACGGCGCCCGGCACGCCCCCTCGCCGCACCGGCCGAACACCCAAGTAGCTCCGCTGCGAGGGCCTTCGTCCGGCACGCCGAGGGCACGCACCGAACACCGAGGGCACGCACCGAACACCGCGGGCACCGCACTGCACGTTCCGAACACCCCCTAGCTACCCGAGCTCTCGTGCAGGTACTCCGTGGGAAGGACGGGCTCCCCGCGTGAGAGCTGCGTGGCCGACATCGGGAGACCCGCGCGCGCCCTCGTGTGCCGCTCGCGCGCCGCGTCCAGGGGCTCACGCGCCACCACCTCGCCCTCCTTGACCAGCTCCACCAGCAGCTGCCGGTCCGCGAGCGCGGCCGGCACCGGCCCGGTGCCGAGCACCTCGGCCTCGGCGACGCCGTGGGAGTCCAGCCGCCGCGCGGCCCACTTGCGTCCCCCCACCGACGTCTTGCCGCCGGTGGACTTCTTCGCCACCGGCACCAGCGGTGCCTTCGGGTCGGTGGACTCGGCCCGCGCGACCAGCTTGTAGACCATCGAGGAGGTCGGGTGGCCGGAGCCGGTCACCAGCTGCGTACCCACGCCGTACGCGTCCACCGGCGCCGCCGCCAGCGAGGCGATCGCGTACTCGTCCAGGTCCGAGGTCACGACGATCTTCGTGTCCCTCGCGCCCAGCTCGTCGAGCTGCTGGCGTACCCGGTGCGCCACCAGCAGCAGGTCGCCGGAGTCGATCCGCACCGCGCCCAGCTCGGTCCCGGCGACCTCGACGGCCGTGCGGACCGCCTCGGCGACGTCGTAGGTGTCCACCAGCAGGGTGGTGCCCCGGCCCAGCGTGTTCACCTGCGCCTGGAAGGCGTCCCGCTCGCTGTCGTGCAGCAGGGTGAAGGCGTGCGCGGAGGTGCCGACGGTCGGGATGCCGTAGCGGAAGCCCGCCGCGAGGTCCGAGGTGGTCGCGAAACCGCCGACGTACGCGGCCCGGGAGGCCGCCACCGCCGCCAGCTCGTGCGTGCGCCGGGCGCCCATCTCGATCAGCGGCCGGTCACCGGCGGCCGCCGACATGCGCGAGGCGGCCGCGGCGATCGCCGAGTCGTGGTTGAGGATCGAAAGGATCACGGTCTCCAGCAGCACGCACTCGGCGAAGGTGCCCTCGACCCGCATGATCGGCGAGCCCGGGAAGTACACCTCGCCCTCGGGATAGCCCCAGATGTCGCCGCGGAACCGGTAGCCCGCCAGCCAGTCCAGGGTCTCCTCGTCGACGATCTCCCGCTCGCGCAGGAAGGTCAGCACGGCCGTGTCGAAGCGGAAGTTCTCCACCGCGTCCAGCACCCGTCCGGTGCCGCCCACGACGCCGTAGCGGCGCCCGTTCGGCAGCCGCCGGGTGAAGACCTCGAACACGCTCCGCCGCTCGGCCGTGCCCGCCGCGAGGGCGGCCCGCAGCATCGTCAGCTCGTACTGGTCCGTGAAGAGCGCCGTCGAGGGAACGTCCACCGGCAGCCCAAGGTCCGCTACGTCCACTTCAGCTCTCCTCGCCATTTCTCGCCGGGTTGCCTGTCGGCCGGGGTCATGCGGGTGTCCCCCGGTGTCCGCAGTATGAGGAGGAGCGTACCCCCATTTCGTCAACCTGACGATTGCAGTCCCGGGTGACGCGATCGCCTTGCGGCCAGGCCCGTTTGTGCGTCCACCCCCCTCGGGTGGCAGCATGGGCAGTGTGACGTCACCCGCGCCCCTGGAGATCGAACGCACCGAGTCGGCGGAGGAGGTCTTCGCCGTACCCGAGCCGGACCTCCCGTGGGTCACCATCGTCCACAACGACCCGGTCAACCTCATGAGCTATGTGACGTACGTCTTCCAGTCGTACTTCGGCTACTCCAAGGACAAGGCCACCAAGCTCATGCTCGACGTCCACCACAAGGGCCGGGCGGTCGTCTCCAGCGGCAGCCGCGAGGAGATGGAGCGCGACGTGCAGGCCATGCACGGCTACGGCCTGTGGGCCACCCTCCAGCAGGACCGCAAGTAGCCAGCACCCCGCCCAGCAGCGAAAAGGCGTTCATGCCCGGAACCTTCGAACCGCTCCCCGGCGGCGGCGCGGCCGTCGCCCTCGACGACGTCGAGATCTCCATCATCCGGTCGCTGGCCGTCCAGCTCCTGGAGCTCATCGGCCCCGGCCCCGCCGAGGACGCCCCCGGCGACCCGCTCGCCGAGCTGTTCGCTCAGGGCCCGAGCGAGCCGCCCACCGATCCGGTGCTGCGGCGCCTCTTCCCGGACGCCTACAGCGACCCCGAGCAGCCCGCCTCGCCCCGGGACGCCGAGGAGCAGCGGGCGCACTCCGCGGAGTTCCGGCGGTACACCGAGAACGACCTGCGGGCCGGCAAGCGGGACAGCGCCCTCGCGGTGATCCGCTCCCTCGACGCGCTCTCCTCGTCCGCTGCCGGCAAGGGCGGAGCGGTGCTGAAGCTGTCGCCGGCGGAGTCACAGCAGTGGCTCGGCGCGCTGAACGACCTGCGGCTCGCGATCGGATCGCGGCTGGAGATCACCGAGGACGAGGACACCGACCTCCTCTACCGCCTCCCGGACGACGACCCCCGTAAGCCGATGGTGATGGCCTACCTCTGGCTGGGTGGACTCCAGGAGACGCTGGTCGGAACCCTTATGGCCTGATCGGTGCAGGTTTTGTGACCGGCGGGTGACCGATCGGTGTTCGCTCAGAGGACACTCAAATCCGGATAACGATCGCGTCACCGCACCCGTCTTCTATGGCCCCCTCGAAAGCGTTTTGTCCGCTTCTTTCTGTGCCGTGTGCCACATCCCACCCCTGTGATCAGTGGTGCGGCCGTGATAGATCTTCACGACCGCCCGGCAGAACACCACCCGAATGTTCGGCCGGGTGCGCCACCGAGCCGGCAACCGCCGGCCAGGCACGAGCGGGTTCGCGGGCCCGCTCAGCTCCATCATTCCGGGGGGATCGAAACCCGATCCGAGGCCGACGCGAGGCCCGGGT
The DNA here is from genome assembly GCF_014207295.1 of Streptomyces sp. AK010. Taxonomy (NCBI): domain Bacteria; kingdom Bacillati; phylum Actinomycetota; class Actinomycetes; order Kitasatosporales; family Streptomycetaceae; genus Streptomyces; species Streptomyces sp. AK010. Next base: position 46,000 of record NZ_JACHCX010000023.1, read on the forward strand.
CGGCATGGAGAAAGGCGCACCACACATGACCTCTGCGCAGGTCGAATCGGAAAACGTCTCCGAAGAGGGGTACGAGCGCGGACTCGGCAGCCGCCAGGTCCAGATGATCGCGATCGGTGGCGCCATCGGCGTCGGCCTGTTCATGGGCGCCGGTGCGAACATCGCCAAGGCCGGCCCCAGCATCATCCTCATGTACGCCCTCGCCGGCGTCGTGATCTTCTTCATCATGCGGGCCCTGGGCGAGCTGCTCCTCTACCGGCCCGTCTCCGGCTCCTTCGCCGAGTACGCCCGCGAGTTCCTCGGCCCGTTCTTCGGGTTCGTCACGGGCTGGACGTACTGGCTCATGTGGGTGGTGACCGGCATGGCCGAGCTCACCGCCGCCGCGATCTACATCCACTTCTGGTTCCCGGAAATCCCGCAATGGGTCAGCGCCCTGGTCTTCCTGGTGGTGCTCTTCGGCGTCAACCTGATCTCCGTCAAGATCTTCGGCGAGGTCGAGTTCTGGTTCTCGATGATCAAGGTCACGGCCATCATCGGCATGATCGTCATCGGTCTCGGCGTGCTCACCCTCGGCTTCTCCGACGCCGGTGACACCGCCGCCGTCTCCAACCTCTGGTCGCACGACGGCTTCTTCCCCAACGGCATCGGCTCCAGCCTGATGACGCTCCAGGGCGTCATGTTCGCCTACCTCGCCGTCGAGCTCGTCGGCGTCACCGCGGGCGAGTCCGAGAACCCCGAGAAGACCCTGCCCAAGGCCATCAACACCCTGCCCTGGCGCATCATCGTCTTCTACGTCGGCGCCCTGCTGGTGATCCTCTCCGTCGTGAAGTGGACCGAGTTCTCCGCGGGCGAGAGCCCCTTCGTCCACGCCTTCGGCAAGATCGGCATCCCGCTCGCCGCGGGCATCGTCAACTTCGTGGTGCTCACCGCGGCCCTGTCGTCCTGCAACTCGGGCATGTACTCCACCGGCCGCATGCTGCGCGACCTGGCCGCCAACAGCGAGGCCCCGCAGGCGTTCGGCAAGCTCAACGCCCGCAAGACGCCCGCCGTCGGCATCACGGTCTCCGTCGCGCTCATGGGTATCGGCGTCGTCCTGAACTACGTCGTCCCGGAGAAGGCGTTCCTCTACGTCACCTCCGTCGCCACCGCGGCCGGCATCTGGACCTGGATGATGATCCTCGTCAGCCACATCCGCTACCGCGCCGCGGTCGACGCGGGCCGGCTGCGCGCGTCGTCCTTCCCCGCCCCGGGCGGCGCGCTCTTCAGCTGGGTCGCGCTCCTCTTCCTCATCGGCGTGACCTGCATGATCGCGTACGACAAGGACGCGCGGGTCTGCCTGTACGTCGCGGCCGGCTGGGCTGTCGCCCTCGGCATCGGCTGGCGGGTCCTCAAGAGCCGCAACCCGCAGATCACCGAGCGCCGCGGCGACGCGGAGTTCGAGAAGGTGGGCTGACCAACCCGCGGGACGCCCAGCCGCAGGGAGTACTCGTGGCACCCCCTGCGGCTGCCGCTCAGGGCGTCCGGCATATGGGCCGTTCCGTACCATTCCTCGGTACGGAACGGCCCTTCTGCTTATCCTGGCGAGCATGCTGACCATCACCCAGGCCCTCGTCGACCAGATCGTCGCCCACGCGCGCAAGGACCACCCCGACGAGGCGTGCGGCGTCGTCGCCGGTCCGGCGGGCTCGGACCGCCCCGAGCGCTTCATCCCCATGCTCAACGCGGCCATGTCGCCCACGTTCTACGAGTTCGACTCCGGCGACCTGCTCAAGCTCTACCGCGAGTTGGACGACCGCGACGAGGAGCCGGTGGTCATCTACCACTCCCACACCGCGACCGAGGCCTACCCCTCGCGCACCGACATCTCCTACGCCAACGAGCCCGGCGCCCACTACGTCCTCGTCTCCACCGCCGACACCGACGGCGCCGGCGAGTTCCAGTTCCGCTCCTTCCGTATCGTCGAGGGCGAGGTCACGGAGGAGGAAGTCCAGGTGGTCGAGGCCTACTGAGGACGCCTGAACAGGGCAGTCTCACTCCCCGGCCCGAAAACGTCCGCCATGTGGGATCACATTCCAGAACCCGGACCGGGAATCGATACGATGAGCCCATGGTTTTCCATGACGTGAGCGAAAAGACGCCGGGCGATCTGCTCGTGGCGCGGCTGCACGTCGACCTGTGCAGGCTCGCCAGCGCCATCTGTTGACGCCGGTCCCTGCCGCCGTACGGCCGTGAGCCGCGGCGCTGCACACACGCACCACCTGCTGTTCCTGCGCCGCCGCGCGCCCTGACCGACCACTCCCGACAGGAGCCCTGAAGCCATGGCCATCGAGGTCCGCATCCCGACCATCCTCCGCACCTACACCGACGGCCAGAAGGCAGTGGAGGGCAAGGGAGACACCCTCGCCGAGCTCTTCACCGACCTCGAGACCCGGCACCCCGGCATCCAGGCCCGCATCGTCGACGGCGACAGCCTGCGCCGCTTCGTCAACGTCTACCTGAACGACGAGGACGTCCGCTTCCTCGACGGCATCAACACCAAGCTGTCGGACGGCGACAACGTCACGATCCTGCCGGCCGTGGCCGGCGGCATGGTCTGATCAACCATGCGCTACGACTCCCCCCTGGCCGCGGTCGGCAACACCCCACTGGTGCGCCTGCCGCGGCTGTCGCCGTCCGCCGACGTCCGCATCTGGGCGAAGCTGGAGGACCGCAACCCGACGGGATCGGTCAAGGACCGCCCGGCCCTGCACATGATCGAGCAGGCGGAGAAGGACGGCCGTCTGACCCCGGGCTGCACCATCCTCGAGCCGACGTCGGGCAACACCGGCATCTCCCTGGCGATGGCGGCCAAGCTCAAGGGCTACCGCATCGTCTGCGTGATGCCCGAGAACACCTCGCAGGAACGCCGGGACCTGCTGGGCATGTGGGGTGCGGAGATCATCTCCTCCCCGGCGGCGGGCGGCTCCAACACCGCCGTGCGCGTCGCCAAGGAGCTCTCGGCCGAGCACCCCGACTGGGTGATGCTCTACCAGTACGGCAACCCGGACAACGCGGGCGCCCACTACGCCACCACCGGCCCCGAGATCCTCGCCGACCTGCCGTCGGTCACGCACTTCGTGGCCGGCCTCGGCACCACCGGCACCCTCATGGGCGTGGGCCGCTTCCTGCGCGAGCACAAGCCGGACGTCCAGATCGTCGCGGCCGAGCCGCGCTACGACGACCTGGTCTACGGCCTGCGCAACCTCGACGAGGGCTTCGTCCCCGAGCTGTACGACGCGTCCGTCCTCACCACGCGCTTCTCGGTCGGCTCGGCGGACGCGGTCACCCGCACCCGTGAGCTGCTCCAGCAGGAGGGCATCTTCGCCGGGGTCTCCACGGGCGCCGCGCTGCACGCCGCGATCGGCGTCGGCAAGAAGGCCGTCAACGCGGGGGAGTCCGCCGACATCGTCTTCGTCGTCGCCGACGGCGGCTGGAAGTACCTCTCGACGGGCGTCTACACGGCGGCCACCACGGAGGAGGCCATCGACACGCTCCAGGGTCAGCTCTGGGCGTAGCCGACGCCGAACACCGACACGACGAAGGGCCGGAGTCACGACGACTCCGGCCCTTCGTGCGCAGTCACGACGTCGTTCTTCGTCGCAGTCACGACGTCGCCCTTGGTGCGGAGTGACGACGTCGTTCTTCGTGCGGAGTCACGACTTCGGTGCCTTGCCGTTCTCGGCCCGCCGGGGACGCAGCCGTCGCTTCGTGCGTGCTCGGCCCGTCGGGACGCACCTCGGTCTTCGTGCGTGTTCAGCTGGTCGGGCGGCTCCGGATCTTCGCGCTTGCTCCCGCCGTCGGGATGCAGCCGTCGCTTCGTGCGTGCTCGGCCCGTCGGGACGCACCTCGGTCTTCGTGCGTGTTCAGCTGGTCGGACGGCTCCGGATCTTCGCGCTTGCTC
>NZ_JACHCX010000023.1:50037-124274 GCF_014207295.1 Streptomyces sp. AK010
CCCGCCGTCGGGATGCAGCCGTCGCTTCGTGCGTGCTCGGCCCGTCGGGACGCACCTCGGTCTTCGTGCGTGTTCAGCTGGTCGGACGGCTCCGGCCCTTCGCACCCGCTCCGCCGCCGGGACGTTCCCGGCCTCGGCGCCTGTTCAGCCCGCCAAGTACCGCACCTGGTCCCACAGCGCCGGATCCACCACGCCGACCCGCCGCCGGAAGCCCCACACCGGGACCTCCCGCAGCTCGTCCGTCTCCAGGAAACTCGCGCGGCCCCGGGCGTCACCGACCGAGCCCGGGGGCAGCGGGATCACCCCGGTCCGCTCGTCGCGGAACCGCGTGGTGATCTTCGCGACCGTCGCCCGCTCCCCGCGCACCGCCAGCACCAGACAGGGCCGGTCCTTCGTTCGGGCCTCGTCCTCGTAGGGCACGTCCGCCCACCAGATCTCCGCCGGCTGCGGCCGGCCCTCCAGCGTCGCGGCCGGTGCCGCGGTCCGGACCCGCCGGGCCGACGGCCGGCGGCCCCGGCCCCAGCCGTCGACGAGCGTGGCGATGAGCGCGAGCAGCACCACCGCGGCGAGCGCCAGCCACCAGGACGTGTCCATACTGAGACGTTACCGGCGCGGCCCTCGCCGCGCGCCCCCCTCACGAGGATCACCCCCGGCCCTGCCAGCCGAACCGGTGACACCACAGGTGAGTTCGCCCACAACAGGCCTTGGCGGAGGAGCAACAGGAGGTTTCGCGCCTTACGCTCGACGGACCGCACGACCCCCGACGCCCCTCTCAGACATTCCCGCCAGCGGAGGTTTCTGCTTCATGAAGCTCACCGTCGTCGGCTGCTCGGGGTCGTTCCCTTCCGCGGAATCGGCCTGCTCGAGCTACCTCGTCGAGGCCGACGGCTTCCGGCTGCTTCTCGACATGGGCAACGGTGCCCTGGGCGAGCTGCAGCGCCACTGCGGTCTCTACGACCTCGACGCGATCTTCCTCAGCCATCTGCACGCCGACCACTGCATCGACATGTGCGCGTACTTCGTCGCGCGCTACTACCGCCACGACGGCGGCCGCTGCGATCCACTCCCCGTCTTCGGCCCCGAAGGCACGGAACACCGGCTGACCACCGCCTACGCGGACACCCCCTCCGCCTCCTCCATGAGCGAGGTCTTCGACTTCCACACGGTCAAGCCGTCCACGTTCGAGATCGGCCCGTTCACGGTGCACACCGAACGGGTGGCCCACCCCGTGGAGGCCTACGGCATCCGCATCGAGCACGGCGGCAAGGTCCTGACGTACTCCGGCGACACCGGAGTGAGCCCCGCGCTGGACGAACTCGCCCGGGACACCGACCTGTTCCTGTGCGAGGCCGCGTTCACGCACGGCAAGGAGAACATCCCCGACCTGCACCTCAACGGCCGCGAGGCGGGTGAGACGGCGGCCCGGGCCGGTGCCCGCCGCCTGGTCCTCACCCACGTCCCGCCGTGGACGGACCCGCAGGTCAACCTCGCCGACGCCCGCGAGGTGTACGACGGTCCGGTGGACCTCGCCGCACCCCGGCAGACGTACGAGATCTGAACGCCCCGCACGCGCGAAGGCTCCCGGAACCGAGCGGCAGGCGGTTCCGGGAGCCTTCGGCGTCAGCGGACTACTTCGCCTCCGCCTTCTGCAGCTCGGCGAGTTCCTCGTCGGACTCCCGGCCCGGCGTCGGCAGGTTGAACCTGGTGATCGCGAAGCGGAACACCGCGTAGTAGACCGCCGCGAAGCACAGACCGACCAGGGCCAGACCCCACGGGTTGGTCGCGATGCCCAGGTTCAGGAAGAAGTCCACCGCACCGGCCGAGAAGCCGAAGCCGTCCTTCATCCCCAGCGCCCACGTCAGCGCCATCGAGACACCCGTGAGCACCGCGTGGATCGCGTACAGCACCGGGGCGATGAACATGAAGGTGAACTCGATGGGCTCGGTGACGCCCGTGACGAACGAGGTCAGCGCGAGGGAGAACATCATGCCGCCGACGACCTTGCGGCGCTCGGGCCGGGCGCAGTGCACGATCGCGAGGCATGCGGCCGGCAGGGCGAACATCATGATCGGGAAGAAGCCGGTCATGAACTGCCCGGCGCTCGGGTCACCGGCCAGGAACCGGGCGATGTCGCCGCTCTTGCCCTCGTAGGTGCCGGCCTGGAACCAGGGGAAGGAGTTCAGCAGGTGGTGCATGCCGATCGGGATCAGCGCACGGTTGGCGACACCGAAGATGCCCGCGCCGACCGCCCCGGAGCCGACCAGCCACTCGCCGAAGTTGTGCAGCGCCGTGCCGAGGACCGGCCAGATGTAACCGAAGACGATGCCGATGACCAGGCCCGCGAAGGCGGACAGGATCGGAACCAGGCGGCGGCCGCCGAAGAAGCCCGCCCAGTCCGGCAGCTTGGTCCGGTAGAACTTCTGGTAGAGCAGGGCCACGACTATGCCCATGACCACGCCGCCGAGGACCTTGGCGTCCACGGGAGCGTCGACCATGACGACCTTGCCGTCGACGGCCGTGGCGACCTTCGGCAGGTTCTTGTCGGTGAACGTGGCCAGCACGTTCTTGAAGACCAGGTAACCGACCACGGCCGCCAGCGCCGTGGAGCCGTCCGACTTCTTGGCGAAGCCGATCGCGATGCCCACCGCGAACAGCAGCGCCATGTTGTCGAGGATCGCGTTGCCGCCGGCCGCCATGAAGCCCGCGATCTTGGTGATGAACGCGGGGAACGACTCGCGACCGAGCATGTCGGTGTTGCCGAGGCGGACCAGCAGGGCGGCGGCGGGCAGCACGGCGACGGGCAGCATCAGGCTGCGGCCGATGCGCTGCATGACGGCCATCACGGCCGACCCCTTCTTCGGGCTCGCGGGCGCGGCTGTGGCTGTGGACATGAACTTCCTCCAGGGGGCACGGCGCCGCCCAGGGAGAATTCAGCGGGGGACGGCGGCGTCTCAAAGAAAGGGGAACGCGGACAACACCGCGCGACCTCCACCAGTGAGTGGTGTAGACCAGTTGTAGCACGGTAGGCCGAACGAGTGGAACCCGCCAATTTGGCCCCACTGAGACGATCACGCCTTGGCGCTGTCCTCGACGTCCTCGGCCGGCTCACGCCCCGGAGTCCCCAGATCGAACTTCGTGATCGCGAACCGGAAGATCACGTAGTAGACGAGCGCGAACCCCAGACCGATCGGGATCGTCAGCCACGGCCGCGTCGCCAGATTCCAGTTGATGACGTAGTCGATCAGCCCCGCCGAGAAGCTGAACCCGTCGTGCACCCCCAGCCCCCACGTCACCGCCATCGACACCCCCGTCAGCACCGCGTGCACCACGTACAGCACCGGCGCGACGAACAGGAACGAGTACTCGATCGGCTCGGTGATGCCGGTGACGAACGACGTCAGCGCCACCGACAGCATCAGACCGCCGACCTCCTTGCGCCGGTCCGGCCGCGCGCAGTGCGTGATCGCCAGTGCCGCCGCCGGCAACGCGAACATCATGATCGGGAAGAACCCCGAGGTGAACTGGCCGGCATCCGGATCCCCCGCCAGGAACATGTTGATGTCACCGTGCACCACCGTCCCGTCCGGCTTCGTGTACGAGCCGAACTGGAACCAGATGGGCACGTTCAGGAACTGGTGCAGCCCCACCACCAGCAACGCCCGGTTCGCCACCCCGAACACACCCGCGCCCCACGCGTCCAGACCGTCCATCCAGTCGCTGAAACCCTCCAGCGCGTCACCCACCGGCGGCCACACCCACAGACACAGCGCGGCGAACAGGATCGCCACGAAAGCCATGATGATCGGCACCAGCCGCCGCCCGTTGAAGAACCCCAGCCAGTCCACCAGCCGCGTGCGATGGAACCGGGCCCAGAAGAACGCCGTCAGCAGCCCCATCACGATGCCGCCGAACACCCCCGGGTTCTGGAACGTGAACGCCGTGACCGTCATGTCCCCGTCGGTCACCTGGCACCCCACGTCCGGCACCGCCACCGACCCCTCCGGACAGCCCTTTGGAAACTGCCGCAACACCGTGAAGTAGACGAGGAACCCGGCCACCGCCGCCAGCGCCGTCGACCCGTCCGACTTCTTCGCCATCCCGATCGCAACGCCCACGCAGAACAGCAGCGGCAGCCCCAGCGAACCGTCCAGCAGCGCGCCCCCCGCCCCCACCATCACCTTCGAGACGTTCGTCCAGCCCAGCCCGTCGTCCCCGAACACGTCCGGCTGCCCCAGCCGGTTGAGGATCCCCGCCGCCGGCAGCACCGCGATCGGCAGCTGAAGACTCCGGCCCATCTTCTGCAACCCCTGGAACAACCGGTTCCAGCGAGCCCGCGCGGGGCTGACGGCCGGCGCGGCGCCGGCGGGGCTGTCGGCACTCATCCCGGTCCTCTTTGTCGGGAGGCCTACTCGTGGTGTAGACCAGTCGTTCGACGGTCGCGCTGGTGTGACGCCATCGTTCGTCACACGCCACAGGACCGCTCGCCAACATGGGCCAACTGTGGGTTACTGCGACAAAGCGGTTCGGATCAGGGAGAACGAACATGGCCACCAAGGCTGAGAAGATCGTTGCCGGGCTCGGCGGCATCGACAACATCGAAGAGGTCGAAGGCTGCATCACCCGCCTGCGCACCGAGGTCGTGGACCCCGCCAAGGTCGACGAGACCGCCCTGAAGGCCGCCGGCGCCCACGGCGTCGTCAAGATGGGCAGCGCGATCCAGGTCGTCATCGGCACCGACGCCGACCCCATCGCAGCGGAGATCGAAGACATGATGTGAAGGGCGGGGATCGTCCAGGGCTTCACCCCCTGACGGACCCCTGAGGCCGGCTGCGCGCACGGGCCCCTCCCCACCGGGAAGGGCCCCTCCGCACGTACGGATAGGCTCAGCCGCATGTCTCGAATCGACGGCCGCACCCCCCAGCAGCTCCGCCCCATCACCATCGAGCGCGGCTGGAGCAAGCACGCCGAAGGCTCCGTACTCGTCTCCTTCGGCGACACCAAGGTCTTCTGCACCGCCTCCGTCACCGAAGGCGTCCCGCGCTGGCGCAAGGGCAGCGGCGAAGGCTGGGTCACCGCCGAATACTCCATGCTGCCCCGCGCCACCAACACCCGCGGCGACCGCGAGTCCGTCAAGGGCCGCATCGGCGGCCGCACCCACGAGATCAGCCGCCTCATCGGCCGCTCCCTGCGCGCCGTCATCGACTACAAGGCCCTCGGCGAGAACACCATCGTCCTCGACTGCGACGTCCTCCAGGCCGACGGCGGCACCCGCACCGCGGCCATCACCGGCGCCTACGTCGCACTCGCCGACGCCATCGCCTGGGCCCAGGGCAGGAAGCTCATCAAGGCCGGCCGCAAGCCCCTCACCGGCACCGTCTCCGCCGTCTCCGTCGGCATCGTCGGCGGTGTCCCCCTCCTCGACCTCTGCTACGAGGAAGACGTCAAGGCCGACACCGACATGAACGTCGTCTGCACCGGCGACGGCCGCTTCGTCGAGGTCCAGGGCACCGCCGAAGCCGAGCCCTTCGCCCGCGACGAGCTGGGCGCCCTCCTCGACCTCGCCGTCGCCGGCTGCGACGAACTCGCCGCCCACCAGCGCGCCGCGCTCGACGCCGTCCTCGGGAAGCAGCCCGAGAAGTAGCCCGAAAAGTAAAAGGCACACCAAGAGAGGTGCTCGGCACGGGCAACCGCGCCGAGCACACTCGCGTCTGAAGGAGTACGGGCGCACGGCTCATCCCTGTGCGCCCGGCCAGCCGCGCGGGCCCGACCGGCCCGACCGAACGAGAGGGACCGCTCCATGGCCGCGAGCCGCCGACGCCGCACCGCAGCAGTCGCCGCCACCCTGGCGGCCGTCGCGCTGACCGCCGGACTCACCACCGGCTGCGCCGCCGTCGACAAGGCGCTGGACTGCGTCCAGACCGCCGACGCCATCGCCGACAGCGTCACCGACCTCCAGCAGGCGGCCGACAGCGCGGCCAACGACCCGACACAGCTCGACGAGTCCCTCGACTCCATCGACCAGAACCTCGGCGAGATCGGCGACAAGACCGACAACGCGGACGTCAGCAAGGCCGTCGACGACCTGGACAAGGCCGTCGACAACGTCCGCACCTCGATCAAGAACGGCGACGAGACGCCCGACATCAGTCCGGTGACGGACGCGGCGGGCGAACTGACGAAGGTCTGCACGCCGTGACGCCGCGCCAGCTGAGCCGGGCCTCTTCGTCTGCCGGGTTCCGCTCGGTGGCGGGCAGCGGGTTCGTGGTGGCCGCTCGCGCAGTTCCCCGCGCCCCTGACGGGGCCCATACCCTTGGGGCCATGAGTCGCCTGATCCTCGCCACCCGTAACGCCGGGAAGATCACCGAACTTCGCGCGATCCTCGCCGAAGCCGGGCTGCCCCACGAACTCGTCGGAGCCGATGCCTACCCGGACATCCCCGATGTCAAGGAAACGGGCGTGACGTTCGCCGAGAACGCACTCCTCAAGGCCCACGCCCTGGCCCGGGCGACGGGCCTCCCGGCCGTCGCCGACGACTCCGGCCTCTGCGTCGACGTCCTCAACGGCGCCCCCGGCATCTTCTCCGCCCGCTGGTCCGGCCGCCACGGCGACGACAAGGCCAACCTGGACCTCCTCCTCGCCCAGCTCTCCGACATCGCCGACGAACACCGGGGCGCCCACTTCGCCTGCGCGGCGGCACTCGCCCTGCCCGACGGCACGGAGCGGGTGGTGGAGGGACAGCTGCGGGGCACTCTGCGCCACGAGCCCACGGGTTCCGGCGGCTTCGGCTACGACCCGATCCTCCAGCCGGATGGGGAGACGCGGACCTGCGCGGAGTTGACCCCCCAGGAGAAGAACGCGATCAGCCACCGGGGGAAGGCGTTCCGGGCACTGGTGCCGGTGGTGGGGGAGCTGCTGGGCTGACGACGAGGCCCACCCGGTACACCGGGTGGGCCATCGATTCAAAGGCGTGCGGCCGGAGGGACTCGAACCCTCAAGGGATTTCTCCCACAACATCCTAAGTGTTGCGCGTAGGCCAATTCCGCCACGGCCGCATCCAGGTCATGGTACCGGTCATGCGGGGCGGGTCTGTGGGGAACGCCTGCCGCCGCCTCTGCACCAGGTGCTCGTCACCGCATGGCAGTTGGGGCACAGCAACCGCAGGTTCTGCAACCGGTCGTCGCTCCAGTCCCCGTTGATGTGATCCACCTCCAGCGTCATGGGTCTGCCGAGCCACTCGGGGCCGACCCCGCAGTCGGCGCATTCCTCTGGTACGCCCACCTCATGGAGCGCCCGACGTAGGACAATGGTCCGAGTCCTGCGCCCGCCGTCCTGCTTGACCAAGATGTCCTCAGGGCGTCTGGCCGAGGTCGGGCGGCGCTTCCCCCGCTGGTGGGCCTGGCCCAGAAAGTGCTCTGTGGTGAGCTTGTCCTCGGCGATCCACCGGCGCAGATGCTTGCGCCGAGTACCGCTCTCCGGGAGCCCCAGGCGGCGCAGCACCTCCGCGACGGAGCGGGACTCGGCGACCGCGCCGCGCAGTTCCTCAGGCGAGGGCCGTGCCTGTCGGCTGCTCATGAGGCACGCCTCTTGCCTCGCCCCCGGTAACTGTCCGTCGTCGAATGGCAGTTGGGGCAGAGGAGCCGAAGGTTCTCGATGCGGTTGTCCCTCCAGTTGCCGTCGATGTGATCGACCTCCAGAGGGAGCGGGCGCCCCCGCCAAGCCGCCCCCGTGCCGCACAGGGCGCACCGCTCCGCCATTCCCAAGGACGTCATCGCCCACTTTGAGGCGGTCGCTCGGAATGCGCCGGGCGCGATCCGCCGGTTGCTCGACCAGGAAGGCCTCCGGGGTTCGCGGGCGCCAGGGTTTCCCACGCCGAGTCGGCACCCTGAAGTGCGATGTGTCGATGCCGTAGGCCCTGACCCGGCGGCTGATGTGTGTGTGATGTCCGCCCACCACCTCGAGTCCGAGATGCCGCAGCACCTCACACATGTTCGTCGACGCCGCCACCGCTCGCTCAAGGACGTCCCTCGTCCACCGCACCCCTTTTCGCTCGAAGTGCGCCACGTCCACGCCGAGCTTCCTCATCCGCTGGGACACGTACCGCCGCGTCGAACTCTGCGGATCCACCCCCAACGACAGCAACGCCTCCGACAACGACCGAGCCCCCCGAGCCGCCTCCTCCAGCCGCTCTCTGGTGTATGCACTGGCCCCCACGAAACACCCCTCCGTCCCCGACCACCCGTTCGTGGTCTCGCACGGAGTAACGAACCGTTTATCGGACGGTCACGCACGAAAAACGGAGCGGCTCGTACCGGACCTCACCGGTACGAGCCGCTCGCAGACGAGATCAGCGGGGTCTCAGACCCCCAGATCCTTGATGATCTTGGCTACGTGGCCCGTCGCCTTGACGTTGTACAGGGCGCGTTCGACCTTGCCCTCCTCGTCCACGACGATCGTGGAGCGGATGACGCCGACCACCGTCTTGCCGTAGAGCTTCTTCTCGCCGAAGGCGCCGTAGGACTCCAGGACCTGCTTGTCCGGGTCGGCGAGCAGCGTGACCTTCAGGGACTCCTTGTCGCGGAACTTGGCCAGCTTCTCCGGCTTGTCGGGGGAGATGCCGACGACGTCGTAGCCCGCGCCCGCCAGCAGTTCCAGGTTGTCCGTGAAGTCGCAGGCCTGCTTGGTGCAGCCGGGCGTGAGGGCGGCCGGGTAGAAGTACACGATGACCTTGCGGCCCTTGTGGTCCGACAGGGACACCTCGGTGCCGTCGGCGTCGGGCAGGGTGAAGGCGGGGGCCACGTCCCCCGGCTGGAGTCGCTCGCTCATCAGGCCAGGGTAACCGGGGGTCGGGGCAGTGAGATGAGCCGTGGAGCTGACAGACTGTCCGGCACAGGCTTCACACCGACTTCGAAAGGCGACACGGTGGCGGACACGGCGGACACCAGGACCCCGGCGCAGATCGAGGCGGACATCAGGCGCCGCCGCGCGACCCTGGCCGAGACGCTCGACGAGCTCGGGGTGCGGGTGCACCCGAAGACGATCGTCGGCGATGCCAAGGCCAAGGTCGCTTCCCACATCGACCACACCCTCGGACGGGCCTACGTGGGGGTCAACCGGGCCGTCACGGACGTGCGGGCCCAGTTCGTGGACGAGGACGGCGCACCCCGGCTGGAGCGGGTCGTGCCCGTCGCGCTCGTCGTCGTGGGCCTGGTCGGGCTGCTCGCGGTCAGCACGCGGCGCCGCAAGGGCTGACCCGACTGCGTGCGTTTGCGGGGAAGACAGGTAGGTTTCTGGGCGTGAGCGCCAAGAGAAACGAGCACAGTACCCATCCGGACAAGCTTCCCATCCGGATGCTGCACGACCGCGTACTCGTGCGGCAGGACACCAGCGAGGGCGAGCGGCGTTCCGGCGGCGGCATCCTGATCCCCGCCACGGCCGCGGTCGGCCGGCGCCTGGCGTGGGCCGAGGTGGTCGCGGTGGGGCAGAACGTGCGGACCGTGGAGACGGGCGACCGGGTGCTGTACGACCCGGAGGACCGTGCCGAGGTCGAGGTGCGGGGGGTCGCGTACGTGCTCATGCGTGAGCGTGATCTGCACGCCGTCGCCGCGGACCGGTTCGAGGGCGCCGAGGACTCGACCGGCCTGTACCTGTAGGACCGGCGACAGTCGTACTACGAGGGGGCTGGTGACCCTGGTCACCGGCCCCTTCGCCGTGCCGTGCGGGTTTGCTACGTTGGAGACACCCCCGACGAGACGCGCCGTACCGGGATCAAGGCAAAGACGACGCACCGACACCGTCAGCCCGTCCCGGAGGTGCCCGTCATGGCCTGGGTCCTGCTCGTCGTCGCCGGTCTGCTCGAGGTCGGGTGGTCCATCGGCATGAAGTACACCGACGGCTTCACCCGCCCCCTGCCCAGTGTGCTCACGGGCGCCGGCATCGTCGCCAGCATGCTGCTGCTGTCGCAGGCCGCCAAGACCCTGCCCATCGGTACCGCCTACGGCGTGTGGGTGGGGATCGGCGCGGCCGGGGCGGCGGTGTTCGGCATGGCGGTGCTCGGTGAGCCGGCGACCGCCGCCCGGATCTTCTTCGTGTGCCTGCTGCTGGTCGCCGTGGTGGGGCTGAAGGCGACCAGCGGCCACTGAGCCCGTCATGGCGCTGAAGGCACTGGCGCGGCCACTGAGCCGTCATGGCGCCGAGCGCGACCAGCGACCAGCGGCCACTGACACCGGCCACTGACACCGGCCAGGCACGGGCTACGCGCTACTCGCGGCGGGCGCCCTGCGGGACCACGCCCCAGCCGGGGCCGGTCGGGCCGCCCGTCTGGCCGCCGTCGCTCGCGTCGCCGCCGCCACCGCCCTGGGTGGTGCCGCCGTCGGCCGTACCGCCGTCCGTCGCACCGCCGTCGGTCGTACCGCCGTCCGCGGTCCCGCCGCCGGTGGGGGACTCGCCGCCGGTGGTGCCGTCGGTGGTGCCGCCGTCGGTCTGGCCCTCGGTCTGCCCCTCGGGGGCGCTGGGGCTCTGGCCGGGCGTCTCGGTGGCGGTGTCCTCGCCGCCGGTGGTCGTGCCGCCGTCGGTGGTGCCGCCGGTGGCCGGGTCGGTCGGGGCCTCGCTGCTGGGGGCCTCAGAGACGTCGGCGCCGGGCTGGAGCCTGAGGTCGAACTCCTTGGCCGGCTTGTTCTTGAGGGCGTCCTCGGTGTATTGCGTCCAGATCTCGGCGGGCGCGCCGCCGCCGTTGATCCGGTTCAGGCCCATGGCGCCGTACAGGGACTTGTGGGCGGCGGTGACCGGGTCCTGGCCCATGACGGAGACGACGGTGGCGAGGTCAGGGGTGTAGCCCGCGAACCAGGCGGCCGTGTCCTCCTCGGCGGTGCCGGTCTTGCCCGCGACGGGGCGTCCCGCGGCCTGCGCGGCGGAGGCCGTGCCGTTCTGGACGACGCTCTGCAGCATCGAGGTGGTGGTGTCGGCGGCCTCGCGGCTCACGGCCTGCCGGGTGCGCCGCTCGGGCAGGTCGATCGGCGTGCCCCCCTTGGTGACCTTCTCCACGATCGTGTACGTGCCGTGCCGGCCGTGGTTGGCGAGGGTGGCGTAGGCCTCGGCCATGTCGAGGACGCTGGCGGTGGCGGTTCCGAGCGCGATGGCGGGGCCGTCGGCGAGGTCGGGGGTGGTCTCGGGGACACCGAGGTCGATCGCGGTCTGCTTGACCTTCGCGGGGCCGACGTCGGCGGCCATCTGCGCGTACACCGAGTTCACGGAGCTGTCGGTGGCCTCGGTGACGGTGATGTCGCCGTAGGAGCGCTGGTCCTCGTTCTCGGGGGCGTAGGGGTCGCCGGTCCAGCCCTGCACGGGACGCTTGTTGGTGCCGTCGTAGATCGTGTTCGGGGTGATGACGCGGCCGTCCTGGGTCTCCGAGTGGTTCTCGACGGCCGAGGTGAACACGAACGGCTTGAAGGTCGAGCCGACCTGGAAGTCCCTGCGCGTGGCGTTCGGGGTGTACTGCTTGACGTAGTCGATGCCGTTGTACATCGCCACGACCTTGCCGGTCCTGGGATCGACGGAGGCGCCGCCGGCACGGACGTAGGTGTCGACCTTGTTCTTCTTGTCGAGCTTGGACATCAGCTTGTCGTTGACGGCCTTCACGAAGGCGTCCTGCTTGCCCTTCTGCAGGGTCGTCGTGATGCGGTAACCGCCGGCGTCGAGCTGCCGCTCGTCGACGATCTCGTTCTGGACGAGGTAGTCCTTGACGATCCGGACGATGTAGCCGCGCTGCCCGGACATGCCGGTGGAGAGGGTGGACTCCTTCGGCATGGGAAACTTCATGCCGGTGCGCTCCGACTCGCTGAGCCAGCCCTTCTTGACCATGCCGTCCAGGACGTAGTTCCAGCGGGACTCGGCGGCCCCCCGGTTCTCGGGGTGGGCGACGACGTCGTACTGGCTGGGCGCGTTGACGAGCGCGGCGAGGTAGGCGGCGCGGCCCGGGTCGAGGTCCTTGGCGTCCTTGCCGTAGTAGGCCTGGGCGGCGGCCTGGATGCCGTAGGCGTTGCGGCCGAAGTAGCTGGTGTTGAGGTAGCCCTCGAGGATGTGGTCCTTGCTGACCTCGCGGTCCAGCTTGATCGCGATGAAGAACTCCTTGGCCTTGCGCGTGACGGTCTGTTCCTGGCGCAGGTAGTAGTTCTTCACGTACTGCTGGGTGATCGTGGAGCCGGACTGCTTGCCCTTGCCGAGGGCGGTGTTCCAGGCGGCGCGGACCATGGCCTTGGGGTCGACGGCGGACTCGGTGTAGAAGTCGCGGTCCTCGGCGGCCAGGATCGCGTGCTGGGCGTCCTTGGAGATCTGCGGGAGCGTCACGTTCTCGCGGTTGACCTCGCCGTCGCGGGCGATCACGGACCCGTCCGCGTAGAGGTAGACGTTGGCCTGCTTGGTGGCGAGCGCGTTGGCCGGGGGGATCTTCACCAGCGAGTAGCCCAGGAAGAAGCCGCCGGCCAGCAGCAGGGCGACGATGACGAAGGCGCCGAGCGTCATGCGCCAGGTCGGGATGATCCGGCGCCAGCCGGTCCGCTTCGGTTTCCCGGCCGACTTGGTCTCGGGCGTGCCCGGGTCGCCGTCGGCGTGCGCCTGCGGCTCTCTCGATGCCCAGCCCGGGTTCGGCTGCTGCGGCTGAGGCTCGTCACTCATGTCGTGCACGGACTCCTGTTTCGCGTCGTACGTCGTTCCCGTACGTCTCTGCTCGCTCTTGCGCCCCTGGGATGAAGACTGTCCCATCCGTTGATCAGTTCCCTGATCGAGGGCCGGGTCGTGAGCCGTGTGGTGAGGCGGGCCGCATGCGAGTGGGTGCGCGGGCGGGCACGGGGTCAAACGCGCTGTTGCGTACGCCTGCCCGAATCGTGATCTCGCCTGCGCGACGTTCGCCCGAAGGGGGACACGGCCGTGGATCGTGACGGCTCGTACGCTCCGCCCGGCCGGCACCGCCGCCACGCTGCTCGCCCTGGCCACGGGCGCCTCGGCCCACGCGGACGCAACGGATCGTACCGTCTGGGCCGGTGCGCACCCGCCCCGCGGCGCCCTCGCCGCTCCCCGAAATTGCCTGGCACGCCCGTTCGCCGGACCACTAGGCTCCTGCGCTTCGGTGCCGGGCGGCGAGGAGGGCGGTGGATGTGGGCTCGGGACGGTTGTACGCGGCCGTCGCGGCGGGTGGTTTCCGGCGGTACGCGACGTATCGGGCGGCCACGGTGGCCGGGGTGTTCACCAACACGGTCTTCGGCGTCATCCTCGTCTACACGTATCTGGCGCTGTGGGACGAGAAGCCTCATCTCGGCGGGTACGACCAGGCGCAGGCGGTGACCTATGTGTGGCTGGGGCAGTGCCTCTACGCCACGCTGGCGATCCAGGGCGGCGGCGCCGAGAAGGACCTGATGGAGCGTATCCGCACCGGTGAGATCGCTGTCGACCTCTACCGGCCGGCCGATCTTCAACTGTGGTGGCTGGCGGGCGACGTGGGGCGGGCGTTGTTCCAGATGCTGGGCAGGGGCGTGATCCCGTTCCTGTTCGGCGCGGTCTTCTTCCCGATGGCGCTGCCGACGGAAGTCGCCCCGTGGGCGGCGTTCGTGGTGACGCTGCTGCTGGCGACGCTCGTGAGCTTCGCGATCCGCTACCTGGCGGCCCTGAGCGTGTTCTGGCTGATGGACGGCATGGGCGTCAACCAGGCGCTGATGGTCACGGGGATCTTCTTCTCGGGCATGGTGCTGCCGCTGAACGCCTTCCCGGGGGTCTTCGGGGAGGTCGTGCGGGTGCTGCCGTGGGCGGCGCAGATCCAGATGCCGGCGGACGTGCTGATGGGGGAGACCGATCCGCTGCGGGCGTTCGCCTTCCAGGCGGCGTGGGCCGTGGCCCTGCTGGCCGCGGGGCGGCTGATGCAGTCGGCCGCGACGCGGCGGGTGGTGGTGCAGGGTGGCTGAACGCAATCGTGTGCTGGAGGGGGTGCGGGCCTACCGGCTGATCGCCGGGATGTGGGTGCGCTCCAGCATGACCTACCGGACCTCCTTCGTCGTCACGGTGTTCGGCAATCTGACGGTGACCGGCCTGGACTTCGTGGGGATCCTGCTGATGTTCTCGCAGGTGGACTCGCTGGGTGGCTGGTCGCTGCCCGAAGTCGCCTTCCTCTACGGGCTGTCGGTGACGGCGTTCGGGATCGCCGACCTGATGCTCGGCTCGATGGACGTGCTGGGCGGCCGGATGCGCGACGGCTCGTTCGACTCGCTGCTGGTGCGTCCCGCGCCGGTGCTCGCCCAGGTCGGAGCCGACCACTTCGCGCTGCGCCGCCTGGGCCGGATCACCCAGGGCGCGGTGGTGCTGGGCTGGGCGCTGGTGTCGGTGGACGTCGACTGGAGCGCGGCGAAGGTGCTGCTGGTGCCGGTGATGGTGGTCAGCGGCGCGGCGATCTTCTCGGCGGTGTTCGTGGCGGGCGCGGCCTTCCAGATCTACGCGCAGGACGCGGCCGAGGTGCAGAACGCCTTCACCTACGGCGGCACGACGCTGTTGCAGTATCCGCCGTCGGTGTTCGGCAAGGACCTGGTGCGGGGCGTGACCTTCATGCTGCCGCTGGCCTTCGTCAACTGGGTGCCCGCCGCCCATGTGCTGGGGCGGCCGTACCCGATCGGGCTGCCGGGGTGGGCGGCCTTCGCGTCGCCGCTGGTGGCGGTGGCCTGCTGTGTCCTGGCCGGGCTGGCGTGGCGGACGGGGCTTCGTTCGTACCGGAGTACAGGGAGTTGAGTTGACCGGGTCGCAGAGCGGGTCCAGCCAGGAAGGCGGATCGGAAGGCGGGTTCATCGGATCGGAAGGCGGGTTCATCGGATCGGAAGGCGGGTTCATCGGATCGGAAGGCGGGTTCATCGGATCGGAAGGCGGGTTCATCGAACTCGACGGTGTGGAGAAGGTCTTCGAGGTGCGCAAGAAGACCGGTTTCATGAAGCGGGAGCGGCGGCTGGTGCGGGCCGTCGACTCGATCTCCTTCCGGGTGGAACGCGGCGAGATGGTCGGCTACATCGGCCCCAACGGCGCCGGGAAGTCCACCACGATCAAGATGCTGACCGGCATCCTCACCCCCAGCGCGGGCCGGCTGCGGGTGGCCGGCATCGACCCCTCCCGGGAGCGGACCCGGCTCGCGCACCGCATCGGCGTGGTGTTCGGGCAGCGCACGACGCTGTGGTGGGACCTGCCGCTGCTGGACTCCTACCGGCTGATGCACCGCATGTACCGCATCCCGGACGCCCGTTACCGGGAGAACCTCGACCGTCTGGTCGAACTCCTCGACCTGGGCGACCTGCTGGACGTGCCGGTACGGCAACTCTCCCTCGGTCAGCGGATGCGCGGCGACATCGTGGCGGCGCTGCTGCACGACCCGGAGGTCCTGTACCTGGACGAGCCGACCATCGGTCTCGACGTGATCTCCAAGTCCAAGGTGCGGGAGTTCCTGCGGGAGTTGAACACCGAGCGCGGCACCACGGTGCTGCTGACCACGCACGACCTCCAGGACATCGAGCAGTTGTGCAAGCGGGTGATGGTCATCGACCACGGGCGTCTGATGTACGACGGCCCGCTCGCCGGGCTGCACGAGGTCGGGGAGAGCGAGCGGACCCTGGTGGTGGACCTGGAGCGGGAACTGCCGCCGATCGACGCTCCGGCGCCCGCGCGGGTCGTCCGTGTGGAGGGTCCGCGCCAGTGGCTGGCGTTTCCGGCGGGGGAGTCGGCGGCGCCGCTCGTGGCGCGGATCGCGGCCGAGTACCCGCTGGTGGACCTGTCGGTGCGGGAGCCGGACATCGAGGCGGTCATCGCCACCATGTACGGGGAGCAGGCCGAGCGGGCGATCTCGTAGCCCCCGGCGGGGTGAACTCGTAGGCTGCTGTGTATGACCGACGACGCCGTCCCGGACCTCCGCGCCTCCGACGCCGACCGTGAAAAGGTCGCCGGCATCCTGCGGGACGCCCTCGCCGAGGGGCGCCTCGACATGGAGGAGTTCGAGGAGCGGCTCGAGGCGACGTACAAGGCCCGGACATACGGGGAGCTGGCGCCGATCACCCGGGACCTGCCGGCCGCGGGCGTGACCGTCCCGGTGGTGTCCCTGACGAAGGACCCGGCGGCCGGCCCGGACTGGTCCGGGCGGATCACCGGCGGCGAGGGGTCCTCCACGTGGGCCGTCGCCGTGATGTCCGGCTTTCAGCGCAAGGGGCACTGGACGATGCCCCGGCGGTTCACCTGCTTCGCCTTCTGGGGCGGCGGGGAGATCGACCTGCGCGAGGCGAACTTCGCGGACCGCGAGGTCGAGATCAACGCCATCGCGATCATGGGCGGGGTGGATGTGATCGTGCCGCCCGGGGTCGAGGTCGTCGTCCGCGGCATCGGCATCATGGGCGGCTTCGACCACCGCGAGGAGGGCGTGCCGGGGGAGCCGGGCGCGCCGCGGGTGATCGTGACCGGGTTCGCGCTGTGGGGCGGCGTCGGGGTCCAGCGGAAGCTGACCCGGGCGGAGAAGCTGCGCATCCGCGAGGAGCGGCGCCAGGAGAAGCTGGAGCGCAGGGCGGGGCGGCGGGAGCTGGACGGGGAGCGCTGAGCCCCTGCACTGCGGCGGTACGGTCCCGGCAGCGCGGGTGGCGCCGAGCCGCTGTACTGCGGGCGGTACGGTCCCGGCGGGGCGGGTGGCGCCGAGCCGCTGTACTGCGGGCGGTACGGTCCCGGCGGGGTGGGTGGCGCTGAGTCGCTGTACTGCGGGCGGCAGGGTCCCGGCGGGGCGGGTGGCGCTGAGTCGCTGTACTGCGGGCGGCAGGGTCCCGGCAGGGTGGGTGGCGCTGAGTCGCTGTACTGCGGGCGGCAGGGTCCCGGCGGGGCGGGTGGCGCTGAGTCGCTGTACTGCGGGCGGCAGGGTCCCGGCAGGGCGCGTGGCGCTGAGTCGCTGTACTGCGGGCGGCAGGGTCCCGGCAGGGCGCGTGGCGCTGAGTCGCTGTACTGCGGGCGGCAGGGTCCCGGCAGGGTGGGTGGAGCTGAGCCGCTGTACTGCGGGCGGTACGGTCCCGGCGGGGCGGGTGGCACCCAGCCCAGCAATACGGGCGACGCCCAGCCCGGCAGCCGTGTGCCCGCCGCCTGTGGTCGGGCAGCGGGCACGGGACGAGACGGTGCGGGGCGGGACTACAGCTTCGCCGGCGCCGACCCCTTCAGCGTCTCCAGGTCGAAGGACTCGGCCATCCGGGCGTACCCCTTGTCGCTGGGGTGCAGATGGTCGCCCGAGTCGTAGTCGGACCGCAGCCGCCGCGGGTCGTACGGGTCGCGCAGCGCCTGGTCGAAGTCGGCCACGGCGTCGTACACCCGCCCGGCGCGGATCTGCGCGTTGATCGTCTGGCGGACCGCCTCACGCGCCTCCGTGTACCCCCGGTGCCCGTAGAACGGCATCAGCGTCGCTCCGACCACCTTCACACCGCGCGCGTGGGCCTGGCCCACCATCGTGCGCAGCCCGGCGATGATCGCGTTCGGGTCGGCGAGCCGCGGGTTGCGCAGGATGTCGTTGACGCCGAGGTCGATGACGACGACCTTGACGTTCGTCCGCTCCAGCACGTCCCGCCCGAAGCGGTTCAGCCCGCTGGGGTTGTCCGCGGGGCGGCCGAGCCCGTCGGCGAGGACCCGGTTGCCGCTGATGCCCTGGTTGACGACGCTGTAGCGGGGCAGGTCCCGGCCGGCTGCGATCTCCCCGCGCAGCCGGTCCGAGAGCACGTCGGTCCAGCGGCTGTTGGTGTCCGGCGTGGAGGTGATGCCGTCCGTCAGCGAGTCGCCGAGGACGACGACCGTGCCGTCGGACTCGTTGCTCAGCAGGTCCAGCGCGGTGAGGTACCGCCAGGACCCGGTCCGCTCGGTGTACGGCGTGCCCGTGGTGTCCCCCGCCTGGTCGCCCTGGGCGACGTAGGAGGTCTGGCGGGCGTGGCGGTGGTAGGTGACCGGGCCGGAGCCGGTCGGCGTGTAGGTGGTGATCAGGACGTCGGAGTCGTGCGGGACGACGACCCGTACGGCGTCGCTCATCACCTGCCGGCCGGGCGGGATGACGACCGTGGGGCCGCCGCCGAAGGTCAGCTGCCGCATGGTGTCCGCGAGTGCCGCCGCCGTGCCGCTGCCCGCGGAGACGGCGATCGTCGCCCGCGTGATGCTCAGCGGCGACTGGCCGTAGAGATTGGACAGCGTCACGCGGGCACTCGTACCGCCGACACTGGTGTGGACGACGTTGCGGACCGAACGGTCCGCCATGCCCGTTGCCTCGGTGCCGGGTTCGGCGGCGGAGGGGGACGCGGACCAGGTGCCGACCCAGGTGCCGGTGGAGGCGGGCGCGGCGGAGTTGTGAGGGGCGCGACCGTCGCCGAGGGCGTTCCGGTGGCGCAGGCCGTCGTCGGACCCCACTCCGACGTATATGGCGGTGGAAAGGGCCACGATCGCCGCGACGACCATAGCCAGGAGGGCGTAACCACGTCCTCGGGTCATGCTGTGTTGTTCTCCTCGGGCGATGGGAGCCCAAGGCTCCGATCTGATGTGCCCATGATGCGTCATGGGCCGGGGGAAGTTCACAGGACCCCGTGGCAAAACCCCCTCCCGACAGACGCCGGGAACTCCTGATCCGTTCCAGGAGTCGGTCAGGAAGGGACAATGTGTGCGGGATCACCGAGCGGGTGGAGCGGATGGAACGGACGAAAGCAGCAGATAGGGGTGCCGGTGCCGGTGGGCAGCATGCCCGCCCCGGCGGCGCCGTGAACCGCGCGATGACGACGTTCAGCCCGGCGGACGAGGAGAAACAGCGCGGCGTACGCCGGATGAAGCTCACCGCCACCGGACTTCTGGTGTTCGTGGCGCTGGTCTACGTCCTGTCCACATGGGCGCACAACTCCGGTGCCGGAACCTGGGCGGCCTACGTCGCCGCCGCCTCCGAGGCGGGCATGGTCGGCGCGCTCGCCGACTGGTTCGCCGTCACCGCCCTCTTCCGGCACCCCCTCGGCATCCCCATCCCGCACACCGCCATCATCCCCACCAAGAAGGACCAGCTGGGCGTCTCCCTGGGCGAGTTCGTCGGGGAGAACTTCCTCTCCGAGGACGTCGTACGGCAGCGGCTGCGCGCCGTCGGCATCGGCAGCCGCCTCGGCGCCTGGCTCGCGGTCCCCGAACACGCCGACCGCGTCACCGCCGAGCTGTCCACCGCCCTGCGCGGCGCCCTGACGGTCCTGCGCGACTCCGACGTCCAGGCGGTGGTCGGCGAGGCCATCACCCGCCGCGCGGGCGCCCAGGAGATCGGGCCCGGCATCGGCAAGATGCTGGAGAAGGTCGTCGCCGACGGCGGCCACAAACGGGTCGTCGACCTCGTCGTCACCCGCGCCCACGACTGGCTCGTGCTGCACGGCGACTCCGTGATGGACGCCGTGCAGGGCGGCGCCCCCGGCTGGACCCCGAAGTTCGTCGACAAGAAGGTCGGCGAGCGCGTCTACAAGGAACTGCTGCGCTTCGTCACGGAGATGCGCGACATGCCCGGCCACCCCGCGCGCGGCGCCCTCGACCGGTTCCTCACCGACTTCGCCTCCGACCTCCAGTCCGACACCGACACCCGCGCCCGCGTCGAGCGGCTCAAGAGCGAGGTGCTGGGCCGCGACGAGGTCCAGGACCTCATCGCCAGCGCCTGGACGGCCGTACGATCCATGATCGTCGCGGCGGCGGAGGACGAGCGCAGCGAGCTGCGGCTGCGCGTGCGGGCGTCCCTGCTGTCGCTGGGCTCGCGGATGGCGGCCGAGCGCAAGGTCCAGGACAAGGTCGACAAGTGGGTGGAGGACGCGGCCGTCTACGTCGTCACCACCTACCGCAAGGAGATCACCTCCCTGATCACCGACACGGTGGCGAGCTGGGACGCCGAGCACACCACACGGAAGATCGAGGCCAACATCGGCCGCGACCTGCAGTTCATCCGCATCAACGGCACGGTCGTCGGCTCCCTGGCCGGCCTGCTGATCTACACGGTGTCGCACGCGCTCGGGGCGTGAGAACTCCGGCCCGAGCGAGTGGTTCAGGGCGCGAGCGAGGTATCTCAGGGCGTAAGAGAAACCGCCCCGGGCACCCGATGCGGGTTCCGCTCGACGTGGTAGGGAGCCCATGACAACCGTGCAGGCCGGGACCGGCAGAACCATCACCACCGACATCCCCGCCCGCCTCGACCGCCTCCCGTGGTCGCGCTGGCACTGGACGATCGTCATCGGCCTCGGCACCGTGTGGATCCTCGACGGTCTCGAAGTCACCGTCGTGGGAAACATCGCCAGCCGCCTGTCGGAGCCCGACAGCGGCCTGCCCATCACGTCCGGCGAGGTCACCGGCATGGCGGCAGCCCTGTACGTGGCGGGCGCCTGCCTGGGCGCCCTCTTCTGGGGCCGCCTCACCGACAGGTGGGGGCGCAAAAAACTCTTCATGATCACGCTGGCCGTGTACCTCGCGGCCACCGCCCTCACCGCGATCTCCTTCGACACCTGGTGGTTCTTCCTCTTCCGTTTCCTCACCGGCTTCGGCATCGGCGGCGAGTACGCGGCCATCAACTCCGCGATCGACGAGCTGATCCCGAAGGAGTACCGCGGCCGCACCGACCTGATGATCAACGGCAGCTTCTGGCTGGGCGCGGTCTTCGGCTCGCTGCTGTCGATCGTCGCCCTGGACACGGACATCTTCGCGGCGGACGTCGGCTGGCGCCTGACCTTCGCGCTCGGTGCGGTCCTCGCCCTGGTGATCCTCCTCGTCCGCCGGCACGTCCCCGAGAGCCCACGCTGGCTCCTGATCCACGGCCGTGACGACGAAGCGGAACGCATCGTCTCCTCCATCGAACGCAAGATCGAGGAGGAGCGGGACGAGCCGCTGCCGCGCCCCGAGGGCGAGATCACCATCCACCAGCGCCGCAGCGTCTCCTTCCTGGAGATCGGCCGCACGGTCTTCTCCGACTACCGCAGGCGTGCCGTCCTCGGCTTCTCCCTCTTCATCGGCCAGGCGTTCCTGTACAACGCGATCACCTTCGGCTTCGGCGCGATCCTGACCACGTTCTTCGACGTCCCGAGCGGCAACACCGGCTACTACTTCGCCGTCATCGCCATCGGCAACTTCCTCGGCCCGCTGCTCCTCGGCAAGCTCTTCGACACGGTCGGCCGCCGCATCATGATCTCCGGCACGTACATCCTGTCCGGCCTGCTCCTCTTCGGCACGGCCTGGCTCTTCGACCAGGGCTCGCTGAGCGCGGCCACCATGACGGCCTGCTGGTGCGCGGTCCTCTTCTTCGCCTCGGCCGGCGCGTCCAGCGCCTACCTCACGGTCTCCGAGGTCTTCCCCATGGAGACCCGCGCCATGTCGATCGCGTTCTTCTACGCCATTGGCACGGCAGCGGGCGGCATCAGCGGCCCGCTCCTCTTCGCCAAGCTCACGGAATCCGGCGTCGTCGGCGACACGGTCCTCGCCTTCTCGATCGGCGCGACGCTGATGTGCCTGGCGGGCCTGGTCGCGGCACTCCTGGCGGTGAAGGCGGAACGCCGCTCCCTGGAGGACATCGCCAAGCCGCTGACGGCGGCGGGCGGCAAGGGCAGTGGCTGAGGGCTGGGGGGAGGCCAGGGTGCGGTCACCGGCCAGGGTGCGGTCACCCCCGTCCAGTTGAGGCACGTGCGAGCGCGGGGAGGATTCCGCGCTCGCACCCCGTGCCCATCAGTCCGACCCCGAGCAGCGCGTGCCCCTGGTCCCGTCCGGCCTCCACCCACTCGCCGAGCCCGTCCTCGTGGACGACGGGTATCGCGTGCTTGACCGACCCCATCCCGTCCCCGTGCTCGAGGTACTCGACGGCCCGGGGGACGGTGAGGAGACGGCCAGGTGGTGAAGGGGATGACAGAAACTGCGCTATAGTTGATCTGCGTCCAGTCGCCGGAACTCCGGTCGGCGGACAGTGCGTTGGTGGTCCAAGGAAAGACGCCCCACTTCCTGTGGGGAGATGCAGGTGCAAGGCCTGCCCGGCGCTCCGATCAAGAACCCGGCCCTGGGATTCAGGGCCGGGTTCTTTGCTGTATCGCCTTCTGTGCCGTGATGCGCCGTGATGCGCCGTGATGCGCCGTGATGTGCTGGCCGAGGTGAGCCGACCGGCTGCGCCGACCCACCTGGACCAGCCGATCAGCCGCGCGGGCTCACCTGGACCAGCCGATCAGCCGCGCGGGCCCCACCGGGACAACCCGGTCAGCCGCGCGGGCTCACCCAGACAACCCGATCAGCCGCGCGGGCTCACCCAGACAACCCGATCAGCCGCGCGGGCTCACCCAGACAACCCGATCAGCCGCGCCGGTCTGCGACCGCCCACGAGGCAAGCCCCACGGCGCCCGCCACCCCGAAGACGGCGGGCCAGGCACCCACCTTCTTCGCCAGCGGATGCGACCCCGCGAAGGCGGCGACATAAGCGGCCGACAACGCCCCCGCGGCCACCCCGCCGGCCTGTTGGCGCCACTGCCGTGCGGCCGCCACCCCGGCCACGGCGAGCACGACCCCGCCGAGCGGCCGCTGCCTGGTCCAGCGGGCCACGCCGTACCCGCCCACGAGCCCGCTCGCGGCGACCACCGCACTGGGAACCCTCGCCATGTCTGCCTCCTGCGTCCTGCGCCCTGCGCCCTGCGCCCTGATCGGGATCTTGAGGCTAGCCCTCGGGCTCCGGGAACCCGAACCTGAGCCCGGGCTTGTCAACTTTCCTCCTCCGAGCTATATAAGAAGACGCAGACCGTAGGGCATCGCACCGACTGCGTCCGAAGAGAGGAGTGACCAGTGATGCTCATGCGCACGGACCCCTTCCGTGAGCTCGACCGACTGACCCAGCAGGTGTTCGGTCCCGCCACCACCCGCCCGTCGGCGATGGCGATGGACGCCTACCGTTCCGGGGACGACTTCTTCGTCCACTTCGACCTCCCCGGCATCGACCCGGAGACGATCGAGCTGGACGTGGAGCGCAACGTCCTGAACGTCCGAGCCGAGCGCAGGTCCCCCGCCCCCGAGGGCGCGGAACCCCTCGTCGCCGAGCGCCCCACCGGCACCTTCACCCGCCAGCTGTTCCTCGGCGACACGCTGGACACGGAGCGCATCGACGCCTCCTACGAGTCCGGCGTCCTGACCCTGTGCATCCCGGTGGCCGAGCAGGCCAAGCCCCGCCGCATCCAGATCACGGGCGGCGACACGCGCAGGCAGCTCAGCGGCTGACCTCACCGCACCGCCCCCACCGTGTCGCGCCGCCGGTACGAGCTCCCGGCGGCGCGGCCCAGGACCGCATCGCACGCACCCGGAGGAAAACCCCGCACATGAGCACGGCGACAGTGCCACGTGTGACCACGAAGCCCCACGCCCAGGTCGACGACGTCACCTGGACCCAACTGATCGAAGCCGTCCGGCAGTCGGGCCGGTACGCCACCCTGCAGGAGGCCGAGCAGGTCACCCGTACCGTCCTCTCGGCCCTCGGCACCCACGTCACCGGCGACGAACGGGTCGACCTGGCCCGCGCGCTGCCCGTGGAGGCCGCCCGGCTGATCGCCGCCCAGATCCCGGTCACCCACCGGCTGACGGCCGCGCGGTTCGTCGACGAGGTCGCGGCCCGCACCCCCGGAGCCACGTCCGCCACCGCCCGCTGGGACGTCAGCTCGGTGCTCAGCGCGCTGCCGCCCCTGATCGGCGACGACCTGATCACCCGCATCCTGAACCGACTCCCTGCGGGATACGCCCTCTTGTTCGGCCGGGCCGACCTGACGCCGACGTCGTAGGTTCCTGGACCTGGCGCCCACGACGGCCACCCCGCGTCGCACAGCGGGGTGGCCGTCGTGCGCGGGCGGCGGCCAAGTCGAGAAAGAGGTGGGCTCCTTGACCCATATGACGTCCGGAACCCTCACGACCCACGACGGCACGCGCATCGCTCACCGGGACCACCACCCCACGGGCAGGCCCACGACCACGTTCCTCCTGCTGCACGGCCTGGCCGGTCACCAGGGAGAGTGGGGAACCCTCGCCGCGCAGCTGTCGGCCGACGGCCACCGCGTGGTGACGTACGACGCCCGAGGCCACGGCGTCAGTACCCGCACACCGGCGACCACGACCCGCGAGGCCCATGTCCAGGACGCCATAGCCCTGATCGCGGACCTGGACTGGCCCCCGTGACCCTGCTCGGCCAGTCCCTGGGCGGCAACACGGCGATGCTGCCGGCCGCGTCCCGGCCTCACCTGGTGAGCTCCCGGATCCTGATCCTGATCGAGGCTGCCCGGCCGGCCCGAGCCCGGACCTCCCCGCACAGACCGCGACCTGGCCGGACAGCTGGCCGACCCCCTTCAAGTCGCTTGCGGAGGCGGAGGCCGTCCTGGGCCACGAGGCATGGACGAGGGCCCTGGTCCGGCGGGACGACGGCTGGCACCCGACCTGGGACCGCACCACCATCATCGCCTCGGTCGCCGAACTGGCCACCACGGCCTACTGGGAGAAGTGGTCCCGCATCACCTGCCCGACCCTCCTCGCCCAGGGCGAACACGGCACGATGCGCCCCGACGAACCGTCCAAGATGCTCACCCACCCCCCGCGCACCCGGCTGGTCCGCGTCCCCGACCACACGAAACAAGGTCTTGTCGCTGGCTTGCTCCCACTGCGCGTCAGAGTCGAGGAGGCTGAGACGACGAAGAACCGCATCCACTTCGACTCGGGCCCCACCGGCCGCACCCGCGCCGAGGAGGTCGATCCTCACCGACCGCACCCTCCCGAACGGCCGGGGCTGGGTCGTGATGGCGGACCCGGAGGGCAACGAGTTCTGCATCGAGCGGAGGGAACGGGGCTATCCGGAGGCGTGTCGGCTGTACGGCGGCCAGAGCAATAAGCCGATGCGTCAGGCCGCGATGCCCCATACGGTCAGAAGCCACTGAGCTGAACCTGGAGGGGCGCGTGTCACCGGCCGAAGACCAACCACGGGTGTACGAGATCCGGATCCACGGCTGTCCGACCTCACAAGAGGCACTGGCACTCCAGGACCCGATCGAACGCCTCCTGTGCCCCGACCCCGACCACGCCCCGCCCTGCGAGATCCCCTGGAGCTTCACCCTCGCCGGCGACGGCACCGATGACGACTCCACGGCCTTGGTCCTGGGCGTGTATACGTCCAGAGGCCAGGCCGCGCAGGTGGCAGAGCGGGTACGCACCCTGATGGGCGGGACGCGGCCCGTCGCCCTGAGTAAGGGGGCGGCGGGGGACTGGGAGGAACTGGTCGAGCAGTACCGGTTCGAGAGGTGCTGCGCTCAGAGCAGAGTAGCTCCGAGCACTGAAGGCCGGGCATGTTCGGGTGTACCAGGCACTGCTCTTTGCCGCACACCCTCACTGTGATCGCCTCCGGCCCTGGACGGCCTGCCGCGCTGAACGCGGCCAGGCCACCCTCGACGCGCTCCCGCAACCGCACCCGGCCGATGCCGCTGTTCCCTGTCTGCCCGGGACCCGCCACCCGGCCATGGATCCGCACCCCTATGCACCCTCCCCCCGCCCGGTAGCCAAAATCCCCGCGGTGGAGGTGCGGGTGTCAAGAGTGAAGCGAAGCGCAATCGGCGCCAGCCGGCGCCCGAAGGGCGCTCTTGACACTCGCCCCGGAACCGCCAACCTCAGAAGAGCCGGGCGGCCGTGAGCACTTCCTGGCCAGCGCAGTGGTCACAGACCCGGTCGGTTACGACAGCGACTTGCGGAGTGCCTCCACCAGAGACGTCGCCCGGACATCGTCAGGGCCACCGATGATGTGATTCATCACGTAGCCGAAGGCGACGCCATGCTCAGGATCGGCGAAACCAAGCGAGCCACCCCGACCGGTGTGACCGAACGAATGGGGACCAGCCATGGTGTTCGCTTCGGTGGGCAACATGTATCCAGAGCTGAAACGGCTTGGCGTGACCATCACCTGATCAACCCCGCTGACCTGCTCTTCAGTCGCAGATGACAGGGTTTCCAGGGCCAGCAGGCGAACGCCGTCCACCTCGCCGATGAGCGCGGCGTACATACGGGCTAGTGCGCGCGCGGTGCCAACTCCGTTGGACGCTGGTAGTTCGGCCGCCTGTACCTCGGGCGAGTCGAAGTCGATTTCGGATGGATCGGTCACCGCATACGCCCTGTTGCTGAACGAGTTTGGGTTACGCCAGGCAGCGACCAGTTCGCGGAGTTCCTCGGGGACTGCCTCGGTGGGTACGGTCGTGAGATCAATGGCTGGTCGCCGGTACACCATGCGGCTGACCCGGTGGCGTTCAGGCGTCGGCAGTCCGATGAAGAGGTCGAGCCCGAGGGGAGCGGCGATTTCGTCGGCGAAGAAGCGGCCCGGCGTCCGGCCGGACACCCGGCGGATCACTTCGCCGACGAGCCAGCCCCAGGTCCGACCGTGGTAACCGTGCGCTGTGCCCGGAGTCCACTGGGGACGTTGAGCGGCTAGTGCGGCCGCCATCGGATGCCAGGCCAACGCCTCGCGCAGCGGAACGGGTTGGTCCAGTGCGATCAAGCCGGCCTGGTGGGACAGCAGCCAGCGCACCGGTATGTCCGCCTTGCCGTTCGTGGCGAACTCCGGCCAGTACTTAGCCACCGGCGCGTCCAGGTCCAGCGCACCCCGCTCGGCCAGCATGTGCGCCGCGGTCGTGGTCGCCCCCTTGGTCGCCGAGTAGACGAGCTGCAGCGTGTCTCGTGTCCACGGACGACCAGTCTCGGTGTCGGCAATGCCACCCCACAGGTCCACCACGGGTCGGCCGTACTGGTACACGCATACCGCCGCGCCGATGTCCCCGTGCTCGGAGAAGTTCGCTGCGAACGCCTCACGCACCGGTTCGAACCCAGCCGCGACCTCACCCTCGATCGTCCTCATGCCGTCCATCCTGGCATTGCGACCACCTGCTCTGTGGGGGCGCATTCGTCTGGGAATTCCAGGTGGCGGCTCTCAGGCTGCGGCGGTGAGCGCCTGGAGGCGCGCGCGAAACTCGCGGACGGCGGGGACAGATTTGTGGGCTTCGAGTCGTACGGAGAACTCCTTTAAGCGGCCAGCTGCACGCACGGAGCTAATGCTGCTTTCCAGCAGGCCAGCGCCGTAGTTCGCTGCGTCCAGCGCCCCGTCCAGGTCACCGCCTGCTAGTCGGGCCTCGGCCAGGCGGCTGGAGCGTACGGCTTTGTCCCGAGGCGCCGCGCTCTTCACGGAGGTTTCCAGGGAGTCCGTCGCGCGCTCCACCTGCCCGGATCGCAATAGCACCTTGCCCTCGGTCGACTTCAGCTGGGCCTCGCCGAACCAGTTGAGCCAATCCGGGTTTTCCTCCGTGGTGTGGCGCTCCCAGTGGGACACGGCGCGGTTAAGTGCTGTCCCGGCCTTCGCGTGGTCGCCGTCGCGGGACAGCGCCTCGGCTTTGTGTAAGTAGAGGAACGACTGGGTGTACGGCGACAGTGTTCGAGGTGCGTTGTCGATGGCTGTCGAGATCAGGTCGACGCGCTCGGCGGTTCGTCCGGCCTCGGAGACATGGACTCCCATCTCCGCGAGGATGAAGGCGCCGAACCCGTCGTCTCCAGCAGTACGGGCGCTGCGCAGGGCTCCGACGTAGTAGCGCTGGCCTGCGGACCGCAGCCCTGCGTCGTAAGCCATCCAGCCAGTCAGGTGCGACACCCGGGCCGCCAGGGCGTAAAGGCGGATGCGGATGCTCTCCGTGTATCTGCCGGTGCTCAGGAGGCCGGTGACGAGGGCGAGATCGCCGCGTGCCTGCTCCAGTAGTGCGGCGCCCCCGAGTTGGTCGTCGAGCGTACGGAGCGTGCTGATGCGCTGCTCGATCGTTGCGACCATTGTATGCGTCACCTGATCCCTGCCCAGGGCCGAGGCGAAGGTGGACGGTGCGTCCACCCAGCTTGCCGCGAGGCCCGTCAGGGCGGCGCCGGTGATGGTGAGAAAGCCCCGGCGATCCATGCGGCCACTCCCCACGAGTTCGGACAACGCCTCGACGGTACCGGCTTCGGTCCACGGGGCGGTGAGTCCCGTGATCTCCCAGACCGGTAGCCATTGGGGCCAGCCTTCCTTCCGGGCCTGCTCGTACGGGACGCCCAGGAGGTCGGCGAGTACACGCTGCGCATCCGCGTCTGGCTCCTGCCCTTGCTCCCACTTCCATACGGTCGTGCGATTGGTCGCGAGCGGGATTTCGAGTGATCTCCCTTGCGCCTGCATGAGTCGGGCGAACTCGGCCTTCCCCCAGCCGCGCGTCTGGCGGAGGAAGCTCAGCGGGTGGACCGCCAACGGCTCACCAGGCATGTCATCACTCCCATCATCCCCTCACGCCGTAGTGGAGAGGCTACTTCGCGTGGCTGCGTACAGGGAGGGCGTCCCCATGAGGAACCCCCTAGAAACGTTCCGCCCTGCTGGCTGGGGCCGTTGACTGAACATCAGCCGTCCACGGAGCCGGCAGAGAGTGTCAGCTCGCGGGACGGTTCTCAGATCGGCGGCTCCGCTCCCTGTTCCCTGGACGGGAGCGGAGTCGCTCTCCAACTCCTCGGAGGCGTCAGCCATGCCCATGCTCGTCAAGCAGGTCGTCCTCGCGGGTGAGGAAAGGGAGGTGCCCCTCGCCCGGCGCAAGGCCGTCGACAAGGTGTGTGCGTGGGGTGTGCCGTTGAACGGCGAGACGGCTGACCCCATTCGCCGTGTCGCCTCCGAGCTCATCACCAGCGCCGTGGTCCACGGGGAAGGGCCAGTCACCGTCACGTTGTACCACCGCCTCGGCCGCCCCGTGATCGACGTGGTTGACGACAATTCTGCAATTTCGCAGAGGAGTTGTGCCCAAGCCGACGACGAGACTGGGCGCGGCCTGGCACTGGTCGAGCTTCTCGTTCGCGGTGTGCGTGGGAGCCCGCTGGCCGCGGG
Organism: Streptomyces sp. AK010; assembly: GCF_014207295.1. Lineage (NCBI taxonomy): Bacteria > Bacillati > Actinomycetota > Actinomycetes > Kitasatosporales > Streptomycetaceae > Streptomyces > Streptomyces sp. AK010. The sequence continues at coordinate 78,968 of NZ_JACHCX010000023.1, forward strand.
AAGCGCGCATGGGCGGAGCCCGTCGCCAGGGAGCCCACCGAGTACGCGCTGTGGGACCGGCACAACAGCAGGTATGCGGCGAGTGCTGGCTTTGGTGCGAACGTGACGACATTGAGGTGACATGGATCGGGCCCGTCCGGTCGAGCGGCATGCACGCTGCCCTCTACGCCTGCCGTGCGTGTCTGTATGAGCTGGACCAGCGTGTCCTGGAGACCAACATGCGCCAAGGCGTGGGTGTGTCCGGCGGATAAATCGCGGACCTGCTCCGGTCTTCGGTGTAGGACCGCGGTTCTTCGCGACCCCCAATGACCGCTGCCCCACAGCAGACCCCTTCTCCCACGGCCGTGGAGCGGCCACTGACTTCCCGTCGGAGCCCTGGCGGGAGAAGCGAAGAGGAAGGAGCACGAGATGGCAGAACCCATGACACCGCCTCCGGCCCGGAGTGGCCTCGTGGTGGCGGTGGAAGAGCTGACCGCCGTCCATGACCGGTACGACAGCCTCCGGTCGGACAACCAGGGCAGTTCCGGCGATGCGCCGTGGCCGGGTGGCGACGGCAACCTGCACGACAGCGAGTAGGCACCAAGCGGTGGGGTCGGCGCGGTCGGCCGTGCCGACCCCACCGTGTCGGATCACGTGGTCGAACCCATGGAGGACGCAACGATGGAACATCGATTGATCAACGCCATCGAGTCGGCGCTCGGATGGAGTGGGGCCGAGGAGCTTGGAAAGGGTTTCGTACGCGGGAGCATGGACGATCCCGCACTCGTCTCCCGCATCATGACTCCGAACCGCCTGCTCGACATCGCGATGCGCAGGAGTCTGCACCGCCCGCAGTTCCGGTGTTTCCGGAAGGGCGAGGAGGTCCACCCGGCCATCTACTACACCGACAGCGTCAGCCCTCGGGGCCAGAGCATCTCCATGGTCAACATGCGCAGTCTGGGCAGGCTCCTGGGGGAAGGCGCGACGGTGATCATGGATCAGGCCAACGTCTTCGATCCGACGATGGAGGTCGCCTGCCGGGCCCTGCAGTGGTGGTCCCGCGAGCGAGTCCAGGTCAACGCATACCTGACGACGAACGACGCCTCCGGCTTTCCCCTGCACTGGGACGACCACGATGTCGTCATCGTTCAGCTGGCAGGTGAAAAGGAGTGGGAGGTCCGCGCGACCTCCCGCAGCGTCCCGATGTACCGGGACGCCGACCCCAACACCACTCCGAGTGACGAGATCATCTGGTCCGGTCTCATGCGGACCGGTGACGTCATGCACATCCCCCGGGGCCACTGGCACCAGGCGACACGGACCGGCAGCGGTTCCGGCAAGAGCCTGCATGTCACCTTCGGCATCACCAAGCGCACGGGAGCGAGCTGGCTCGCATGGCTGGGCGACTGGTGCCGCGAGCGCGAGATCTTCCGTCACGACCTCGACCGGTGGCGGGGAACCGGCGGCGAGGCGCTGGCCACGGCCGCCGCCCAGCTCGCCGGCGACCGCTCCCCGGCGGACTTCCTGGCCGCGTACGAACACGAGACGGCGCTGCCTCGGCACGTGCCGTTCCTCGACATACTCGGATCGCTCGATGCCGTGGTGTGCACCACCCATTTCCCTCCCCGCGTACAGGAACACGGGGAGACCGTCGACATCGTGGCCTCCGGGAAGAAGCTCACCCTCACGGCCAAGGCCCTTCCCGCGCTGCGTCTGCTGCTCAGCGGTCGGCCGGTCGCGCTGGAGCGAGCCGCAGCCGTCGTCGGAGCCGAAGTGACCGAGGTAGCCGAGATCCTCGTGAAGGAGGAGCTGTGCGCCGTGCTGACTCCCGAGTTGTCCTCGGGCTACACCGGTCTCGTCACGAACGCCGTCTCCTGACTGGAGCGTTGGATCTTGGTGTCACAACCCTCGACACAAGCAGCAACTATCTCGGCTTCCGCGCGCATGAGGTCCTGGCACGAACGGCGGGTGACTTGCTGCCCAAGTTCAGGGTCTCCACCAAGGTCGGCTATTTCCCGGGGCCGGACGGGGCGGAGCATTCCCTGGACCCTGTACGTCTGCGCGCGGCCGTGGAACAGGCCGCCAAGGACCTCGGACGGGAGCCGGACCTGGTGTTCCTGCACAACCCGGAGCACTCGCTCCGTGAAGCCGCCCCTCACAACCAGTACGCGCTGGTACAGGCGTGCGCCACTCTCGACGCTGTTGTGGCTAAGGGACTCTGCGCCGCCTGGGGCGTCGCGACCTGGGACCCGTTACCGCTGCTGAGCTTGATCGACACGACCGTACCGAGACCGGCGGTCCTCATGGTCCACGCTGGTTTGCTGGCCAGAGCCAGAACGCTGGACGCTGCAGATGCCCTCACCGAGGCATGGGGCCTGGAGGGTGACAAGGTGTGGGGGATGAGTCCTTTCGGAGGCAGTACCCGCACTCCGGTGTGGGACAGGATCGATCCACGAGTCTTCCTCCGGGACGGCAGCCGACTTTCCCGCGTACAGGCGGCGTTCCGAGCCGCCTATCACCTTCCGCGGGTCGGCTGCGTTGCCGTGGGCACCGATGAGCCCGCCCACCTCGGCGAACTCGTCGGAGCTCTGGCGGGCAGGGTCGACGAGCGGACCGTCCAGGAATACCGGAGTCTCCTCCGGGACCGCTATCGCTCTCAGCCCGCTTGAAGCTCCTCCATGACCTGCTCAGCCATGCGCCGGGCGGGTTCCAGCCGAGGGTCCTCCGGGTGCGAGTACGGCCCGAGGATCTTCGAGCAGGCGAACAACGTCATCAATTTCCCGTCCCGGCTCTCGAAGTCCGACCGGCGCTCGCGCCTTACGCGATCGGCCAGAGCCGGGACTGCAAGGGAACTCGCCCACAGGGAGGACGAATCCAGCCCCAGTGGCGCGCTACCCCAGTCCTCCCAGTCGAAGAGGCTGAACACCGGGGCGGTCACGTTCGCCCAGTTCAGGTCGGCGTGCGCTGGCACCCACTGCTGAACAGAGGTATCGAAGCCCTTCGGGAAGACACTGTGAATGGATTCCGTGATGAGGGCCTGAGTGATGGTGACTGTGTCAGGTGTGGCAATCCGCAACGTGTCTTGACGGGCTAGTGCGTCCAACGAGGCATTCAGAGCCTCCCACCACTCGTCCGGCAGTTCTGGGGCTGTACTCAGCACGGCAGTGCCGATGGGCACAGCAGGCAGGAGCCCGGTCTCGTCGGCCCGCCATACGGCTGGGCCGTCCGTCCAGACCACGCAGCCACGCCATTCGGGTTGGGCGATGCCTTCCAGGCGCGCAGCCGCTTCAGCTCCGTTCCACCCCTGGCTAGGGATCTTGTCGGCCATGCGTCGTTCGATCCGCACCCACGTGTCACGGTCAGTTCTGGCCCCCACCGTGCGACGCTTGCGCACCACAGTGCCCGGGAGCAGGCGTGCCTGCAGAGACTGTGCGACGCGATCAAGAATGTCGTCGACCGGCTGTACGCGTAGGTCAAGGGCATGACGAGTGGAGACCGAGAGCGTCATACTCGCGACCGTAGCAGCGTGCTGGGTGTTGAGTCAGCCGCCACCTCGGCACTGCGGAGACGAGGCTCGGGCTTGTGTTACTGGCCAGCCTCACGAACCGTCCCAGACCTCACAGCTTTCACAAAACAACACCACGCCTCACCGCTGACGGGAATGAAAGGCCCTCTTGAGATCTTCGAGTCGCGTATGAGCGCGCCGTGAGCGACGTAGGCACACTCCACGCACTCGGTCGCGTTGCCGCCGCTGTAGGACGATTTGAACCACCTGGGCTCGGAGGTGATCTGGAGGACGGCGGGCATTCAGAGCTCCTTGAGGGCGCGATGGATCAGGGTGGAGGATGCCTCCATGTCCAACGCTTGTGCGCGGAGGTACTCGAACGCAAGTCTGTATCGCTCCAGTTCGGCTTCCTTCTCCAGGAAGAGCGAGCCCGTGTGGATGTCGACGTACACCACGTCAAGGGCGGGTTGAGGGCCTCCGATCATGACGAAGCTTCCGAGAGCCGCGGCGTGTGCCCCCTTGGAGAACGGGAGCACCTGGAGCGTGATGTGAGGGGACTCGTTGGCTTCGAGAAGCCTGCCGAGTTGCTCCTTCATCACGGTCGGTGACCCGACGACCCGGCGGATCACCGACTCATCGAGGATCGCCCACAGATGCAACGGCTTCGGCCGGGACAGGATCTCCTGCCGCTTCATGCGGATGTCGACCAAGCGGTCGACCTCGGAGGGCTCCAGGGGTACTTCGTTGGCCCTCTGAAGCGCTGTGCTGTAAGCACGTGTCTGCAGAAGCCCAGGCACGTAGACGCAACAGAAGTGGTTCTCACGAACGGCTTCGTCCTCAAGCGTGAGCAGCAGGTTCATGCTCTCCGGGATGGAGTCGGCAAAGGAGTTCCACCAGCCCTGTTCCCTGGCGTTCTTGGCGAGGTTGACGACTGCTCGCCGCTCGGCGTCCGTTGCGTCGTACTCACGGCAGAGTGCGTCGATGACGAGCCACTTGACCGGCCCGGCCGTGGTCTCGTACCGGCTGACCGTCGCCTTCGACACGCCGACGAGACGTCCGGCCTCCTCAAGTGTCAGGCCCTTGCGTGAGCGCAACTTGCGCATCGTGGCGCCCAGTTGGCGGCGTCTTGTTGTGCTCCGTTCGGGCATGCGGCTCCTTCGCCAAGTTCGGGCCTCAGCCCGTAGGACGCCCATCAGGCTAGGTAGCCGTGAACCGGGCCCACTACCGGATTCACTCGATAGATTCTCATGAGAAGTTACACAGTGAGATTTCTCTGTGCCATGCTCGTTCTCGGTCGCTACGCAGCGCAGTCGTACGGATACGACCTGGCTGGCGTGCTGGTTGGCCAGGGAGGGAGGAGAGGCCATGCCTGGCCGGGGAGTGACGGGGAATCGACTCCGATGTGTTCTGCCCTTCGAAGCGGTGCCGACGGAGGTGCGTCTACTGCGAAGAGCAACCGTCCAGCAGCTCGATCGGTGGGGCGCACTGGCCGCTTCTGACGAGGCCGAGCTGCTTGTTACGGAGCTCGCCACTAACGTCTTCAAGCATGTTGGCGAAGGCGCGTCGGCGACTCTGATCCTCGAGTGGAAGGGGGAGAGGATCCGCATGGAGCTGCACGACAAGAGCCCTGTGCTGCCGACCCTGAGGGCAGCGCACTTGGATGACGAGGGCGGTCGAGGGCTGCACCTACTTGCAGGGCTGGCAGTCGATTGGGGAGCCATTCTCACCGCGGCAGGCAAGGCGGTGTGGTGCGAGATCCCGGTCCTCCACGGAAGGCCGGCCTGCCGACGCCACGAGCGAGCCGTCGAGGCTCTGGAGACCTATCAGCTTGGCCGCGGCAGCGTCGCTCTGGAAGGGGGCAGGAGGGAAGCGGGTCTCGAGCAGTCTGCGATCGAGCTGATCGCCGATCTGCTCCACTGGACCAGCGCTCGTGGTCACGACCCCGACGACATCCTCGACCAGGCGCAGATGCGCTACGAGGCCGAGGCGGATGCGGCCTAGTGGCCAGTTACAGGAACAGACTTTTCCATCTGCTCTCGGAGAGCGGCCGGCGTGCGCCAGGATTCTCCCGGACTGCTCCTGTGACACATGCGGTGGCAGTTGGCGCACAGGCAGGCAAGGTCGGCGAGCCTGGTCTCCCTGGTGCCAGAGGCGTGGAGGGGAGTGACGTGGTGCACTTCGATGTAACCGTCGCCCAGATCCCCGTAGGTGTGGGCAAAGTCGAACGCGCAGACCTCGCACCGCAGCGGCCCCCCGTTGAGGCGCGCCTGCTTGATCTTCAGCGCTCGGAGCTTAGGGTCCCGCTCACGAGCCAGTGCGCGACGCACGAGGAGTCGCCCTTCGATGGCAGTCGAGCCGGCTTCGTCGACCTCGTCGGGCTGCTTCGGGAGACGGTGCAGGTCACCGGAGGCGATGCCTTCCTCGATGGCCTCAGCTGCCTGGAGCATCTCAGGCGCACGCTTGATGAAAGCCTCGATCATGAGCAGCGTGGGGTTACCGCAGCGGGTGCGCTTGCCGGAGTAGAGCGGGTGGTTCGTCATGAAGTCAGTGGTCTTCCGGCTCACGCTGTCCGGAGACCGGAAGCCGGGCAATGCGCGAGCCTCTGGTTCGTGGACTGGAAGCGAGCGAAGCAGCTCCGAGAGCTCCTGCACGTCCACATCCCTGGTCCGCAGCTCGCGCCAGCCGTTCCTCACGACGAGAGCTCCGGCCAGCACGAGTTCGTCCTCAGTCCACGTAGGAATCCGCATGGGCAATATCGTATGAGTGTTCGGCGCAACGGAGGGTGCGTGCGGCGAACCGTGAGACGTGCTGCAGACTTGGTCAGGTCTCGTTGTCAGTGGGGTCTGTCACCCTCAGTGACGGTGGACCGCAAGATGCGTCCACTGCTGCATGACCGTAAGGAGGGGGCATGACCCGCGTGAACGAACCGGAGCAGTCCGTGGAGGAGATCGAGGAACCCGAGTTCACCTCGATCGAGATCTGTGCTGGGGCCGGCGGCCAGGCAATTGGGCTGCACCAGGCCGGGTTCGGCCACCTTGCTCTCGTAGAGATCGACCCTCACGCTGCCATGACGCTGCAGGCCAATGTGAGGTCGCACCCTAAGTGGGCTTGGGAGAGAAGCAACTGCGACGTTCTGCCGCCAACTGACGTCAATGACTTCAAACGGGACGAACATCTGCAAAAGAGCCGGGAGGTGCTCCAGCATCGTGGTCTTGACCTCCTGGCCGGCGGTGTTCCGTGCCCGCCGTTCTCTCACGCCGGCAAACAACTTGGCAAGGCTGACGAGCGTGACTTGTTCCCAGCCATGCTGAGACTAGTGAAGACCTTGAATCCTCGGGCCGTCATGATCGAGAACGTGCGTGGGATCATGGATCCGAAGTTTGAGGACTACCGGGATTGGATCAAGGCGCGGCTCCAGAGCGGTTGGTACCGCGGTGACGATGGCCAGATGACTTGGGACGAAGGCCTGGGATACACGGTCTGCGAATGGGACATTCTTGAGGCCAGTGACTTTGGCGTTCCTCAGCTTCGCCCTCGCGCGATCCTCGTCGCTTTCCGTGCTGACGTCCTGAAGGATGTCAAGTATGAGTGGCCAACTGTCGAAGACGATGAGCACGTCAGTGTCGCGAAAGCACTAGACGCAACCATGCGCGCCCGCTACGCACCGTATTTCGAAGGTGAACACGCAGATCGGGCTCACAGGGCGTATGAGCGTTGGCTCGACACTGCCCGCAAGCGTCATCACGAGCTCATGGAGAAGGGCGGCGGGATTGCGCCCACCTTGGTAGGCGGTTCCAAGAAGCACGGCGGAGCGGACCTTGGCCCCAGCCGTGCGAAGGCAGCGTGGAAGCAGCTTGGCGTCGACGCTCTAGGAGTTGCTAATGACCCAGAGACATGCAGGCTAAAGGGCACGGAGGAGCGCGACCTGTTTGGTGAGAACGGGCCCAAGCTCACAGTGCAGCAAGCTGCGATCATTCAGGGCTTCCCTCCCGAGTGGGAGTTCACGGGCGGTAAGACTGCTCAGTACCGACAAGTGGGAAATGCGTTTCCGCCGCCCGTGGCAAAGGCCGTTGGTGAGTCGATCGCTGATGTCCTGAGGGCTGCACGTGAGCGGGACGCTAAGAAAACTTGATCACTGGTTGCTCACCCTGCGTGACTGACTTCGTCGCTTTGTAACCTCCTCGGCGATCCGGGCTGCGCACTCTGCGGCTGGTTCGTGCTCCCAGAACCGGAGCACTTTCCAGCCGGCTTCCTCTAGGCGCTGATCGGTATCTCGGTCACGTGCCATGTTGCGGGCTACTTTGTCCGACCAGTAGCCCGGGTTCGTCCTAGGAGGAACGTAGTGCGCTGGACAACCGTGCCAGTAGCAACCGTCAATGAAGACAGCCACCTTCGCCGGACGGAAGACCATGTCTGCCGTCCGGCGAAGATCCGGTAGAGGTCTGGCGGCGACTCGGTATCGCAGGCCCTGAGCATGGATGAGCCGACGGATCAAGCGTTCGGGTGTCGTGTCCCGGCTGCGGATAGCCTGCATGTTGCGACGCCGTGCAGCGGACGAAGCCCAAGAGCCGGCCGGTGGCACCCAGTCCTCGTTGCTGACCATCCTGTCTGCTCCACTTCGCGCCGCTTGCTGCTTAACCCATCAGCCCTCGTCTTCGCCAGCCACCTTAGGCAGCCGCGGTGCTGTCACATGGGGGTCGTCCGGAGTCGCCAGAACCCAGTGGCAACCTTCCAACTCGACAGAGGGACGGTTGCCGTGACGTGGCTCGGCTTCGGCTAGCCGGAAGCTTACAAACTCCCCCCTCCGCGGCACCGCGGCTCCCAGCTGGCGAGCGATAGCCTGATGCTTGCCGTACGGGCCGACAATCACGATGCCCTCTTCGCGAAGTACAGTTCGTGCTCGGTTCTTTCCTTCCCGGAGACGCGCCATATAGTCGAGTTGCTGCGCTGCCGTACGCACGGCACCTCGCCCAATGGGGCGGTTCTGCACCCTACGAAACAGCTCAATGACGCGTTTTTGCCCTTGGCGTGGCCCATCGAGAAGAATCTGACTCCGGGTGGATTCGGGAAGGTGTAGAAGCACGTTTTCTGGAAGTGGCGCGTCCCGCCAAAGCCAGAAGACTTTGTCCTTGCGATGCTCTGCCTTCAGCGTAAGCTTTTTGTCGCGATTTCCACCCGTGTTGAGGAACTCTTCACGCACTCGAAAAAGGCCAGCACTCCAACGGCTCTTGTAGTCGTCTGCCCAGACCAAGAGACACAGATAACCCATCGCCTCGGGTGGGATCATCCAGCCGCCGAAGTCTTGCGAGAACTTGCAGTCAACATCTATGCCGAGAATCCGGTAGTCCATGGGGTGCTCACCCTCATCGCCGACGTCGCCACCGTCAGCAAACTTGAACTCCCTTTGCAAATTGATCTCGACAAGAGTGCCCGCATGGGTCTTCTCGGTTTTGAAGAGTTGCTTCCATGCGTATCGGCCTGTGGACTCGCCGTTGAGTAATTGATCTATAGTGTCCCGAAGTACGGTAGCGAATCTTTGTCCGGTCGGATCGAGTGAACGGAGGTGTTCAGCGATCCTCTCCAGGTCGGGATCCTCCTCCAGGAGAGCCTGGTTGGTGAGCCAAGAGGCGGCTCTCACGTCTCTATTGATTTCAAATGGCAGCAACTCAAGTACCTGTCTCGCGGACTGACGATTTCCGGATTGGCGTGCTTCGTCGGGCTGGGTCAGGTGACCATCCTGTTGACGACCCATGAATGAATCGCATCCACAAGTTCCTTGTAAGTCGCGACGTTCATCTGGCCGCCACGGTAGCTTTGCCCGTGTGCGACTTTGTTCCTGACCTCAAGGAGTTTGCCTAGGGAGTTGCGACGTTCCTCTTTGTCCAGGAAGTCAGAGATATCCTCCTCCCACGGATTACCAAACCTCCCGATTAGCTTTTCAAACGCCTCCGGGTTGAGGTTCGGAGCCCTCTTGAAGAAGGACATGCTGAAATTCCTTGCGGCACCTCCTGTCGAGTTTGCTATGTAGCCGCTGATTGCTTCGAACATTAATTGCTCGAGATACCCTGAGAGGCGTATGCACATATACTTGTGGAGATCCTCCTGTAGAGATATCTCCAGCTGAGTCAGACCTTGTCGATATCTCCCATATGCCGCATCAAGGTCTGACTTCATGGCGAGGATTTGCCTTCGTGCGTTATTCTTGCTCGTCGGCAAGCGAGCCCCCCTGGAAGGCTTTGGCGGCGAGTCGGATCCGTGCACTCACCTGCTCGCTGTGCGACGTACTTTCTGATACCGCGTACTGATACCTGTCGTTGCTGAGCAACCTGGAAAGCGCGGAATCGACTTGCTCGGCGCTCAGATCATGGTTCGTTTTGAGTGCGGTCATGAGTCCGACCAGCACTGCATCAGTATGGGCAGCATTCACTTGCGTTCCGCGGATCCTGAGTGCGTCACGTCCCCTCGCTTCATCGAGTAGCTGCACGGCGCGAAAGAAGAGGCTCCGAATGTCCTCGGCGTCAGGCGGAAGTTGGTCCTGATGCACGTCGAGATAATCATTGAGGAACGCGGCCATGGGTGGGCGAAATACCTGGAATCCACGCGCCGTGGGCATTAGTGAGATGGCGCGCAAGATCAACTCGTGATCCTTTAGGTCGCGGTTGTGTGAGCCGAATAGATTTCGCCAATTTGAATTCTGATTCAAGTCGCGCACGAAATTTACGGTCTCGCCAGCGTATAGTGCAACGCGAATCTGTTGCGGCTTAAGGTTCGTCCCTCCGCTGTTGATCCTTTCGAACAGTGAGTAAACTCCCCGTTTCCCTTCCGCGCCCTTCGGTACGATGATTGTGGCTTGAATGAACGTGTTATCGAAGAGACGCTGCGACTTCGACTCGAGGTTTGCGTATGTGCTTCTCTTGTAATCGTCGCCCACGTATCGAAGTGAAAAGTTGCTGACTCCGCGTGCTGACCTGTACTTACCATGCTTGAAGGCCTGCAGGGTGGTGAGCCGCTGCTGACCGTCAAGCACAAGGTAACGACGATCGGTTAGTTCGACTAGGAAAATCCCAGGTACTGGGTATCCCAGCAGGATGGACTCGATGAAGCGGTCCATCTGCTTCTTTTTCCAGACCAGCCCCCGCTGGAACCCCTCGAAGCCGGCGATGTCGTCTTCTGCGAGTGGCTCGAACGTAGGGATTATGAACGTCCCATTATCTAGCCGCTTCACCAGTCCGTCTACATCGAAGTCAGCACCAAAGTAGCGAAGAGCATCATCCGCGTGAATCGGCGCTGATTCAACGGCATCAGATTCAGGGTCTACGACCCCAGAGTCCTCCTGTGTCAGACTCTCCAGAGGGTCTTCAGTGCCCGGCTCTTCCTCGGATGTGTTGTAGGCCTCGTTGTTCATGGATCAACTCTAGGATGCGCGTCCGGTGTTGAGGGCTCGGTGTCCGAATCTCTGTGTCGTGCGTGTCAGCTAGAGGTTCTTTTCAGCCACCCTTTCGGTCAGCGCTCACTGGTTGGCGTTGGCTGCCGCGTCACTCCCGGCCTGGCAGCCTCGTTCGACAGGCGGTAGTGGTGACGCCTGCTGTCGAGGCCGCCCGCTTCCTGGCCAGTGTCGTGCCTCCGCGCCCCGCCTCAAGGGCGTTTCACTCCGCTGCGCTGGGTTCCGCGTCGGCTGGCGCCGATGGCCCTGCGGGCCACCCTTGACCCGGGCCGCTCCAGCACGGGAGAGAAGCGAGCGGGCGGCCCGGGGGAGAGGGGGCCAGGGTGGGGAGCGCCGCCGTGTGCTGCGCAGGTGCCCGGCGTGACGGGCGCGTCAGCGGTTCCGCGCACGCCGGGTCGGTTCAGCGGCGCCCTGCCGGTGGCTTCGGTTCCCCGTGTCGGGCGGATCTCAGGCAGTGCTGCCGTGGCACTGGCCGTACGCCTGCCCCGACCCACACCAGCAACCCGCCCCCCGCTGCGGCGGCCAAGCCACCGCCCGTCCCCTCGCCGCCAGTGTCGTCGCGTACTGGGGGAGGAGGGTCGGGTCGGTCGGGGAGGAGAGTTCCGATGCCGCGAACGCCTCGTAGGACGGGACCGTGCCGGGGACGATGCCCAGGTTCGGGGTGCCGGAGGCGGCGAGTTCGCGCAGGGACTGCTCTATCGAGGCCAGGTGGTCGGCGTGGGTCGGGTACTCCGTCGACAGCGACGGGTACGCCTCCAGGAGTTCCGTGAGCTCGCCCGCCGGCCAGTGCAGGATCGCCACGGGGAAGGGGCGGGAGAGGGCCTCCCGGTACGCGCCCAGTTCCGCTCGGAGGCGGCGGATCTCCGCCTCCAGTTCCGCGGGGTTCTCCGAGCCCAGGGACCAGACGCGCTTGGGGTCGTGGAGTTCGTCCAGGGTGATCGGGAGGGAGTGGACCGTGTCCGCCAGGGCGTCCCACTCGTCGTGGGTCTTGCCGAGCATGCGGCGGACCCGGTGGCGGCCGAAGAGGAGGGGGTGGGTGGCGTAGGGGGGCTCCTCGACGTCGGTCAGGAGGCGGTGCACGGCCTCCGTGAACGTCTCGTGGGCCGCTTCCAGTTCGTCGTGGGACTCCAGGGACTCCGCGACGATCACCCAGGGGGCCGGGTCCGTGGGGGACGCCACCCGGACGCCCTCGATGATCGCGCGGGCCTCGGCCTCGTGGCCGTACTCCCAGAGGTTCGAGGCCTTGAGCGCCCGTACCAGGTGGGGGTTCCGCAGGCTGTCGGGGGAGGACAGCAGGCGGTCGTAGAGCGTGGTCGCGGTGGGGCGGTCGCCGGAGAGTTCCAGATGGGCCGCCGCCCGCAGCAGCAGGGCCTCGGCGTCCTCGGGGTACAGGCCGGCGGTCCGCTCCAGGCGTGCCGCCTCGGCGGTGTGGTCGACGTTTTCGGCAGGCGTGTCGGGGCGCATGGGGGACACCGTACTGCCGGGAGGTGACGAGCGTGAGAGATGTGCAGGCCAGACCCGATATCGAGGGCGCCGAGGGGCTCGCGGGCTTCTCTCACGCTCCGCGCACACCTACAGCGTCACGCCGTCCACTTGGAGGGTTTGGACCGACTTCGCCGCGAAGGGGACGGCCACCGACTTGCCGGACAGGCGGATGTCCGAGCGGGCCGTGTAGAGGTCGCCGCCGCCCGTCGTGACCGTGTTCCAGCGGGGGACGAGGCCGCCCGAGCCGCCCGTCACGGTCGAGAAGCGGGAGAGGTCGAAGGTGAGGGTCTGGGCGGACGTGGACGTGTTGACCGCGACGATCACCAGGCGGCGGGCCGTCGCGTCGTACGCCGCCACCGCGTAGTCCACGCCCGTGTCCAGGATCGTCATGCCGGGGCGGATGTGGCGGCTGAACTGGGCCATCACATAGTGCTTGGTCTGGACGGTGGTGGGCTGGAGGGTGTTGGCGTCGTAGGCGATCATCGCCCAGCCGCTCGACGGGTCCATGACCTGCCAGTAGCACCAGGCCGTGGGGTGCAGCCAGCGGAAGTCGAGGCAGAGGTTCGAGGCCATCGTCAGGCCCGTGCCGTCGCTGTCGCCCGTCTCGGAGTTCCACAGCTTCTTGCGGGAGGTGGTGACCACGTCCGTGTAGAGGACGTCGCGGCGGCCGCCCGAGCCCTGGTAGCCGTGCACGTTGACCTGGGAGACCAGTGCCTTGGTGGTGGAGTTGAAGGACGACCAGGTGGAGCGGGCCGTGTCGTAGTTCGTCTCGTCCGAGGCCGCGATGCGCAGGCCCGTGAGGCCGCGCTTGTCCAGCTCGCTGCGCATGTAGGGGAGTACGGCCGCCTGGACCGCCGGGTCCATGTGGCAGCCCTCCTGGGTGCCGGTCGCCGTCCACCAGGTGGAGGCCGGCTCGTTGAAGGGGTCGACCGTCGCGAAGTTCACGCCCCAGTTGTTCTTCGCGTACAGGGCGGTCGCCGCCAAGTGGCTCGCGTGCTGGCGGTAGTTCCAGGTCTGGAGGTTGTTGCCGCCGCCCGACGCGCCCGAGGGGTTGTGGTTGGAACACATCCACCACATCGGGGAGTTGGCGAAGAGTTCGGTGATCGCGCCGCGCTGCGTGGCCTTCACCAGCATCGCGCGCTGGTTGGCGTCCGCCGTCCACTTCCACGCCGAGGACGCGGGGTCCTCGTTGTTCCAGTCCTGCCAGAAGCCCTCGATCTGCTTGAAGGCCGGGATGTTGGGCGATTTCACCATCGTCTCGCCGCCGACGCTGTTGGAGCTGCACGCGCCGAGGTTGTAGCGGGCGATGTTGAGGCCCAGGCCGGGCAGGGAGCGGCCGTTGTACGTGACGGACTTGGTGGTGAAGAACAGGTCGGCGAAGTCGTCCCGGGCGCCGAAGACGTTGGCCCACCAGGCGAGGGAGGTGCCCCAGCCCTCCCAGGTGCCGTACGTCGTCGACGGGTTGACGGCGATCGTGGCGTCCGCGTGCGCGGTGCCCGTCGTCAGGGCGCTGCCGAGGAACGTTCCGCCTGCTGCGGCCAGCAGACTTCTGCGTCGGATCACGGCTCCTCCGTAAGGGAGATGGGGGCGGACGCCGGTCCCCGGCCCGGCGCACACGGGTGCCCCCGCGGTTGGTGACGAGAAGCATCGGGTGTGGCGGGTGGGTTGTCGAGAGTTCTGACGAACCTTTCTCAAACCCGTGTACGAAGTGGCGGGCCCGGGTGTAAGGGGTGGCCCTGTGTCGAGGGTGGTCCTGTATAACGGACGACAGGGCATACGCACGTACGGGGGGGGAGGGGCAGCCGTGAACCGGAGCTGGGTCACTCTGCGTCCCGCCCTCGCGCTGCTCTTCCTGCTCGTCGAGGTGGCGCTGCTCGACACCGGCAGCCTCACCGCCACCGTCGCGCTCGCCGCGACCGCCGCCGCCTCGTCCGCCCTCGCGCTCTGCGCCGTCGTCGCCTCCCGCTGCGCGCCCACCGTGCCGCGCACACGGGTGCGTACGGCCATCCGCGACCGGGACCGACGTACGGCCTTCCTGCCCCAGCGCGATCCCGACGCCCGGGGGCGTACCCGGCCCCGGGCACCCGGTCACGCCCTCCGGGCGACCGTCGCGTAGGGGCGTATCCACACCTGGGTGACCCCGCGCGGGTCGTCATGCCGCCATGACCTGTTCCGGCACGACGAGACCCCCGGAGGGCTCACCCATGTCCGTCTTCGCCCATCTGGTCGAGCACCTCGCCGACCTGCTCCAGCCGCTGTTCGGCGCCTCGGCCGCCGCAGCGGCGATCGTCCTGTTCACCGCGCTCGTACGACTCCTCGTCCACCCCCTGTCCCGGGCCGCCGCGCGCGGCCAGAAGGCCCGCACCGCGCTCCAGCCGAAGATCGCCGAGCTGCGGAAGAAGCACGGCAAGAACCCCGAGAAGCTGCAGAAGGCCGTGCTGGAGCTGCACGCCGAGGAGAAGGTGTCGCCGCTGGCCGGCTGCCTGCCCGGGATGCTCCAGATTCCCGCGTTCTTCCTCCTCTACCACCTGTTCTCCAGCGACACGATCGGCGGCGAGGCCAACGGGCTGCTCGACCGTCAGCTGTTCGCGGCGCCGCTCGGGGAGAGGTGGACGGACGCCCTCCAGGGCGGTGTCCTCAGCGGTGCGGGACTCGTCTACGCCGGGCTGTTCGTGGTCGTGGCAGGCGTCGCCGCGTTCAGCTACCGGCTCGGCAAGCGCATGACGGCCGCGAACCCGGCCGCCCAGGTCGGCGGGGAGCAGCTGCCCGGGCTGGGGGCGGTGACCAAGGTGATGCCGTTCATGTCGTTCTTCACGCTCGTGACCGTGGCCGTCGTGCCGCTGGCCGCCGCGCTGTACGTCGTGACCAGCACGACGTGGAGTGTCGTCGAGCGGGCCGTGCTGTACAGGTGACCGGGCGGCCGGGGTCCAGTACGTGAACGGGGTCGGCCGGGGTCCAGTACGTGAACGGGGTATTGCGGAGTGCACTCCCAGCTTGGAGGATCGACCAGTCCTCCGATGGCTGCCCCGCCGCACCCGGGTCGCACGCATCGGCCGGGCGCCCGCGATCGAGGGAGACTGATCATGAAGCTGCTGCGAGTCGGTACGGCGGGGGCGGAGCGGCCCGCGCTGCTCGACGCCGAGAGGACCCTGCGGGACCTGTCGGGTGTCGTCGCGGACATCGACGGCGCGCTGCTCGCCGACGAGGAGGCGCTCGGCCGGGTCCGGGCCGCCGCCGACGCCGGTGACCTGCCCGTCCTGGACGCCGCCGGGCTACGGGTCGGGCCGCCGCTGGCGCGGATCGGCAAGATCGTCTGCATCGGGCTGAACTACCACGACCACGCGCGCGAGACCGGCGCCGAGCCGCCCGCCGAGCCGGTCGTCTTCATGAAGGCCCCGGACACCGTGGTCGGGCCGAACGACACCGTCCTCGTGCCGCGGCGGGCCCTCAAGACCGACTGGGAGGTCGAGCTGGCCGTCGTCATCGGGCGTACGGCCCGGTACCTGGGGTCCGTGGAGGAGGGGCTCGCGCATGTCGCCGGGTACGCGGTGGCGCACGACGTGTCCGAGCGGGAGTTCCAGATCGAGCGGGGCGGGACCTGGGACAAGGGCAAGAACTGCGAGACGTTCAACCCGCTGGGTCCGTGGCTCGTGACGGCGGACGAGATACCCGACCCGCAGGACCTGTCCCTGAAGCTCTGGGTCAACGGGGAGCTGAAACAGGACGGGACGACGGCCGAGCAGATCTTCTCGGTGGGCGAGGTGGTGCGGTATCTCAGTCAGGTCATGACGCTGTATCCGGGCGATGTGATCAATACGGGGACGCCGGCGGGGGTGGCGATGGGGGAGCCTGAGCCCAAGCCGTATCTCCGGGCCGGGGATGTCGTGGAGCTGGAGATCGAAGGGCTGGGGCGGCAGCGGCAGGAGTTCAAAGACGCGTGACGCGTGACGGGTGGGGAACTGCGGAACGTCGGCGGCCGCGGGTGCGTCGTGGTCGTTCGCGCAGTTCCCCGCGCCCCTTTGGGGGGCGTGGACCTCAGCCCAGCAGAAGAGCCGCCAGGTCGCGCCACGCCTTCCTGGGAAGGGCGTCCCGCGGCTCGTCGCTCACCACCTGAAGGGCCACGTGGTCCGCGCCCGCCTCGAAGAACGCGTCGATCTTCGTGCGGATCGCCGCGTCGTCGCCCCAGGCGAACAGGGCGTCGACCAGGCGGTCGCTGCCGCCGTCCTTCAGATCGTCCTCGGTGAAGCCGTGCCGCAGGAAGTTGTTGGTGTAGTTCGGCAGGGGGAGGTAGATCTCCAGGAACTCGCGGGCCAGGGCGCGGGCGCGGTCCGGGTCCGTCTCCGGGACGACGCCCAGCTCCGGGGCGAGCAGCGGCGCCTCGCCCAGGATCTCGCGGGCCTGCGCCGTGTGCTCCGGGGTGACCAGGTACGGGATCGAGCCCGCCGTCCGGTCGCGGGCCAGCCGGAGCGACTTCGGGCCCAGGGCGGCCAGGAGGCGCCGGTCCGCCGGCACTCCGGCGGCGTCCAGGCCGTCGAGGTGCTCCACCAGCGCCGAGTAGGGGCGGGCGTACTGCTCCACCCGCTTGGCGTGGCTCACCCCGAGGCCCAGCAGGAACCGGCCGGGGTGGGCCGACTCCAGCTCCGCGAAGGCCGTGGCGGCGGCGTCCGGTTCGTGCTGCCAGATGCTCTGGATGCTGGTGCCGACCGTGAGCTTCGAGGTCGCCTCGATCAGCGGGGCGGCGTTGGCGGCGGAGCTGTTGCCGCCCAGCCAGACGGCGCCGTAGCCGAGTTCCTCCAGTTCGGCGGCGGCCTCGGTGAGTTCGCCGCGCCGGTCCGGGTCCTCCGAGCGCAGGCCTACGCTCCAGATGCCGTACCGGCCGACGGTCTCCTTCAGGGGGGTGGTCATCGGTGGGGATCCCTCCGGTTGGGGCGCCGTGCTTGATCACGCGTACGCGGGTGCCAACCGGGGGGAGTCTCCGGTCATTCCGGGTGCGGGCTTTGAAGGTCCTGGAACCGCTCCAGCGCCTCGACCACGAGCCGGTGGTCCTGGAGCTGCGGCAGTCCCGACACCGTCACCGCGCCGATCACGCCCACGCCCTCGACGGTGATCGGGAAGGAGCCGCCGTGGGCCGCGTAGGAGTCGGGGTCGAGGCGCGAGGACTCCTCGAAGGTGCTGCCCTTGGCGCGGAAGCGGGCGCCGACCAGGTAGGAGGCGGAGCCGTAGCGCTCGACGACCCGGCGCTTGCGGGCGATCCAGGCGTCGTTGTCCGGGGTGGAGCCGGGCAGCGCCGCGTGGAAGAGCTGCTGGCCGGCGCGGTGGATGTCGATGGCGACCGGGGCCTGCCGCTCCCGGGCCAGCTCGACCAGGAGCGAGCCGAGCGCCCAGGCGTCGTCGTACGTGAACTGGCGGAACACCAGCAGGCGTTCCTGCTTCTCCAGCTCCTCCAGGCTCGGGGTGAGCTCCGGGTGGAACTTCGGGGTGAGCCCCTGGCTGTGCGAGGGGTTGCTCTTGTGGGTCACAGGGTCACCGTCACCTTCTCGCGGGCCGAACGACGGGCGGCCTCCAGTACGTCCAGGGCTGCGGCCGCCTCCCGTGCTGTCACCGGGTTCGGGGCGCCCTCCAGCAGGGCCTTCGCCACGGCCGCATAGTAAGCGGGGTAGTCGCCGGGGAGGGTGGGTTCGGCGCGTCCGCCGCCGGTCACCGGGGACTCGCCGGAGCCCACGCGGCCCCACAGCGACTCGGGCTCCGCACCCCAGTCGGGGCCGGGGCGCAGTCCGTCCCGGAGCGCCGCCTCCTGCGGGTCGAGGCCGTACTTCACGTAGCCGGCGGTCGAGCCCAGGACGCGGAAGCGGGGGCCGAGCTGGGCGGTCGTCGCGGAGACGTAGAGGTGGGAGCGGACGCCGCCGGTGTGGGTGATCGCGATGAAGGTGTCGTCGTCGGTCTCGGCGCCCGGGCGGCGGATGTCCGTCTCCGCGTACACGGAGGCCGCCGGGCCGAACAGGACCAGGGCCTGGTCGACGACATGGCTGCCGAGGTCGTAGAGCAGACCTCCGATCTCTGTGGGGTCGCCGGACTCCCGCCAGCCGCCCTTCGGCTTCGGGCGCCACCGCTCGAAGCGGGACTCGAACCGCCAGACGTCGCCCAACTCGCCCCCGTTCAGCAGCTTGCGCAGGGTGAGGAAGTCGTTGTCCCAGCGGCGGTTCTGGAAGACGGAGAGGAGCAGTTCGCGCTCCTCGGCGAGGGCGGCGAGCTCGCGGGCCTCGGCCGCCGTGCCCGCGACGGGCTTGTCGACGACGACCGGCAGGCCGGCCTCCAGCGCGGTCCTCGCGAGCGGCACGTGCGTCTTGTTCGGGGACGCCACGACGATCAGGTCCAGCTCGGCGGCCCGGTCGAACAGCTCGTCCGGCGTGGCGGCGAGGCGGACGTCCGGGAACTCGGCACGGGCCTGTTGCCGCCGTTCCGGGTTCGAGGTGACCACCGTGTCGAGGGCGAGGCCCTCCGCGGCGGCGATCAGCGGGGCGTGGAAGACGGAGCCGGCGAGGCCGTAGCCGACGAGGCCGACGCGGAGGGGCGAGCCGGAGGCTGTGCCGAGGGGTGTGCCAGTCATGCCACCCACTTTCGCAACGCTGTTGCCAAAGTGCAAGCGCCGGGGACAATGGGGGTGTGAAGAGGGCGGACGACCGTACGGGCGGAGTGGGCGGCATGCGCGGGACGGGAGGCGCGGGGGCGGCCGGCGCGGCCGGGGTGACAGGGGCGGCCGGGGCGACCGGGGCAGGGGTCGGGGGCGGCGGGGTCAATCTGCTCGCCCTGCGCAGCCACAACGCCGCGCTGGTGCTCGACCTGCTGCGGACGGCCGGGGACGAGGGCATCAGCCGCCTCGAACTCGCCGAGCGGACCGGGCTCACGCCGCAGGCCGTCAGCAAGATCACGGCCCGGCTGCGGGAGGACGGCCTCGTGGCGGAGGCCGGCCGCCGGGCGTCCACCGGGGGCAAGCCGCGCACGGTGCTGCGACTGGTGCCCGAGGCCGGGCACGCGGTCGGGGTCCATCTGGACCGGGACGAGGTGCGGGTCGTGCTCGTGGATCTGCGGGGGGCCGTGGTGGGGGAGCGCCGGGCCGCGCTGGATCTGGGGGCGGGGGCGGAAGCCGTGTTGGGAGCGGTGGGGGAGACGGTGGCGCGGGTGCTGCCGGGTGTGATTGCGGGGGGCTCTGGGCTTCGGCCTGGGGTTGGGCTTGGGCTTGGGCATGAACTTGAAGGGGACGTGCGGCCGGGGGCGGCCGGGTTTGACGCGGACTCGCGGCCGGAGTCGGCCGGGCGTGGAGGCGTCTCGCTGCCGGGGCCGGCCGGGCTTGACGGCAACTCCCGCCCGGGAGTTGCCGGGTTGGACGGAGGCTCGCTGCCGGGGCCGGCCGGGCTTGGAGGGGTCTCGCTGCCGGGGCCGGCCGGGCTCGATCCATCCCTGCTCGGGGTCGGCGTCGCGTTGCCCGGGCCGCTCGATCATGTCCGGGGTGTGCTGCACCGGGTGACCGGATTCCCCGGGTGGGACGGCTTCCCGCTGCGGGAGGCGCTGGCCGGGCGGCTCGGCGTGCCGGTCGTCGTCGACAAGGACACCAACGCGGCGGCGCTGGGCCTCGCCGCCGGGGGCGAGGGCGGCTCCTTCGCGTACCTGCACCTGGGCACGGGACTGGGGGCCGGACTGGTCATCGGCGGCAGCGTGCACCGCGGAGCCAGGACCGGGGCCGGGGAGTTCGGCCACCAGGTCATCCAGCTCGACGGCCCGCTCTGTACCTGCGGGGACCGGGGCTGCGTCGAGGCCCTGTGTCTCGCCGCGGTGGCACGCGGCGACCTGGACGAAGCGGCCCGGGTGCTGGGAGCCGGGGCGGCGAACCTCGTGGGCTTGCTCGACATCGACGTCGTCCTGCTCGGCGGCCGTACGGTGGCGGCGGCGCCGGAGGCCTTCACGGCCGGGGTCGGCGCGGTCCTGGAGGCCCGGGCCCGGCGAACGGGCCAGGACGCGGTGTCGGTGCGCGTCGCGCCCGGCGGGGACGGGGCCGTGGCGGTGGGGGCGGCGCAGCTGGTGCTGGGGCCGGTGTTCGGGCGTGGGGGTGGGTGAGGTGCGGGGCGGTGGGGCGGATCGGGAGGTGCTGGGGGTGATGGCTGCGTCGGGGCGGGGCGGGGCGGGGCGGTAGGGGGCGCTCGGCTCGTGCTCGGGTCGGCGGATCGCCCGGTGGCTTCGTGCCGCTGCTGGTGACCTAAGCGGTCCTCACCGCGGTCGGTGTCGTCCTCGCGGGATGGGCCCACACTCGCGCGAAGGCCCTGGGGCACCGCTGAGGCCTGGGCCGCCGCCGGGCTCTGCCCGCCGACCGGCTCCCGTCCGGCGCGGGGCCCTGTCCGCCCACCGGGCCCCACTCGGCGCCAGGTCCCGTCCGTCGCCGGGCCGTGTCCACCGATCGGGCCCCGTCCGTGGCCAAGCCTCGTTCGCCGACCGGGCCCTGTCCGCCCACCGGGCCCCACCCGTCGCCAGGCCCTGTCCACCGATCGGGCCCCGCCCGGTGCCAGGCCCGTTCGCCGCCGAACCCTTTCCACTGCCAAACCCTGTCCGTCGACCGGCCCTGTCCGCCCACCGGACCGCGTCCGGCGCCAGGCTCTGTCCACCGATCGGGCCCCGCCCGGTGCCAGGCCCGTTCGCCGCCGAACCCTGTCCACTGCCAAACCCTGTCCGTCGACCGGCCCTGTCCGCCGACCGGGCGAATCCGCGCCGCCGTTCGGGGTCCGTTCGCGTCGGAGTCGTCTCGCGAACGCCGCCGCTCGGAATGTCACATCATCATGCGACTCTGGACGCCCGCTCATCTCTGCCTGGCGGCGGCAGCGGCGGCCGCCGCCCTGCTCCCCAGTGCTTCGTCGGCGCACGCGGACGCCCCCGCGCCCTCCTGTGCCGCGCCCGACGACCACACCTTCCCGCTCACCACCCGCATCCACGGCGGGCCGGACACCTACACGGCCGGGGGCGGGTTCGGGACCTGGTACGTCGACCTGACCAACACCACCGACCGGACCTGCACCGGGATCCACCCCGTCGTCGTGCTCATCGACGACAAGCGGGCCCTGGAACCCTCCCAGCCGCGCCTCGAGTTCTTCGAGGGCGAGCGGGCCCACCCCGTGCGGTTCGAGAAGACCGGCGAGGACGAACTCGTCGGGGCGTTCGCCGACGAGGAGGACCGGTTCGCCGGGTTCACCGTCGAGCCGGGCGGAACCGTCACCGTGAAGGTACGGCTCACGCTCACCTCGGACGCCGTGCCCAACGACGTCACGGCCAACGCCGCGGTGGTGCAGCGGCACGACGACGACGGCGACTGGGTCGGGCAGTCGAACGACTACCGGTTCGGGATCGACGACGATGAGGCGGGGGCCGACACCGACACCGACACCGACACCGACACCGGCACCGACACGGGGACGGAACCCCGCCCCGACCCCAGCGCCTCCGTCCCGCCCCGCGAGGACCGGTTCCCCTTCGCGGAGGAACTGGCCCGCACCGGAACCGGCACCCACGTCGCCGCGGCGGTCGCGGCCCTGCTGCTCACCGGCGGCGGGGTGCTGCTCGTCGCACGCCGCCGCCGCTAGGCAGGCCGTCCGCCAGTCGGGACGCCGCACACGGGCCATTCCGCAAGATCCCGCCACTGTCTAGGCTGGGTCGCACGCAGGACCGCGTACGGCAGGAGATCGAGCACATGGCAGACCGCAAGCCCATCGAGTCGTGGCTCACCGACATGGACGGTGTGCTCATCCACGAGGGCGTGCCGATCCCCGGCGCCGACGCCTTCCTGAAGAAGCTGCGCGAGTCCGGGAAGCCCTTCCTGGTCCTCACCAACAACTCGATGTACACCCCGCGCGACCTGCACGCCCGGCTGCGCCGCATGGGCCTGGAGGTGCCGATCGAGTCCATCTGGACCTCGGCCCTGGCCACCGCCCAGTTCCTGGACGACCAGCGGCCGGGCGGCTCGGCGTACGTCATCGGCGAGGCCGGGCTCACCACCGCGCTGCACGACATCGGCTACATCCTGACCGACCACGAGCCGGACTACGTCGTCCTCGGCGAGACCCGTACGTACTCCTTCACGGCCATGACGAAGGCGGTGCGGCTCATCCTCGGCGGCGCCCGGTTCATCTGCACCAACCCCGACGAGACGGGCCCCTCCACCGAGGGCCCGCTGCCCGCGACCGGCGCGGTGGCCGCGCTGATCACCCAGGCGACCGGCAAGAAGCCGTACTTCGCGGGCAAGCCGAACCCCCTGATGATGCGGACCGGGCTGAACGCCATCGGGGCGCACTCCGAGACCAGCGCGATGATCGGCGACCGCATGGACACCGACGTGCTGGCCGGCATGGAGGCCGGGATGCAGACGTTCCTGGTGCTCACCGGCCTGACCCGGCCCGAACAGGTCGAGGGCTTCCCGTACCGGCCGTCGCAGGTCGTGGACTCGATCGCGGACCTCGTCGACCGGGTCTGAACCCCGGGCGGCGGGCCGCGTCGACCCGGTCTGAACCCCGGGCGGCGGGCCGCGTCGACCGGGTCCGGGCGCCGGGCGGCGGGCCTCGTCGACCCGGTCTGAACCCCGGGCGGCGGGCCGCGTCGACCCGGTCCGGGCGCCGGGCGGCGGCAGGCGAGGGCCCGACCCCGCCGTCGTCCCCCGTCACCGAACCCATCACCGAACCCATCACCAGATCCACCGCCGATCCCACCGCCAAACCCGTCGTCACCCGTCCGGAGCAGCCGCCGCTTCCCTGAGGATGCGGCGGCCCACCGCGCGGGGGAGGCTCCTGGCATCTGGAGGTTCACGATGGGTTCCCTGAGAGTCACTGTCTGTACCGGAGTGCTGGCCGCCGTCGCCCTCGCCCCGGCGGCATACGCGGCGGACACGGGGAGCGTGTCGGTGACCCCGGCGGTCCCCGCCCCGGGCAGTGACATCACACTCCGCGTCACCGGCTGCGCGCAGCGGACGGCCGTCGCCGCCTCGGCGGCGTTCGTCGCGGACGCCCGGCTCACCGTCACCGGCGCACGCGAACTCACCGGCGAGAGCCGCGTCCGCTCCACGGCCGAGGCGGGTTCGTACGCCGTGCGGGTCACCTGCGGTGCCACGCGACAGACCGGCACCCTCACCGTCCGGGACGGCAAGGCGCGAGGGCCCGAGTCCGCGCAGCCGTCCGGGCAGGAGGCCGTACCGCTCCCCGCGCACGAGGCCGCACCGCTCCCGGTTCCCGGGGCCGGTGACCGGCCACCCGCCCCCGGGAGGGGCGGCCACATGCCCGCACCGGGCGCCGCCGGCGAAAGCGGCCGGCTGCCCGCCCCCGACGGCGGCGGCCAGCCGTCCGCTCCCGGCGTCGTCGGGGAGCCGCCCGTTCCCGGCGTCGTCGGGGAGCCGCCCGCTCCCGGCGTCGACGACGAAGCCCCCCTCTCGCCCCGGCCCAGCGCCCCGGCCTCACCCGTCGCCCCGGTCCAGGCGGGCGGTGGCGGTGCCGCCGAGCTCGTCGCCGCCGAGGAACGCGGCGCCGGTCCCGGTACGGCGCAGGGGGTGACCGGGCTGGTGCTCGCCTGCGTGGCCGCGGTGGTCGTCGCGCTGCGCGGTCTCCGCCGGGGCCGCGGAACGGACTGACCATGCACGATCACGATCACGTACAGAGACGTTTCTCGGGCACCGGCCGGCTGCTGACCGGCATGGCCTGGGTCGTGCTGCTGCTCGGGCTGTGGCTGTGGGGTCGCGAGGTCACCGAGATGCGGCACGGCATCTCGGCCCCCGCCACGGGCGACATGGCGGCGGCCGGACGGCCCCCGGACATCAAGCTGCCGCCCGAGCACCGACCGCTGGGCGACGCGCTGCCGCAGCGCCTCGACATCCCCGGGCTCGGCGTCCAGGCCCCGGTGGTGGCACGCGGCCTCGACGCACGCGGGGCGCCCGATCCGCCGCCGTACGACCAGCCGGACGTGGTCGGCTGGTACTCCGGCGGGGTCGCGCCCGGGGCACCCGGCACCGCGCTGATGGTCGGTCACGTCGACACCGACACCAGGCCCGCCGTGTTCTACAAGGTCAGTGCCATGCGGCCGGGCCAGACGATCCGGGTGATCCGGGCCGACGCCAGGGTCGCCGAGTTCACGGTCGAGTCCGTCCAGGTCCTCACCCGCGACCGCTTCGACGCCCACCAGGCCTACGGCCCCCGCGAGTCGGGGCGGGCCGAACTGCGGCTGGTCACCTGCGGTGGCAGCTTCGACCGCACGACCCGCGGCTACACGGCGAACGTGGTCGTCTCGGCGTACCTGACGGGGACCGGCCTCTGAGGCCCGGGGGCCGTGCGGCCCGGCGCCGACACCCACCCCGGTCGACGACCCGCTCCCCCTGAGGCCGCCGACCGGGCCGGTCCTCCACCGCGCGCACGGGCTGCGGGAGCAACCCGGCGAGCTGCGCGGGAGGCCACGGGAGTCACGGTGGTGAATCTCTGGCCGGAGGCCGGGCATGCGCTGAGAAGACTCCAGGACCAAAGGGCCACCCCGGCCTAGTGCCGCGGCAGGCAACGTTTGCCCGTCAAGGAGCGGCGTCCGGTGCGTGCTCTCGGCGTGCCGGGTGCATGCCCTCGTACTGGATGTACTTGGGTTTGTGCCCGGTGCGGCGAGAGTGCGTGCCGGGCGTCGCGACGGGGCGAACGTTGCCTGCCGCGGCACTAGAGATTGGATCACACCAAGTCCCGATACGGTGGCGCTGCGTCATTCATGCAGGTGGGTTCGCCTCGTGGGTGTCGCGGGACGTATGTCAGGATTGAGACTTGTAACGCTGCACCCAAGGGGGAGTTGGATGTACGGCAGCAGGGGGGCAGGGGTGTTCGCCGGGAGGCGGATGTCCGCAGTGGTGCTGGGGGCGGCACTGCTGGTGACGGGGTGTTCCTCCTCCGACGGAGGAGACGAATCGGACAAGGGCGCCGACGTGGGCGCCGGGATCACCCAACAGCCCAAGGAAAAGGCCCCGTTCTGGGTCAATCCGGACGGGACCGCGGCGCGGCAGGTCGCAGCCCTGGAGAAGTCCGGCAAGAAGCAGGACGCCGAGCAGATCCGCAAGATCGCCGAGCAACCGGTCGCCGAGTGGGTCGGCCCGGACAATCCGCAGGAGCAGACGCAGGGCTTCACCGAGGCAGCCGACAAGGCCGGCCGTACGGCCCTGCTCGTCCTCTACAACATCCCGCACCGCGACTGCGGCCAGTACTCGCAGGGCGGCGCCGCCGACGGCAACGCCTACCGCGAGTGGCTCGACGGCGTCGCCGCGGGCATCGGCGACCGGGCCGCCACGGTCGTCCTGGAGCCGGACGCCCTGCTGCACCTGGTCGACGGCTGCACCCCGGAGCAGTTCCACGAGGAGCGCTACGACCTCCTCAAGGGCGCCGTCACCAAGCTGAAGGCCCTGAAGAACACGAAGGTCTACCTGGACGCGGGCAACGCCGGCTGGCAGAACCCCGACCAGATCTTCGAGTCCCTGAACCGCGCGGGCATCGCGCAGGCCGACGGCTTCTCGGTGAACGTCTCCAACTTCTACTCCACCGAGGACTCCATCGCCTACGGCAAGCAGCTCTCCGCCAAGGTGGGCGGCAAGCACTTCGTCATCGACACCAGCCGCAACGGCAAGGGCCCTTACAACGACGGCAAGCCCGACGAGCGCTGGTGCAACCCGCCGGGCCGCTCCCTGGGCGAGACCCCGACGACTAAGACGGCGGACCCGCTGGTCGACGCCTATCTGTGGGTGAAGCGTCCGGGCGAGTCGGACGGCGAGTGCAAGGGCGGGCCGAAGGCGGGCCAGTGGTGGGGGGACTACGCCCTGAAGCTGGCGAAGGCCACCGGCTGACGGACCGGCCCGAAGCAGCGGACCGGCGCATACGAAAGGGGCGCTCTCCTCACGGAGAGCGCCCCTTGCCGTCATCTTCCATGCCCGCTTCTACGGCACCTTGACCCACTGCGCCTTGCTCGGGGTCCCGTCGGCGTCCGTCACGAACATCATGTACCAGCCCGCCTGGACCAGGTTCCGGTTCTCCGGCACGGTCACCGTCAGCTTGTCGCCGGACGCCTTGAAGTCCAGGGCGATCGACCGCTGGTCGACGTCCGTGACGTGCGTGGCGGCACTCGGCCGGATCAGCCGGACCTTCTTGACGCGGGAGGCGTCGGAGGAGGTGAACGTCCCCGTGCCGCCGCGCTCGATGGTCTGCGGCCCGCCCGACAGCGAGGGCTGGTCCCCGTCGCCGTACAGGTAGGGCGGTGTGTAGATCTCGATGCGCTGCTCGAACTCGCCCGGCTTGGTGTTGGCCTTGTCGGCGTAGAGCGAGTCGGAGCCGAAGAACATCACGCGGCCGTCGGGCAGCAGGATCGAACCGGAGTGGTAGTTGCGGCCCACGAGCGGGTCGGCGACGCGCTTGAGCTCGTTCTTCTCCGTGTCGTAGAGCCGCGCCTCGAGGATGTTGGAGTCCCCGCGGCCGCGGTAGTCCTCGGAACCGCCGGATATCAGCACGCTGTCGTCGGGCAGGACCGAGGCGTTCGGGTAGCGCGTGCCCTTGTCCAGGGACGGGCCGTCCTGGAAGCTCGGGTTCGCCTTCTTCAGGTCGACGATCCGGGTCTTCTCACTGGACTTCTCGGACTCGCCGACGCCGCCGCCGCCGACCACCATGTACTTCTCGTCCTGCGCCGGAGGCAGCAGCACCGTGCCGGACGTCTCCATCAGCGTGGGGTCGCTCAGGCCCGGGATCTTCGAGAACTTGTTGGTGTCGACGTCCCACACGCCCGGCTCACGGCCCACGTTGTCCGGCCCGTAGCCCGCGTTGGACCCCGAGTAGAAGATCTTGCCGTTCTGCATGAGGAACAGCGCCGGGTAGGTCGGGAACTGCCGGACCTTGCCGGTGTAGGTCCACTTCTTGGTCTTCGGGTCGAACACCTCGTTCTTGCCGGGGACCAGCTGGCCGATGTCGTCGAGGCCGGAGACGCTGAGGATCTTCCCGTCGCTCAGGGTGGTCAGCGTCGGGTACCAGCGGGCCTCCTTCATCGGGTCGACCTTGATGTACTTCTCGGCGACGGGGTCGAACTCGAAGGCGTCCCGGATGCCCTGGAAGTCCTTCTTGTCCAGGGCGAGTTTCTGCGCGATGCCGTAGGTGTTCTTGGCGTCGGCGCCCGACAGGCCGTGCACGCGGTAGTTGTCCTGCGTGCCCGTCTCGAACTTCTTGCCCCGCTTCTGCGCCTCGACGTAGATCCGGCCCAGGCCGGGGTCGTTGCGCAGGAACTCGCCGGTCGCCTTGTCGAAGACCTTCTTGGCGCGCGGCACGAGCACCGGGTCCTTGGAGACGAAGGTCTTGCCGTTCTTCTTGCCGGTGAACGTGGTGCCCGCGGGCAGGGTGATCGGCGCGTCCGGGTTCTCGTTGTGGACGATCATCAGGCCACCGGCCTTGGTGACATCACCCTGGAGCTTCTCGTAGCGCTTGGTGCCGCCGGCGATCAGCAGGTTGCCGTTGGCGAGCTGGGTGTGGCCGGTGCAGAAGAGGTCGGCCGGTGTGGAAACCTTCTTGATGGTGCCCTTGAGCGGGTCCCAGATCCGGGTGTCGAACTTCTTCGCGTCGAAGTTGTCCTGGTCGTTGCCCGACCCCGCGACGAGCAGCACCTTGCCGGTGCGCAGCAGCGCCGCGTGGATGGTGTTCTGCCGGTACTCCTCGGGGAAATCGACGATCTCCCACTTGCCGTTCGCGGCCTTGTACTCCGGCTTGTTGATCTTGTACTGGTGGTATTTCTCGGTGCTGAAGCGGTAGAGCCACGGCCCGTTCATCCCGGCCAGCGCGAGTACCACCGCCGTGCCGATCGCGAGTCGACGGGCCCGGCGGCGGCCTGCACGGTCGTTCATTCCTTACGTCCCCCAAGTCCACCAAGGGCGATCTGCATGGTCTGGTCGGATCCCCCGACCTCCCCGTGTGCGCCCGGGGTCGCGGCCCACGTGGGCTTCTGCTGCGGGGTGTGCCCGGTCTGCTGCTGCGGGATGGGCAGCGGCTGGGTCCGGGGAGCTCCCGCAGGGTCCTGCGGCCCGCCCTCGGCAGGGGTGGCGGGCTTCTTCGCGTCCTGCCGCAGCTGCCAGCGCCAGGCGAACACCGGCGAGGCGGTGATCAGCAGCGCGAACGTCGCCCAGATGATCATCGCGGGGTGGGAGTGGCCGTAGACGAAGCCGGCGGCGATCGAGCCACCGAAGATCGCGACGAAGTACCAGTGGTAGCGGAAGGTGGCGAACCAGCGGTCCGGGCTGGCCGAGTCGCCCTTGGGCGTGACCACGAACTTGCTCTTGCGCCGCAGCACGGAGTCGATCAGCGCCTTGGCGTACAGCGGCGCCGACAGCGCGGACATCACCATGCCGGCCACACCGCCGGAGCCCTCCGGCTCGTGCGGCGAGACGTTGTGCCGGCGGTTCCAGACGTACAGGCCGATCTGCAGGGCGGAGGCGTTGCCGTAGAGCATCAGCCAGACCGCCGGGTCGATGTTCACACCCGAGGCGCCCAGGCCCAGGAACAGGCAGCAGCTCAGCGCCGCCAGGATCCAGTTCAGGGCCGACATCGGGTAGAAGATGATCATCATCGTGTAGTTGAAGAGCTTGCTCGGCGGCAGCGAGTACCAGCCCTTCCAGTACTGCCCGATGATCGTCTCGTACGTCCCTCGCGACCAGCGCATCTGCTGGGTGAAGAAGTCCGTCCAGGCGCTGGGGCCCTCACCGACCGCGAGCACGTCCGGCGTGTACACCGAGCGCCACTTCCTGCCCGTCGCCGGGTTCTTGTGGCGGTGCATCTCGAAGCCGGTCGCCATGTCCTCGGTGATCGAGTCGTACAGACCGCCGATCTGCTTCAGGGCCTTGATGCGCACGGCGTTGGACGTGCCGACGAACATCGGGGAGCCGTAGCGGTTGCCGGCGCGCTGGATCAGCGCGTGGAAGAGGAACTGCTGCGACTCGGCGGCCTTGGTGATGGGGTTGTCGTAGTTGCCGTAGACCTGCGGGCCGATGACGAAGCCGACGTCCGGGTCGCGGAAGAAGCCGAGCATCCGCTCCAGGTAGTTGGGCAGCGGCACGTGGTCGGTGTCGACCGAGGCGAAGAAGTCGTAGTCGTCGCCGTGCGCCTCGAGCCAGGCGTTGTAGTTGCCGTGCTTGGTCTTGGCGCGGTGCGGACCCTTGGCCTGGTTCCACTTCGCGACGCCCTTGCGGGAGAAGTGGTGCACGCCGAGGCGCTCGCAGACCGCCTTCACGTCGGGGTCGTCGCCCTCGTCGAGCAGCCACACGTGCATCAGGCCCCGGTGGCGGATCCTCACGGCCGCCTCCAGGGTCTTCGTCACCATCTCCAGCGGCTCCTTGCCGGGCACGAAGGAGGTGAGGAAGGCCACTCTGGTGCCGGTCTCGGGCACCACCGGGATCGGGTCACGGGCCACCAGCGTGGCGTGCGCGTTCGACAGCACGTTCATGCAGCGGAAGAACTCGATCAGACCGATCGAGACGAGCATCACCATGTCGAGCGCGGGCAGCCAGTCGAAGGCCGGGTAGTCGCGCTCGGTCCAGTGCTCGGGCTGGAGCAGCCAGAACAGCAGCACCAGGGACAGCACCGGGGCGGCGGCCAGCATCAGGGCGACGCGTATGCGGTGCGGTTCCTGCGAGATGAGCGAGCGGTACTGCACCTTGTACGGCTTGCTCGGATCCGGCTGGGTGAGGGGACCCGCGAGCCGGCTGTAGTGCTCGTAGTCGTATCTCGGCAGTGTCTTCTTGATCCGCCGGAACGTCCCCGTGGTGCTCATCCGGTGCGAGGGCACCCTGAGCTGGGTGGTCTGGGACGGGTCGTTTTCCTGCCGGGCACCCGTGGGCCTCGACGTCATGAGTCATCCCCCCACACGCGGGCAACCGCGTGTTTCGTAGCTTCTTACCGTCTGCTCCAGGTCCCCCTCGACCTTCACAGACGTATCAGTGGTGGATCGCAGTCACCACGTCATCCACACCCTATAGACACGGCAACGCGACCTTCCGGTTGCATGATGCCGTCCTTGGCATCGGTTCATGAACGGGGCCCCTACCCCCCGCCCATGCCGCGACCGGTTCCGAGTCCCCCCAACTGCCGCGAACACGCAGCATCTTGTGCAATGAGAAGAACCAGGGTTCTACGGCGTCCATCATGATCGCAAGATGCGAAACACGGTGGTTACAGGTCAAACGCGTTCATTGTGACGGGTGTGGGGGCCCTGTGGAGCCGTTGTGGACAGGCGGGCGCGGATATTGCCGAAGTGCTCTCTTATGGCCTCCTCCGCGCGCATCGAGTCCCCGGACCGCACCGCGTCGAGGATCTCCCGGTGCTGCCGGCAGGTCACCTTCGGGTCCTGCGGCTCGCCCCCGAGGTCCGTGCGGACCCTGTGGAAGGCGTCCCAGAACGCCTCCAGGACCTCGCACAGCAGCACGTTGTCCAGCCCCCGGTAGAGGGTGGCGTGGAAGGCCCGGTCGGTCTCGGCGAGCCCGGCTCCCCACGCGGCCTGCTCTTCCATACGGTCGACGAGCGCTTCCAGTTCAACGAGGTCCGCTTGCGGCAGCCGGCCGGCGAGCCGGGACACCAGCCCCGTCTCCACCGCCTCCCTCAGCTCCAGCAGCTGGAGCAGGGAGTCCTCGCCCCGGTAGTGCCCGGCGACCGTGCGGAAGGCGAGGCCCTCGATCATCGGGGCCAGGGACATCGGTCCGACGTAGGTGCCGAAGCCGTGCCGGATCTCCACGATGCCCATCGCCTGGAGCGCCTTCAGCGCCTCCCGCACCGAGTTCCGGCTCGCGCCGAGGTACTCCATCAGCTCGGGCTCGGTCGGCAGCGGGGCCCCGGAGGCCAGCCGGCGGTCGATGATGAGCTTCTTGATCCGCTCCTGTAGGTCACGCGCTGCCATGGCGAGAGGGTATCCGGCCAATCGCGCGGTGGGCCCGGTTCCGGCCAGAGATGCCTTCCGGGCGGTGCGACGGCGAGTGGCGGGGGTGTAGGTGGCGGAGCCCCCACCGCGCGCGGCGAAGCCGCGCGGAAACGACGATGGCGGCTTGCGTTCGCGTTGTCCGCGAACACAAGCCGCCACCGGCACAGTGCGCCGCCAGGGACTCGAACCCCGGACCCGCTGATTAAGAGTCAGCTGCTCTAACCAACTGAGCTAGCGGCGCCTGCTGACGTCGCAACTCTACAGGACGTCCGGTGGTGCTCCGGACCACCTGCCCGGGCGCGGGGAGGGGGCCCACAGGGCGGCCGTGTACATCGTTCGGACCGTCAGCATGCGCGTGCGGAAGACAGTTGCGAAACTGACGACGCGCGCCCTCCGGTGCACGGGCGCCGCATTTTCCACCGGAAGTGTGAGGGGAATCGCATGGAGTCTCCGGTATTCGAGGAAATCGACCCCGCGAGCGACTGCGACTGCCCCGGCTGCGTCCACTGGCGCCGCGCCCTGCCGCATTCCTGGGCGGGCCGGGCCGGCGCCCACCCGGCCGCGCACCGGGCTCTCGCCCTGGCCGCCGTCGCCTCGGCGGCGCTCGGCGCGGGTCACGCCGCCCCGGCCGCCGCCCCGCACGCACCCCACCGACCGGGCATCCCCGCAGGTGAAGAGCCCGACACCCCCCAGGGTGCCACGGCCCCGCTGTACGGCCCCGGAGGCCGTCCGGCCACGCCCTCGGTCGCCCCCAAGCCCACCGCCATCACCCGCACGGAGATCATCAACCGGGCCAGGACCTGGGTCGCCGCGAAGGTGCCCTACAGCATGAGTGCCTATTGGTCCGACGGTTACCGGCAGGACTGCTCCGGCTATGTCTCGATGGCCTGGAAGCTGCCCGGAAACGAATGGACGGGCAGCCTCGCGCAGTACGGGAAGAAGATTTCCAAGGAGGAACTCCAGCCGGGCGACATTCTGCTGTTCCACAATGCGTCCGACCCCGAGCAAGGCTCGCACGTCACCATTTTCGGCGGCTGGACGGACGCCTCGCACACCTCCTACACCGCCTACGAGCAGACCCGCCCGCACACCCGCCGGCAGTCGACCCCGTACGCCTACTGGAACAGCTCCGACCGGTACGTGCCCTACCGCTACAAGGGCGTCACCCCGGAGGAGACGGTCCCCGGCAAGGACGGCGGCCAGCCGGGCGCCCCGGTCGCCACGCCGTACCCGGGAGCGGCGTATTTCGGCCCGGGCGCGAACAACAAGTACGTCACGCAGCTCGGCCGCATGCTCGTCGCGCGCGGGGCCGGCGGCTCCTACGCGTCGGGCCCGTCGCCGCGCTGGACCGACGCCGACCGGCGGGCGACCCGGGCGTTCCAGACGGCGCAGGGCTGGACGGGCGCGGAGGCCGACGGGCTGCCCGGCCCGCACACCTGGGAGCTGCTGGTCACCGGCAAGGGCAAGGACGTCAAGGACGGCGCGGTCGGCCCGCCGCCCGCCTCCCACGGCGTCCCCGGCTATCCGGGGCGGGCGATGTTCCGCCCCGGCGCGAACAACACCTACGTCACCCAGCTCGGCCAGCAGCTCGTACGGAAGGGGTTCGGCAGGTTCTACCGGGTCGGGCCGGGGCCGATCTGGAGCGAGGCGGACCGGCGGGCCGTCGAGGCCTTCCAGCGCACCCAGGGCTGGCGGGGCGGCGCGGCGGACGGCTACCCGGGGCCGGAGACCTGGCGGCGCCTCTTCTCGTAGGCCCCTCGGCCCGCCCTCGGCCCTTCCGGGCGGGCCCTCACCGACCACTGTTGTGACGCATCTGGCGCGGAGGCTGGAGGCACGATGAGTACGACCACTTCCCACACGTCCGAGCCCGACGGACCGCCCGACGGACCGGTTTGGCCCGCCCGGCTCATCCAGAACGAGGCCACCACCGAGATCCCCGTCCACCTGCTGTTCCGCGACGACCCCGACCCGGCACCGGTGCCGCTGAGGCCGGCGGTCGTCGCACGCCGGCAGGGCACGGGTGAGCAGCCGCGCCTGCGGCGCCCGGCCGGCGTCGCCCCGAAGCGCCCGGTGCCGCAGGTCGATCCCGACCTGGCGGAGCGGCCCGCGCGGGTGCTGCCCGGCGCGGTGGGCGTACTGGCCGGAGCCAGTGGCGCCGCCGGGTGCCTGGCGACCTCCTGGTGGGCCGGGGTGCTGCCGCCGCTCGCGGTGGAGGCACTGCGGCTGCCCGTGTACGCCGGGGCCGGACTCGGGCTGGCGCAGTGGGCGGCGTACGCCGGGGCCGGGGCGCTCGGGCTGTTCGGGCTCGGGGGGCTCGCCCGGGGCCGTACCGGGCGGGCCTGGGTGCTGGACCTGTTCGGCCGTTACCGGGGGACCGTCCGGCGCTCCGGCCTGCTGTGGGTGAATCCGCTGCTGCTGCGCCGCCGGGTGGACGTGCGGCTGCGGCACTGGCGCAGCGTGCCCGTGCCCGCGGCCGACGGGAGCGGGGTCGCGCTGCGGGTGGTCGTCCTGGTGGTGTGGCGGGTGCGGGACACCGCCCGGGCCGTACTGGGCGTCGAGGACCACGAGGCGTATCTGCGCGAGTGCGTCGAGGCGGGGCTGGCCCGGGTGCCGGTGGAGATGCCGGGCGGGCCGAGGGGAGCCGGGGACGCGGCGGGCGAGGCGCTGACGCGACTGGTGGCGGCGGACGCGGCCCCCGTCGGCCTGGAGGTGTTCTCCGTGCAGCCGGTGCGCGTGGAGTACGCCCCCGAGGTCGCCGCCGCGATGCACCGCCGCAGGATCGCCGCGCTGGACGCCCAGCACCGGGCGAGCGTGCTCACCTCGGTCGTGGACTCGGTGGAGGACACGGTGACCCGGCTGACCGTGCGGGGCCTGGTGGAACTCGACGACTACGAGCGCAAGGCGCTGGTGAAGGACCTGACGGTGGCGTTCTGCGCCGGCCGGGGCGAAACAGCTCCGTGATTGGTATGGACATGTTCAACAACCGCCCATAGTCTCGAACTTGGTCTAGACCTACACGCACGGCTCACCGAACTTCCCCCACGTTCTCCAGGAGCGGCAGCATGCGTACAAGGACCAAGTTGTCCGCAGCCGCGGTGGGACTGGCCACGACCGGAGCCCTCGTTCTCTCCTCCGGCGGTGCCAGCGGCCACGGCTACACCGACCTCCCCATCAGCCGGCAGAAGCTCTGCCAGAACGGCACCGTGACCAACTGCGGCTCGATCCAGTGGGAGCCGCAGAGCGTCGAGGGCCCGAAGGGCTTCCCGGGCTCCGGCCCGGCCGACGGGCAGATATGCAACGCCGGGCTCGGCCACTTCAGCCAGCTCAGCGCACCGCGCACCCCGTCCGGCGGCGCCTGGCCCGCCACCAAGGTGACGGGCGGCCAGAACTACACGTTCCGCTGGCAGTTCACGGCCATGCACGCCACGACCGACTTCAAGTACTACGTCACCAAGCCCGGCTGGAACCAGAACCACAACCTGGCCCGGTCCGACCTCAACCTCACGCCGTTCTTCACGGTGCCGTACAACGGGCAGCGCCCGCCCTCCACGCTCTCCCACAGCGGCAGGCTGCCGACCGGGCTGAGCGGGCGTCATGTCATCGTGGCCGTATGGACGATCGCCGACACGGCCAACGCGTTCTACGCCTGCTCGGACGTGACCTTCTGAACCTCTGAGGTTCTCTTGAGTCACCGGTGCGGCCGGGGTGGGCAGGTTCCTCCCACGCCGGCCGCTCGGGTCCGGCGCATCGCCCTCGGGGGATGCGCGATGGACGTGATCTTCTACGCCGTGCCCGGCCTGATCATGGCCCTGGCCCTCTTCATGGCCCACCGTGTCGTGCGGCGCTGGCTGCAGATCCGGGGCGCCTGGAACAGCGGCCTGACGGCTGAGGGCCGCTGCCTGCGGACCTTCACCGCGGTCGGCGGCGGCCACGGCGACACCTCGGTCCGCACCACCCTGCACCACGTCTACGAGTTCATCGCACACGACGGCCGGGTCATCCGCTTCGCGGAGGACGGCGGCCCCGCGACGACCGTCGAGGGCGACTACGTCACGGTCTACCACACCGACGGCCGCCAGCTCGTGGCCACGACAACCGCCTCCGCGTGGACGGGGAGAACCTGGCGGCCGCGATGATCGAGAACATCCCGGCCCGCCACGAGGGTGCGCAGGCGGTGTGCGTGTACGCCGTACCGGCCCCGGTCACCGGCGACCAGGTCATGGCCACGCTCGCCGGCACCTTCGACCCGCCGTCCTTCGCGTAGTTCCCGCTCTCCCAGCCGGACCTGGGGACGAAGACGGCGCCCCGGTTCGTGCGGGTGGCGGAGCGGATGCCGGTGACCGCCACCGGCACGATCCGCCGGGCGGAGCTGCGCGGGGAGGGCCTGAGCTGCCCGGACCCGGTGTGGTGGCGGAGGCCGGGGGAGTGCACGTACCGCAGGCTGACCGACGGCGATCTCGAAAACGCTGAGGGGCCTCTCGCTCCCACGAGAGGCCCCTCATCCGTGCGCCGCCAGGGACTCGAACCCCGGACCCGCTGATTAAGAGTCAGCTGCTCTAACCAACTGAGCTAGCGGCGCATGACTCTCGCCGGCCATCGGAACCGTGTTCCGCGGCGGGCGACGGAGAAAATACTACCCAATGTCGAGGGGTGCTCCGGACCACCCGGGCGAGGGCCGGGGCGACGCCGCGGAGATCCGGCGGAAGGCCCTAGATCGCCATGGAGAGCAGCACCGGCGCCGCGTGGCGGTTGAGGGCGTCCGCGGCCTGGCGCAGGCGATGGGCGTGCTCGAGCGGGAGGGACAGGGCGAGGCAGCCCACGGAGGAGCCGGCCGTGATCGGGACGGCCGCGCAGACCGTGCCGACGGCGTACTCCTGGAGGTCCAGGACGGGCACGGTGGGCGGCTGGGCCTCCAGGCGGGAGAGCAGGAGCCGGTCGCTGGTGATGGTGCGCGAGGTGAGGCGGGCCATCTTGTGCCGGGCGAGGTGGTCGCGGCGCCCGGCGTGGTCGAGCTGGGTGAGCAGGCTCTTGCCGATGGCCGTGGCGTGGGCCGAGGAGCGGAAGTCGACCCACTCGTTGACCCTGGGCGCGTCCGGGCTGTCGGCGTACTGGGTGATGCTGATCTCGCCGTCGACGTAGCGGCTCATGTAGACGGCGGCGCCGACCGAGTCGCGCAGCCGGTCGAGGGTGCGCTGGAGCTTGTCGCGCAGGGCCTGCTCACGGTGCTGGGCGGAGCCGAGGCGGGCCAGGGTCTCGCCCGTGACGTACGCGCCGTCGGCGATCTGCTCCACGTAGCCCTCGCGGCGCAGCATGCGCAGGAGCGCGGTCAGTCGCTCCGGTGTGATGCCGGTGTGCCGGGTTATCTCGGCGTCGGTGACACCGCTGGAACCGCGCGCCACCGTCTCCAGGACGCGCAGGGCTTCCTGGGCCGAGTGGTACGGGGTGGTCGGCTCGTGCTTCAGCGCCACGGTGGTCTCCCCCTGCGCTTGCTGTAGGGCCGTAATCCGGTCAGTGAACCTCTTCCAGGTTAACCGGCAAAGGGCTTGCGGGGAGCGGGGGTTGACAAGATTCCCGGGGCCCCGGACTGGGGCAATGGCACTCTGGCATATGCCAGAAGCATGCCCCAGTCCCCCCTCGCGTGAGGGGTCGGGCGTTGCGCCTGGTCACGGGCCGTAGTCACAGCACTGCGCTGAGGAACTCCCGTGTCCGGTCCAGCTCCGGGTCGCCGAAGATCTTCTCCGGCGATCCCGACTCGATGATCCGGCCCGAATCGAACATCAGTACCTGGTCGGAGATGTCCCGGGCGAAATTCATCTCGTGGGTCACGCAGAGCATCGTGATGTCCGTGGAGCGGGCGATGTCCCTGAGGACGTCGAGGACGCCTGCGACCAGCTCGGGGTCGAGCGCGGAGGTCACCTCGTCCAGGAGCAGCACCTGCGGGCGCATCGCCAGGGCCCGGGCGATCGCCACCCGCTGCTGCTGACCGCCGGAGAGCTGGGCCGGGTGCGCGTCGCACTTGTCGGCCAGGCCCACCATGTCCAGCAGGCCCCTGGCCCGCTCCACCGCCTCGTCCTTCGACAGGCCGAGGACCGTGACCGGCGCCTCGGTGATGTTCCGCAGCACCGTCATGTTCGGGAACAGGTTGAACTGCTGGAAGACCATCCCGATCTTCTTGCGGACCTCGCGGACCTGCTTGTCGGAGGCCGGGAACAGCTGCTGCCCGTCGACCGTGATCGTGCCCTCGTCGGGCTTGAGCAGGGTCATCAGCAGCCGCAGGATCGTCGTCTTGCCCGATCCGGACGGCCCGATCAGGGTGACGTGCTTGCCGGCGTCGACCGAGAAGTCCAGGTGGTCCAGGACCGTGTTGCTCCCGAACCGCTTGGTGACCTGCTCCAGCCGGATCAGCTCGCCGGTGCTCCGGCCGGGGTTCTTCTCGGGGTTGGTCCCGGGATTGGGGAGAGTGTCAGTGGGCAAGGCGTCGCTCCAGGGCTCGCAGGGCAAGGGAGGCCAGATAGGACATGACGATGAAGGCCACGCCGATCACCGTCAGCGGCTCGGTGAACTGGAAGTGCTCCTGCGAGTACAGGCGCGCCTGGCCGAGCATCTCCAGCACCGTGATCGCCATGACCATCGGCGTGTCCTTGAGCATGGAGATGACGTAGTTTCCGAGCGCGGGGACGACCCGGCGCACGGCCTGCGGCAGGATCACCGCGGACCACGTCCGGTGCAGCGGCAGGTTCAGTGCCGTCGCCGCCTCCCACTGGCCGACCGGCACGGCCTCGATACCGGCCCGGTAGACCTGCATCGTGTACGTCGAGTAGTGCAGCCCGATCGCGAAGACGCCGGTGGTCAGCGCCGAGAAGGTCAGGCCCCACTCGGGCAGCACGTAGAAGAGGAAGAACAGCTGCACCAGCAGCGGGGTGTTGCGGACGAGTTCCGTGACCACGCCGACCGGCCAGGTGACCCAGCGCGAGGGCACCCGCATCAGCAGCGCCCACACCAGGCCCAGCGCGAAAGAGATCAGCGAACCGAGGGCCAGGATCTGCACGGTGACCAGCAGACCGTCCCAGAGGTGCGGCATGAAGCCGCTGACTGCGCTCCAGTCCCACTTCATGCGACAGCACCTCCCACACCGGTGGTCTGCGGACGGTCCAGCTCCTGGTCGGGCGTGCCCCCGACGGGCTTGCCGGTGCCGGCCTTGAGCTTGCGTTCCAGGCCGCGCATGCCGCGGGTCAGGACGAAGGCGATCACGAAGTAGATCAGCAGCACGATCGTGTAGATCTCCGCGCTCTCCTGGAGCGCCAGGCGCACCAGGTTGCCGCTGAACGCCAGGTCACCCATGCCCATGATGGACACCAGGGCGGTGCCCTTGAGCAGTTCGACCAGCAGGTTGGAGAACGGCGGGATCATCTCCGGCACCGCCTGCGGCAGCAGGATCAGCCGCAGCCGCTGCCAGGGCGTGAAGCTGAGCGCGATCCCGCCCTCCTTCTGCGCCGGGTCCACCGCGTTCAGCGCGCCGCGCACGATCTCGGAGCCGTACGCCCCGTAGGTCAGACCGAGCGCCAGGGTGCCCGCCCACAGCGGCACCAGCTGCCAGCCGAAGGCCACGGGCAGCACGAAGTACACCCAGAAGATCATCACCAGCGCCGAAGTGCCGCGGAACACCTCGGTGTAGACGCCCGCGAGGAAGCGGACGCTCCACAGCCGGTGGGTACGCGCCACGCCGACGACGAACGACACCACCGCGCCCAGCAGGGCGCTGCAGACGAGCAGCTGGATGGTGACCCAGACGCCCTTGAGTACGAGTTCCCAGAGTCCCGAGGTCATCCGCCGCAGAGCTCCTTCGCGGTCAGATCCGTCATCTCGGCCTTGGTGAAACCGAAAGGCCGCAGGATGCGGAGGAGTTCGCCGCTCTTCTTGAGCTTGCGCAGCTCCACGTTGAAGGCGTCCCGCAGGTTGGTCTCGGTCGGCCGGAACGCGAAGGCGCCTCCGTCGACGTGCGGTTTGCCGCCCACGATCGGTGTGAAGGGCTTGGTCGCCTCCGCCTTGGCGGACTTCTTCACCACCTCACGGGTGGTCAGCGCCGTACCGGCGAACACGTCCACGCGCCCCGCCTCGACCGCGTTCAGGCCCGCGACCTGATCCGGGACGATCAGGATCTCGCTCTCCTTGTACCCCGCCTCGACGGCGTACTGGATCTCGGCGTAGCCGGTCCCGGTGGCGAACTTCGCCTTTTTCTCGACGACGTCCTTGTAGCTGTGCAGCCCCTTCGGGTTGCCCTTGCGCACGATGAACGAGTCGAGCATCTGGTAGTCGGGGTCGGCGAAGATGACCTGCTCGCAGCGCTCGGGGTTGACGTACATCCCGGCGGCCACGACGTCGAACTGCTGGGAGTTCAGGCCCGGGATGAGCGAGCCGAACTCGGTCGGCACGGGCTGCACCCGGTCGACGCCGAGTCGCTTGAAGATCACCTTGGCCAGTTCCGGGGCCTCGCCGGTCAGCTCGCCGTTCTTGTCGATGAAGCCGAACGGGATCTCGCCGGCGATGCCGAGGCGGACGACGCCCGCCGCCCGGAGCCGGTCGAGCAGATCACCGCCCTTGACGTCCGACGCGGTGGCGACCCTGCTGCATCCGGCGGCGCCCAGCGCGCCGAGCGCCGCGACCCCCGCGAGCAGCGACCGGCGGGTGGGCCCGGAGACGGGCCCGGATAGGGGTTCGGGACTTCGCGGTGTGCTTCTGTGCGGGCTTCTCTGTGGTGGAGCCATGGGCGCGCGGCTACCCGACCGCATCCGAGTTATTCCGGTCTTTTCAAGCCCCGCACTTACCCCGTGCGCTCTTGACCCGAGCGGCGGTGGGCACTCCCATGGAGGGCATGGCTGATCGCTACATCGAAGTCTCGCTGGTCAAGCGCGACGTGACCTGCACGGCCAGGTTGCTGGACGACCGCGCGCCCATCACCTGCGCGGCCGTCTGGGATTCCCTTCCGCTGGCCGGCGACGTCTACCACGCGAAGTACGCACGCAACGAGATCTACGCCCTTTTCCCTCCCTTCGCCCAATCCGAACCACCCCTGGAAAACCCGACCATCACCCCCATTCCCGGCGACCTGTGCTATTTCACCTTCGCCGGGGCGGAGTTGGGGACCAAGTCCTACGGCTACGACCGCGAGGTCCGCGCCGGCACCACGCTCGTCGACCTGGCCCTGTTCTACGAACGCAACAACCTGCTGCTGAACGGCGATGTCGGCTGGGTCCCCGGCATCGTCTGGGGCCAGGTCGTCGACGGCCTGGAGACCATGGCCGAGGCGTGCAACGACCTGTGGAGGTCGGGAGCGGCGGGGGAGTCGCTCAGCTTCCGGAGGGCCTAGGCCGGCCGGCGGAAGCCACCCCGGCCTCGTACAGCGCGTGGGCCGCCCGCAGCACCAGATCGTCCCGGTGCCGGGCGGCCACGAGCTGCAATCCGATCGGCAGACCGTCCGCGTCGGCACCGACCGGCACGCTCGCCGCGGGCTGCTGCGTCATGTTGAACGGGTAGGTGAACGGGGTCCAGCCCGTCCACCGCCGATGGCCGGATCCCTTCGGCACCTCGGCGCCCGCCTCGAACGCCGTGAGCGGCATGGTCGGCGTGACGAGCAGGTCGTAGGTGTCGTGGAAACGGCCCATCCGGCGTCCCAGGTCCATCCGCACGTCCACCGCGGCCAGATACTCCAACGCCGAGTAGCGGGCGCCTCGCGCGCAGATCTCCCGCAGACCCGGATCCAGCAACTCCCGCTGGTGCGGGCCCAGGTGCTGCGTCACCCGGGCCGCCCCGCTGAACCACAGGGTGTGGAAGGCCTCCACCGGGTCGGTGAGGTCCGGATCGGCCTCCGTGACGTACGCGCCGAGCTCCGCCAGCCGCTCCACCGCCTGCCGCACCGCCCTCGCGACGGCCGGCTGCACCGCCACCTGCCCGCCCAGCGACGGCGAGTACGCCACCCGCAGCCCGCGCACCCCGCCCGCCAGACCGTCCGTGTACGGACCGGCCGGGGCGGACAGCGCCGACCAGTCGCGCGAGTCCGGATGCCCGATCACGTCCATCAGCAGCGCCGCGTCGGCCGCGTCCCGGGTCATCGGCCCGACGTGCGCCAGCGTGCCGAACGCGCTCGCCGGGTAGAGCGGCACGCGCCCGTACGTCGGCTTCAGCGCGAAGATCCCGCAGAACGACGCCGGGATGCGGACGCTGCCGCCCCCGTCCGTGCCCAGCGACAGCGGCCCCGCGCCGAGCGCAACGGCCGCCGCGCTGCCGCCGCTCGACCCGCCCGCGGTGCGCGAGGGGTCGCACGGGTTGCGCGTGATCCCGCTGAGCGGCGAGTCCGTCACGCCCTTCCAGCCGAACTCGGGGGTCGTCGTCTTGCCGATGAACACCGCGCCGTGCTCACGCAGCCGGGCCACGGACGGCGCGTCCTCGTCCCACCGACCCTCCGGATCCACGGCCCTCGACCCGCGCAGGGTCGGCGCCCCGCGCTGCAGCAGGATGTCCTTGACGGTGACCGGCACCCCGTCGAGCAGGCCCCGTGGCTCACCGCGCCGCCATCGCTCCTCGGACTCCCGGGCCTGCTCCAGAGCCTCTTCGCCGGTCAGCCGCACGAAGGCGTTCACCTCCGGCTGGATCGCCTCGGCCTGCTCCAGCGCCGCCCGTGTCGCCTCCACGGGCCCCCACTCGCCCTTGCGGTACCCGTCGAGGAGCCGTGCGGCGGTCAGCTCGGTGAGCTCGGTCATCCATCCTCCAAGGAACGTCAGTGACCAGGTACGTACCCACGCTGCTTGTCGACCACGTTCTTCAACGGCTCCCCGCTCGACCAGAGTTCGTACAGGTCCACGAACTGGGCGCCGAGCTCGTCCCGCCAGCCGACGATGTCGCCGCTCATGTGCGGGGACACGATCAGGCCCGGGGCCTGCCACAACGGGCTCTCGGCGGGCAGCGGTTCGGCCTCGAAGACGTCCAGGGCGGCGCCCGCGATCCAGCGCTTGGCCAGGGCCTCGGAGAGCGCGTCCTCGACGACGAGCTGGCCGCGCCCGATGTTGACGAACCGGGCGGACGGCTGCATCAGGCCGAAACGGCGGGCGTCGAACATCCCGTGCGTCTCGTCCGTGAGCGGTGCCGCCGCGATCACCCAGTCGGCGCGGGCCAGCAGCCGGTCCAGG
This sequence comes from Streptomyces sp. AK010, assembly GCF_014207295.1. Classification (NCBI taxonomy): domain Bacteria; kingdom Bacillati; phylum Actinomycetota; class Actinomycetes; order Kitasatosporales; family Streptomycetaceae; genus Streptomyces; species Streptomyces sp. AK010. The sequence continues at coordinate 121,536 of NZ_JACHCX010000023.1, forward strand.
TCCTCCGGGCCGTGCACGCCGGAGCGCGCCGTGCGGCCCACCAGCGCGGGCGTGATGTCCAGCGCCCCCAGCGTGTGCGCGATCGCCCGGCCGATCGGCCCCGAGCCGACCACCACGGCCCGGCTCCCGGCGATCTTGAGCGACTCGCGGTGCCGCCAGGTCCGCTCCCGCTGCAACTCCAGCGTCCTCGGCAGGTCCTTGGCCATCGCCAGCACGAGCGCGGCGACGTACTCGGCGATCGGCTGGTCGAAGATGCCGCGCGCGTTCGTCACCACCGTGTCGGAAGCGGCGAGTTCCGGACACATCAGATGGTCCACGCCGGCGCTCGCCGTGTGCACCCAGCGTGGCCGCGGACCCTCACCGGGCCACGCGTCCCGCACGGCGCGCGAGGTGAAGTCCCACACCAGGAGTGCATCCGCGCTCGGGAGGCGCTCGGCGAGCCCCGCCGCGTCCGTGTGTTCGATGCGGGCGCGGCCGGTGAGGCGGCCGAGGCGGGGGAGGGGTTCGGCGTCCAGGACGAGCAGGGTGGGGGTGGGCATGAGCAGCCGATTCTCCAGCCGTTCGGCGGGGCCGGCCGGCGGCGGGGCGCCGGTCGGTGACGACAAGTTAACCCGGTGTTGACCAAGGAGTGATCCGGGCGGATTGACCACGCTCGCACCCGAACCTACCGTCGTCAACACGGGCGTTCCCACGATCCGTTGCACACTCGTTGCCCAGTGTGAGGCCGGTGCCCTGCCATGGACGTCTCATTTCTCGGCGGGCCCAGCCCGCAGCGCGGGGTCGGCGTCGTCGCCCCCTTCGACTTCGCACTCGACCGCGAGCTGTGGCGCTGGGTGCCGGACGAGGTCTCGCTCCATATGACCCGCACACCGTTCGTGCCGGTCGAGGTGAGTCTCGACCTGGCCCGTCTGGTCAGCGAGCACGAGACGCTGGGCGAGGCGGTCCGCACGCTCAACGCGATCGCCCCCGAGGTCGTGGCCTACGCCTGCACGTCGGGCAGCTTCGTCGGCGGCATGATGGGCGAGCGGGCGATGTGCGAGGCGATGAGCCGGGCCGGCGCCATGCCGGCCATCACCACCTCCGGCGCGCTGCTGGAGGCGCTGGTGGAGCTGGACGTGCGCCGGGTGGCGCTGGTGACGCCGTACACGGTCTCGGTGACGCAGTCGCTGGAGGCCTACGTCGCCCAGGCCGGCGTCACGATCTCCGGCTGTGCCTTCATGGGGCTGACCCGGCACATCTGGAAGGTCCCCTACCGGGAGGTGGTGGACATGGCGCGGCAGGCCGTCCGCGGCGACGCCGACGCGCTGTTCATCAGCTGCACCAACCTGCCCACCTACGACGTGATCCCCCAGCTGGAGGCGGAGCTGCGCATCCCGGTGATCTCGGCCAACCAAGTGACGATGTGGGCGGCACTGCGCCGACTGGGTACCCGTGCGGTGGGACCGTATCAAGCGCTGATCAATCCGGATGCGCGCTCCGGTCTCGTAGCACCGGGGGCCGACCCCGGCCCTGTAGTGCCGGAAGAAGAGCAGCAGCAGGAAGGCTGGACATGACAGCACTGGGATTTCTCTACCCGGGCCACTCCGCCGAGGACGACTACCCGCGCATCGAGCAGTTGCTGGGCAGCGACATCCGGGTGGACCTGGTGCACACCGACATCGGTGAGGACGCGCACCGGGTGGACGCGCTGCTCGAGATGGGCTCCGCCGGCCGGCTCGCGGCGGGCGTCCAGGAACTGCGGCACGCCGGTGCGGACGCCGTGGTGTGGGCCTGTACGAGCGGCAGCTTCGTCTACGGCTGGGACGGCGCGCAGGAGCAGGTCCGCGCCCTGGCCCAGACCGCCGGGCTGCCGGCCTCGTCCACGTCGTTCGCGTTCGCGCACGCGGTGCGGGAGCTGGGTGCGCGCAGGGTCGCGATCGGGGCGACGTACCCGGAGGACGTGGCGCAGCTCTTCGCCGAGTTCCTGCGCGCGGCCGGCGTGGAGGTCGTGTCGGTCAACAGCTCCGGCATCATCACGGCCGCCGAGGTCGGCACCTGGGGTGAGGCCGAACTCCTCGCCCTGGCCCGGAACTCCGACCACCCCGACGCCGAGGCCCTCCTCCTGCCCGACACGGCGCTGCACACGGCGGCCCACATCCCGGCCCTGGAGAAGGAGCTCGGCAAGCCGATCCTCACCGCCAACCAGGTCACGGTCTGGGAGGGCCTGCGCCTGGCGGACCGGCGGGTGAACGCGCCGGAACTGGGGGCGCTCTTCACACGGGAGCCGATCGTCCAGGTGTGAGACGGAAGGCCTGGTCCTCGCCCCCTGCGGCAGATGCCCCAGGGGGCGAAGAGGTAGCGGCGGGCATCACCCCTCCCGGTCGCCCCGCATCACCCCCCGGTCGCAGACCGGGTCCCTCCCCGCCCATGGCCGCCCGCTCCGGGCGCGACGCCACCGGAGCACGCGCAGCACGAGGCAGGCGACGAGGGCGACCGTGAAGAGCACACTCGCCGCCACCCGGTACGCATCGGTCGTCATGAAGTCCGAGTGCCCCGGCGCGGCTGAAAACGGGTGCCGTGCCCTCGGACGCGTCCTCCATGCGGGCCGGAATCGGTCCCGCCCCTTCTTCGGGGCACAGCAGGGCATAACCGCTCCAACTCCCCGCTCAGAGGGCGTTTATGCAGGTCAAGGCCCGTACATGCCTTATGCGAGTGTCCCATTTCGTCGAGGATGCCCCGATGAGTGAAGAACATCGCCCG